>CAZFBD010000018.1:37125-61170 GCA_964517125.1 uncultured Acidimicrobiales bacterium
CCGTCGAGGTCGGCTTTGACCTGGGTGGTGTCGGCTTCGAGGTCGGCGAATCCGGAGACTCGCATGTTGGCGTCGCCGAGCTGCGCTTCGAGTTCTGCGATGCGTCCGTGTGCCCCGTCCAGATCGCCCTGGAGCGCACCCATCGTGGCGAGTTGTGTCTCGAGTTCACCGACACGAACGTTGGCCCCGTCGAGGTCCGATTGTGCACCGGACAAGTCCGCCAGCTGTGCTTCGAGTTCTGCGATGCGGCCGCGTGCCCCATCCAGGTCACCCTGCACCGAACCCATGAGTGCCAGCTGGCCCTCGAGTTCACCGATGCGTCCGTGGGCTCCATCCAGGTCGGCCCGAACCTGTCCGGCGTCTGCTTCGAGTGTTGCGAACCCAGCGAGCTGCGACTCGGCGCCACCGAGCTGTCCTTCGAGGTCGATCGTGCGAGTGCGGGCGATCTCCAATTCGGCAGATGCCGAGCCCACCTGTGCGTCAAGGTCAGCGATCCGGGCCTGCGAGCTGTCGAGCTCAGCACGAACCGACGCCAGTGATGCCTCGAGTTCGGCGCTGCGGCCAGACGAAGCTTCCAGGTCGCCAATGAGGGCAGCGTTGGCCTGAAGCTCGCCCTGCAGACCGTTCAGGCGTGCATTGGAGCCGTCGAGGTCGACTTCGAGGGCCGAGATGCGGCCGTGGGCCGAATCAAGGTCGGCGTTTGCTCCCTGCAGGTCGGCTTCGAGCTCCACCGAACGAGCATTGGCTGCGTCCAGATCGGCGCGGAGTGCGCCGAGTGAGAGGTCGAGGTCGGCGTTGCGAGAGTTGGCTGCGGCCAGGTCGGCCCGAACCTTTTTCGTGTCGCTCTCGAGCGAGGCGAACCCGGCCAGGCTCGATTGTGCAGAACCGAGGTCGGCTTCGAGCCCACCCATGCGGGCGTTGGCGCCGTCGAGATCGCTGCTCAGCGAACCGATGCGGGCGTGTGCAGCCTGCAGCTCGCCGTCGAGCTGTGCCTTGGCCTCGTACTGGGTGTTCAGTTCGGCCTTGGTGCCATCGAGTTCGGTGGTCAGCGTGGAGAGCCGGCCGGAAATGGCCGTGCGTTCGTTGACCGCCTCGTCGTGGGCGGCTCGGACCGAGACCAGCTCGGCCTCGGAGGACCGGGCGGCCGTCAGGTGCGTGTTCCATTCGGCAGACGTGACCCGTCGGCGCCGCCAGCGCCACAGGAGCCAGCCGACCAGCAGTCCGACGAGGAGTGCGAGTAAGAGGGCGGGGAGGAGTTCGAGTAGTGCCCAGATCATGATGGTGTGGTCTCCTTGCGTGAGGCGTTCGTTGGTGTGCGGGTGTGCGGTGCGGTTGTGATGGTCATGTCAGAAGCTCTCCCGGGCGGTGAATTCCACCCGTCGGTTCTGGAGCCGGCCTGGCTCGGTGGTGTTGTCGGCGATCGGCTGCGACTCGCCGTATCCGACGGCACGAAGTCGACCGGGGTCGATTCCCTGGCTCGACAGGTAGGCGACCACCGAGTCGGACCGCCGCTGCGACAGGTCCAGGTTGTACTCGTCGCTGGCCTGTGAGTCGGTGTGGCCACCGGTTTCAACGACTGGCCGGCTGTAGCGGTTCATGGCGTCGACCACCTTGTCCAGCGTCAGCTGAGCGTTCTGGGTGAGCTCGGCCGAGTCGGTGGCGAAGACGACGTTCTCCCGGATCTCGTCCTGGAGCGAATCGAGCTCGGCCTGCAGAAGGTCGATCTCTTCTTCGAGGGTGGGACCGTCCGCTTCGGCGACCGTGAGGTCACCCCCGGGCCGTAGCCCGGCAGCGCTGCCTTGCTCCAGCGCAGCGTCGGTGGCGGCCTTGGCGGCGTCGTCGACGGCAACGCCGTTGATGGTGAGGTCGGTGTCGGTCAGCGTGGCATCGCCGCTCTCAAGTCCGGCGAAGGTTCCAATGGCTCCGGCCAGTGCCGTCACCTTGGCATCGGAACCATCGACGGCTTCGTCGAGGCCCAACACCGTCAGGTTGTTCACCACATTCTCGGCGCCGACAACGGCTTCGGCGGCGGCCTGAAGCTCGTCGGCCTGTGCCTCGGACAGCACCTCGCCAACCAGCACGATGCTCGTGCCGTCGTAGGTCGTGGAGACGTCGATGTTGCCAAGCGGGTCGGGCGAGCCAATGGTGACTCCGCTGTCGACCAGCCCACCGAGGGTCGCTGCGGTGGCGGCGTCGGCGGCATCGATGGTGCCGGTGAGGTCGGTGTCGCTCAGGAACAGGTCGGCGGCAAGCACGCCACCGCCCAATGCGGGCAGAACCGCGGCGAGGCTTGCGATCTGGCCATCGGCATCGGCGGCAGATGGGTCGAGTCCGCTGACGGTCAGGTTGTCGACGACGGTTGCTCCGGATTCTCCAGCCGCCGCCACGAGGGCTGCGGCGTGTTCAGCCGAGGGCACGTTGCCGGTGAGGGTGATGGTGGAGCCGTCGGACGTTGCGGTGACGTCGATCTCTCCGAGCGGGGCAGGCTCCGCGGCAGTGGCAATCACGGATGCGTCGCGAATGTCCTCGCCTTCGGCTGCACCTTCGCGGTCTTCCAATGCGGATTCGATCTGCGCTGCGGTCACCCCGGCAGGCAGTACGCCGGCGACCTCGACGTTGCGATACGTCGCTTCGAAGTCGAGGCCGGTCGGATCGATACCCGCATCGCTGAGCATGCCGGGCGCAGCCTCTTCAATGTCGTTCTCAATGTGGTTCACGCCAAGAACCATGGCGACGATCAGGCCGATGAGAACCAGAGGAATCATCCACCAGCCCCACTTGCGGGGCCAAGGGGACGGCATCTTGCCGTCGCTCGTGCCTTCGATGAGGCCGCTGCGCGACCAGTTGGCATCGTCCTGCACAACAAGCGATCGGTTGCCGATTCGCTCTGCCGTTGCAGTTGCAGCTCCCCGCGCTCCTGCTGCACCCGTTTGTGCCGCCGCGGCTGCATCTCTTGCAGCATCGCTGGCCGCCTGGCGTTCGTCTGCCATGGGTCCTCCTGTTGTCGCCTGCACCACCGAGGGTGCGCACATGCATGACGCACGCAACGGCGAGTTTGTTGCAGGTGATCTCACCCACGCAAATGAAAACCGGGATTCTCGCTGGCGACTACGCCGGATTTTGTGTGGTTTGGCGATCTGTTCTCAGGAGACGACGACGAACTCGATGCGCCGATTCGTGGCCCGGCCCTCGGCAGTGACGTTTGGTTCGATCGGGTCGGATTCGCCAAACCCGATCGCCGAGAGCCGGCCGGGGTCGACGCCACGAATGCGGAGTGCTTCCACGACCGCCTCGGAACGTTCCTGGCTCAGTTGCTCGTTGAAAACAGACTCACCGTCGGAGTCGGTGTGCCCGTGAACCTCGACGCGGACCCCGGGTGCACCAGCCAGCAGGCTTGCGACCAGGTCGACGGTTGCCGAGCCTTCTGGGGTGAGTGCCGAACTGGCGGTTTCGAACGTGATGCGACCGGCACTGGCCAACTGTTCCTGAAGCCCGGGTGCTGGTGATGCGGATGCGGATGGAGCGGTGGTTGTCGCCGGAAGTTCGATTGCGCCGCCAACGATGACGAGACGGTTGTCCACGGAGGCGACGCCTTCGACCGACCGTGCAACCGCACCGATGGCGGCTGCATCGGAACTCGTCTGCGCCTGTCCTTCCAGAATGATCAGACCGTTCTCGCTGCGAACGACGACGTTCCCGAACCCGGCTCGGGTCTCGGCGGCGCGGACATCGGCCACGATCTGCGGCTCGTCGGCCGTGATCGGTGCAGCCGACGACTCCACCGACCGTGCCCGAAACGCCAGACCAATCACGAACACGGCGAGCAAGAAGAGGGACAACGGGATGAGGAACCGTGGATCACGCCATGACGTTTCGATCCGGATGGCGTCGGCGCCCGTGCTGTATTGGTCACGGGGCTGGGGTGCCGGGCGGCGCGCCGTCCGTTGTTGAGGGGCGGCGTGTTGGGGCTCGTGGTGCTCGATGTGCGCCATGTTGCACGACCTTTCTGCATCACCCGTACTGGTCATCGACGCTAGGACGCAGGGTCGAGGTGTCGGTGGACCCTGAGCTGTCCGAGCGCGGGTTTTGGACGGCCTTGTGTCCCAAGGCGGGTGCAAGGCACCAATGGACCCATCTCATGACGACCGTTCTGGGTCATCGGGCCCCACCTGCTGGGTAGGTGGTCCCGAATAGCCCCTTTTTGCTTTCCGGCACCTGTGGACACTTCTACCTTTGCGGTTGATGGAGGAACAGTTCAATCTCGACGAAGCAACCCAGCTCGCGCTGGACGTTGCTCAACACGCAGCCCTCGCCAATGGTGACGGCCACTGCGGAACCGAATACCTGCTCTATGGGCTGGTCGCCACTGCACGAGGGGACCTGGTCGAGCTTGCCGATCTGTTCGCGCTCAATGTGCTTCGGGTGGACCGGGCCGTCGAACGGCTGCTGGAAGACCGGGAGCTGAACGGCACGTCGTCGTCGGGACCCCCGGTCCTGTCGCTTCGTGCACGGGATGCGCTCGCTACCCCCAGGCTCGACGGACTGGGTCCGACCGGACCGTTCGAGCTGCTGCACGGCCTGCTCAACGACGACGGATCGGGGGCCTGCCGGGTCGTCCGCGACCTTGGCGTCAACCCCGATGAAATCCGCCGTCTTGTCGGGTACGGCATCCGCCACCTGAGCAAGGCCGAGGTCGACGATCTCATCGCAACGCTCGACAGGCGCAAGACCTCGCACCAGTCGTGGTGGGGTCCCAACCCGAACAGTCGAATGCGTCCGCTGCCCTCCAGCGGCACGAATGGTGCGGGCCAGATCGCCGTCAGCGACAGCGCTGTTGTGGAACTCACCGAGGTCCAGACCGACGGCCATGGCTTCGGATTCGGTCTGGCGGTCTCGTCCTTGCGTGATTGGGTGCTGCCTCCGACCTTTGTTCCGCACGAGGCGCTGATCCCCGGAGAGGGCGCCCGTTACTCCGACGGCCCCGATTTCTTCATGGTGCAGGTCGTCCTGCCCGACGGAACGACGCTCGACAACCGGCGGGTTGAGTCCCGCTTTGTTGCCACCGCTCCAACGTCGCCCCGACTGATCCAGCTGGGGCAGCGCGACGAGCGGATCGCGACCAACGATCGGCGCACCCCCGACCAGCACGTGGTCTCAATCGATTGGTGGGCGCATCCGGTTCCCACCACCGGTGTTGTCGAGGTCCGAGTGGACTGGCCGGCGGAGTCGATCTTTGGTGTTGGCTCGTTCGACTGTTCGCTCCTGCAGCGATATCAGAGCGACAACAGCGCCTGAACAACCGCGCTGCAACAACATGAATGCAGGAATCCACATCACCGGGCAGACCGTCATATGCTGCGGCCATGCGTGCTACCAAGATCCTCGTTGCTGAGCTGATCGGAACGTTCATTCTGATGCTGGGAGGGCCGGGTCTGGCCGTTCTTGCTGCCATTCCGGGATCCTTCGGTGAGGCCGGCAACCTTGCGGTGGCGCTTGGCTTCGGCTTCTCGCTCCTCATCATCGCCTACTCGGTCGGCCCCATCTCTGGCGGCCACGTGAACCCGGCGGTCACCCTGGGCCTGTTCATGCATGGGAAGGTCGACGCACGCCTCATTCCCTCCTACCTGATTGGGCAGGTCGTTGGTTCGGTTGTGGGTGGCCTCACGATCTGGGTCATCGCCACGAACGCCAGCAACGAATCGGCCATCGGACGGGTGTGGCCCGATGGTGCCGACGGCAGCAACTTCGCCACCAACCGGTGGACCGGCGAGTTCATGGGGTTCTGGCCGATGGTCATCGTCGAGATCGTCTTCACTGCGCTTCTGGTGTTCACGGTGCTCAGCACGACCAGCAAGGACTACGCCTCACCGGGTGCTGTTGGCCTCCACGTGGGCATGGTGCTCACGCTGATCCACCTCGTCACGATTCCCGTCGACAACACGTCGGTGAACCCGGTCCGATCCCTGGGTATGGCCATCTTCGCCGGCGGCGACTCACTCAGCCAGCTGTGGGCGTTCATCGTGTTCCCGCTGGTCGGCGCAGTCGTCGGAGCCCTCGCCTGGATGGCGCTCAGCGGCGAGATCGAGCGGCCGGGCAGCGACGACGGCGACCCGTTGTCGAGCGCTCGAAAGGCTGCCGCACGAGCCACCGCTTCTGTCCAAGAGGCCGTTGATGAGTGAGCCGTCTAAAGTCATAGGTGTGCGTACGTCTCTGGAGATGCGATGAAGCTCGTGACCGCGGTGATCAAGCCGTTCAAGCTCGATGATGTCAAGGACGCGCTTGCGGGCGCCGGAATCCAGGGCATGACGGTTTCCGAGGTGCAGGGCTTCGGCCGCCAAGGTGGCCACTCGGAGACCTACCGCGGTACCGAGTACCGCGTGCTCTTCACCCCGAAGACTCGTATCGAGGTGATTGTCGACGACGAGATGGCCGATGCTGCGGTTGAAGCAGTCATGGCGGGCGCACGCACCGAGAAAATCGGCGACGGCAAGGTCTGGGTCACTCCGGTCGAGGCCGTTGCCCGCATCCGGACCGGCGAGCTCGGCTCCGACGCAATCTGAGTACTTCCAGCACCTGGCGAAAGGCATTCCATGGCTGACGTGACCATCTACCACAACCCTCATTGAGGTTCTTCCAAAAACGCCTTGGCGGTCGCCGAGGATCTGGGAGTCGACCACGATGTCGTGCTGTACATGAAAGAGCCGCCCGGGCGGGAGGCGCTCGAGAAGATCGTCGCCGGTCTTGAGGATCCGGTCGAGGACCTTGTGCGCAAGGACTCGAAGTTCAAGAAGCTTGAGCTGAACCCCGACGACTACGTCGGCAATGCCGACGCCGTGATCGAGCTGTTGACGGAGCGCAAGGCATTGCTGCAGCGACCCATCATCGTTCGTGGGAACAAGGCCATCATTGGTCGCCCCAAGGATCGAATCGCTGACTTCCTGAGCTGACTCCGCCTCGGCCAGCACGGTGAGGGCGCTGTCATTTTGCGCCACTGAGCGCAGTGTTCTACACAGGAGTTGGTGGGAGGACGGAAGGGCTGGAAGCTTCGGGCGTGCGCGAGCGCTGCGCTCGGTCTCGGGATGCTCGGCGCCCTCATGCAGGTCGATGGAGCGCAGGCCGCAGATCCGTCGGAAACCGTCGCGGTAGAGGTCGCTGGAATCACGGAGACCGCTGGCGGCGACGAGCTGCCGTTGGGTCTTCTCGGGGCTGGGATTGGCGTCTCGGCGGCAGACCAGGTCGACACCGATCCTGAGGACGACATCACGTCGACCACCGTTGTGGACGTGCCGCCGACCGATGTGACGGCGCCGCCGCCCACGACGATTTCAACCCCAGCAGCCGAGGTCCTTCCAGCGGCGCCGACGACGGTGCCCGTAACGACGACAACGTTGCCGGCCGACCGTGGCGAGGCGGCGCTGGCCCTCATGCGCTTCGATTGGCGGACGCAGTTCCCGGATCTGCGAATCGAGTTTCTGGGGCCGCGTAACGGGCTGCGTGCACTGACCTACCCGGCCGAGCATCGCATCGAGATCTTCGTTCGCGACTCGGACACGCCAGCCACGCTGCATCGGGTCCTGTCCCACGAGATGGGTCACGTGATCGATGTGGAGTTGAACAGTCCCGAGGAACGCGACCGATGGCTTGTGGAGCGCGGGATTGCCGATTCGGTCGTCTGGTGGCCGAGTGCGTCCGCACCCGACTTCGCCACGGGAGCTGGTGATTTCGCCGAGGCCTTTGCGGTCTGGGAGACGGGCGTGCAGACCCAGTCGACGCTTGCCGGTCAGCCGGATGCCGGTGATCTGGCGCTTCTGATCGAGCTCATGTCGTAACCAGATCGCAAACGCGCTGAGCGGAGATCGCCTTCAGAATCTGACTCCTCGTGCCGAAGAACCCTGTATGGCACGTCATCTGCACCTCGTTCCTGCGGGGCCCGATCTTCTCGACCCGGTCGACGAAGACGCGGTTGCGTCCGTTGGGGAAACCAACATCGTCGATCTCGACACGGAACGTCTGCGCCGTCGCCGCTACCGGTATCACCCGGCCGCCGGCCTCAACTGGCTCGACGACCTCTTCGACGACGACCCCCTCGACCCCGTCTGCTGAAAACAACGCATCGGCCACCTCCGCCCACGCCCCGTCACCAAGCAACCACACCAGGGGCCTGGCCCCGATTGTGGTTGCGTGAACGCGTCGCGTGGTCGGAGTGAGATTGCTGCGTTGAGAATTCAACGGATTCTCCTGGAGGTGGCCGCCTTTGGCCGGTGAAGGGGCCTGGCCCCTGATGTGGCGCTTTGACCGCGTTGTGTGGGAATCAGGTGTGTGGCGTTTGGGCTAGGGTTTCGGGATGGAAGCCGTCTCGGATCGTGGTGTGGGTGAGTTGGGCGATGGTGTGGGTGAGTTGGGTGATGAGGTCGATGTCCAACGGTGTTCGTGGCCGCTTGGTCACGAGGACTACCTCGCCTATCACGATGGCGAATGGGGTCGGCCGACGATCGATGGACATCTGTTGTTCGAGAAGATCTGCCTCGAGGGGTTCCAGAGCGGGCTTTCCTGGTTGACGATTCTTCGCAAGCGGGACCGATTCCGCGAGGTCTTCAGCGGGTTCGACATCGATGCCGTTGCCCGGTACGACAACGATGACGTCGAGCGGCTGCTCACCGACACCGGCATCATTCGTCACCGCGGGAAGATCGAAGCCACCATCAACAACGCCCAGCGAGCGCGCGAACTTCTTGACGCGGAAGGCTCGCTCGTGGACTGGGTCTGGGCGTGGGCCATGCCCGAACCCGTCCGAACCTCCGACGGTGGAATACCGGCGAGCACAGACCGTTCAACGGCGCTTGCGAAGGAACTCAAGCGCCGCGGCTGGAAGTTCTTCGGGCCCACCACGGCATATGCATTCATGCAGTCAGAGGGGCTTACGAACGACCACGACGAAACGTGCTTTGTCCACGGGGAGTGCCAGGCCGCACAAGACCAGTTCCTCGTGGGGCGAACTCTCAGGGACTGAGCGCGGCAGTCGCTATGTTGGGCACATGCGTCTCTCTGAACAGCCATCGGTCACGGTAGAAACCACAATCGAAGCCGCGCCCGACGACGTGTTCCGGGTGTTGTCGAACCTCGAGACGCTCGCCGGCTTCGGCACCGAATTCCAGTCGTGTCGATGGGTGGGTGGACGCCCGGGAACCCTCGGCTCCAGCTTCATTGGGGTGCAGCGAATGGGCGAGAACGAGTGGGAAAGCACCTCCACCATCACCACGCTCGAGGCCGACCGTGCCTTCGCCTGGACGGTCGGCGACGCTGCCGATCCCGTCGCGACGTGGACGTTCAATCAGCGCGTTGTCCCCGACGGCACCGAGGTCCGATACACCGTGGTGATCGGTACGGCACCGTCGGGACTGTCGGATGCCATCGAGCGCCACCCCGACTCCGAGGAGAAGATCATCGACAAGCGTCTGATGACGTTCCAGGAGAACATGGTGAAGACGCTCGAGGGCATCCGTCGTCTTGTTGAGCGTCGCTAGTCGCTCAGTTCACCCCGGCGAAATCGCGGGATGCACTGCTGTCAGTCGACTCGACGGGGCGGAGGCGACCTCGAGTGTCCTCAACCTGTCGAACCGCCGCGGCGATTGCTGTCGCAATCGCGATCAATGCGAACACTCGTGGTTGACGAGTGAACTTCTCCAGGAGGTCATCGATGCCCAGCGAGGTCTCAAAGACCCGCTCGATGGCCCAGATGGCGGCGACGATGGCCAGCAGCGCTGAACCGACCCGAATGATCGTCGGGTAGTAGATCGTGCGGCGAAGCAGGTACAGGGCGGGGAACAGGAGCATGATGATGACGGCCTGTCCGATCTCGACACCGAGGTTGAAGCCCAGGAGCGACAGCACCCGCTGACCACGTCCGACACCAAGGTCCGACAGCAGGCCGGCGAAGCCGAAGCCGTGGAAGATGCCGAAGGCGAAGGCGATGAGCGGCTCCCGGTTGGCGAAGATGGGCTTCATGTTGTGCAGCGCCGTCGCAATGATCGACAACGCAATCACCGTTTCCACGAGTTTGGACGGCAACTCAATGATCCCGAGTCCGCCCAGAGTGAGCGTGATGGAGTGGGCGAGCGTGAACATGGTTGCGATCTTGAGCACCCGCCACAGTCCGGACTTGAAGTCGGGGACAGGCTTCCAACCCTCGCTGAGCGAGAACAGCATGACTGCAGGCATCAACAGGACGAGCACGAACAAGATGTGGTCGGTGCCGATGAAAATGTGCTCCATGCCAAGGTCGATGGTGCCGGTGAGCGCCGCAAGGGTCGACGGATCATCGAGGTTGACGTTGCTCGTTGGGTCACCGGAGGACAGCAGGTCGGGCTGGAAGTCGGCCTCGTTCAGGAACGTGCCGGTCACCGGATCGGTGCGGATGGTGACGAAGCCCGAGTGTCCGGCGCGGGTGTCGAAGATGCCGGTGTAGGTGACGTCGAAGATGCGGGGTGCCTCGTCGAAGGTCTGGTCCACGACGAAGTTGTATCCGGCGTAGGTGGTGTTCTCGGTGGGAACAACTGCGGTGTCGGTGAAGGTGATGGGCCAGCGTTCGCCGTCCATCTCGATGATGAGGCTCTCGGTGTTGAAGCCGAACATGACCGACTGCGTGGCCTCGATGTCGGCCTCGCTGGATTCATCGGGCACGAGCTCGAACCCGAACTCTTCATTCAGGAGTTCGTAGGGGTGCTCGACCGTGCCCTCCACCGTCCCGTCCGGGTAGATGTCGAGAAAGATGACGCTGCTCTGGCCATCGTGTCCTGAAGCTGGCGAACTCATCGCCCATCCAAAGAGGGGGATCAGTACGGCGACGAGTAGGAGGCGAATCCGGTTCACTCTGGCCTGTTCGGTGTGCATGTCCGTTTTCCTATTCACTTTCATCCGGGGAGCCCGAGGAGACGGGCAATGATGTTTTTCTGTATGGCGGAGGCTCCGCCATAGATCACGCCGCCAAGCGCATTGCGCACTTCGCGTTCGACTTCGAATTCGGTGACGTAGCCGCGTGCGCCGTGAACCTCGAGTGAGGTGAGGGCGCCGGAGAGGACGGCTTCGGAGGCACCGAGCTTCGCCAGGGCGGCCGCCATCATGGAGCCGTTGCCACGCTGCTGCAGGGCTGCGGCCTTGTACAACAGCAGTCGGGCGGATTCGTGGGCGAGTTTGATGTCGGCGATGGGGTGTGAGACCCCTTGGAACGTGCCGATGGGCTGGCCGAACTGTTCGCGGTTTCGTGCGTAGTCGACGGCATCGTCGAGCACACGCTCCAGTGCTCCGACGCCACCCGCAAGGAGGAAGCCGCGTTCGGCTTCCATCGCGGCCGAGAAGATGCTGGCTCCGGCACCTTCGGAGCCGATTCGCGCAGACTCGGGGACCACACAGCCGTCCAGGACAACGTTTGCGAACGGCGTGGTGCGCATGCCGGACTTGGGCCGGTTGTTGCCAACCGTGAGACCGGGAGTGTCCGCGGGGACGAGGAATGCGGTGATGCCCCAGCGCCCGAGTTCGGGATTGACCGTGGCGAAGACGATGAACACGTCGGCCAGTGGGGCCATGGTGATCCAGGCCTTCTCCCCGTCGAGTTGGTATCCGTCGGTGACTGGCGTTGCGGCCGTGGTGAGCGAGTAGGCGTCGGACCCGGACTCGGGCTCGGTCATGCAGAACGCGCCGAATGCTTCGCCGGTCAGAAGTCGGGGAAGCCAGGTCGATACCTGTTCGGTGCTTCCAAAGCGCTGCAGGGTCAGCTGCATGGTCAGCACCTGGGAGCTCATGGCGAAGATGAGGCCATCGTCCCGACAGCCGTGGCCGAGCCCCTCGATCGTGAGCAAGGCTGAGCAGAGGTCGAGGTCGGCGCCGCCGTGTTCGGTGGGAGCGAGGAGGCCCAACATGCCCTTCGCTGCAAGCCGTTCCCACCCTTCGTGCCAGAAGGTGCACTCGTGGTCGCGTTCCACGAGTTGCGGGTCGTACAGGTTGTCTGCCGCCCAAATCGACGCTGCTCGCTTGCGGGGATGGTCGTCGTTGAGGAGCGCCTCGAGGACGTGCGTGTCCTCTTCAAGGATGACGAGATCGGGGTCGACCCCGGTGGCCTCGGCTCTTGATGCATTGGTCGCATCCGTGGAGCTCATTCGTAACGTACCTTCCAACGAGTGGGCACGGCGCCCGCAGAGCTACGGATACCACAGATCTCCAGATATGCAATTTCACCGGAAACCCCTTTTTCGCCCATGTTCCCCTCTTCGGCGTAGGAACCGTCCCCGGATGCATCGATTCGCGAAGGCGGTTTGTTCATGACGCTCTCGACGCTTCTGGACCGCGCTGCGGTCGAGCATCCGGATCGTGTCTGCGTGATTGCGCCATCCCGGACATGGACCTATGCCGAGGCTTCGGAGGATGCCGGTCGCATGGCGGCAGCGTTGGTGTCCCAGAACGTGGGTCCGGGCGATCGGGTCGGCGTGCACCTGCACAAGTCTGCTGAGGGGTGGATCGCCATGCACGCTGTGGTGCGGGCCGGTGCAGTCGCGGTCCCCCTCGACCCGGGCTCGCCCGTGCATCGAATTCGACGCATCTGCGAGACGATGGCCATCGATGTGGTGGTGGCGCATGATCAGCGAGCGTCGTCGGTGGCCGAGCTCGTGGCGTCGGGGTCGATCACGACCGTCGTTGGTCTCACCAAGCCTCAGGACGGGGTCACGACGGTGACCATCGAGCAGGTCGCTGGCATGGCGCCGCTGGAGCCGGTCACGGTGTCGTCGAGTGACCCTGCCTACATCATCACGACCTCGGGTTCGACCGGAGAGCCGAAGGGGATCGTGCACACGCATGCGAGCGCTCTGGCCTATGCCGCAGAATCGGTTGAGCTCTATGGCGTTCACGCGGCCGATCGAGTTGCCGACACTGCACCGAACCACTTTGACCAGTCGACGTTTGCGCTGTGGTCTGCGGTTCTGGGTGGTGCGTCGGTGGTGATCATGCCCGAGCCGCATCAGCGAATGCCGGCGAGCTTCTCGGAGCGGTTGGAGTCGGAGGCGGTGACGATCTGGTACGGCGTGCCGTTCCTTCTGCAGCAGCTTGTTCTGCGCGGTGACTTGGCCAACCGCGACCTCGGTGCCCTTCGTTGGGTCAAGTTCGGTGGTGAGGTTCCTCCGCCATCGGTGATCGCCGAGATGATGCGACACGCCCCGAATGCGACGATGGCGAACATCTACGGACCGGCAGAGTGCAACCAGTGCAGCTTCCACCATCTGCAGGCCCCACCAGTGAACGCGGGAATTCCCATTGGGGAGACAACGCCATCAGCCGAGATGCGGCTCGGTGACCCGGGTTCCGATCTGCCGGCTGTAGTCGGAGCGCTGGAAACCGGTGAGATCTGGGTGAGCGGCCCCACCCTCATGGAGGGCTACTTCGCAATGCCCGAGGTGAACGCAGCAAAGATCGTGGAGTTCGAAGGGCGGCGATGGTACCGAACCGGCGACCTGGGTCGGGTCGACGCCGACGGAGTCTGGTGGTTCGTTGGTCGGGCGGACCATCAGGTGAAGGTTCGAGGCCATCGGATCGAATTGGAGGGCCTCGAGGCGGAACTCGAGGCACTGCCGTATGTGGAACATGTTGTGGCAGCCGTCGATCGGCCCGGCGAGGGTCAGGACTCGGTGGTTGTCGGCGTCTTTGCCCTGGAGGGCTTTGAGCCCGAGGAGTTCGCCGCCGGCACCCGTGCCGCACTCCCTGCGTATGCACAACCTTCACAAATTCTCACACTAAGTGGCAAAAGATTCACTGGAAGTGGCAAACTGGATCGAGGTGCGCTGCGAGCGGTTCTGCTGGAGCGTATGGAGACGGAGCGATGAACGAGATGATGACCGACCAGTTGATGACCTTCATTCGAGATGAAGTGGCGGTTGTCGACGGCGATGTCTCCGCCGACACCGACCTGTTGTTGACCGGCCTGGTCGACAGCCTCGGCGTGATCCGCATCACCCAATGGATCGAAGATGAGCTCGACGTCGAGGTTCCTCCCGGCGATGTCACGCTCGAGAACTTCCAGACCGTTGACCGAATCGTGTCGTACGTGGCCACTCGAAGCGCCGCCTGACATGGCCCAATCGGTCCAGCTGCAACCTCGTCGAGAACTCACGCCAGCGCAGGAGCTGATCTGGACATCCCAACGGATGCATCCCGACGTTCCACTCGCAAACATGGCGAACCTGTCGCGGTTCACCGGCGGCATCGAGCCCGACCGGTTCGTCGAAGCGGTGAACGAGGTCGTCGAGTCCAGCGACGCGCTCCGCCTCCAGGTCCGCGAGATCGACGGCGTTCCGCATCCGACCACGGCCGCAGCCCCGACGTCGATGACGACGGTTGTCGAACTCGATACCGACGATGTTGAACAGTGGATCCACGAGCGTCTGGCCACACCACTCGATACCGCCGTCTCGGTCTATGACTCCGTGCTGCTCGACCATGGATCGGGTCGCTGGTCATGGTGGATGAACGTGCACCACATCGCAACCGACGCAGCGAGTTCTGCCCTGATCTTCAAGGCGGTTGCCGCAGCGTACGCAGGCGAGTTCGAACCGGGCATGTCCTACGCTGAACTGTCAGCCGAGCTGCACGACGCGCAGGATTCAAAGCGTTGGCGCAAGGCAATGGACCACTGGAACGAGCGTCCAACGCACGTCGCATCCACGCCGCTGTACCAGCCGCCCACCGCGGCGACGACGCTGGCCGATCGAGTCAACGTGCCGCTCCATGGATCACGCCAGCAACGCTTCGATGCACTGCTCGGCGACAGGTTCCACTTCCTGAGCGCTGACCTTTCGCGTTCCATTGCCTTGACCACGGTCATCGCGTGTTATCTCCACCGGCTCAACGGCTCCACGTCGATCACGATCGGCATGCCGATTCACCATCGGGCGAGCCGCGCCTCGAAGACCGTCATCGGTCCCCTCATCGAGCTCTTTCCGGTGACGGTGGAGGTCGAGGTCGACGACACCTTTGCCACGCTGCAGGAACGAACTGCCGCTTCCGTGTTCGACATGCTCCGGCATGCGCAACCCGGCGTGAGCCCACGCCAGAACTTCGACGTCGTGCTGAACAACGTCGCTGCCACATTCGGCTCCTTCGGAGACATCCCAACCACAACCACGTGGATTCACCCGGGCCACATCGACGCCCACCACCGAATGCGGGTCCAGGCGCTCGACTACGACGGGAACGGGCAACTGCAGCTGGCGCTCGATCTGAACCACGCGGTGGCCGGCCCCGTGCATCGGCAGCGAGCGGGCGACCACTTCGGCGCCGTACTCGACGCCATGTTGGCGGACCCGGACAGCCGCTGCGACTCCTTCGGTCTCGCCACCGAGGACGACCTCGCAGACATGGTGTCGTTCACCGACCCGTCTCCGAGTGTGCGCATGCCAGGCTTTGCCCCAGAGCTTGTGGAGAACTTCCTTGCGGCCGCTGGCGGACGGACTGTGCTTACCGAGAGCGGCACGTCACTTACCGGATCCGAGCTGAACGAACGCATCGATCGGGTTGCCGGCCGGTTGCGGGGTGCTGGCGTAGGCCTCGGCCACCTGGTCGCCATCGAGCTGCCGATCTCCACCGACGCGGTGGTTGCCATCCATGGTGTCCTCCGAGCTGGCGCCGCCTTCGTGCCCATCGACCCTGCTTATCCTGCAGCCCGTCGGGACCACATTCGCAATGACAGCGGGGCGACGCTCACGATTCGTTCCCTCGCCGAGCTCGACAATCTTGCGGAGACCGATACGCCGACCAAAGCCGTGTGCACGGGCGACGATCTTGCGTACGTGATCTACACGTCAGGCTCCACCGGACTTCCGAAGGGTGTTCCCATCACCCACGCAGGGTTGGCCGAGTACCTCGGGTTCGCACTCACGTCCTATGTCGGCGAGTCCGGACCCATCATGCCGCTCTACACCTCGTTGAGTTTCGACCTGACGATCACCACCCTCTTCCTGCCATTCATTTCCGGTGGCGCCATGACCGTGCACCCCGAAGGCGGGCTCCCCGCACTTCGACAGATCGTCGACGATGGCGCCGTCACGTTGATGAAGGCCACCCCGTCTCACCTCGAGCTGCTGGTGCGGATGATCGAACCCGGCCATCCGCTCGCGGGTCTCATCGTCGGGGGAGAGGCCTTCATGTCCGAACTCGCCGACGAGGTTCGTATTTCGTGCGGGCCCGAGACGGCCATCTGGAACGAGTACGGCCCGACGGAAGCCGTGGTCGGTTGCATGCTCCACCGCTACGACCCTCGTGTCGACGACATGGCCGAGGTGCCGATCGGACAAAACGCTCCGGGGGTCGCGCTGCACGTGCTCGACGCGGCCGGACACCCAGTGCCGTTGGGAGTTGAGGGCGAGCTCTACATCAACCGGCCGGGAATGACCTCTGGCTACCTTGGGCGGCCCGAACTGAACGCAGAGAAGTTCGGGTTGCGGCCAGCCACGGGAAGCGACGCTGTGGTCTACCGGACCGGCGACCGGGTTCGCATGCTCGACGCTGAGCGCATGGTGTACCACGGTCGCATCGACGAACAGATCAAGGTTCGTGGAGTCCGGTTGGAGCCGGGCGAGATCGAAACGGCCGCCCGATCGATCGATGGAGTGGCTGCAGCCGTCGCCGGACTCTGGGTTCCCGACCGAAACCCGACAATCGTAAATTGTGTCCGCTGCGGACTCGGGTCCGATGTACCAGACATCGTCATCGATGCCGACGGTGTCTGCACGAGCTGCCACGAATTCGACGCCATCGCACCTCAGGCGGAAGCCTGGTTCCGGACCGAAGCCGATCTGCAACGGGAACTTGCCGAAGCCCGAAACCGATCCGCCGGCAACTACGACGTACTGCATCTGCTCTCGGGCGGGAAGGACTCCACCTACGCCCTGTACCGGCTCGTCGAGATGGGTGCGCGAGTTCTGGCGATCACCCTCGACAACGGGTTCATCGCCGAGGGGGCGAAGGACAACGTCCGACGGGCGTCAGCCGCGCTGGGAGTGGATCACGAGTTCGTGACCGTCGACGCAATGAACGAGATCTTTCGGGACAGCCTCGAGCGGTTCTCGAATGTCTGCAACGGCTGCTACAAGGCGATCTACACGATCGCCCTCGAACGGGCCGAACGACTGGGAATTCCGGCGATCGTGACCGGTCTCTCGCGCGGTCAGTTCTTTGAAACCCGCCTGGTGCCAGGTCTGTTTGGTGAAGACCGTTTCGATCCAAACTCCATCGACACTGCGGTCACCGAGGCGCGGCGCATCTACCACCGCACCCCCGACGCCGTGTCCGAAAACATGGACGTGGCCTTTCTCGAGGACGGCACGATCTTCGATCGCGTGTCGTTCATCGACTTCTATCGGTACGTCGACGTCGAGCTGTCCGAGATGTATCGGGTCCTCGAATCGTCCGGCACATGGGAGCGTCCTGAAGACAGCGGTCGATCGACCAACTGCCTCATCAATGCCGCCGGAATCTACGTGCACAAGATCGAGCAGGCGCACCACAACTACGCACTGCCGTACAGCTGGGATGTTCGCCTTGGGCACAAGACGCGAGCCGAAGCGATGTTCGAACTCGACGATCCAATGGATGAGTCTGAGATGGCGGCGATCACCGACATGTTGGCGGCCGTTGGGTACGAGCCCCGACAGCCCGAGGTCCTCACGCTGTGGGTGCAGCCCGCCGACGATGCCGAACTCGACCTCGACGCCATCCGCCAGGAACTGTCCACGTTGTTGCCTGCTCACGCGCACCCGCAGGCCATCGAGGTGATCGACAACGTCCCACTGACTGTGAACGGCAAGGTTGATGCAGCGGCGCTGCCTGCTCCGGCGGCGCGGCGCACGTTGCCCGCAGCTGCGTCCGGGCGGCTCCCAGAGACAACGACGGAACAACAGATTGCGTCGGTTTGGGCGAACGTCCTGAGTCTGGCGTCGGTGGCTGCCACCGACGACTTCTTCTCGCTTGGCGGCACCTCGTTGCACGCACTGGAAATGATTGTTCGTGTGAGCGACCGCTGCGGCGTGAAGGTGAACGAGTCGCTCGCCTTCACCCATCGGACCGTTGCCGAACTCGCTGTTGCGGTGGAAGCTCTCCGGGGCACTCCCGACGCCGAACATCACGTGGTGGCAATGCCCGACCTCGACGGGCAGCGGCCGATGTCGGCTGGCGAAGAAGCCATGCTCTACGAGTGGCGCCGAGACCCTGCCGATCTTCGGTACAACGTCGCCCGTCTGTACTACCTGCCCGAGGGCTACGACCGAGTCCGCTTCGATGCGGCGGTGCGTTCGGTGGTGGCGCATCAGGCCACGTTGCACACGTCGTACGGTCCGCATCGCAGCGTTCTCGACATCGATGCGGCGGTCCGGATCACCGAGGCGTCGAGCGAGCACGCCTCGCTCGAGGGGCTCGCCACACAGCTCAACCAGCAGCGCTTCGACCTCGTGAACGGACCACTGGTCACCGTGCACCATCTGACCTCGGCCTGGGATGCCGACGCCGACCTCGACGCCGTGCTGCTGCGAACCCACCACATCGTCAGTGACGCCGGTTCGCTCGACGTCATGTGGCAACAGATCGACGCCGCCTACCGAGGCGAGGGGCTTCCCGCGCTGCCGGTGTCCTACGCCGAGCACGGCGAATGGCAGCGGGAGAACCAGCCGTCGGTGGACGACCTGTGGCTGCAGCCGGGAGACCCCGAACTCGGAACACTTCGCATCGTGACCCCGGCAGCTGAGGCCGACGGATATGTGCACATGGTTGCGCCCGTGACAACCGCCGGATTGCGCGGTGCCGCTGGAACAACACCGTTCGCCTCGGCACTTGCGGCGCTGACCGCAGCGTTGCGCCCGTGGCACGACGCTGACAGCTTCGAGATCGCTGTCACGGGATCGGTCCGCGACCACCCGTCCGTGGCCGACGTCGTTGGTTACTTCCTCAACCCGCTGCCGCTCGTGCAAACTGCGCAGGCGGAGCAGTCGCTCGGTGCGCTGGCGGAAGAGACGAGCGCTGAGCTTGCTCGCATGCTCGAGTATCGAACGGTGCCGTTCGCCGAGGTCATCGCCGCGGCACGGCGGCGGGGAGTCGCGGAGCCTGGCGCGGGTGTCATGCTCGCATTCGAAGACCTTGCGCCCGCAGAGCTCGATGGAGCGCCCGCACATCACACGATCCTTCCGTCCGGGTCTGCGGTGAATGATCTGACCTTCTTCGTGCAGATCCGCGGCCAGTTGGTGGAGCTCGGGTGTGAGTACCGGGGAACGTCCGTCGGCCGTCACGCCGCAACGGTGATGCTCTCGGCGTTTGCCGACGGGATCGCCGCTCTGGTGGAGCGTCCCACTGCGTCCGTCGGATCGCAGCGATCGGCAGAAGACGCGGAAGACATCGTCGGAGACCCGATCACCGTCGAAGCGCTGGTTCCTGCACTCATCGATGACGCTGCGGCCGCGAACCCGGACGCAATCGTTGTTCGCTCTGGCTCGGATGAGCTGACACACGCTGAGCTCGACCAGCGGGCCGCCGATCTTGGTGGTCGGCTTCGAGCGATCGGTGTCGAACCCGGGCACCGGGTCGGCATCGTCCTTCCGCGCTCCGTCGACCTCATCGTTGCCATTCGGGCCGTGTGGATGCTTGGCGCCTCGTACGTCCCAATCGACGTGGCACAACCGGCGACCCGCCTGCAGGCCCTGCTCAGCGACGCAGCGGTGAGCGTCGTTGTGGTTCAGGGGACGGCACCCGACGGGGTCGATGGTCTGGTGCACGTGGACGTCGCAGCCCGAGACACCGCCGTCCTGCCGCTCGCCCGTCACCGCAGCATCGTTCCGGAGACCGAGGCCTACGTGATCTTCACGTCCGGGTCCACCGGTCGGCCGAAGGGTGTGTCGATCAACCATGGCAACCTGGCTGCGTCGCTGGCGGCACGTCGAGCCTGGTACGACACGCCGGTCGACGGCTACCTGCTGCTCAGCAGCGCCGGGTTCGATTCATCTGTCGCCGGGATCTTCTGGTCGTTGACCGAGAGCGGAACACTGGTCATCCCAACCGAGGACGAGGTGCACGATGTCGATGCACTCCTTGGGCTCCTCGAGTCGACGACGCCCACCCACACCCTGTGCGTCCCGTCGCTGTACGGCGCCATGTTGCAGCGACACGGCGGAGCGTTGCCCGGGCTGCAGACGGTGATTGTTGCCGGTGAGGCGTGCCCACCCGAGGTGCTGAAGCGCCATCGCGAGCTCGCCCCAACCGTGGATCTCATCAACGAATACGGGCCAACCGAGGCAACCGTGTGGGCCACCGCACACCGCATCTCTGACCTCGACGGCTCCGACGTTGTCCCGATCGGTGCCCCGATTCCCGGCGTCACCGCCCGTGTCGTGGACCCCGGTGGACGTCCACTGCCGGCCCATGTCGCTGGCGAGCTGTGGATTCTGGGCCCGACACTTGCGGTCGGCTATCTGGGTGACGCTGAGGAACCCAGCGACGAAGGATCGGCGTTCATCACGGTCGATGGCCAACGCGCCTACCGAACCGGTGACCGGGTCGTCGCCCGTGCTGGCGGCGTACTCGAGTTCCTGGGCCGGGTCGACGATCAGCTGTCCGTTGGCGGAGTCCGCATCGAACCGGCCGAAATCGAAATCACCCTGATGCGCCAGCCTGGCGTGACCGCCGCAGCCGTCGGCATGCAGGAGTCCCGTCTCGCTGCCTGGATCGAAGCCGAGGGAACCGACGCCGCGACCGTGCGTGCGAGCATCGCCAACGAGCTTCCCACTACACACACGCCAGCGACCATCACGGTGGTCGATGCGCTTCCGCGAACAGCGAACGGAAAGGTGGACCGGGCGGCGCTCGTCGGGCTCGCCGTCCACACGCCTCCGCCGGTCCCAACGGCTGTCGAGGCTGTTGTGTCAGCCGATCTCGAATCGTCTCCCAGCGAGTCCGACGAGGTCCTCGACGACACGGTCGTGGGTGTGGTCGAGATTTGGGAGCAGGCATTCGACGGCCTGACGGTTTCTGCCGACGACGACTTCTTCGACATCGGAGGCGATTCGCTACGGGCCGTGGAGCTTGTGGGCCTGCTGGAACTGCGGTTCGGTCGGCGAGTGGCCATTGGCGAGCTCATCGATGCATCAACACCACGCCTGCTGGCCGATCGGCTGCGTCCATCCATGCCGTCGGTGACCGCGCCAAGGTCGGCGCCGGCATCTGTTTCGGCCCCCGTCGAAGCAGAAATCGACGCGGATGCAGATGTTGAGTCCGACGACCTGCCTGAGGCAAGTGCGGTGGCGGAAGACGTTTCGACCTCTGAAACCGTTGAGGCTGAGGCTGAGGCTGATGTTGAAGTCGAGCCGGCCGTCGAAGCTGCAACCGATGTCGACGACGACGGCTCCGAGCTGGCGGCTCACGAGGACGAAGCGGAATCTTCCGAGGTCACCTCGGCTCCGGCGCCGTCAAGCCGTTGGGGTCGGGTTCGCTCGGCGCTGACATCGGCAACAGGCGACGAAACCGACGAAGTTGCAGCCGATGTTGAGCTCATGGAGCCCGCAGACGAAACGACGGACGTGGAGCATGACATCAGCGATGACGCTCTGCCCGAGGTGAACGAAGAGCCCACCGAAGAGGTGGCTTATCTCGCGCAGCCGCTGCCCGACGATCGAACCAGTCAGGGTCTCGTCGAGTGGCTCCGCAGTTCAGGCGACGATGTCCCACTCGTGGTTCTGCCTCCGGGTGGCGGCAACCTCCTCCGCTACGCCCCGCTGGTTCGCACGCTCGATCGGTCGATCCCCGTTGTGGGCATTCGCCTTCCTGGAGCCGACGCTCGCAGCGCCACCATCGACACCATCGAGGGGCAGGCCGAGGCCATGCTCGCGGCGCTCGACTCCACGATGTCGTCCGGGCCGTACCGGCTTCTCGGCTGGTCGACCGGCGGTCTCATCGCATGGGAGATGGCACGCATGATCATCGAGCGCGGCGACGAGGTCGAGCTGGTTGGTCTGATCGACACGCTCATGGGCGGGATGTCGGCGGAAGAACCGCAGTCGCCAAAGGACAAGTACGCCGAGCTCCTCGATGAGGGCGGCGTGAAGGCGGTGCTCGGAGAGGGCTTTGGCCGTATTCGTGAGCGCACGGAGTTCGGTCTGGCACGGCGTCGTTATCGTTCGGCACGCGAGCAGGGGTCGACCCCGGACATGGCCGACGCCGAACGGCATCTGGGCCCCGTCATCCGTCGTGCGTCGGCTGCCTATTCTCCTGCGCCGCTCGACGCACGAGTGCTGTATCTGGCCGCAAGCGAGTCGGGGACCGAGCTCACGATCGACCCGTGGACGGCTCTGCAAGCCCCGATCGGGGAACTCGACATCGTCACCATCGAGGGCACGCACTATCTGCCCGAGGAAACCTGCATCGTTGGTCCGGGCGGGGTCGGCGATCTGGTTCAGGCGCTCACGAGTCGGTTGCACCGCTGATCCTGGTCGGCCACACGGCTGGCCAAGGTCAGTTCTTGTGGAGGTCCTCGTTGAGCCCCTGCCAGCTGGCTGCCTCGGTGCGAGCGATCGCTTCCACGGCACCATTGGTCGAGTTCCTGCGGAAGAGGAGCCCATCGGCGCCAGACAGGTTCACCGCCTTCTTGACCGAGCCGTCGGGCATGGCGACGCGGGTGCCGGCAGTGAGGTAGAGCCCGGCCTCCACGATGCAGTCGTCGCCGAGCGAAATGCCCAGGCCGCTGTTGGCGCCAAGTAGGCAGTTCTTGCCGACGCTGATGGTCTGGCTGCCACCGCCGGACAGGGTGCCCATGATGGACGCTCCGCCGCCAACGTCGGAGCCGTCGCCCACAACAACTCCGGCCGAGATGCGTCCTTCGACCATGGACGCCCCGAGGGTGCCGGCGTTGAAGTTGCAGAAGCCCTCGTGCATGACGGTGGTTCCTTCAGCGAGGTGTGCTCCCATCCGTACCCGGTTGGCGTCGGCGATTCGGACGCCCGATGGAATGACGTAGTCGAGCATTCGGGGGAACTTGTCGACCAGGTGAACGGAGACGTCGTGGCCGGCTGCTCGAAGTTCGGCGCGCTTCTGGTCGAAGCTCTCGACTTCGAACGGCCCGAGGTTGGTCCAGACGACGTTGGTCAACTTGCCAAAGACGCCGTTCATGCTGATGCCGTGCGGCTGCACGAGGCGGTTGGAGAGCATGTGGAGTCGCAGGTAGGCGTCGGCCGGGCCGGTGGGATCGTCGGTGAGGTCGCCAATGAAGGTGGCGTAGAGCTGGCGGGTGCCGCTCAGCGACGGTGTGTCGACGAGCTGGCGGAGCGCCCGCCACGAGGCGAGGTTTGGGTGAGGAACATCGACCGGTTCGGCGGGTGCCAGGCCTTCGAGGATCGCATCGAGTTGTTCACCGCTGATTTCGTGGGCCATCGTGCCCGAGACATGCCCGATGGTCGAGGCGACGACGGCACCGGGAAACCCGAAGCCGAGGTTGACTGCCGGGTAGCTGACATCGAGCACATCGCCCGACGGTCCAACGGTGGCGATGCCGACTGCGTACGCGGCGGGTGGAACGAAACCGTCGATGCTGGCGGCGATCTCGTCGCGGGCGGCGTGCAGGTCCTCGAGGGTGCGGTAACTCATGGCGGCGAACCTACCCGAGAACCAGCGGCTCGCCCAACGCTGAACCGGCAGGATCTACCCTTGCCACATGCGAGTCGGAGTCTTCATCGATGGTCAGAACGTCACGATCGGTGCGCGGTACGCATTCGGTCAGGGAAACATGCACCCGTTGCTGTTGGCGAGGGCGCTGGCAGGCGACGATGAGTTGGTGGAAGTTCGCTACGCGACAGGCATCCCCGACCCCGAGATCGACGAGGATCGTTGGGAACCGGAGCGCCGACGCCATGACCTGATGGCGGCGACCGATGTGGTCGTGCTCGAGAAAATGTTGAAGTACCGCTGGGAGTGGCAGATTCGCGATCGGGATCTCGGCGACCCACGCGATCACAAGAACGAGGTGAGCAAGGCTCG
>CAZFBD010000018.1:61270-63167 GCA_964517125.1 uncultured Acidimicrobiales bacterium
GATCGGGAGATTCACGAATTTGCCCGTGACGACTTCGACTACGACAAACCGCTCGATGAGGACGAGGTCGCCGCCTTCGTGCGACGAATCGGGGCGGACACCGACGGCATACGCGACTGACACACTTCGGCGCGGGCGAAGGTCGGCTGCTACCTTCGCCAGATGGGATCTGCGGGAAAAGTGGTCGTGTTCGACCTGGGAAATGTGTTGATCACCTGGGATCGGCGGCTGCTGTTCTCGCAGCTGATTCCTGATCCGGACGCCTTGGATTGGTTCCTGGAGAACGTCTACGACATGGCATCGAACAAGGACCTCGATCGTGGCGTGGCGCTCGCCGACGTGGTGGAGCGTCAGGCACTTGCCTTTCCCGAACACCGAGCCACCGTCGAGGCATTGAACACCCGATGGAAAGAAACGTTGGGTGGTGCCATCGACGGAACCGTCGAGATACTCCGTGAACTCGTTGCCGACGGGGTCCGATGTATTGCTCTGAGCAACTGGAGCGCCGAGACGTTTGCCCAGATCGAGGACGAGTACGACTTCCTTGCGCTGTTCGAAGCCAAGGTGATCTCTGGCCGCGAGGGTGTCATCAAGCCCGATGCCCAGATCTTCCGCATCATGTGTGAGCGACACGGATTCGAACCCGAGCAGGCGGTCTTCATCGACGACTCCGGTGCCAACATCGCCGCTGCGCTGTCGCTTGGCTTCGACGCACTGTTGTTCGACAACCCAGAGCGGCTTCGGGCACAGCTCGTGGAGCGGAATCTCCTGTAACAGGAGCGCTCAGCCGGTGGTGCAGCGGACCTCGGTCTCGTCGTCGACCACCGGGCCGTCGGCGTCGGCCGTCGCCGGCAGAAGGCACGGAGCCTCGGTCGCCGATCCGAACACGAGCCGCAGAATGGCGGTGTCACGCCGGAGCGGCAACTCGCTTGCGGTTGCGCCGTGGCCAAGATCGAACACGACCGGAACACCGTCGATCACCTCGAGGCGGTTCAGGAAGTCGGAGCCATTCCCCACCACGGCGTCCGCCCCCGACCGGATCAGCGACTCGGCCATGGCGACCATTTCCTCGTTGGGGGAGCGGCGGTCGGGGTCTCCCCAATCGACGAGCACCAGAACCTGGCGGCCGTCGGCTTCGCTTTCCTGCATGGACAGGAGCAGATCGGTGAAGGCTGCCGGTCCGGCGATGCCCGCGGATTCCGCAGTCGCATCAGCCGGCTGTTCCTCGGACCGTTCCACCAGCGAGATCGCGTGGATGGCAACGGAAATCCCGCCGGATCGAACGATGACGGGTTCGACCGCTTCAGCCATGGTCTGGCCATAGCCGGCAATGGCAACACCGGATTCGCCGAGGGTCTCGACTGCGGCGGCGACGGTGTCGGCCTCGGTGGATGCGACGGGGCTCGTGGCCACGTTGACGACGTCGACACCGCCGTCTGCAAGGAGTGGAAGTCGGGCTTCTGGACAGTCGTCGGCGCCGACGACGCACCCGAGCGTGCTGATGGTTGCCAGTCCGGGAGGGATGACGCCGGTGACGATCGGCCAAGCCGCCGTCGATTCGGGCAGCACATCCAATGCCCCGATGTTGTGGAGTACCGCGGGTTGCTGGCCCGCCGTTGGCTCGCCGGGAACGCGCCCCGCCTCGCCAGGTTCGCCGGTGACCCGAGCGACCTCGGAGGGGCTTCGCAGCTCCTGTCCCGGCAGAGGCTCGGTGGTGTCATCGCCCCCGCACGCTGCCACCGCAAGGGCGGTCAGCAGGATCAACACAAAACGGCGGAGCAGTGGCACGTCACCGATTCGTCGCAGAGTCGTGCCGGGCATCCCAACAGTGTGCCGCCTTTGCGGCAACGCGTCAGTTCGGCTGGCGACCCGTTGTCGCATCGACGAACATCTAGCG
>CAZFBD010000019.1:0-62802 GCA_964517125.1 uncultured Acidimicrobiales bacterium
CCACCCCTGCACCGCAGCCCAAGTCAACGCCAACCGCACCACAATCGCCGGCGGCCTGGCCGCGCTCGATTCTGACGCCGGCGATGGCGAAGGTGGAACGTCGGGTGGCGTGATCGCCGCAGCTGGAGCAGCAGGTGCTGCCGCCGTCGCCGGTGTTGCCGGCCTCTTCGGAGGCGACGACGACGCCGATGCCGATGCCACCTCGGCCGGGGCCGCCGTGGGCGAGGTCGCCGACGACGCTGCCGCTGGCTCGGACGCGAGTGGGGTGGAGACCAAGGACATTTCGACCGAAGCCGCTGCGGCCGCAGTTGCGACATCGGGCTGGGCTCCCACCGACGGTGCTCCGGCCCAGGATGCCCAGGCCGGCGATGCCGACGCCGAGGCAGCGAGCGCAGACGACGGCGGATCGGGCGGCGGACTGCTTGCCGCAGGCGGAGCAGCTGTTGCCGGCGCAGCGGCTGCCGCTTCAGGCGTGCTCGGCGGAGACGACGACGGCTCCGGTTCGTCGGCCGATGTGTCTGGCGCCGCAGCCGATGATCATGACTCCTCCGGCGCCGCAGCTGCTGGCGTTGCAGGAGCCGCTGGGTTTGCAGCGACAGCCGGATCAGCTGCGTCCGCCTCCGCCGGCAACGCAGCGGACGCAGCCGGCGATGGCGCTGCTGCAGCAAGCGCCAAGGGCGCAGCGGCCGCTGGCGCAGTTTCCGGAGGAGCCGGTTCCTTGGGGGCGGCTGGTACAGCCGCAACGGGTGCTGCCGCGAGCGGTGCTGCAGCTGGCGCCTCAGGCAGCGGTGCAGCAGGCAAGGCGGCCGCAGCCACAGGCGCAGCCGGAGCCGGAGCCGCTACGGGACTTGCCGGCACCTGGGGCGACGACAACGACGACGGCTCGGGACTGGCCGGATGTATGCGCAGGTGGTGGTGGCTCCTCGCTCTTCTACTGGGTCTTCTGCTCCTTGCTCTGCTGCTTTCGCAATGCGGCTCCGACGAGGAAGACACCTCTGGGGCAACCGGTGCAGCGGCGACCACCGAGGCGCCAGCGACCACCACAGCAGCGACCACGGAAGCTCCTGCGACCACGGCTGCTCCCACCACAACCGCGGCCGCCACCACGACGACCGAACCGCCGGCAACGACGACCACCACCGAAGCGCCACCACAGCTGGCACTGCTCAGTGATGTGGCAGCAGAAACGTCACCGACCGTCTTCGGCTTGCTCGGCCCGCTCGGTCTTGCAGCGGTTCTGGAAGGCGACGGGCCGTTCACGGTCTTCCTGCCCAGCGATGAAGCCGCACTGGCGGCTGTGGAAGCCGATCCTGATCTTCTGGCCTCGCTTTCCGCAGACCCAGCCGCGGCCGCCGATGTGCTGGGCTATCACGTTGTTCCCGGCATCTTCACCGCAGAGGATCTGGCCAACGGCGCCACCTTGACGACGTCCACCGGTCTGACCCTCATGGTCGAAGGCGGAACGGTCAACGGCATCGCCATCTCGTCCGACGGAGCCGAGGGCAGCAACGGCATCATCTTCGTCATCGAAGGAGTGTTGATTCCGGCAGCTGCTCCAGGGCTGGCTGTCACCGGCCCCAACGCCGACGTGCTCGCCGTGGTGGGAATCACGCTGCTCGTGGCTGGCGCTGGCGCAGTGATCGTGGCTCGCCGCCGCGAGGACGCAACCGTCTGAATGCTGGCTGGCCGTTCCCACTGGGACGGTCAGCCAAACCACTCCACAAGCAGGTCGTCCAACGTGCCGTCGCGGCCGATCTCCAGCACCGCTCGGTTGAGCGGCTCCAGCAGCTCGCTGCCCTGAGGAACGGCGATCCCGTACGGATCACGTCCGAGGACCGGTTCGATGAGACGCAGGTCGTCGTTTTGGTAGGCGGTGTTGAGCGCATACGACAGAACCGGAGCATCGAACACAACCGCGTCGGTGTCCCCTGCCTGCAGCGCATCGAGGGCCTCCTCCAGCGTCTCGAACTGCCGCGGTGCAATGCCTGCCTCCCGGCCAAGGAAGTCGACCGTTGCGGTCTCCTCGACCGTGCTCACGCTTTTGCCGACCAGGTCGTTCAGCGAGTTGATGTCGCTCTCGAGCTCGGCGACCGTGAGGACCGATGTGGCCCGAGCGGTGACGAACGCCAGCAGGAACAGGCCGAGCAGCAACCAGAACACGGCAATGATCCGGGAGAGGGGCCGGTTGATGTCCTTCACGGCCTCGCCACCGGTGATGACACTCACGGTCGACCACCAGAGCGCCTCGATGATTCCCGTTCGGTAGTCCTCGGGGAAGTCGTCGTCGTAGCCCCGTTCGAAGAACCACACCAGGTGCGACACGATGAAGATCAACACGATCAGGACGAGGAGTGGGACGAGGAACGTTCCGCTCTTCACCAGGTTGAACAGCGTCGTTGCCGTGCTGGCACCCGTGCTGGTTTGTGTAGCGATCAGCTGACCCGAGTTGTAGTACGGCTGTGAGAAGTCGACGGTGCGTTCGCGTTCAGCGGTGATGGAGATTCCGGCGATTCCCGCATCGACGTCGCCGCCTTCGACCGCAGCGATCACCTCGGCCACCGTTTCCAGTTCCACCCACTCGGTGGTGGCGCCCATGCGGTCTGCGACGGCGTTCCAGTAGTCGACGCTGAAACCTCGAAGCTCCTCATCGTCGATGAAGACGAAGGGTTCCAGCGGCTTCGTCGCAACTCGCAGCGTGTCACCTACGACTTCGGACTCTTCCACCTGTGCCTCGGCCGGCTGCTGCGAACCCACCACAGCCGCAATTGCCAGGGACACGGCGAGGATGCACACAGCTCGACGTATCAGGTTGGACATCGGATTCCGATCGTTCTTCGCCGCTGGCCCGATCCTAGGAAAGCAACCGGTCCCATGCGTATTCCGCTTGACCCAACCGAACACACGTGAACTTCGAGAGCACGTTACTTAGTAAAGTTCTTCCCGTACCGTGGAGCCATGACAACCACGCTCTCGTCCACTGACACCTCCGGAATCGCCCGCACGGCACTCCGCGCAAACGCCGTGTTCTCACTTGGGACCGGCCTACTCCTGACCGTTGCACCCGCAACCGTTGGCGGTTGGCTCGGCGTGGACATCGACATCTGGCTACGGCTTCTCGGACTCGGCCTCCTCGGTCATTTCGCGGCACTGTTGTGGATGGCCCAACGCCCCAACCCCATCCCCTGGGCTCGCATCAATCTCCTCATGATCGCGCCCTACCCACTCCTCATGATCGGGTTGGCAGCGAGCGGAGTCGTCGAACGGACCACTGGCCAAACCCTCGTTCTGCTCGACGGAGCGGTGGTCGGTGCCATCGCCATCGGCCACTGGCTCGGCATCCGAGCCTCACAAACGGAGCTGCCAAGCCTGACATGACCGCCACGGCCGAACTCCTTCTCGACGCAGTCGATGACGTCATTGCCGAACACGGCCCATCGGGGGTCACGCTGCGACGTGTCGGCGAGAAGGCCGGACTCTCCCACACGGCGGCCGGGCACTACTACAAGGACAAACCCGGGCTGTTCACGGCGTACATCACCAGAGCCTGGTCACGGGTGGCCGACGGGGTGGAGCACGCAGCAACAATCGAAGATGACCGCACGGCCATGCTGGCCGCAGCCGAGGCCTACGCCACATTCGCCACCGAGAACCCCGCTGCATTCTCGGTCATGAGCCGACTCGAGCTGGCCCGTGTCGACACGCCCGAGCTGTGGACGGCCCGCGAGCGCGGTTTCTTCGGGCTTGCCGCCATCATCGACCGGGCACAGAAGAATGGCTGGGCCGAACACTGGGAGCCCCTCGACCTCATCGCAACCACATGGGGCATGGTGCATGGGTTCGTCGACCTGTGGGTCGGCGGACCGTTGGCGGCCCCGTACGACGGCAACGAACTGGCACCAACACTTCGCCGGAACCTGAACAGCCTCCTCGACGCTGTCGACGACGACGGTCGACCATGACCTCCGCCGATTCCGTCCCGCTCGTTCACCACGACAACCCCCGAATAACCACCGTGGACGGCCTTGCGTCCGGGCACGAGTGTGCTCACCTCATCGCGCTGGCCGAGCGCCAACTGGCCCGCGGCCAGGTCTCCGGCGATGACGGTGGCTTCGAATCGACAGGGCGCACCGGCTCGACGGCTTGGATTCCGCACAACACCGACGAGACCACGCAGGCGTTGTGCGATCGGATCGCAAATCTCGTTGGAATGCCGCTGACCCACGCCGAATCCATACAGATCGTGCACTACTCGCCAACGCAGGAGTACCGGCCACACTTCGATGCGTACAACCTCCTCACCGAGCGCGGGCGCCGAGCGACCCGAGCCGGCGGGCAGCGCATGGTGACAGCGCTGCTCTACTTGAACGACGACTTTGCGAACGGCACCACCCAGTTCCCAAAACTGGACATCGAGGTGGAGCCAAACACCGGGCGGCTGCTCGTCTTCGACAACTGCGTGCCCGACACCGTGACCATCCATCCGAACAGCCTGCACGCCGGCATGCCGGTCGCCGACGGCGAGAAATGGGCCGCGAACCTGTGGTTCCACGAACGACCCCTGGCCGATCCACCACAGCAATCGCGTTCGGCCGGCGTGGTCAGAGCCAATCGGGCAGCCAGCCTCTTCACACAGGCAGCCCAAACGGTTTGGCCGAGCGGCGACCTCCCCGCAAATCTCACCTACTGGGATCCGTGGGGCGCCGACCCGCTCGACCACAGCACCCTCGACACAACCCTGCCCACGCTGCAGGTCATCGACAGCAGCGCTGCGGCAGCGGTCGACAACAAGCGGCACTTCGCAACTGCGATCAGTGCCAGCGGCCTCACCCACCTGGCACCAGCGACCTACTTTTCCACGCACGCCGCCCTCGAGAGCGGCGACTCCGAAGTGTGGTTCGTGAAGCCAACAACGGCCTCCGCCGGACGCGGCATGCAATGCCTCACCAGCGAACAACTTCGGAACATCGAACTCCCACCACATCACCTCGTGCAGGAACAGATCGCCGACCCGCTGCTCATCGATGGCAGAAAGTTCGTGACTCGCTGCTACGTCCTTGCCTGGGCACGTCGGCTGTTCGTGTTCGACGAAGGACATGTGCGAGTCCACGAAACCCCCTGGAGCCCCACGACCACCGACTGGGACGCCCAGGTCGGCCACACCACCACAGGATTCCCCGATCACGGACCACTCCAGCCCGCCAGCGAGACGCCAATCGCCGACACCTTTGCCGGACAGGCCACCAGCCTCGTGTCGCAGTTCGCCCCGGTGTTCAGCCCAATCGTGGCGGCATCGTCGACGTCGCACTATCTGTTGGGGGCTCTCGACTACATCGTCACCGCCGATGGTGGAGCGTCCGTGCTGGAGTTCAACGCCATGCCAAACCTCCTGCAAGGCAACCACATGAATGAACGGGTGAATCTCCCGCTCCTGACCGAGGCGCTGCGCCTCATGTGCGCCGGTGGCTCCACCCGATTCGCCGAAGCGACCGCCGAAACGCCCGAGACACCATGACGTGGCACGGCTCGATCTGGGCAACTTCACCCACGATTTCCAACGAGTCGAACCGCTTCCGCGAGCCCCGAAATCGCGCCCCAGAACTGAACTCTCCACATTCTTGACCGTTTCCGGCCTAAGCTGAGGGCTGAAGTGTCGCAATCAGATGGTGAGCTCACGAGCTGAACGTTTGGTTTCCGCCACCGGGCAGACTCGATGTGCACATCGTGGTTGCACTTCAAAAGCAGAAAAAGAGAAGCAAGTGTCAACCACAGGTACAGTCAAGTTCTTCAACTCTGAGAAGGGCTTCGGCTTCATCTCACGTGACGGCGGCGATGACGTCTTCGTTCACTACTCCAACATCCAGGGCGACGGTTACAAGTCGCTCGACGAGGGCCAGACCGTCGAATTCGACATCGCCCCCGGCCGCAAGGGTGAAGAGGCGCAGAACGTTCGCGTCGTCTGATCTAGTCCTTTCGACTTTGTCGTCGCCGCCAGCCTCGTGCTGGCGGCTTCGCCATTTTTGGGGCGACTGACTCGCCGCCTCAGCGTTGCGCGGGCCGGACCAGACGGTCACGGTTCTCGAACAACAGCAGAATGGCCCCAGACACCATCAGGATGAGGGACAACAGGACGCCCGCATCCCGTTCGGCTCCGGTGAGTGCCAGTACCGGTGTGTCGTCCACCTGCGCCGCCGGTGCAACAACATCGGCGGGCGAAACCGCCTGGCGCGGAAGCTCCACTGCGCCCTCCACCTCAACGTCCACCTCTTCGGGCGTCTCCGGCCCGGGAGAGTCGGCCACCTCGTCCGCTGGCTCATCCTCCGCGATCGGCGCTTCGATGACCGGATCGCTCTCGGGCTCCTCCGCTGGAGATTCAGATGCTGGCTCCTCGACCGCAGGCGGCGAGCCGATTCCCTCGACGATCACTCCGAATCCGGCGGGCTCAACGGGCGGGTCCACATCCTCGAATCCGACACCGTTGGGCATTCGCTGAACTGAACGGGCCGAAGCCAGCGACGCTGTCACCAGCTGTTCGCCAGGTGCAGCGGCTTCGAGCTGCAAGGCAACGGTTGCCGTGATCCCCGGACGGAGCACATCGATCGCCACCTCACGGAGCAGGGTCCCATCCTTCAACTGCTCCCAGTCCGGGTCGGCCAACACGAGACCGTCGCTGAGTGTCGCACCGACGGCGAGCGACTCGGCATTGAGCGTCCCGTCGTTGCGAATCTCCACACGTACCTCAACGAGATCCCCGGGGAAGAGCGGTGTGGGCTCTGCCGCAGCGAGGACGACGGCAACATCGAAGACCGGCCGGTGACAGCCGAAGTCGATCGTTGGATCGGTGGGCCGGTTGGGGCCGATCGTGACCGGCCCGGCGATGATTCCAACACCCGGTAGTTCAAAGCCGTTGTCGTCGCCATCGACGAACGTATCCGCGTCGATGGTCGTCGGAGCACTCGAGAGGCAGCCGTGCAGTGCGCCGCCGACGTCCCAGTTCTCGACAGGGATACGCAGCGCATGCGGTCCTGCGGCGACACCGTCAAACACGTACCAGCCCTCGGTATCGCTGGTTGTGGTCTGCAGAGGCGTCGTGCCGTCGGGAGCTCCGTCGGTGTTCGCATCGCCATGCAGCTCAATCAGGACACCGGCGATCCCGACTTCCTCGGAATCCAGTCGTCCGTTGTTGTTCGCATCCAGCCAGACTCGATCACCGATCTGCCCGGTGGCCTCCTGCGCACCTGATCGGTCCGGATCTGCCGACGTCAGCGACAGCACAACCATTCCAAGGATGAGCAGGCTCGTGCCAAGAATCAGGCGACGATTCGGAGCGGTCATCAGGGTTGGAAATCCTCGGGTCGGGCAGCACAAAGCTGCGTGGACCGCCCACAGACCCGGACCGATCGTAGGCCCGCATGCCCGGCAACCGGGGGATCAGCTGGTTGGGTCGATTGGCTCGAAGAACGAATCGACGAGCGCCTCGCAGCACACACCGATGAGCATGGTGGGCTCGTCGTCCCCAACAGCAGGGAAGATCGGCTTGTCGAGCTCCAGCTCGGGGAGGATTGCGTGGCGCATGCCGATGCCCTCGACCAGTGCGGCAATCGCGATGCCAAACAACACATAGGCCCGCTCACCGTATTCGGCCCGGGGCTTCATGCCGAGCAGTTCGCCCATTGGACGATAGGTGTCGGCGATTCGATCTTCGCGATTCTTCAGCTCGCCGTGCTGGAGCCATCCGAGGATCTCTTCATCCCGGTCGCCGTCGGGCTGCGAGGCAATGGCATGGCGAATGGCCATGTCGGTCGACAGGTAGTCGCCTCCGTCGGCCTTTTCTGCCTGGAGGTTGTGGCCAGCGCTGAACGATGCCTGAATCGCAACGCGGATGATGTCGCCGCGCGTCAACTCGTCGCCCCGTCGCTCGAACGCATCGGCGACCGCAGCTTGCGACGCTGCAGCAAAGATCAAGGCTTCACGGTCCAGAAGCCATGTCTTCAGCACCGAGCGCTGAAAGAGTGCCTGCGGGGTGAAATCGTCGTCGATCGCCCAGGCGGCGTGGCTCGAGGAGCGGGGAACGCCGGTGGCTGCGCAGGCGGACTCAAGAGTCAGGTGGTCGAGCCCCACATGGACTCCCTGGTCCTGCAACTGCCGCAGACCTTCGGCCAGAAGGACCTCTCGGGTCTCCTCGGCGGAGCGACGGACACGTGCTTTCTTGGCAACCATTGGACTACCCCCACGCTAGCAAGCAGAAATCGGGAGCCTCCGGTTACCCGGAAACTCCCGACACTGACCCGCCTCTGTGACAACCCACCGTTCCCACAGATCTTGCAGCACCACGGCGCTGCGTGTTCTTTGGACCCAAAACCCAAAGTAGAAGACTCCACTACAGAATACAAGCCCAACGAAGTACTGTCGGGCGGATGCTCGTCGAAACCCTTCTCCCGCTCGGCAAACTCGATCCGGGTCTGCGCGAACCCGAAACACCCCTCGACATTCGTGCGTTCGCCACCGGAGCCGAGCTGGCCGAATCCGTCGGCCTCGACGCAGTCCTGGTCGAGGAAACCAAGGACGATCCGTACCAACTTCTTGCGCTGGGAGCCGCTGCGACGACCCACCTTGGCCTGGGCACCTCGGTCGCCATGGCCTTCCCCCGCAGCCCAACCGTGACCGCCATGTCGGCATGGTCGCTCCAAAAGTTGTCCAACGGGAGGTTCACCCTGGGCCTCGGATCCCAGGTTCGAGCCCATGTGCAGCGCCGGTTCGGATTGGATTGGCACGCACCGGCCCCTTGGATGCGCGACTACATACGAGCCATGCGAGCGGTGTGGGACACCTGGCAGACAGGTGCGCCGCTGCAGTTCGAAAGTGAGCACTACACACTGGACCTCATGGTGCCCTTGTTCAACCCGGGTCCCATCGACCATCCCCGCATCCCCGTTCACATTGCGGCCATCGGCCCCAACATGTGTGCCGTTGCCGGCGAGGTCGCCGATGGGGTGCGACTCCACCCGGTGTGCACACCGAAGTTCATCGATGAACAGGTCCTTCCCTCGCTCGCCAAGGGAGCAGCACGAACCGACCGGGACGTCGACGAGGTCGAGGTCTGCATGAAGCCACTCATCGGCACCGCTGCAGACTCCGCCACGCTCGATCAGGTGATCCGCACGGTACGTGCCCGCGTGGCCTTCTACCTCTCCACCCCGTCGTATCGCCGCACGTTTGCCCTCCACGGATGGGAGGACATCGCTCGTCAGGCTTCGCAGCTGTCTCGCGAAGATCGGTGGGAGGAGCTGCCGGGGTTGGTCACCGATGAGATGCTGCACACCGTGGCGACCATCGGCACCCACGACGAGATCGGACCGAAGCTTGTTGACCGATATGCCGGCCGAATCGATCGGATCGAGTTTTCCATACCGGTGCGGAACGACGTCGACCGCGAGGTCCTGGCCGACATCATCGGCCGACTGCACGCAGCCGGCTAGACCTCGTCGCGGTCGAAGACGATCACACTTCGGGCGACCCGACCAGCGAGCATGTCGTCGAAGGCGTCGTTGATCTGGTCCAGACCCACCCGGTTCGTGATCATGTCGTCGAGCGGCAGCGTGCCGGCCAGGTAGCGGTCGACGAGGTTGGGCATGTCGACCCTGAAGTGGTTCGACCCCATGTTCGAGCCCCGGAGCGTCTTCTCGTACAAGAGCTCGGAGGCGGGGATCTCCAGATGCTGATGTTCGGGGACCATGCCGATGATGGTGGCATCGCCGCCGGCCCGAAGCATGGCAAAGCTCTGCTCGGCGGTTTCCTTGCGACCCAGCGCCTCGAACGAGTACTCCACTCCCCCATTCGTCAGCTCGTTCACCGCAGCCACGGGATCGACCTCGGCAGCGTTCACCACGTGAGTGGCCCCGAACGACCGGGCGGCCTCCAGCTTCTCGTGGCTCACATCAACCGCGATGATCTGCCCGGCGCCAGCGGCAACCGCCCCAAGAATCGCCGAGAGCCCAACGCCCCCGCACCCAATGACCGCAACCGAGTCGCCGATCTCAACCCGGGCTGTGTTGGTCACTGCCCCAAAGCCGGTGAGCACCGCACACCCGATGAGCGCAGCCCGGTCGAGGGGCATGTCCTTGCGAATCTTCACGACCGCCCGCTCGTGCACCAGCATGTGCTCGGCGTAGGACGACAGGTGGTACAGCTGCCCCAAGGGCTCGCCGTCTACGCTCAGGCGTGGCCGTTCATCGGCAGAGCGTTCAGCGTTTGGGGTTTCGCACAGGTACGGGCGGCCCGTCGTGCACAGTTTGCACTGCCCGCAGAAGACCGACATGCAGGTGATCACGTGGTCGCCGGGCACCACATGGGTCACGGCGTCCCCGACCGATTCGACCACGCCGGATGACTCGTGGCCCGGCACGACCGGAAGCTCGGTGGCGTACGTGCCGTTCATGTAGTGCAGGTCACTGTGGCACACGCCCACGGCGGCGGTCCGTATGCGCACCTCGAACGGGCCGGGGTCGTCCACATGAATGTCTTCGATTGTCAGGGGCGCACCAATGGTGCGCAGTACGGCAGCCCGGGTCATCCCGGAACAGTACTCAGAACTGCAGCTGGCCCACCTAGTGGCCGGCGCCAACCTTGCCGGTGGTCTTTGCATGCAGGCTCTCAGCGTGTGGGTTGAGACCCACGAGGTGCGCTTCGATTCCACGCTCGGCGAACTTGGCGACGACAGCGTCAAGTGCGACCACCGACGACGAGTCCCAGATGCGGGCGTTGCTCAGGTCGATCTCGACCCGCTTGACCTTCACTGCGTCGTAGTCGAACGCATGCACCAGATCGTTCGTTGAGGCGAAGAACAGCTCGCCGGACACGGCAAAGAGCCGTTCGACATTGTCGGGGTCGACCACGCTCGTGACCCGGACGACGTGCGACACGTGGCGGACAAAGAACACGGCCGACAGGACGACGCCTGCGCCGACGCCATACGCAAGGTTGTGGGTGAGCACCACGATCAGCACCGTCACGACCATCACGGCGGTCTCGGTGACTGGCAACGAGCGCAGCATGTCGGGCTTGATGGAGCCCCAATCGAACGTTCCGATGGACACCATGATCATGACCGCGACGAGCGCAGCCATGGGGATGCGAGCAACCCAGTCGCCAAGCACAAGGATGAGCACCAGCAGGAACACGCCCGAGGCAAGCGTGGACAGTCGGGTCCGGCCGCCGGAGCGGAAGTTGATCATCGACTGGCCAATCATGGCGCAACCAGCCATGCCACCTAGGAAGCCGGTGGCAATGTTGGCAACACCCTGACCACGGGACTCAAGGTTCTTGTCGGAGTCCGTGTCGGTGAGATCGTCGAGCAGTTGGGCCGTGAGCAGGCTCTCAAGAAGCCCGACGAGCGCAAGCGTGATCGCATACGGGAGGATGATCTGCAGCGTCTCGAGGTTCAGGGGAACGTCGGGAAGTGCAACCCATGGAAGAGCGTCGGGAAGTTCGCCCATGTCGCCGACCGTCGGAAGTTCCAATCCGAAGCCGACAGCGAACGCTGCGAGGACCACGATGGCCACGAGCGGCGACGGAATGGCAGTCGTGATCCGGGGAAGTCCGTAGATGATCGCCAGGCCGGCAGCGATGAAGATCAGGTTCATCGTGAGCTGGTCCTGTGGAGCGCCTTCGTCGCTGAGAAGAATATGCGGCACCTGTGCCAGGAAGATCAGAATCGCGAGTGCGTTGACGAAGCCGATCATGACCGTGCGTGGAACGAACCGCATGAGTTCACCAACGCCCAACCAGCCCAGAGCCACCTGCAGGATGCCGGCAAGAATGGTGGCGGCGAACAGGAACCCGATGCCGTGATCGGCGACGAGCGAAACAACAACGAGCGCCATGGCGCCGGTGGCCGCCGAGATCATGCCCGGACGACCGCCAGTGAACGAGATGAGGATGGCGATGGAGAACGATGCGTACAGCCCCACCTTGGGGTCCACTCCAGCGATGATCGAGAAGGAGATGGCCTCGGGGATGAGGGCAAGGGCGACCACGAGGCCGGAGAGCAGATTGGCCTTGGGGTTACTGAGCCAAGCGGCCTTGTCGAACACGGCATTACCCGCGTGTGGAGCGCGTTCCGGCGCCTGCTGAGACGTGGTCATGTGAACCCTTTGATCGTGTCAAATCACCCACGGTCAAACGGGCGCTTGTCTTCAGACTATGTCGGCGCGTTGTAGGCGTGGGTGTAGTTCTGGTCACATGCGGTGACATGTGACACGTCAAGACCCAGGGGGCGCCGGCCGACCAGAGGTTCCTTGGGTGCAGATCAGCGATCTGCGAGCATGCGGTCGGCGTACCAACGGGCGAACCTCGCCACGCTGGGTTCCAGACGCGAGAACCGTCCGGGCAGAGCGGCCGCAGACGAAAGGCCGCGCTGCTGTCGTTCGAGCACCGGGATGTCTTCGCCGATCGCCACATCGAAACGCTCGTAGTACGACTTGGCCTTCTCGTCGAAGTCTTCGAGCTCGGTGGTGGATTCGGGGAAGCAGATCACCTGCGCACAGCGACAGGATCCGGGCCCATCGGGGTACACCTCGTACATCCACATGCACTCCACGCCGAACGCCGCCACGATGTTCGGAAACAACCAGGTGTAGCGGACGCCGGGTGCACGGTCCGCCAGTCCTTCGATCAGCGGCAAAGCATCGTTCGCATGGGTATCGAGCAGTCCGGCCGTCCCGGTCGTCTGCCCAAACTGTGTGGCAAGGGCCCCTGACACCTCTTCGGGTGTGTCGGGCTCGTGGTAGCTGTTGTCGATACTGCCCGGGTGCACGTACGGAAGGTGGTAGTACTCGTTGAACACCTCGGCGAAGGCCTTCCAGTTGCAGGCGACCGAGAACTCACGCCGCCGGGTGATCACCAGCTCCCCCACGTTCCACGGCACATGGATCTCGTCGAACCCGGCGAACCACTCGTCGAACGACGGTGGATTCGGCGCAACCGAGACAAAGACAAAACCAGCTCGTTCGGCAATGGCGAACGGAACCAATCCGTATTCGCCCCGATCGAAGTCGACGGTCAGGTGCATCTGCGGCGCTCCGACGAGTCGCCCATCGAGGTCATAGGTCCATGCGTGAAACGGGCATCGGATGCGGCTGCACACTTCCGCAGCGGCCACGAGCTCGGTGCCTCGGTGCCGGCATGCGTTTGCGAACGCACGTAGCTCCCCCGACTCATTCCGAACCACGATTGCCGACGAGCGGCCAATCTCGACCGGAATGACCGTGCGCGGCTTCGCCCACCGATCGGACCGTCCGACACCCACCCATCCCCGCTGGAAGATGACGTCGTCCTCCCAACGATGATGATCGACGTCGGTGTAGAACGCCGGCGGAATGGACGACGCTTCCAAAGGCGCTGCCTGACACGCTCTCAGCTGGGCCCGCGAAGCTTCACTCACGCTCGACATGGTACGAAACGCCGGATGACGAGTCCACGGCGACTCTGCTCAGACCGGGACCGAAGCCCAATCGAAGTCGTACACGTGTTGGGTACCGACGACGCCCTTCAGCTGCACCGGCTGCGGTTCCCCAAAGTTCAGGTCTCCGCGAGCTGCCGTGATCTCCCGAACAATGGACGACACCAACACCTGGGCCCCCTCGGCAAGATTTGCCACCCGTGCAGCGATGATGACGTGTCGACCAAACAGATCCCCTGACGCATCGTGAATGGCCTCGCCCGTGTGGCACCCGATGCGCACCCGTACGCCGCGGTTGGGATCGGTGCTCACGCTTCGGCGAAGGTCGGCCTGAACCGCAGCAGCGCACAACAGCGCCCGCCGGGCACTTCCGAAGGTGACCATGTAGCCGTCGCCCTGGTTCTTGATGATCTTGCCGCCGTGCCGCTGCACCTGACGTTCAAAGATCGTGTTGTGCTCGCCGAGCACCTCCATCCACTGCACGTCGCCCATGGAGAGCGCCTTCTCGGTCGAAGACTCGATGTCGGAGAACATGATGGTGACCGTGTCATCGACACCGACCGCTTGCTGAATCGCCAACGAATCGCTGTTGCCGAGGTGCATGGCCACGTTCTCGATGCTGGTCCGACGGATCTCTTCGTTGCCCGGACGGACCGCAGGGCGAACCACGGTTCCCGGAACACCGACCATCGTGTCCCGTGGGCTCGGGATCACCGTGGTCTCACGACCAACGGAAGCGTTGCGGACGGGTTCCAGGGTCACGATCGTGGAACCCAGCTGGATCTGCGATGACGCAAGCAGCGCCACAGGGCTTTCGATCCGGTCGCCGTCCAGGAACGTGCCATTGCTGGAACCGAGATCGGTCACCACGAGGCGTCCCTGTTCGTTCCGGATCTCGAGATGGCGGCGGGACACGCGTTCATCGACCAGAAGCAGGCCGTCGCACTCGCGCCCCATCTCCAATGATTCGTCCACGAGAATCCGTAGCGGCCGCCGGCCGTCCTGTTGCACCAGGATCACGTTGTTCATGGACGACCTTCACTCTCGTCAGCCACGAACGCCACCGCAGCCGAACCCACTGCGGCCCATGCTAGTCGTGCGGTGTCAGCCAGTCGGCTGCCGGCCCGACGATCAGGAATTGGCCTTCAACGCCGCCTCGCGTTCACGAACCTGTGCAGGCAGGTGCGCACGTGCAAAGTCGATGTCGTGGTCCAGAACAATGTCCAGAAGTTCCATCCGGTCGTCGGTCTGCTTCCACGGCACCGGCACGTAGATGGGCAGGTCGAAGCGGCGAAGCTGGTTGAGACCGGTGTAGATCAGCTTCTGATACTCGTAGCGTTCCGACCATTCCCAGTGACCCGGGGCAAAGCCGGTTCCCGGGTCCAGGTAGCAGCGATCACGAAGACCGAACGTCTCCATCACCGACAGCCGTTCTTCGAAGAAGGACACCATGACCTCCACCGGGTCACCCTCGACATGCTTGAGGTGCCGGGGATCGGGCCCCAGCATGAAGGGAAGGACCACCGGACATTCACGTTCGGCCGCGAAGCGAAGCATGTCGTCATCCTGAAGCGCGTCGGCGGCATTCAACACCGATGCACCGGCGTCGAACGCACGGCGAGCCGTTTCGACCTGCCAGGTGTCCACAGAAACCGTGACGCCCAGTTCCAGCAGTCCCAGAAGGGGCCCCTCGAGGATGTCCCATTCCTCATCGGGCGTGACCATGGTGGCATCACCGTGACTTGCCTGGCCTCCAAGATCCAAGTGGTCGGCCCCCTGATCGAGGAGCCGTTGACCAAGGGCCTTTGCTGATTCTCGTGTGGTCGCAACCGAGAATTCGGCGAGCGAGTCAGGCGAAGCGTTCACGACACCAAAGATTTCCATCACCCCGACCCTATGTGTGTCGTGGTGAACGTGCGGGACGCAACAGTTCCGAAGTGCGTGACGTTTGCCGCACGGACAGACTCAGCGAGACCCGTCCCAACCAATCGCGTTGGCGATGGCGACCCGTGCGCCGATCGGATCCTCGATCGGCATCATGTGGCCGATCTTTTCCATGTGCACAACCGTCTTGTTACTGACTGCGTCGATCAGGTCGGCGGAAGACCGAATCGGCGTCATCTTGTCTTCGGTGCCGAGAACAAACGTGACCGGAGCCGTGATCTTTGCCGCAGAGGTGACTGCCCCGGAGTAGGCGTTGCATGCCGCCATGTCGTGCCCCAGTGCATCTTTGGGAGAACGATCCAACAAGGCGTTCGATGCACCCACGAGCCAGGTTCCCGGCGACTGGTTTCCGCCGCGGTGAGCCCGACTGCCGATGCTCCACGAGGTCATGAGGCGCGCAGCCTTCGGGATGTCGTCGTAGGAAGACGACAACAGCTCTGGGTGCACGGGCATGGCCGACGCCGTGCCGATGAGCACGAGCGATTCCGCACAGCTGGGGTCCGTCGCCGCGACCTCGATCGCCACGTAGGTCCCGAGCGAGAAGCCCACGAGGTGTGCGGGAGCAAGCCCAAGCTCGTGAATGAGCCCCGACGTCCACGCCGCCATCTCCTCGATGGTTTCCAGCGGAGGGCCATCGGAGGCGCCATGGCCGGGAAGATCGATGGCTGCGACCCGGTAGCCGTGGTGCGCCAGCCAACGATTCTGCATCTGCCAGGTGGTGCGGTCCATGCCCGCGCCGTGGATGAGCACCACGGCCGGCTGGCTGGAGTCGGAATGATCACGTCCGCCAGTGGCGATGGTGACCGACTTGCCCTGATAGCTGATCTTCATGGTCGCTCCCCTATCGCTGCGAGGCCCGGAGGGCCTGCTTCAGGTCGTTGATGATGTCGACTTCGTCCTCGAGGCCGACCGACAGACGGACCAGGTCCTCGCCCACGCCCGCTGCCTCCAGCGCCTCGGCCGACATCTGCTGATGCGTGGTCGAAGCAGGATGCACAACCAGGGTGCGAGCATCGCCCACATTCGCCAGGTGCGAGCTGAGCTTGACCGACTCGATGAACTTGCGGCCAGCGTCGCGGCCACCCTTCACGCCGAAGCTCAAAATGGCACCAGCCCCCTTTGGGTACAGACGCTTCGCAAGTTCATGATCCGGGTGCGTTGGCGCGTTCGGATGTTGCACCCAGGTCACCGCTTCATGTTCCAGCAGCATGTCCACGACCGCCGCAGCGTTCGAGACATGGCGGTCCATGCGGAGCCCAAGCGTCTCCACGCCCTGGATGATCTGGAAGGCGTTCATTGGGCTGATGGATGCCCCAAAGTCGCGGAGCCCCTCGGCTCGCGCCCGGGTGATGAAGGCAGCCGGGCCGAACTCCTCGGCGAATGACAGCCCGTGGTAGCCGGCGTACGGCTCGGTCAGCGTCGGAAAGCGACCACTGGCTTCCCAATCGAAGTGCCCGCCGTCCACCAGGATCCCGCCGAGCGCAATTCCGTGACCACCCAGGAACTTGGTCATGGAATGCATGACGATGTCGGCGCCGTGTTCGATCGGCCGAATCAGGTGGGGCGACGCGAATGTGGAATCCACCATGAGTGGAAGACCGTTGCGATGCGCCACGTCGGCGATGGCTTCGATGTCCATCACCTCGATTCCCGGGTTGCCGAGGGTCTCGCCGTAGATCAGTTGGGTGTCGTCGGTGATCGCTGCCTCGAAGGCTGCGGGGTCACGGGGATCCACGAACGTCGTCGTGATTCCGAACCGGGGCAGTGTCTGCACGAGGATGTTTGCGGTTCCCCCGTACAGGTTCCGGGCCGCCACGATGTGGCCACCCTGACCCATGAGCGTGGCGACGCCCAGGTGGAACGCGGCCATTCCCGACGCGGTTGCAACCGCACCAACGCCGCCCTCCAGCGCAGCGATGCGCTCTTCGAGTACTGCGGTCGTTGGGTTCGAGATACGGGAGTAGATGTGTCCCGGAATCTCCATGTTGAACAGCCCGGCAGCGTGGTCGGTGTCGTCGAACATGAACGACGTGGACCAGTAGATGGGCACGGCTCGCGCTCCCGTCTCCTGATCTGGCTGGTGGCCTGCATGCAGGCTGAGCGTGTTGAAACGCAGGAAATCCGGTTCGACCATGTGCACTCCCCTATCGGTGCTCGAAATCGTATCGGAGTCCATTACCGGCGGGGCCACCCTGCAGGGCTACACTCTCGCCCGTGCAATTCACGCACCTCTCCAACAACGATGGCCTCAGCCATTTCTCATCCACCGAATTCGATTCGTTCTTCGATCGGTCGGTGCAGGTGTCTCGTGCGCTGTCCCGACTCACGTCCGAAGTCGTGGTCCCGGACACGTTCCCGATCGACCCCGACCGTCCAACATTGATTGCGGCCAATCACTCCAGCCTGTTCGATCTGGCGGCTGCGCTGATCCTGCTGGGCAAGTTCGGCATGCATACCCGCATCGGGGTCAACTCGCGGTTCTTCAAGAACCCCGTGGGCGGCCCGGTCTTCCGCCGCCTCGGTTGCATCGGCTTCAGTCGCGACGACCGTGAGGCCGCCGAGAACGCAATGGTCGACGCTCTTCTCGCAGGCCAACCGTGCGCCATCATGCCCGAGGGAAAGATCGTCAAGGAAAAGGACTGGACCAACGGTGTTGGACCCGGACGCCCCGGCATCTCCCGCATTGCTCGCCGCGCCGACGCCGTCGTCGTGCCCGTTGGGTTTGCGCAGTCCAACGTTGCGTGGCCGCCCGGAAAGCCGCTACCGAAGATCCGGAACTCCAGGTTCCCGATCGTGGCGACCATCGGTGATCCACTCGTGTTCGACACCGACGATCACGACGCCAACGCCGCCACCGTCATGGCCGCAATTGCCGACTGTGCGAACGCCGGCCGCACCTGACCCGATCTGTGCCTCAGATCACGTAGCCGAGGAACATGGCGACGAGGGCGGCCAGGAAGCCAATGCCTCCGGTTGCACCCTTGACTGCTGGCTTGTCGCTCTTTTGGTGAACGAAGGCAGCAGCTCCCGAGATCAGCACGAACAGGAACTTGAATCCGAAGGCCATGTTCCATCCGGTGGTGTTGTCGCTCTCGATGGCCAGCAGGTTCCACACACCCGTGACGATCGCCAGTCCGTACGCTGGCCACGCCACCCGCTGGAAGCCCTGAGCGACTCGAGCCGGAAGCCCTTCGCTGTTCTCTGCCCGCAGAATGGGCATCAGCGACAGCATCACGATCTGTCCACCGATCCAGACGGTCACGCCAAGGACGTGGAGGAAAATGCGGATCGTGTCGGCGTTGAGATTTGCGCTCATCATGGGCACACCTTCACACCGCCAGATGCACCGCTGCAAGTCAGCCCGAATTGTTCATCAGCGCGCCCCAGCCGCCTAGATTCAATCCCATGACAGTGTTGTGGGAACCAACCGCCGAACAACGAGATGCCACGGAGGTTGCATCACTCTGCGACGCCCTTGGTCTGCCGGTCAGCTACGACGCCCTGCACACCTGGAGCATCCAAAACCCGGCCGACTTCTGGTCCACCATCTGGGACCGCTACGGCGTCATTGGAGATCGTGGCGCTGACGTCATCGAGACGACCGGCGAATTCCGTACGACCAGGTTCTTTCCAGGCAGCACCCTGAACGTCGCCGAGAATCTGCTTGCGGCCCGATCCCGGGCCCCTCAGACCCACGAAGCAATGTCGTTCTCCAACGAGAAAGGGACACACCGCTCGCTCACACTGGCCGAGCTTCAGGACCTCGTGTCGGTACTTCAACAAGCCATGAGACGCGCAGGCGTCACCACCGGCGACGTCGTGGCCGCCTGGCTTCCCAACGTGCCCGAGACGATGGCGGTCTTCCTGGCCGCCAACTCACTCGGCGCCGTGTTCACCTCCAGCTCGCCCGACTTCGGGACGAACGGGGTCGTCGATCGCTTCAGCCAGATCGAACCGAAACTGCTCTTTGCCACGAACGCCTACCTGTACGCACAGAAGCGACACGACACACTCGGTCGGCTCGGCGAGATCCAGGACCGACTGCCATCACTGGAATCCACGGTTCTGGTTCCCTACCTGGACGACACCATCGACCATGACCTCGCCGCAACTCAATCGCTCGACGACTTCACCACCGGCCTCAGCCCCGAAGCGCTCACCTTCGACCGGTGCGACTTCGACCACCCTGTGTTCATCCTGTTCTCCTCGGGTACGACCGGTGCCCCCAAAGCCATCGTCCACCGGGCCGGCGGTGTTCTGCTGAAGCTTCTGACCGAGCACCGGGTGCACTGCGACATCCGACCTGGCGACCGGGTCTTCTACTTCACGACCGCCGGCTGGATGATGTGGAACTGGCTCGTCGGCGTTCTCGCCAGTGAGGCGACGCTCGTCCTGTTCGACGGCTCCCCGTTCCACCCCGACGGAAACGTCCTGTTCGACCTGGCCGACTCGCAGAAGGCAACGCTCTTCGGGGTCTCCGCCAAGTTCATCGACGCCGTCAACAAGGCGGGGATGCGCCCAGCACAGACCCACGACCTGTCGTCCATCCGCACCATCTGCTCCACGGGCTCAGCGCTTGTCCACGAGAGCTTCCGGTTCGTCTACGACCACATCGCCGCCGACGTGCATCTGGCATCGATGTCCGGCGGCACCGATCTGTGTGGCTGTCTCGTGGCCGGGGACCCCACCAGCCCCGTGCATGCTGGCGAGATCCAAGCCCCCGGGATCGGCCTCGACATCCAGGTGATCGACGACGACGGCGCGCCCCTCGCCCGCGGCGAACAGGGTGAGCTCGTCTGCAAGTCGCCGTTTCCGTCCATACCGCTCCGCTTCGTGAACGACCCCGGCGATGAACGCTTCAACAACAGCTATTTCACCCGCTTCCCCGGTGCATGGCACCAGGGCGACTTCGCCGAATGGAGCCCGGGCGGCGGCATGGTGATCTCTGGGCGAAGCGATGCCACGCTCAACCCCGGCGGAGTTCGTATCGGAACCGCCGAGATCTACCGCCAGGTCGAACAGCTCCCAGAAATCGAAGAAGCACTCGTCATTGGGCAATCCTGGGACGATGACACCCGCATCGTGCTGTTCGTCCGGATGGCCGGCGACAACGTCCTCGATGACAACCTGCAAGCGCAGATTCGCAGCACGATTCGCTCAGGCACCTCGCCCCGTCACGTACCGGCACGCATCATCGCCGTCGACGACATCCCCAGAACGCGATCGGGAAAGATCTCCGAGCTCGCGGTGCGCGATGTCGTGGCCGGCAGACAGATCAAGAACACCGAAGCGCTGGCGAACCCCGAAGCGCTCGCCCTGTACGCCGACCTACCGCAGTTGCAGGAGTGAGGCTGGGGTTCAGCCCAGCAGGAGCACAAGGCTTTCGTAGATGAGTGCGGGGTTGTCGTTGCCCACCTGGTGAATCACGACTTCCTGCTTCATCAGCACGCCGGTGCTCTTCTCGGTGACCTCGACGACGCGGGACCGGGCGTGCACCTGGGAATCGGCCGGGACCGGGCTCAGGAAGCGAAGCTTGTCGGCGCCGTAGTTCAGCCCGCCCATGACACCCTCGACCTTGGGGCCGATCCGGCTGCTCAGGTGTGAGACCAGGCTGAGCGTGAGGAAGCCGTGGGCAATCGGTCCGCCGAAGGGTCCGGCGTTGGCCTTCTCCAGGTCCACGTGGATCCACTGGTGGTCGTGTGTGACATCAGCAAACGTGTTGATCATGTCCTGGGTGATGTCGACTGGTTCGCTCCAATCGGTCCACTCCTCGGTGACGAGGCCCTTCAGGCCGTCGATGTCCTTGATCGAAACGCTCATGATGTCCGGCTCCCTGCAGTTGTTCGTACGTCGCTCACGGTAGTCCACAGACCCCGTGCATGACCGAGTTCAGAGCCCGGAGGACGCCCGCAGATCGCCGAGCTGCCGTCGGTAGCGCTCGACGTTGCCGAGCTTGATCACGTCGTACCCACGAATCATGTCGGCGAGTTCAAGGATCTCCGAGCCAGCGTCGTGCGTCTCGGCCGTGACCTTGGACGCGATCGACCCAATCAGAGCGATGTATTCGTCGATCAATGCCCGTTCGATTCGGCGTTCTTCGGTCCGGCCGAACGGGTCGAGCCTGCTGCCCCGGAGCCGCTTGCTGCGTAGCAGACCGGCGAAGGTGGCCTTGGCTGCCTTCTCTGGAACAGCGATCTTCTTGTCGTAGCCCGCGTTCTTGAGTGCTGGCGGCTTCAGTTGAATGCTGACCGATGCATTCGGTCCGAAACGGGCACGGGCCTGTTCGCCCATGTCGTTGGCGAGTGCCAGCCTGGCCACCTCGTACTCGTCCTTGTAGGTCATGAGCTTGTACAGGTTCCTCGCGCCGGCCTGGCTGAGTCGCGTGCCAGCGAACCCCTGACGAATCTCGGTTTGTCGGAGACTGACGACCTCATCGGTCCAGCGCTCGGCCCACCCAACGCCGCCCCACGCAATGAGCTCTGGAAGCCTCCATTGCGCAACCTCGGCGAGCTCGGTGTCGGGATCGGGGATCTGGTCCAGGAGCCGGCGGACATCGGCTGTCGGTGCTGGAGGCCGGGGGGCTCCAACGGCGGCTTCTGCGCTCAGTGTGCTGGCCAAGTCCGGGTCGGCGGCCAGGCGCCGTCCGAGGCGGAAGGCGTTCCGGTTGATGTCGACGGCAACACCGTTCACATCGATCGCCTGCTCGATACTCCCCGCCGAGACCGGGATTCGACCCAGCTGATGAGCGATGCCGACGGCGAGCATGTTTGCGGCTGGCTGTGAGGAGAACACATGCCGTGCGATGCTCTCCGCATCGATCCACACGTTGTCTTCTGCACGGGTCATGGGGTCGATGACCGCCTTGAAATCCTCGACCTCGGGGAAGCGCTCCGACGACGTGTCCGACACCATGTCGCCCGTGGGAACCCGGCTCGTGGAGACGATGGCCACCGTTTCGCCCGGCTGCGCACGCTGAAGAACGGTGGGTGAGGTGCCGCCCACCACGTCGAAGACGAGCATCGTGTCGGCATCGCCGACCCCCATCTTCGCGGCCCCGTCAGATGCAGACGCCCCGATGTGCAGGTTGGACACGACCTGTCCGCCCTTTTGGGCGAGACCCGTTTGGTCCAGACTCGTGGACACCCGACCGTCGAGCATCGCAGCGGTGCTCAGCACCTGGCTCACGGTGACCACACCGGTACCGCCGATCCCCACAATGAGCAGGTTCGCAGACTCGGGAATTGCTACGTCGGCCGGAAGGTCGCCCGTGGCATACGAGGCACCCTCGGTCTGGCTGACGACACGATCGTTGGGGTCGATCTCCACAGTCACGAACGCCGGGCAGTTGCCGTCGACGCACGTGAGGTCGAAGTTGCACGACTCCTGATGGATTCGTGTCTTGCGTCCGAACGGGGTCTCCACCGGATGCACACTCATGCAGTTGGAGATTTCGCCGCAATGGCCGCAGCCTTCGCAGATGGCTTCGTTGATCATGATCCGAGTCGTCGGCGTGGCCACCTTGCCCCGCTTGCGGTTCCGGCGCAGATCTGCCGCACAGCTCTGGTCGTAGACGAGGGCGGTGACCCCGGGAACATCGCGCAGCTCACGTTGAATCGAGTCGAGCTCCGAACGGTCGACGACCCTGCTGTTCGAGGACCACGATGCGCCCGAGTCGTACTTGTCGACGTCGTCGGTCACCACGACCGTCTGCACCACACCCTCGGCATCGAGCCAGCGAGTCAGCTCGGGAACCGGCATTTCCCCAGCGGCGTCCTGACCACCGGTCATGGCGACGACGCCGTTGTACAGAATCTTGTACGTGATGTTCGTGTCTGCTGCCACCGCCTGCCGGATCGCCAGTGAGCCCGAGTGGAAGAACGTTCCGTCACCCAGGTTCTGGAACCGGTGTTGGTCGCCAACGAACGGTGCGGCCCCAACCCATTGGGCACCTTCTCCACCCATCTGGGTGAGTCCTTCGGTGTCTCGGTCCATCCACAGCGCCATGCTGTGACAGCCGATGCCGCCAAGGGCGATCGAACCCTCTGGGACGACTGTGGATCGGTTGTGCGGGCAGCCGGAGCAGTAGTACGGGGTCCGGCTGGGCATGGCGTCCGAGCTCGCTGGCAGCAGCGGGATGCGCTCCCGCTCCCGAGCGAGTCGCGATGAGTCGATCTGCTCCTGCAGAAGCATCCGAAGCGGTTCAACCAGCAGATCAGGACTGATGATGCCCGACTTCGACAGGAGCGCCCCGCCGCCGGGACCCGTCTTGCCGAAGACCGCTGGCATGTCGGGTCCGCCGTAGAGCAGCTCACGCACCTGGGTCTCGATGAACGACCGCTTCGCCTCCACGACGAAGACGGTGTCGAGCCCCTGCACGAACGAGCGCAACCCTTCAGGATCGAGGGGCGAGATCATTCCTGGAACAAGGATGCGAATGCCGAAGTCGGCGAGCTCGTCCTCGGAGATACCCAGTCGGCCGAGGGCGTCGATCACGTCGCCGTGGGGCTTGCCAGCCACGATGATGCCGAACCAGGCGTCGGACGCCCCGTATGTCCGATCGAGTGGGTTCTGCCGAGCGAAGGCAATGGCAGCGTCGAGCCTGTGGCCGAACAGCTCCTCTTCCAACATCATCGAGAACGGGCTGATCAAACGGTTGTCGACCGTGGGAGACCACGGCTTGCCGTCGACCTCGTGAACGGTTCGAACAACGTCGATCTGGCTCGTGGACGCGGGAATGGTGGCGAACCCGTCGGCGACATCGGTGTGGACCTTGATTCCGGCCCAAAGCCCGCTGGCACGGGAGAGCTCGAAGCCATAGAGGCTGAGTCGCAACGCATCGGCCACACCGGTTGGATACAGGACTGGCATCCCCAAGTCAGCAAGCTGCCCTTCGGACGCCGACGGAATGGTCGACGACTTGCATTCGGGGTCGTCGCCCGCCAGCGCAAGGACTCCACCGTTGGGTCCAACACCAGCAAACATCGCATGGCGAATGGCGTCGCCTGCACGGTCGACGCCGGGGCCCTTTCCGTACCAGATCCCCTTGACGCCGTCGAAGGTGGCGTCCTTCTCGAGCACCGTCATCTGACTTCCCCACACCGCAGTCGCAGCCAAGTCTTCGTTCACGCCGCTGAGGAAGCGAACGTCGGCGGCCTCGAGCACGTCGCGGTGTTGGGCAATGACCCCCTCGACACCGCCCAGCGGCGATCCCCGGTACCCGCAGACCAGCGTGGCGGTGCGGAGCCCGCGTGCCATGTCGGCCCGGGCCTGATCGACCGGAGCCCGCAAGAGCGCTTGCACACCGGACAGCGTGATCATGCCGTCGGTGGCCGACATGCGGTCGGTCAGCTGCAAATCTGCGGTGGACATGGGCCCTCCAGGTGTCAACGTCCCTCGACCTGCTCGATGGCTTCTTCGATTCGGGATTCGATCTTCTCGCGCGCCGCACCAAGCACGGAGCCGAGGTCGCCTGCGACCACGCTGGACCGGGGCTTCGGTGGGGCCGGGCTCGATGGCATGGCCGGGAGGCCGGCCTTCGCTCGTTCGGCGTCGTCCTCGCTGAACCTGCCGGGAGCTGCGGGCCGGGCGGGTGGCGGCGGCTGAGTGGACGTGGGCGAGGCAATCGCCGGCCGTGTGCCGGAATCGGGCGGCGAGGGTAGCCGGGCGGCGTACGTCCGCTGCGACGTCACGGTGGCCGCCGCAGGAGCGCCCGGCGGCGGCGTTCGGGGCGCCGGAGTGGTGAACGATGAGCTTCGGGCCGACACCTGGTCCGGTTGTGGTGCGGTTTCACTTCCGGCCGACGCCGAGGAGGTGGCGGCCGCCGACGAGATCGTGTCGGCTGCGGCCTCGATGCGGGCCCGGACAGCGTGCATCGTGTTGTGGATGCTGCCGCTCAGATGATCGGGAGCCGGCGGCAGGGACGACATGGACCAGCCACGCGGATACTTGCTTTCCGGATACCAGCGGCCGTTGGATGCCAGCCAGTCGCCTTTTTGACGTTCATCCCAGCTGACACCACTCATGGAATGATCGTAGCCCAGCGTCCCTCAACCAACCGCTCCCAGCCCGCTTTGTGGTCACCACACCACAATGGGGTCTGACCCCATTGTGAGGTTTTGCACGCGGTGAGTGGTGGTTTGGGTCAGAGGTTGATGCCTGCGGTCTTGGTTTCGAGGTATTCGAAGAGGCCCTCGCGGCCGCCTTCTCGACCCAATCCCGAGTCCTTCATGCCGCCGAAGGGAACCGAAGCCGAGGTGGGATTCACATCGTTCACGCCGATGATGCCGAACCGCAGCGACTCCACGGCGTTGAGCGCCGTCTTGAGATCGTTCGTGTACACGTACGACGCCAACCCATAGTTGGTGTCGTTGGCAAGGTCGATCACCTGGTCGACGTCGTCGTACGTCAGGATCGGAGCCACCGGCCCAAACGTCTCCTCGCGGGCAATCACCATGTCGGCCGTCACCCCGGAGAGGACCGTGGGGGCAAAGAAATGACCGGCTCCGAACGCACCTTCGGTCAGCCGATGCCCCCCAACCAACGCGGCTGCACCCTTGTCGACCGCATCGTCGACCTGCGCCTCGACCTTGGCCACCGCGGCATCGTTCACGAGCGGCCCGCAGCCCACACCATCGTCCATGCCGTTGCCGGCGGTCACGCGTGACACACGCTCGGCCATCGTGGCCGTGAAGGCCTCTGCGGCGTCAGCGTGAACATAGATCCGGTTCGGGCTGATGCACGCCTGGCCGGCATTCAGGAACTTGAGCGCAGCTGCGCCCTTTGCGGCGTGCACGGGGTCGGCGTCGGGAAAGACGATGAACGGGGCATGGCCGCCCAACTCGACCGAGATGCGCTTCAGCGAGCCGCCAGCAGCGGCCGCGAGCGTTCGACCGACAGCGGTCGAGCCGGTGAACGTCACCTTCGCCACCCGAGGGTCAGAGGTGAAGACTTCGCCGATCGGGCGAGGGTCCAGAGCCGTCACCAGATTCACGACGCCAGCTGGCACACCAACGTCGTGGAAGATCTGGGTGATTGCTCGTGCGTTGAGAGGCGTTGCCTCGGCCGGCTTGAGCACCACTGTGCAGCCGGCAGCCAGCGCCGGACCGATCTTGCGAGTGAGCATCGACATCGGGTAGTTCCACGGGGTCACCGCAGCCACCACGCCCACAGGGGCCTGCACCGAGAGGAACCGCTGGTTGGCACGCGACGATGGCAGCCACTCACCGGTCAGGCGGCGAGCCTCCTCGGCAAACCAGCGAAGGAAGTCGGCTCCGTAGTTGACTTCGGCTCGCGACGCCTTGAGCGGCTTGCCCTGCTCGACGGTCATGAGCTCCGCAAGCTCACCGGCCCGTTCTCGCATGAGCGTCCATGCGGCCATCAGCAGATCGGCACGCTCATACGGGCTCGTCCTGGACCACGTGGCGAACGCGGTGTCCGCCGCGGCGATCGCCGCCCCGGCGTCGCCCGCTCCCCCATCGGGCACCTGGCCAATGACCTCTCCGGTCGCTGGATTGGTCACGTCGAACGTCTGGCCCGAGATCGAGTCGAGCCACTCCCCATTGATGTACATGACTCCAGATTACGATCGTTCGCATGGAACGAAACGATCCGGCGATCGAACGACTCGGCATCGAACTGCTCGAGGCCGCACCAGGCCGGGCAGTTGCCGCGATGACCGTCACCGAGGACATGTTGAACAGCCACGGTGTGTGTCACGGAGGACTGCTGTTCCTTCTGGCCGACACGACCATGGACTACGCCACCAACAGCGGCGACGAGATGGCCTTCGCCGCCCACGCCGAAGTCGACTACCTGCGACCAGCCATGGCCGGAGACCGGGTCATCGCCACCGGCATCACCCGAGATCGGTGGGGTCGGACCACATTGCTCGACGCCACGATCGCCCACGCCGAGACCGGCGTGGTCATCGCACAGTTCCGGGGCCGCACCCGAACCACAGGAACGAGAACATGAACGAAGCACCAATCACCGCCGAGGCCGTCAACGAGTACCTCGCTGGCCTCGGCCAGTTCATGAAGGCCGGGCCCATCACCGTCGAGCGGGTCGAGCCGGGCGACATCCAGGTCCGCTGGGCGTACGACGAGAGCTCGCTGCGGCCAGGCGGATACGTCTCCGGACCCACCTTGTTCACCGTCGCCGATCTCTGCGGTTGGGTGCTGTGCTTTTCGACCGAAGGCCTCGTTCCCATGGCCGTCACCTGGGACCTGCACATCACCTTCCTTCGTCCGGCCCTGGGAGGCGACGTGATCGCCAAGGCCACCCAGCTCAAACGGGGCCGCAAGCTCATCTACGGCGATGTCAGCATGTTCATCGACGGCAAGGAAGACAAACCAGTGGCTCACGCCACGGTCACCTACGCACTACCGAACGACTGAGCCCGCACCAGACCGACTCGCAGCCCTACAACTTGGGACGGAGATCCTCGAGGGTCTTGACGACGCTGTTCCCGCCAATTTCCACTGGCTGTTCTCCCGCTGCCTTCTCGGCCTGAGCCACCAGTGACTCGGCCGAGAATTGACTGACGATCTCGAAGCCGGCGTCGGCGATCATTTCGTAGGTCCGGTTCGAGCCGGCGCCCTTGGCGTTGAGGTACCCCTCGAGGAACAGCGAGTTCGCAACGTACAGGGCCATGACTTCCATGGACCGAAGGTGGAATTCGCGTCCGGCGGCAATGCGGATCTCTGCGGTTGGGTTCGTGAAGCGGAACATCGCCAGCACACGCAAGCAGTAGTCCGGGGTGAGGTTTGGTGCTTCGATGAGATCGTTGCCTTCGAACGGAAGCAGGAAGTTGACCGGGATGGACTCGGCCTCGAGCTCCCGGAGTGTCTGCGCGATCTCGACCAGATCTGTGGCCGGCTCGCCCATGCCAGCAATCAGACCGGAACAGGTCTCGATGCCATTGCGCTTTGCGGCTCGAAGCGTCTCCAGACGGTCCTGATACGTGTGGGTGGTGCAGATTTCGGCGTAGTGCTCTTCGGAGGTGTTCAGGTTGTGGTTCAGCCGGTCGAGCCCGGCGTCGGCGAGCACCGAAGCCTTGCCGTCGTCCAGGAGGCCTGCAGAAACGCAGACCTCGATTGGCCAGGAATCCTTGATCTCGCGAACGAGCGATGCCAGTTCCTCGGTGCGGGTGGCCGAGGGACCACGCCCTGAGAAGACCATGCAGTACCGGAAGGCACCGTTCTCGTGGGCGCGCTGCGCCTCGGCGAGAATCTCCTCGCGGGACTTCATCGAGTATTCCTCGATCTCGACCGAGCTGTTCTTGCCCTGCGTGCAGTAGCTGCAGTCCTCGGGGCACTTGCCGTTTGCCGCATTGTTGATGATGTGCACCTGCACACCCCGGCCCCAGTTGGCCTTGCGCACGGTCCATGCGGCGTTCACCAGCGACAAAAGGTCGATGTCGGTATCGGTCAGCACCCGAAGTGCGTCAGCGCCGTCCAGGTGTCCGCCGGCCAGAGCCGTCTGGGTGATCTCGGTGAGAAACGTGTTCGTCATGCGACCGCATTCTGCCTCGGGTGCAGGTGCTTCGCCAACGAGGAAACGGTCTGGCGCTCCGACCGGTCAGCCGCACAGCCCCGCGCGAGCGAGGCGTTCGGTGGCTGTGCTCTCGAACCGCTCCACAAGGCGTAGGCCGCGGACTCCCTCGTCCTGCAACGGGACCGAGGGGGTGGCGTCGGTGCTCTGGATCGATCGAATCGCCGAGCTCATCAATGGGCCCGAGAACGACGGCTCACCGATCTCCTCTTGCAGCAGTTCGTTCTGCAGAGAGACCCCCGACAGCGCTTCGCCCACGGCGGCTCGCGAAAGGTCGCCAGCCTCGACCGCTGACCGAATCGCAGCGTCGATCGCCGAGGCCTGCAACCAGCCGACCGCAAGGGCGTCAAGGTCTCCGTGACGGGCCGGGGGCATCAACGCACGCATCCGGTCGAAGAAGGGGCTGCCAACCTCGACGGGAGCAAATGGCCCCACGCTGACGTAACGGTCATCGAACGATGCCGCGACCGACGTCTCCAGTATTTGCGGAGCCCACGCCGGGTCGTTGCCACCCCACTGCGAGGCGAGTTCTCCGAGGTCAGCTCCAACCAGCTGCGCCGTTTCGCTGGGTGAGGTCGCGAGCCAAATGATGTCGGGCTCGGCGTCGACCACGGCGCTGAGCAGATCCGCAATGGAGTCGCCCTCCACCAGGCCCGACGCGTCGAGCACAAGCTCCACACCGAGCTCTTCGGCCATCGCGGCCGCTCCCCTGGCCCCCTCGTCGCCATAGGCACCCGGGCGGCTCAGGATCGCCAGCGTGGGCGCCTCGGCATCCGCCTGCTCGACAAGCCACGCCACACCGTTCATGGCATCGACACACGTTGAGGAACCAAACGGCCACACAGTGTCCGTCGGGTCGAAGAACACCTGTGCATTCGTTCGAGGAATCGCCGAGAGCGAGGCGTCGTCGAGAACATCCATCGCGGGGCCGAGGAGTTCGGCGTTTCCGGCCGAGCCGATCGTGACCACGCCATTCTCGCTGAACTCCGCCAGGGCAACCAGGTTGTCTCGGTGTGTTGCCTCGTCAGATGCGTGGTCGAGGGCAATGATCTCAACCGTTCGGCCGCCAATGCCGCCGCTGGCGTTCACCTCGTCGAACCATGCGACGTGGGCGTCGACAATGGCTGCGGTCACGTCGGCAAGCGGACCGCTCAGGTCCACCGACAGACCCACGCGGATTGCCGTGTCCGTGACACCGAAGTCGGTGATGACCGGCACCGCCGGAGACTCGGTCGTGGTCGTCGTCGAGTCAGCCTCCACCGCCTCAGTGGGAGTCACGGTCGTGCTCGACGCAGGCTCGTCGGCGCCCGCGTCGGCGGGTTCCGCTTGTTCCTGCCCCGAGGAGCACGCTGCAATCAGCAGAGCCAGAACGATCAACCAACGCAAACGCATGCGGGAACGCTACCGCCCTCGAGGGGCGGCCAGTTGATCAGCCAGCGAGTTCGCCACCGAGGTAGGCGGCGATGACGTCGGGGTTCTTCTGGATGTCCTCGGGAAGACCTTCGGCGATCTTCTGACCGAAGTCGAGAACCAGGATTCGATCGGCAATGTCCATGACAAGACCCATGTCGTGCTCGACCATGATCATGGCAATACCGAGTTCACGGCGAATGTCCAGAATGAACCGAGCCATGTCCTCGGTCTCTTCCTGGTTCATGCCGGCAACTGGCTCGTCGAGAAGAAGCAGCTCCGGGTCCATGGCAAGAGCTCGGCCGAGCTCAACCCGCTTCTGGATGCCATACGGCAGAAGGGCAACCGGCGACTTTCGCCACGCCTGGATTTCCAGGAAGTCGACGATGTCCTCGACCATGCGACGATTCCGAATCTCTTCCTTCTTCGTCCGGCCGACCCAGAGAGCCCCCGAGAACCACGACTCCTTCATGCGGATGTGGCGCCCGAGCAGCAGGTTGTCGATGACCGTCATCTGGGGGAACAGCTCGATGTTCTGGAACGTTCGAGCAATTCCGAGCTCAGCGACCTTGTCGGGGCGTTGTCCCATGATGGACTCGCCTCGCCACAAGATGTCGCCTTCCTGCGGGCGATAGACCTGCGAGATGGTGTTGAAGATGGACGTCTTTCCCGCGCCGTTTGGTCCAATGATGGAGAACAGTTCCCCATCATTCACGTGGAAGCCGACGTTGTTGATGGCCGTGACGCCACCAAACCGGAGCGTGATGTCCTGCACTTCGAGCAGTTGACTCATGATGTACTCCTTCTCCTACGACAACCAGCGCTTGCGGCGCTTGTAGTGCTTGACGTCTCGGAAGCTCTTCCGTTCGCCTGATTCGTCCGTGTGGAGGCCAAGGTAGAACTCCTGCACGTCTTCGTCATTTCTGAGCTTTTCGGCATCGCCGTCCATCACGATCTTGCCGGTTTCCATGATGTAGCCGGAGTTCGAGATGGACAGCGCCATTGCTGCGTTCTGTTCGATCAGCAACACCGAGGTTCCCTCGCTGTTGATGTCGAGGATCACGTCGCGAACCTGCTCGACAAGGAGCGGGGCAAGACCCAGCGATGGTTCATCCATGATGAGGAGCTTGGGCTCAGCCATCATGGCGCGGCCAATGGCCAACATCTGCTGCTCGCCACCAGACAGGTAGCCGGCGGTCTGATCGTGACGCTCGAGAAGCACGGGGAACAAGTCCATGACCCGGTCGTAGTTCCGCTTCTCGTTGGAGCGATTCGTGAATGCGCCCGTGGCGAGGTTCTCGTCGATGGTGAGCTCGGCAAAGATTCGCCGCCCCTCCATCACCTGCGAGATACCACTACTCACGATGTCGGACGCATTGGAATGGGTGATGTCCTTGCCATTCCAGTGCACGGTCCCCTTGGTTGCCTCACCTTCGTGAACACTCAGGAGGCCGGTGACCGCACGGGACGTCGTGGTTTTGCCTGCGCCGTTGGAACCCAACAGCGCAACGATCTGTCCCTCGGGGACTTCGATCGAAAGGCCGCGCAACACGAGAACGACCTCGTTGTAGACGACCTCAAGATTCGCAACTTCGAGCACAGGATTCCCCCCGGGATGTGCGGTCGTGGTGGTGGGCTGCCCCGGATTGCTCCGGGGCAGCCCTCACCGTGTACTAACTGTCAGCTGAGGATCAGCTGCTTGGAGTGATGCAAGGACCGTCGAACTCGTAGCTGGCAGCCACGTCGCCGATGAAGTCGGTCTCAAGCGGGATCATGCCGGTGCCACCGGGGTTCTCCGGGGTGTACTCACCAAGTGGGATGATGTTGAACTGCGTGGCGTCAACGTCGTAGATCCAGGTCGAACGGACAACGGCTTCGTTGTAGTCGTTCGGCCAGCTCTGCGCTGCCGACAGGCCCATGAAGTCAACCTCGAGGCCGGAGGTTGCAAGTGCAACCATGTTGGCTCGGGTCATGTCACCAGCGTCGATGGCGGCCCTGATGAGGGTCTCGGCCATGATGCCTTCGATCCAACCGGTGACGTAGACATCGGAGATGTTGAGCGCCGGGCGGCGTTCGGTCATTGCTTCGATGATGACCTCGGTACCAGGTGCACCCCAGGGTGCCTGGTACTGGGACTGGTAGTAGAACTCGTCGAACTGCGCTGCGAAGTCAGAGGTGAGCATCGCAAGATAGTTGAACGACGGGCTGTTGCCCGACCAGATGGCTTCGAAGCCCTGGGAAACCGAGTTGCCGAAGATGTCGAGCGTCTCGCCCGGGGTCAGCGTGGTCCACACCATGTTTGCGCCAGAGCCAACAAGCTCGGCGATCACACCGGTACGGTCGTCGCCGGCAACTGCGCCGGTTCCGTCGTACACGATGTCGATGCCAAGGGCTTCGGCTGCAAGCTTCGCGCCGGCAGAACCGTCTTCGCCGTACTCACCCGGACGTCCGAGGATGGCGAGTGCTGGCGTGCCGTCGACCTGGCTGGCCATCCACTCGACGCCGTTCATGGACTCGACGCAGTACGTGGCCTGCTTCTCGAGGATGGTGGCGCCAAATGCGGGATCTGGCCACAGCGACGCCCAGCTCAGCGGAATGACAAGCATGTCGTCATCGGCTGCGTCTTCAGCGATGGCTGCGGTGATCGGGGAACCGGTGTTCTCGGTGATCATGAGCACACCGTCGTCGCTCTCCTGAGCGAAGGTCTGGTAGTTCTGAATACCAACGTCGGTGGCGTAACCGGAGTCGATCACGACGGGCTCGACGGTCCAGCCTTCGTAGCCGCCGTTCTCGTTGAAGACCTCCCAGTAGACTTCCTGGGCGGCAACGATCTCGGAGACGAGCGAAGCGAACGGGCCGGAGAGGTCGGCGTTCAGGCCGACTCGGATGACCTTGTTCTCGGCGTCGACGCCGAAGTCGGTGGCAACTTCGCCGCCTTCTTCCATGGCCTCGCCATCTTCTTCCATGGCTTCGCCGTCATCGTCGGTGGTCTCGGTCGAGTCTGTGCCGGAGTCGGTGCTTGCCGCCTCGTCTCCGTCGCTGCCACAAGCTGCAGCAAACAGGCTCAGTACCGCAAGAAGCGATACCAACAGTCGCATTCGTTTCATGTTCCCCTCCTGGGATGTTGGTGCGGGTGCACCGGTTGTATTTCTTTTTCTGAGGCCAGGGCCCCAAGAGCAAGTCTTTCAGAGTGGATGTCCGAACGGTTGTCGCCCGGCGCTCAGTAGCTGAACGGCCACCCTTTCCAGTAGTTCCGTATTCGAAGCCAGATTCCGTACAGGCCGAGTGGTTCGAAGATCATGAACAGCACGATCAGCACACCGAAGATCACGAAGTTCCAAAGGAACACCGACATTGGCCAACCGGGTGATGACGGAGAAAGGGAAATCGGTCCAAAGTCGCCGGACCCTTCGGTGAGCATGAAGTTGGCAATGACCGCCACGATGCCGTCGCCGGTGATCTGGTCGCCCATCCACTCGGTGAACTTCTTGACCACCTCGGGGGTGAGTTCGACGAACACGGTTCCAAGGAAGGTTCCCGCGAGCGTGCCCGCTCCGCCGATGAGCAGGATGGCGATGAAGTCGACCGAGAGGAACAAGGACCAGTTCACTGGCGCCATGCGTCCGTTGTACGACGCCCAGAGCGCTCCGCCGATACCGGCGTAGAAGGAGCTGATTGCGAACCCGATGAGCTTGTACTTGAACTCGGGGACCCCCATGACCTCGGCAGCAATGTCGCGGTCACGAATCGCCTGAAGCGCACGACCGGTGCGGCTACGGATGATGTTCTTGGCCACAACGGTCATGATCACCAGCATGAAGAGCAGGAAGAAGAACTGCTTTTGTTCCTCGCTGAGGTGAATGAGCCCGAACCACTTGCCGTCCTCGGCCATGTCGACGAAGGCGGTCTCTTCCTTCCAGAAGCGGAACTGCAGCGGCGGCCACTTACGGCCGGACTCGAAGTCGCCGGCGTACTCGGGGAACATGCGGCCGAGATGCAAGCCGATGAAGACGAGGCCGATGGTCGCAATGGCCAGATAGAGCCCGCGAACCTTCACGGCTGCTGGCGACACGAGCATGCCGACGAGTGTGGCCCCTATTCCGGAGGCCGGGAGCCAGATCCACATGGGCAGACCGAGTCCGCACTGGGAGCTGGTCTCGAGGATGCCGAGTTCGTCATGGAACGGAACACACGCCTGCCACCCATCGCCGGTACCACCGAGAGAAACCGCGATGTAGGCGCCCACACCCATGAAGAACGCATGGCCGATCGAGACCTGGCCCGTGACGCCAACAAGGATGGTGAAGCCAACGGCAGCAATCGCCAACGGCAACATGTTCGTGACCGGGTTGATCCACGTGGATCCGAGGAAGAAGCTCGGAATCCCCGACAGGTACGGGGCTCCAAGCGCCGTCAGAGCGAACGCCAGGAGGTAGAAGAACATGGCGCCCTTTTGGGTCCACGTTGGAAGAATTGCAGCATCCTGCTCGTAGGACGTACGAAGCAGTGGGCGACGAAATGCCATGTCAGACCCTCCGAATTTCTGGTGTACCGAACAGGCCGTACGGTCTCACGATGAGCACGATCAACATCACGATGTATGGAACGATCGTGGAGTAGCCGGGGCCAAGCGTGCCGCTGTACTGCGACAGGTACTGTCCGGCGAACACCTCGGCAATGGCGATGAGGAAGCCGCCGTACATGGCGCCCAGGACCGAATCCAGACCGCCGAGAACGATGACGGGAAGCACACGGAACGCAAGAACCGGGTGGATCTCCTGGCTCACGTTGCCGCCTGGAGGGAATGGTGCCATGCCGTACACGACGCCGGCGAGTGCGGCGAGTGCGATGCCGAGCCCCCAGGCAATCTGGAAGACGCGTGCCACGTTGATGCCCTGCGCCATGGCTGCTTCCTGATCGAAGGCGACGGCTCGCATGGCGACGCCGAAACGCGACCGGTAGAAGACCGCAACAATGGCGACGGACACGACCGCAAAGATGATGGCGGCCACATAGGACTTCGGGATGAGTGCATCGCCCAAGTTCCAGCTCTCGGCGCCCCACGGGACACCGAGCGAACGACCCGTGAGAGCAGTGGCGTCGATGTTGAACGGGCGAATGGCAATCTCGACACCAAGTGTGATGACCGCCATGGCGAACAGTGGCTGACCGATCATCGGGCGGATAGCGAGTCGCTCGATGATGAGGCCCAGGATCGCTGCGAGCACCAGGGTCAACGCAAGGTTGATCATCCACGTCGGGATGCTCGGCGTTGTGCCGGCCTCTGGGGCAAGCGGGTTGTCGAACGGAAGGAAGGGGAAGCCTCCGTCGGCCACCAGGATCGACATGAACATGGCACCAGCCATCGACAACGCACTGGCGGCAAAGTTCAGGACCTGGGTGCCCTTGAAGATGATCACGAAGCCGAGCCCCATCATCACGTACACCGACCCGAGGGCAAGAGCCTTCATGAGTGTCTGGATGAATGTGGTTCCGGCACTCGCCTGAGCGAGAAAAAGGAAATCTGACATCAGTACATCGACTCCACGAGTTCGCCGAATGCGTCGACCATGGCCGACCGCTTGAGTTTCTGTGTCGCCGTCAGCTCACCATCTTCATGGTCGAGCTCCTTGGGTATGAGGCGGAACTTCTTGATGCCCTCGACTCGGGCGAACTTTTCGTTCGTCTCGTCGACGACGCCCTGCACGAGTTCGAGCACCTCGGCCTTGTCGGTGAGGTCCCGGTACGTCGTGTAGCTGAGGTTGCGGCGCAACGCCCAGTCACCGACCGTGTCGAGCTCGATGCCGATGAGTGCCGTGAGGTACTTGCGGCCATCACCCACCACCATGGCTTCCTTGATGAATGGTGACGCCTTCATCGTGTTCTCGATCTCGGATGGGGAGATGTTCTTGCCGCCGGACGTGATGATGATGTCCTTCATGCGGTCGACGATCTTGACGTGCGTACCATCGACCCACTCACCCACGTCGCCGGTGCGGAGCCATCCGTCCTCGGTGAAGGTCTCGGCCGTCTTCTCGGGCTTGTTCCAGTACCCCTGGAAGACACCGTCGTGCTTGCTCTGCACCTCGCCGGTGGCATCGTCGATACGAAGTCCGGTTCCCGGATACGGCTCGCCGACGGTTCCGAGCTTGACCCGTCCTGGGTAGTTGCAGGTGGCCACAGCCGAGTTCTCGGTCATTCCATAGAGCTCGAAGACCGGGACACCAATGCCCATGAAGAACTCGAGAACCTCCGAGGAGATGGGGGCCGCACCGCTGGATGCTCGCCGGCAGTGCCGCAACCCAATACGTTCGAGCATCGCCCGGAACACGAGCGGGTAGTAGATGGCATGCAGGATGCGGGACTTGGTCGTGTGGCTGCCGCCGTTGGCAACCTTTTCCTTGCCGATGGTTCCGGCGGCTTTGAGGCCAGAACCGAGCAGGAGCTTCTTGAACCGTGATGCGTCACCGCTGCGGATGAGTACTCCTGCGTGCAGGCGCTCCCAGATTCGGGGAACAGCGAAGAACAGTGTTGGCTGAATCTCGCGGAGGTTCGCAGCGACCGTCTCGATCGACTCGGCGAAGTTGAGGGTGGGGCCGCCCGCAAGCATGGTCCAGGTGGAGAAGATTCGCTCCGCCACGTGGCAGAGGGGCAGATAGGTGAGGATCTGATCGGACTCGCTGGGCGACTTCCCGTCGGGGTAGGCGTCCTTTTCGTCGATGATCTTTTCCATCGCGAAAATGGAGTTCGCGTTGGAGAGCATCGCCCCTTTGGGCGGCCCGGTCGTTCCTGAGGTGTAGACGAGCGTCATGATGTCTTCGTCGAGCGCATCGGCCATGCGTGCAGACACCGCGTTGGGGTTCTGCGACCGGTGTTCGCGGCCCAGTTCCAGGAAATCACCCCAGAACATCAGGCGATCGTCGTCGAACTCGGCGAAGCCGCGTTCTTCGACGTAGATCATCTTTCCGACGCTGGGAATGGTGCTCCGGTCGATCTCGAAGACCTTGTCGGCCTGTTCCTGATCTTCGGCCAGGTGGACGATGGGAGTGCAGTCACCAATGAGGTACTCGACCTCGGCTGAGGGGTTCGTGGGATAGAGACCCACCGTGACGCCACGAACGGCGACCGTTGCGAGATCCATGATGACCCACTCGGGCCGGTCCTCGGCGTGAATGGCCACACGATCACCGACATCGACACCGAGCGCAAGGAGCCCGTGAGCTGCGAGTTCAATGAGGTCCCAGGTCTCGGCCCACGTGTATTCGCGCCAGATGCCGAAGTCCTTCTCGCGGAGCGCAACATGGCCAGGAGAACGCTGCGCCCAGTCGCGGGCGAGGGACGCCACCGTCTTTGCGCCTGCACCCGGTGGGGTCGGCGCGACCCGGTCTTCCACAACTGTCATGGTTCCCCCCTGGGATCAGTCCTTGGCGACGACCGAAACGTAGCACGGTGTTTTGCGACACATGCAACTTGCGGTACCAAATCGCAGTCCTTGGTACCAACCCCACCAAGCGGCGAATGATGTGGTAGAGAGCCGCATGCGAGCCGTGTCGTGGAACGTGAATTCGATCCGTTCGCGGACGCCGTTGGTTGCAGAATTTCTCCAGGTCGAATCACCCGACGTGGTGGCATTCCAGGAGACACGCTGCACCGATGCCACCTTTCCTTGGGCGCTGTTCGCCGACCACGGGTACGAGGTATCACATCTGGGAACGGGCGGCCACGGCGGGGTCGCCATCGCCAGCAAGGTCGGTCTCGAGCGTGTGCAGTACGGCTTCGGTGGCGAACACGGCCCGCCGTTCGACCAACCCCGGCTACTCGCTGCCGACTGCGGCGGGCTTCGAATCCTGTGCCTGTACGCGCCGAACGGCCAGAAGATCCGAACCGCTGCGTGGCAGATGAAACTCGCCTGGTTCGAGCTTCTTCGAATCGAGTTGGAGCTCGAACTCGAAACCGAATCTCGACTGCTCGTGCTCGGCGACTTCAACGTGTGCCCCGCTCCCGTCGACGTTTACGACCCGGTCAAGAAGCGAAACCGCAATCTCGTGAGCAGCGAGGAACGGGCGTCCATCCAGCGATTGTTCGACCTGGGGCTTCACGATCTCGCCCGGGAGTTGCACCCCGGCGACGCCGGCTTCACCTGGTTCAGCTTCACGCCGGGTCAGTTCGAAGCGGACCGCGGCTACCGACTCGATCTTGCGCTTGCCACACCCGAGGTTCGGAAACGGACCACCGAGTGCCGCCCGCTCCGACAGTGGCGGTCCCCAGACCAACACCCCTCGGACCACACTCCCCTCGCGGTCGAACTTCTCACTGACCTTCCCTCGTGACCGCCACCCGGCAACGCCCGCGCCCCAAACGCGAAGGTGCCGCTCGCCGGGCGGACGAGCGACACGTTCGGGACGGGCAGGAACCGTCCTGGTGGGGTCAGGCGATGGTCTGGTCGGCGGAAGCGAAGTTGTCGCGGGTGGCCCTCGCTGCACGAGCCAGATCCAAATAGCGGTCGTTCGATTGCTGCATGAGGGAGGTGAACTGCTGCTCCACCGTTGAGACGAGCTCGTCGGCCCGGGAGACAAAGGCCTGCTTCTCGGCGTTCATCATGTCGGTCGCCGCCGCGAGCACCCGATCGATTTCGGCCTGCAGCTCGACCTTGATCTCCACAGCCCGGTCGCGGGAGTGACCGCTCCAGTCGGTGGCTTCGAGCCGCGAGTGCGCCGCACCGATCTCCGAGCGCAGCCCATCTGCCGTGGCCGTGAACCGAGAGACCAACAGGTTGGTGGATTCGCCAACCGCTGCACTCAGTTCGTTGACCTGGGTTCCTGCCTCGGTGCCGCTCACGAGCGCGGCCGCACCGGTGTCGTCGAGCACCGCTGCGCTGGTCTCCATGTCTTCGAGGTTTCCGCCGATGAAGCCGGTTGCCATTGAACTCGCCCCTTTCACACCCTTTCAAGGTGTTTCATACTGTTTGGATGCACAACATTGCATGAAAGGTCATGAAGTGTCAAGAGAAACCCGAGGACATACCAAGAAGAGCGGTGGGAGCGCGCCAGTGCGCGCGCCAGTGCGACGTGGTCATCGACGCGTGGAACGGTCCGTCGGACCGAATGTCAGCGAGCCACCTGAATGGCGGCACAGGTTCCGCCGTGCACCAGATATCCGCGGCCGGGAACCTGCTCCAACCGTTCTGCACGAGGAAGCCGGACGCCCAGAAGGTCTCCGTCCACCGCGTTCTCCGGATGGAGGAGAAGACCCTTCCCTCCCGACCGCAGTGCCCGGGTCCAGTGGCTCCACCCCTGTCGGCCCGCTGAGGCTCGAATCGACGCGATCACATGGACGTTGTCCCGCCCCAGTCGGATCAGGGCGTGCAGCGCGTCGGAAGGATCGTCGACCCGGTCCGCGTCGTCGACCACGACCACCCAGGTTCGGCTGTCCGCGCTGACCTGACCGAGCACAGGGAGCAGTTCTGCGAGCGTTCCACCAGCGTCGAACGGGGTTCCATCACCGTCATCGGCGAACAGGTCGTCGGCGGCCGAGCGCGCAACCCCGACAAGCACGATGTTCGGATCCCGGCTTCGGAGCTGCCGAGCGATCGTTCGCAGCGCAGTCGTACGCCCACTGCGGGCCGGGCCGGCGATCAGCACATGATCGGCTGACTCCAGTGTGAGCCCGGCGGCCCGTCGTGTGCGGTCCTGGACCCCGATCGAGATCGACAGTTCCTCCGTCGACCGCGTCGGCGGCGGCACGTCTCGGAGGTCGATGTCTTCGCCCAGGCCCTCGACCTGCGGGGGCGTCGGCCCGGCGATGGAGACCGGCGGTTGACGCGACCAGTCGACCACCTGGGTCACGAGCCCATCGGATCCCAGGAGCGCGCGACCCGGCCGGAACGCGGGAAGCTGTCGGCTTCGGATACCAAGCGATCCGTAGTCCAGCGGGTCGGCGAGCTCCATCACGAAACGGGTTCTCGCGGACGCCAGCAGCGGCCGGGGAATCTCGGCGGCTCGGGTCGCCGCCGCCACGACGACGACGCCGACAGCGGGACCGTCGCGAACGATGCGATGGAACTGGTCGGCGCGTCCCCCTCCTGCGGCAACATCGGCCGTCTCGCAGAACCCGGCGATCCCATCGATCACCAGGCACGCAACCGGATCGGGGGCGGCGGAGCTGTCCCGCGACCGGCGAGCCTGCACGAGGTCGTCGAGCACGTCGAGGACGCGGCCGTGTCGATCCTCCTCTTCCGGAGTGAGTACGCAGGACACATGACGCAGGTTGCTGACGTTGTGCAGGCCACCCGCACCGTGGTCGGCGGCGAACACCCAGGCAGGCTGGCCGTCGATGCCGCCGGCGAGAAGATGCGTGAGGCTGCGAAGCAGCGTTGTTGTTCCGCTGCCAAGTGCGCCAACGGCGAGCAGCGGACCATCATTGGGGTTCCACCCAACGCCGACGCGTCGCTGCGCGTCGGGATCATCCCCAACGCCAAGGACGAGTGGGACCCCGTCGAGTCGATCCAAGCCGTCGGTGGCCGATGCCTCAATGCTCGGCTCCAGATCGGGGAGCCACGGCGTTCGGGACGTGTGGCCCTTGCCGATCGCCGCCCGGGCGGCCTCCACTGCGTCGGCCAGAAAGGTCGTGTTCGTTGTCGGAGGCTCCGCAAAGACTGGCGGCCGGCCGGCGCCCACATGCACCTCGGCGGCGTCGACCGCTGACCCGGCGTCGACGCCGGCGGGTCCGGACACGAACGCGGACTGCACCAGCATCAGATCCGCCGACCCCCGACGAACCCACGCCCGGCCCGGAGTGTCCCGCCGCAGTTCGGCCGCATGGCGAGCATCGATGATGTCCATCGACTCGCCGGCGTCCTGCATACGAAGCGCAATCCGAAGGTTCGTGTTTGCACGGATGTTGGCATCGACCGCCCCAGCGGGCCGTTGCGTTGCCAGCACCAGGTGCACCCCGAGGCTTCGACCTCGTTGCGCCACGCCGATCAGCGACCCGACGAAGTCCGGAAGCTCGGCCTTCAGGGTGGCGAACTCATCGATGACGATGAGCAGTCGGGGAAGCGGGCCACGCGGCGAACCGAGGTCCCGATACGACTCGAGGTCCGACACCCCGACCCTGCGAAGAAGCCGTTCCCGAAGGTGCAGCTCAGCCTCCATCGATCGGAGTGCACGCTGCGACAGGTGCGCGTCGAGATCGGTGACCATGCCAACCACATGCGGCAGATCTGCAAGTGCATCGAACGCAGCGCCGCCCTTGTAGTCGACCAGCACAGCAACGAGCTCGTCCGGGCCGTGCGCCAGACACAACCCGAGAATGAGGCTGCGGAGGAGCTCGGACTTGCCCGATCCCGTGGTGCCGGCGATGAGCGTGTGAGGTCCGTCAGCAACGAGATCGATGACGACCGGGCCGTCCACACCGGGTCCGAGCCGGACCGGAAGACCAGGCTGACTCGCCGACACCTTCCATGCAGCTCGGATGTCCTCGGGTGGGAGCCGGTCCGGGTTCACGCCGGCAGGAACCACGAACCGGCCATCGGCCGAGGACGGCAATCCCTCGAATCCACCGCCTCGCTCCGGGTCGTCCCAACGGGCGACCGTGCGGGCCAGCCTCTCGGCCCCGCTACGGGTCAGCCCATCGAGCAGGCCAACGTCCGGCTCAGCATCACGTCCCGACGCGGCGACCGTGACCTCGCCGTTCATGCCATGGGCGTCAACCACAAGGCCGACCGACGCAGGCAGCTGATCACGCGTCGCAGCAACCACCACACCATGCAGACCCCGTTCGGACTGCTCGAGTGCTGTTCGAATTGGGCTACCCCGATGGTGCACCAGCTCCACGTCATCGACAACGAGCAGCCACGACGGCGCACTCGGCGTCTCGTCGGCTCGGGCCGCAAGGAGGTCCGCTGCGAACGACATCGAGGCCTCGGCACCAAAGACACGAACGGCTCCAGAGGACTCTTCTGTGTGAGGAAGCCAAGACGCCCACGCCCACTCCCCCACCCGGTCGTCCGAGGTCAGGATGGCCACGGACAGGTCGGCCGGCCCATGGTGGACTGCAAGCTGGGCAAGCACGCTACGCGCCAGTCCAACAGCGTTACCTCGATGCCCGACGATGCCGAGCGGACCCGTTCGCAGGTCGGCGCTGAGTCGGACCCCGTCGAGACGAGCAACGCGGCTCAGTGCCTGTTGCACCTCCTCGGCGGGCTCGCCAGCCGACGCGGTGTCCAGCTGCGGAGTCCAGCCCGACGTGCCCCAACCCAGGCCCACACACATGGAGTCCGGAGAACGTAGACGGCGCTCCCACAAACGAACCGACGGCACCGACGCGCGTCGTCGCACTTCGGCGAGGTCCGGCGCAATCGCCATCCGGCGCGCCCGTTCGGTTGCGGCAGCCGTTTCGAGTTCGCTGGTCATCCGAGCAAGACCATCGGTCCACGACTCTGCATCTGTCCGGCGCTGCAACGAGACGCGCCGCTTGTTTGTCAACCATCCGCTCACCAACATGAGCGGCGACAACACGGCAAAGATTGCAAACCTCCACGAGCCGAGCGCCACCACCATCACCGCGCCGAAGACGATCGGTGCAACGAGCGCGATCGGCGAGAAGAAGGGATTCGGGCGTTCCGGCCTGGCGTCGGGCAGCGTGATGACGCCGGGGGTCGCCGGCTGGGCCAACCGCGGCGGCCGGTTGACGAGAACCCGCCCGTGTTCGTCGGCGTGTACTGGAGAGGTTCCGTCCGGCCGGTCGGCCACCACCGCCGACCGCACGGCGAACCGGCTGGATCCAATCCGAATGATCGCTGGCACCTTGATGGGCTGAGTTCCCACAACCGGGTTCTCGGTTGCGGCGTCCACGAGCCACGTCCCGTTGGTGGACTCGAGGTCTTCCACGGTGACTCGACCGTCGACCGCCCGAATGACCGCATGACGTTCGGAAACCGTTTCGTTGTCCAGGCAGACGTCCGCGTCCTCGGAACGACCGATGATCACAGCTCCGGGTGATGGAATCGACACAACACCACCCGCATCGGGCCCGCCGATGCATGCAAGGTGCAGACCGTCCTGCATCCGTGTGTGCCCGGGCGTTCGCTCGGTCGCCGCACAAACCGACGAACCGTTGACCAACCCCGTGGCCACGAGCTCCGTGTCGGCGGCGAACACGACATCGTCAATCCGCAGGTCGCCGGCGGGGTCCATGCCGAGCGCAACGGAAAGATCGGCGATGCGCGCGTCGACAGGAAAGGGCCGAACGGCAATTTGCCGAGCTTCTCCGCCACGCCTGACGTGCAACCGCATCACACCACTGCGAGGGTACGGGTTGACGCTCCGTGTTGGAAATTGACCCGACGGCCACTCGGTCACCCGATGCGCGGCGGCGTCCATGGTGGGGTTGTCCCCACCGTCGGTCCACCCGCCCGCTCCATGGCTCGACGAGTCGAACGCCCGCATGATGAAGAGCACCAACGGCGAGAGGGAACGACATGCTGGCGACCATTCACCTGACCGACGGTTCTGCATCGGACTTCTGGAAGGCGGCGGCACCAGACCCGGACCAGACTCCGGGGCTCGTAAGCGCCCAGAAGCTGACGGCGGCGCCGTTCAACGGCAAGGCGCTCGGCGTTCCCGACCTCGGACGAAACGGATTTCTCGGATTCTGGGAGAGCGATGAGGCAATCACTGCGCATCTCGCTCGTCCCGAAGCGGCCCCCCTGCGCGCTGGCTGGCATGTCCGATGCATGCCAGTCCGTGCGTTGGGCAATTGGCCCGGCCTGCCGGACGACATCGAACGGGGCACGAAGGTCACGTGGAACGGCCCAACAGTCGGCCTGAGCATCGGCCCGGTTCGCCCACGCAAGGCGCTGGGCTTCAACCGCTTGAACACCAGGGTGGAACGGCAGCTGCTGACCACGCCCGGAGTGCTCTGGGCGTCGGGCATGTTCTGCCCACCGAACATGCTGTGCAGCCTGTCGTTCTGGGAGACCGCGACCCATCTCGAAGCGTTCGCCCGCAAAGGCGCCCACGCCGAGGCGATGCAGCAGAGCCTTGACCCCGGCTTCGACCCTTCGTTGCCGGAGGGCACGAAGTACTTCGGCACCGACCTGGCGTTCGCCCGGTTCCGGCCGTACTACACGTCCGGTTCACTCTCCGGAGACAACCCGATTCCCGAGCAGCTCTTCGGGGAACTCGTCAGCGACTGAGCCCCACCACGGTCTCCACGTGGTTCGTGTCGGGAAATGCGTCGACGATCTCCACGGAATCCACCGTGTAGCCGGCCTCGGCCAGAAGGCCGACGTCACGACCGAGCGAGCCGGTGTCGCAACTGACGAGAACGAAGCGATCGGCGTTGGCGGCATCGAGCGTTGCGACGCCTTCGGCTCCGAGCCCGGAGCGCGACGGGTCCGCGATGACCACGTCGGCTGTGGCTGGGTCCCACTGCTCCACCGGAATGGCTTCGATGCGCACCTGATCGCTCAGGTTCACGCGCGCGTCGGTGATGCTGCTGCCATCGCGTTCGATCGCCGTGACGATCGCGCTGTCGGCACCGACGGTCCCGGCGAAGAGCCCGATTCCGCAGTAGGCATCGACCACGTGCATCCCGCTCGTGTCGCCGGCTGCTGCGGCGACAGCGTCGACGAGGGCGTCGGCCGCCGCCGGGCCAGCCTGGAAGAATGAGCCAGCAGAGACCTGCCACGACCGGCCGCCCGCCTCCTCGGTGAGCGAAATGCTCGCTCCTGCCTCGAGCTCGGCCCGAGTGATCAGGTTGACGTCGATCGGAGCGTCGACCTCGTCGAGCGACCCGGTGACCACGGCAAGCCGTTCGCCGGTTGCTTCGCTCACCCGGATCATGACCTCGGTTGCTGAACCCCAACTGGCGAGCGCGAGCAGGTCCTCGATTGCGGGGTGAGCCACCCGGCACTCGCTTGCGGTGACGACGTCGTGACTCCAACGACGGCGGTATCCGGCGGCGCCGTCCTCGATCGCCAGTCGGACCGTGGTGCGATACGCCGACGGCCTGGTCTGCCGAAACCCGATGTCGGGCACATCGGTGAGCCTGGCGATCCGCTGCAGCGAGTCCGAGACGATGTGCAGCTTCATCTCCTCTTGGAGCGAAAGCTCGGCGTGTGCCAGGTCGCACCCGCCACAGCCCGCACGGGCTGTTGCACAGATCGGCTCGATCCGTCCGGGAGCTGCCTCGATCACGGTTCGTACCCGACCACGAGCGAATCGCTTCTTTTGCATCTGGAGATCGACGGCCACCGTCTCTCCGGGCAGTCCACCCTCGACAAACACCGCACGACCATCGGCGTCGCGGCCGACCGACGCACCTTGTCCGGAGGGAGAATGCAGCTGCAGTTCAATCATGTGGGCAGCGTACGCACGACGGCCTAACCTGCGGGCCATGCCGCGCAAGATAGAGATTGTTCCCTCCGTACTCCCCGCCGACTTCGCCAACCTCGGCGAGGAGTGCCGCCGCCTCGGCGACGCCGGCGTCGACCGAATCCAGTGGGACGTGATGGACGGCAACTTCGTTCCGAACCTCACGTTCGGACCCGACACCATCGCTGCCTGCCGCCCGCACACCGACGTGCGGTTCGAGGCCCACCTGATGGTCGCCGACCCCGACCTCATGGCCAAGCAGTACATCGACGCCGGGTGCGATCTGCTCATCGTGCACGCCGAATCCACCACACACCTGCACCGGTCGCTTGCGAACGTCGCTGACCTTGGCGGCAACGCAGCGGTTGCCCTCAACCCGTCGACCCCAATCACCGAGATCGAGCACGTGCTGGACCTCGTCGAGATGGTGCTCATCATGACCGTGAACCCCGGATTCGGCGGGCAGGCCTACATCTCCACCATGGAGCCAAAGATTGCGGCCTGCCGGGCCATGCTCGATGCGAGCGGCCACGACATCGACCTCGAGGTCGACGGCGGGATCAGCAAGGACACCATCGCCGGAGCTGCAGCGGCCGGCGCAAACGTCTTGATCTCCGGCAGCGCCCTCTTCAAGTACGACACCCTGGCCGAGGGCGTCCAGGATCTGCGCTCACGCGCCGAAGCCGCTCAGTAGCCCGCAAAACGACGAGGACCCCGGCCCTTCGGCCGGGGTCCTCGAACGATTTTGGGCCGAGGAACGTCGTACTACCACCCGTTGGCGGGCGTTTTCGGAGCGAAGCGGAGAAAAGGCCGTGAGTGACGAGGCCCCCGGGGCCGAGGAACGATCGCTAGGCTCCCATGTCGCCGCGGCTGGCGATCACATGGTCGATGATGCCGTATTCCTTGGCTTCCTCGGCGGTGAACCAGCGGTCGCGATCGGAGTCGGTCTCGACGGTTTCGACGCTCTGACCGGTGTGATCGGCGATGAGCGCCTGCAGGAGCTTCTTGGTGTTCGCCATCTGCTCGGCCTGGATCTTGATGTCGCTGGCCTGGCCCTGCACGCCACCGAGGGGCTGGTGCATCATGATGCGAGCGTGCGGCAACGCATAGCGCTTGCCCTTGGCACCTGCGCCAAGCAGGAACTGTCCCATGGACGCACCGAGACCCATGCAGATGGTGCCCACGTCGGGACCAACGAATTGCATGGTGTCGTAGATGGCCATACCTGCGGTCACGGAACCGCCGGGCGAGTTGATGTACAACCAGATTGGCTTCTCGGGATCCTGTCCTTCGAGGTACAGCATCTGTGCCGTGATGAAGTTGGCAATGTCGTCATTGACGTCGGTGCCGAGGAAGACGATCCGGTCCTTGAGCAGCCGGTTGTAGATGTCCATGCGCGACACATCTTCAGTGATGCTGGCTGCGTATGCGGTTCCGGGGTGTTCGATGCCCATCATTCTCCTGGATCTCGGGTCTGTGACCCTCACACAACGCCGAGGCGTTGGATGCATTCCGGTTGGTTGGTGAAAGTTCAGGGTACCGACTTCCGCAGCAGGTAGGTGCGACCGTGGGCCCCGGAACTTCACGGAATCCATCGGCACCAACACGTCGATTTGTGAAGGGCCCAGCGCGGCGCCGACCGAAGCGCCCCTGGACAACCCCCAAGTGTGATTTCTCGGGCTGCGCAATGTAGTGTTCGCGTGAACTGCGGACGTGGCGGAACTGGCATACGCGCCAGGTTTAGGTCCTGGTGCCCGAGAGGGCATGGGGGTTCGACTCCCCCCGTCCGCACGGTAAAAACATGAGTGAGCAGAAGCCCGAAACGCAACCGAACGCAGACGTGGTGCACGACCTGCTCCGCAGCGCCCCCTTCGGCATCCTCGCGGCCGACTCCACCGGCCGAATCACCGCATCGAACGAGGCAGCCGCAGCGCTCGTGGGCCGCACCCCGACCAGCCTCACCGGAACGCACCTCGTCGACCTTCTGGCCGACCCGGGCGAAAGCCCGCTCCTCGACGACACGGTCCGCACCGCCCTCGGCGGCGTTCAGGTACGTCGCACCTTCCAGATTTCAGCCAACGGCGTCCTCCGCAGCATCGACCTGCAGTGTTGGTCCGAGCGGGGCGGGTCCAACGACCCGGTCGTGCTCGCCATGCTCGAGCCCGCCGGCGCCGACGACCAGGTGCGCCAGCTGCAGGCCCTCATCGCCAGGTCAGCCAGCGGCATGGCGCAGCTGGCACCCGATCTCACCATCGTCGACATCAACGGTCGCTGGGCCGAGATCACTGGCCAGAGTACGGCGGAAGCCATGGGACTCGGCTGGTTGTCGTGCGTCGATGAAGACGGTCGCGCTGAGTTCATCGACTCTCTCGCCAAGTCGCTGCACGCTCGCGAAGGCATCCGGGGCCGCCTCCGCATCGTCACGCCATCGGGCCAGTTCCGATGGCTGGAGATCAGCACCACTCCCCTCGATGCTCCGGCGGGCGCCCTCCTGTCGTTCGAAGACACCACCGAGGACCAGGACGCTGCACGCCGGGCCGACGAGCTGTCCCGAGTCCTCGAAGCCACCAAGGACCTTGTCGGTATTCTGTCGGCCGACGGCGCAACGCTGGTGTGGCTCAACGACACCTTCGGGCGGTTCCTGCCGGCCGAAGCCATGTCCACGCCCTTCGTCCGCCACCTGGATCAGTACTCTCAGGCCACGTTCGTGGCGACCGCCCTGCCAGCCGTGCACAGCACCGGAAGCTGGCGCGGCGAGCTGAACGTCATCCGCGCCGACGGCTCGGTCGCTCCCATGTCCACCATGTTCGTGGCGCACCTGGACGATGCCGGCAACGCCGAAGCCATCTCCATGGTCGCCCGCGACGTCAGCGACCTGCGCGACGCACAGGCACTCGTGGCCGCATCGGAAACCCGCATGGCGGCCATGGTGGAGCACGCCTCGGACCTTGTTGTGCTCATCGACGACAAGGGCACCGTCATGTACGCCTCCCCCGCAGTGGAGCGTGTGCTCGGCCATCCACCCGGCAGCCTCGACGGCGTCGATGTCCTGGAGCTGGTCCATCCCGAAGATCTCCAGATCGCCTACGACACCGCCGCGAGTGTCACCGCCGGAGCCGGAGAGTCCCGCACCGCGCAGCTGCGCATCGCGCACGGAAACGGTGCGTACCGACATCTCGAGGTCGTCGCCAACAACCTGCTCGACAACCCCGCAGTCAACGGCATCGTCCTCAATGCAAAGGACGTCACGGACCAGGTCGAGGCCGCCGCCGAACTCGAGGAACGAACTTTCCACGACGATCTCACCGGCCTCCCCAACCGCGCCCTGCTCATCGAACGCATGCAGGACGCGTTGCGCCGGGCACGCGAACGCCGGCTGCTGGTCGGCATCCTGTTCTTGGACCTCGACCGCTTCAAGGTCGTCAACGAGTCGCTTGGCCACACCGCCGGGGATGAACTGCTCTCCGAGGTCGCCGCCCGCATCGAAGACGTGATTCGTCCCGGCGACACCGTCGCGCGACTCGGCGGCGACGAGTTCGCCGTCGTCATCGGCGACATGCTCCGTCGTGGCGACGCGGTGGTCGCCGCCCGCCGACTCCGCAAGGCGCTGACCCAACCCATTCGGGTGGGCGACGACACCACGGTCATCACCACGTCAATCGGCATCGCCATTGCCGAAGGCAACGAGGACCCGGCCGATCTGCTGCGCGACGCCGACACGGCCCTGTACCGGGCCAAGGAGAAGGGCCGCGATGTCGCGGTGGTCTTCGACGACCATCTCCGAGACAAGGCGGTCCGACGGCTCGACCTCGAAAAGAAGCTTCGCCGCGCCATCGAGAGCGACGATCTGTTGGTGCACTACCAGCCGGTTCTCAATGTGCAGACCGGCCGGTTGGCTGGCGCCGAGGCCCTCGTCCGCATCCGCAACGCCGATGGCTCGATCATCATGCCCGGCGAGTTCATCGACGTCGCCGAAGACTCCGGCCTCATCGCCCAACTCGGACACCAGGTACTGGTGAAGGCCATTCGCCAGACCGCCGAGTGGACCCACCTTCATGTCCCCGGACAGGAGCCGCTCTCGATCGCGGTCAATGTGTCCGCCAGGCAGCTCACCGACGCCAACTACCCGGACCAGCTCGCTTCCGAGCTTCAGAGCGCTGGGCTCGCCCCCACGCAGCTCTCGCTCGAACTCACCGAGAGCGCCCTCATCGACGGCAACCCGGTCACCGAGCGATCGCTCCTCAAGCTCCGAGACCTTGGCGTCCGAATCGGCCTCGACGACTTTGGTACCGGCTTCTCCTCGCTCGCCTACCTCAAGCGCTTCCCCATCAGCTTCCTGAAGGTCGACAAGAGCTTCGTCGGCGGCCTCGGCACCGACGAGAACGATTCGGCCATCGTGCGCGGAACGATCGCCCTGGCACATGGGCTCAATCTGCGGGTCGTCGCAGAAGGTGTCGAGACCGAGCAGCAGCTGCAACTGCTTGGCGAGCTCGACTGCGACCTCGTCCAGGGTTACCTGTTCTCGAAGGCAGCGTCACCAGAACAGTTCCGATCCTTCCTCGGAATGCGCTGGGACCCTGCCGTTGCCGTTCGCTCCGCTCACTAACGGAGTGTTCGGCGGCAGGCCGCCGCCGTTCGCTCCGCTCACTAACGGAGTGTTCGGCGCTGGGCGCCGAAACTCCACCGCTGCGCGAAGGTGATACCTGGGGTCGCGTCTCACTTGTCATGTTCGTTGTTGCTTGTCCGCAGAGGGTTGCTCAGGATTGGTGGGCTTGCAGGGCTGCTTTGAGGGTGCGGAAGGCTCGGCCTCGGTGGGAGATTTGGTGTTTGGCTTCTGGATCCATCTCGGCGAAGGTTCCGCCGGGTCCGTCGGTGGGAACGAAGACGGGGTCGTAGCCGAAGCCGCCCTCACCCGACGCTGCCTCGGCGATGTGGCCCTCGACCACGCCGTGGCTGACCAGCTCGGAGCCGTCGGGCCAGCGCAGGAGCGCCACGGTGCGGAACCGTGCCGTTCGCTCAGCGAGGGGAACACCATCGAGAACCCGCAGCGTCTTGGCCACGTTGTCGGCGTAGGTGGCGTCCTCGCCGGCAAAGCGGGCAGTGAACACGCCGGGAGCGCCATCGAGGTGATCGATCTCCAGGCCGGTGTCGTCGGCGATTGCCGGCATGCCAGACGCATCGGCGATCGCCACTGCCTTGAGCCGGGCGTTGCCCTCGAGAGTGTCGGCGTCCTCGACCACGTCGGGCACGTGGGCGGGCCGGGGCAGAATGTCCACCACGTCTTCCATCAGAAGCGCGATCTCGGCGACCTTGTCGGGGTTGGCGCTCGCCATCACCACCTGCGGGAGGCCTGCTTCGGCGCTCATCGGCCAGGAAGCTCGGCCGGTGGGTCGGCCAGAATCGCACGCTGCGCCTCGGTGATTCGGGTGATTCCCGAGGCAGCCAGGTCGAGCATGTCGTTCAGATGGTCGCGACCGAAGACAGCACCTTCGGCGGTGCCCTGCACCTCGATGAAGTTTCCGGCGCCATCCATGACGACATTCATGTCGACCTCGGCGGTGGAGTCCTCGATGTACGGGAGATCGAGCACCGGGGTGCCCTCGCAGATGCCGACGGAGATGGCGGCACACTCGGTCCGAATTGGATGTGCTGGCAGCTTGCCTTCGAGCACCAGACGAGTGAGGGCGTCGTGCAGGGCCACGTATCCGCCCGTGATCGATGCGGTGCGGGTGCCGCCGTCGGCCTGGAGCACGTCGCAATCGATCACGATCTCAAGGTCGGGCATGGCGTCGAGGTCGACCACGGCGCGAAGGGACCGGCCGATGAGCCGCTGGATCTCCTGGCTGCGCCCAGAGACCCGACGACGGATGCGGTCGGGGCTGGAGCCGGGAAGCATGGAGTACTCGGCGGTGACCCAGCCCTTGCCCGAGTCGCGGAGCCACCGTGGCACGTCGTCGTTGACCGACGCCGTGCAAAGAACGCGGGTACGTCCGAAGGAGACGAGCGTCGAGCCAGCGCACGTATCGACGAAATCCCGATGAAAGGCGAGCGGGCGGAGTTCGTCGGCGGTACGGCCGTCGGGACGTGACATGGTGTGCTCCTCTGCAGGTTTGCACCTCGGTCGGTGCGCCCCGAAGACTATCGCCCGAAAACGACCCTCGGGCCCGACCGCACACACGTGCAGCCGGGCCCGGGAGTGGCGGTGCGTGGACGTCTCAGCGTCGGTCAGCGACCTGGTCAACCATGTCGGCGAACTGATCGAATTCGTCGGTGTCGATGTCCCGTGCCAGAGCATCGACCTCTTCGGCCAGGTCATCGACATCGACGTCGTCTGCGTAGGGGTTGTCCCGCAGCAGCTCGGCGAGCGTGGCAACAACGACTGCCTGCTTCAGGTCGACGTCGGTCTGGCTCCAGCGGGGCTCGATGTCACGCATGTCGATGTCGGTGTCGATCTCCTGGACCACGCCGGTCTCGGGATCCTCCCAGCGAAGGTTCACGACCCCGAGCTCGGCCCGGTCGTCGATGTCGACGTTGCGTGCAAGCTCGATCTCGTAGAGCGCAGTGGCCTGGTGACCGGCTCCAAGTTCACCAGCATCGACCTCGTCGTTGCGGAAGTCCTGATCCAGCACCGCACGGTTCTCGTAGCCGATGAGCCGGTACGCCTCGACCACGTCGGGTTCGAACTCCACCTGGACCTTGGCGTCGATCGCTGCGGTGATCAGCGTGCTGGTGAGGTCTTCCTCGAAGAGACGCTCGGCTTCGTCGATGGTGTCGACGTAGGCGTAGAAGCCGTCGCCCTGGTCGGCGAGCTGTTCCATCGTCGTGTCGTTGAAGCCACGAAGTCCGTAGCCCACGGTCACAATGCCAATGCCGTCGTCGGCGTCGTCACGGATTCGCTCGGCGAGACGATCGACGCTGGTGATGCCGGCGTTGGCCAGGCCGTCCGACGCCACGATCACCCGGTTGACGCCGTCGTCACGAAATGCTTCGCGGGCCAGGTCATAGCCGGTGTCGAGGCCAGCCTGCAGGTTGGTGGAACCGCCTGCGGACATGCCGTCGATGGCGTCGAGGATCTCGTCGCGGTTCCGGACTGCGGTGGGCTCCAGAACGATGCCTGAGCTACCGGAGTAGGTGACGATGGCGACGGTGTCGTCGCGTTCGAGTTCCTCGACGAGGATGGTGAGCGAGTCCTTCACGAGTCCGAGACGGTCGGGGCTGTTCATGGAGCCGGAGGTGTCCACGACGAAGGTGAGTGCGACGGGCTGGCGTTCGCGGTCGGCGATCTCTTCGGTGGACACTCCGACCCGGACGATCCAGGTGTCCTCGTCGAAGGGTGAGCGGGTTCCATCGACCTGTACGTCCAGGCCGTCCCGAGGGGCGTCGTAGTCGTAGTCGAAGGCGTTCACGTACTCCTCGACTCGAACCGAGTCGCGGGGAGGTAGTCCACCGTCATTCACGTAGCGGCGACCAATGGTGTACGACCCGGTGTCGACGTCGAGGCTGAAGGTGGACAGCGGGTCGTCGTCGGCGTCGATGAATGTGCGAATCCCGTAGTTCGTGAAGCGCGGGTCGGGATCCGATGGCTCAACGATGTCGGGTTCGGGCTGGGTTTCCTCGAGCGTTCCGAACAGCCCGCCGCCGTCGTCGCTGTCCTCCGCGATGTCACGAGCGGTGGTCGTCGTGGTCGCTGCTGCGGCCGACTCTTCCATGGCGTCGTCTGCCATGGCGTCCTCTTCTTCCATGGCCTCCTCCTCAACCACGAAGCTCTCTTCGCTGTCGGTACCCGACACGCTGAGTTCGTCTGAAGATTCGATGGTTTCCTCGACGGCGTCGCTTGCGTCGTCGACGAAGCTCGCTTCTTCATCGGTGCTCGAGTCGCTTGCGTCCGAGCCGCATGCGGTCGCCAGAAGCACGATGGACAGCACCGCAGCCAGGAGCCGCAGCAGGGATGTGGAGTGGTGAGTGTTCGTAGCCATGTTCGTCATACGACACCCGTGCACAACGAGTTCCCGAGATTTCGAAAGAATCTCATTCGTGATGGTTGTCGGCCGTTTGATTCCAACGGTTTTTGCCATCTATGCAGGAAAGAACGTGGCTCCAGCGGTAGCGAGTTGGATCGGACCATCGAAGGTCGATGCCGCTGCGTCCTGGCGTTCGCCGGCGTCTTCGCCTGGAGGAACGTGGGTGAGCACGAGGGTTCGCACTCCGGCATCCGAAGCACGAATTCCGGCCTCTCGGCCCGACACATGAGGGATGCCTTCGTCCTCGAGCCGCACGGGCAGCGACGATTCGTACACCATCAGATCGATCGGGGCGTCAAAGGCCGTGGGCGACCATCCTGGGCCGGTATCGGCCGAATACACGATGGACTGCCCGTCGCATTCGGCGCGAATGGCGAGCGTTTCCACCGGGTGATCGGTTTCGGAAAACGTGAACTCGATGTCCCCCACCGAGACCCGTGAGTGTTCGTTGATGTCGGTCCACTCGAAGGAATACTCGAGCGCCTCGGGATTGATGGTGCCAAGCAGTTCGCGTGTGCCAGCAGTGCCATACGTGGGCACATTGAATCGACGAATACCGAAGCGGAACGCGTGGTACAGCGACGGCAACTCGGTCCAGTGGTCGGGGTGCTCGTGACTGATGATGAACGCGTCGATGTCTTCGAGCGCAAGATGACGTTGGAGCTCCATGGATGTGCCGGGACCGGCATCGAGCACGACGGCGGTGGTCGCAGATCGGATCAGATAGCCCGAGCACGCCGATTCGGTGGACGAGTAGGTGCCCGAGCATCCGAGCACCGTCACCCGCAGGCCAAGACCATCAGCTGACATCAGTGGTCCCTTCCGGTTGGTGTGTCCATGGTTCAACATCGACCATTTCCGGCCCCAGCAAAGTACGGCCAATTCGTTCGAATTCGGCGACGTCCCCGGAGGACAGAAAGACCGGCCGGACCGGATCGCCAGAACGGGTCTGCTGCAGCCCCAGGAGCATGGACCGAACCTGAAAGGCGGTCTCGTCGGCAGACGAAATGAGCGTGACGTCGCGCCCGACGACATCGGAGATTGTTCGGGCAAGAAACGGATAGTGCGTGCAGCCAAGCAACAACGCATCGACCTTTGCGTCGATCACTGGTGCAAGCAGTCGCTGGGCAAGCACTCGAACCTGGTCGCTCTGCAGCTCCCCTCGTTCGACGAATTCAACGAACCCCGGACAGGCGGCGCACGTGAGACGAAGCTGATCGTCGATCGAAGCAACGGCGTCCTGATAGGCACCGCTACCGATGGTGCCGACCGTTCCGATGACCCCGATGTTGCGACTGTCGGTCGCCGACACGAGCGATTGCACACCGGCGTCAATGACACCAACGATTGGGGTGTCGAAGCGGTAGCGCAGGTCGTCGAGCGCCGCGGCAGATGCGGTGTTGCACGCAACGACCACAAGCTTCACATCGTGTGTGTCGACGAACCATTTGGTGATCTCATGGGCATAGCCCCGCACCTCGTCGAGTGGCTTCGAACCGTACGGATACCGCCCGGTGTCGCCCACATAGATCAGGTGCTCGTTCGGGAGCAGGTCCAGCAGTGCCCGAGCAACCGTGAGCCCACCAAAACCGCTGTCGAAGACACCTATCGGACGAGAGTCCATCACGTCAGACAGTACCCGAGAGAACGGGAGTGGTCGCCGTGTGATGGGTCACGTCGAAACCACGCTGAGCTCGACCGCTTCGACGGGATCGCCAGAGACATACCGCCAGGCACGAACCGTTGGCACGAAGCCCTGCATGGACACGATGATGTGAAGGAACGTGCCGTCGGGGTCCCACCTGCCGGCGTCGGCCAGATCGGTCGCCGACGGCCGTGCCTGACTCGTCGGATGAGCATGGAAGACGCCCAGGACAACCATGCCGCCCGCTTCGATTCGTGTTTCCGTGTCGAGCATCTGGCGACCATCGAGCGCAAACCTCGTCGGCGACTCCAGCGAGTTGCGAACGGCAAGTACTCCTGCAACCTCGATGACCGCGTCTGTATCCCAATCGATCGATCGGGGGCCGAAGACGAGCCCGCAGGCCTCGTTCGGCAGCTTCGCTCGCCCGATGGCGATGAGTCGTTCGGCAGCACCATCTGCAAGCACACAGCTGGGCGCGGGTCTGGCGGGCATCGGGCAAGGTTACGCTCGTTGTGTGGCGACATCGAACGCGAACAAGCGCAAGAAGAACGGCAAGCAGAAGCCGGGCATCACTGGCAAGGACAAAGTCATCGTTGCCACCAACCGTCGCGCCCGACGTGACTTCGCCATCAGCGACACCTACGAGTGCGGAATGGTGCTCCGAGGCTCCGAGGTGAAGTCGCTCCGCGAGGCCAACGTCCAGATCGGCGAGGCATATGCCCGCATCGACGACGGCGAGATGTGGCTTCTCGGGCTCAACATTTCTCCCTACGCCTCCACGGGCTCCTCGGCCTTCGGACACGTCCCCGACCGCCACCGGAAGCTGTTGTTGCACCGCACCGAGCTGGACCGCATCGATGGCAAGGTCCAACGTGAACGTCTGGCGCTGGTTGCGCTGTCGATCTACTTCATCGACGGACGAGCCAAGGTGGAAATCGGACTCGGCAAGGGCAAGAAGGAATTCGATCGCCGCCAGGACATTGCGCAGCGTGACTCCGACCGCGACACCCAACGCGCCATGGCGCAGTACCGCAAGTTCTGAATCTCCCCGTCCTTCGACAGGGAAGGTCCGAGAACTAGCGTGGGTTTCCGGTTCCTTGAGTGCTGTTGGACCGGTCCGACAGGAATGTGCACAAGGCGCAGGAGGCAGAGATGATCAGTTCGTCACAAGCTTGGGCGGCATTGGCCGCGCACTGGGACGCCAGCGGCGGCACCACGTTGCGAGCGCTCTTCGATGCAGATCCCCGCCGCGCCGACACGCTCACGTTCGAGACCGATGGCCTCATCGTGGATGCATCCAAGAACCTCGTCACGGCAGAGACGGTGGACCTTCTGGTCGCACTTGCCGAGGAGGCCGGGCTCGCTGACCAGATCGAGGCGATGTTCTCCGGGGAGCACATCAACTCCACCGAGGACCGGGCCGTTCTGCACACGGCCCTCCGACTCCCGTCCGATGCAGCGCTCACCGTGGACGGTCAGGACGTGGTGGCCGATGTCCATGCCGTCCTCGCGCACATGGGCGACTTCGCGGAGCGGGTCCGGAGTGGCGAGTGGACCGGCCACACCGGCAAGCGGATTCGCACGGTGGTCAACATCGGCATCGGCGGCTCTGACCTTGGGCCACTCATGGCCTACCGGGCACTCATGCCTTGGCGACAGGCCGGCCTTGAGGCACGCTTCGTGTCCAATGTGGACGGGACGCATCTGCATCAGGCCATCCACGACCTGGACCCGGCCGAGACGCTGTTCATCGTGGCCTCAAAGACCTTCACCACGCTGGAGACGCTTGCCAACGCACACAGCGCCCGGGCCTGGTTGGTCGACGGCCTGGGAGACGAAGCCGCGGTCGCCAAACACTTCGTTGCGCTGTCGACCAATGCCGAAGGTGTCGCAGCATTCGGTATCGACACCGCCAACATGTTCGAGTTCTGGGACTGGGTCGGCGGCCGATACAGCATGGATTCAGCGATTGGGCTTTCGCTGATGATTGCGGTGGGCCCCGATGCCTACGCCGAGATGCTGTCGGGCTTCCACGCCATGGACACGCACTTCCGCACCGCTCCCCTGGCCCAGAACATTCCGGCGCTGCTCGGCCTGTTCGGCGTCTGGTACCGCAACTTTGCCGGTTGGCCGACTCACGCCGTGCTTCCCTACAGCCAGCTCCTGGAACGGTTCCCGGCCTACCTGCAGCAGCTCGACATGGAGAGCAACGGCAAGCAGACCACGCTGCAGGGCGACACCGTCGACTACGACACCGGAGCGATCCTGTGGGGCGAGCCGGGTACAAACGGCCAGCACGCCTTCTACCAACTCATTCATCAGGGGACCACGCCCATACCGGCCGACCTGTTGGGGTTCTTCGAGCCGGACTTCCCCGAGATCGACCACCACGATGCGCTCATCGCGAACCTGTTCGCTCAGGCGGAAGCACTGGCGTTTGGCAAGTCCGCCGACGAGGTCGCAGCAGACGGCGTGCCCGACGAGCTTGTGGCCCACAAGACCTTTCCCGGCAACCGACCAACGACCATGATCATGGCTCCGCGCCTCACCCCGTTCGTCCTTGGCCAGCTGGTTGCCCTCTACGAACATCGCACCTTCGTGCAAGGTGTCGTCTGGGGCGTGAACAGCTTCGACCAGTGGGGAGTCGAGCTCGGCAAGGTCCTGGCCAAGGCCATCATTCCCGAACTCGAAGGCGCTGCGGAGCCGTCACACGACAGCTCCACCAATGCGCTGATCAGTCGGTACCGGGCGCATCACCAGCGCTGACGACCGAAGCTTCTCGGGCCCGCCCTGCGACCTTGCGAGCCAACTGCTGACCAATCAGCAGCAGGCCGGCTTCCTTGACCTTGGCGTTCTTCTCGCCGAGTGCAATCAGATCCTTGTGCGCCCAACTGCGAACACGGATGGGATCGCAGCTGTGCACGGTTGCGTTTGCGACATCGCCACTCACCAGGCTCATCTCGCCAACCACTTCCATCGCCCCGAGCCGAACCTTTTCCGACGCACGGGTGACGACCTCGACCTCGCCGTCGATGACCAGAAGGAGCCGGTCGGTGCGCTCATCGCAGGTGATCATGCGGGTGGCGCCGTCGACGAGTTCCTCGGTGCCCATGGACCAGAGCGCATGGAAGTCGACTTCATCGAGTGTTGGAAAGAGCCGCTTGTGAATCGAACGTTCTTCCTCGTCCAGGTCGACGGCCCATCGTTCACTGAGGAGTCGCCAGATCTGCCAGGCATGCATCGCACCGAAGGGGATGTTCCACCAGACCACCGACATGACGCCGCTCACCAGGCCGTAGGTGATGAACAGCGCTGTCGCCATCATCATGACGATGCGCATGGGAAGCATGCGCGTGAAGATCGGGGACACCACGTACACCGCGTACGCAAGGTTCAGGAACACCCATCCAATGTCCACGTCCATAGTGTTTCCCCCACACCGTGCGCCGAAGGCGCTGTTGCTCGTACTCCGTCCATCATGCGGATCGATGCGCTGACGATCTGACCATTCGTGGCCAAAGCCCGAGTGTCGTCCGTCACCCGAAGGAGTCGTTCGGCTCATGCGTGTGCACAGGCCCTGCTGAACACTGGGTGCCTGCCGGTGGGATGGGGGAACCATGACATCGAGCTGGACGTCCGCACACGAGGCGACGCCGACCGACCTGCACGCCGAGGTGATCGTTGTCGGCTCGGGCCCAAGCGGTCAGGCCACGGCCCGCCAACTGGCGGCATCCGGAGTCGACGTTCTGATCGTCGAGGCCGGTCCGGCTGAAGAGGTCCATCGCAAGAGCCAGGAACTGTTGCAGGCGGCAATGCCAGCGGTGCACGGGCAATATCCAGACTTCGGGACCCATCTGCTGATGAACCTCGGAGGCTCGATCGGCAAGCCGCAGATGCCCATGTCAGCCGATGATTCCAAGCCCGCCGACGGCATTCGACTTGCCCGGCTCCAGGAGGCCGACTTCACCGACTGGCCCATCGACCGAGCCGACCTCGACCCGTACTACGACATGGTCAGCACGACCTTCGGAATCGATTGGAACAGCGAAGGACTCCCCCAGTTCGACGACCCCCGCCTACAGATGGGCGCCTTCCACGTGGTGAGTCGTTCTGCGTACTCACATCCGTCGGCAGAGCATTTGGGCGAGATTCGGGTGCTGATCGATGCGCCCGTTTCCCGACTGGAGATCGAGTCGACCGGGCGCATCTCTGCTGCCGTCGTCTCGACGACCAATGGCCAGACCCTTCGTTTGGAGGCCGATCATTTCGTGCTGGCAATGAACACGATGCCGGCGACACAGCTCCTGATGCACAGCAACGCGGCAAACAGTTCCGGAATGCTCGGGCACCATCTGATGGACCACCCGCTTCTGACCCTCGGATACATCGAGCCAGCAGAAGACCTGCCCCGCAACATGCTCGATGCACTCACCCCGACCCCGACGGCTGGCGGCCTCTCCTGGCCAAAGCTGATCCCTGACCAGGACCTCGTCGCCCGAAACACGCTGCCGAACGTTGCCGTGACGCTCGTGCCGCTGAAGTGGTCGGTCCGACGGAACCTGCTTCGCCATCGGATGCTCAAGCCGGTGAAGGTCGGGGCGCGCACCGGAGCCAAACACAACTTTGATCGGGTGACGACCGCAGCGCGGGACCGACGCTTCGATCGTGAATTCGCGAAGGATGCACTTCAGACCGCACGCGGCGTCGATGAGTTGCTGCACATCAAGTTCCGTCCGACCGGACCCCAGTTCAACATGGAAAACGGCTGGTTCCGCGACCAGCTTGCGCATGGGCTTCCCCCAACGTTCGAGATCCTTGGTATGGCCGAGCAGCGCAACCGCTACGAGAACCACGTGAGCCTGAGCGATGAGACCAATGCGCTCGGCTGGCGCAAGCTCCGCGTGAACTGGCAGTACACGTCGCACGACAAGGACCAGGTCGACCTCGCGGTATCCCCGATCATGGACGGGCTCGAAGACGCCGGCTTCGGCCGTTTCACGAGACTGCCGGCCGAACGCCACACCGAGAACTATTCGTGCCACCACGCGTCCGGGACGATTCGGATGTCCGACCGCCCTGGGCAGGGTGCGGTCGACCCCACGTGTCGCACCTGGGATCACCCGAACCTGTGGGTGGTCGGCATGTCCACGTTCCCATCGATCGGCTATGCCAACCCCACCCTGACCGCCATGGCACTCGGCGTGCGGGTCGCCGATCACATCATCAAGAGCTGACTACTGGTCCTCGAAGATCTGGAGCACGCCCGAATAGTTACTGACCCACACGTTCGCGTTGTTCGGATCCACCGTGATGCCGATGGGTTTGTCGGCAGTCCGAAGCTCCTGGACCTCTTCCATGGTCGAGGTCAGCACCTTCGACATGGTGTCCGAGACGTAGTTGACCACATACAGGACCTCGCCGTCGGTTGAGATTGCCATGGATCGTGGTGCGTCGCCGGTGCGGACCCGTTCCACGACCTCGCCAGTCTCGAGGTCGATCTTGATGACCCGCCCCTCACCGTTGAGCGTGGCGTACAGGGTGGAGTCATCAGGACTCAGCACAACGTGCCGCGGGCCGCGACCGACGTCGCGAATCCAGTCGATCTCGAAGTCCAGACCCCACGTGCCGATCACCGCTTCAACACTGTTCGGCGGAATGATGGCGACCTCAGGTCGACGGATCTCGTCCAACGGGATGACAGCAATGTCGGTACCGCCCATCTCGGTCACATAGGCGGTTGAGGAATCCTGGGTGATCGCGATGCCTCGGGGATGACGGCCGATGTCGATCCGGGCGATCTCCCTGCCGTAGGTGGTGTCCACGATGCTCAGGTCGTAGCTGCACCAGTTGGTGACCAGCACGTACTGATCGTCGGGGGTGACGGCCAGGAACTTGGGCACGGCGCCCACTTCGATGACCTGGTCGATCTCCAACGTTTCGGTGTCGACCCGATAGAGGTAGCTGTTGTCCCAGCCTGAATCGGCACAACCATCCCCCGGCTCGGCTCCGAAGCCGGGTCCGTACATGGCGTAGTTGGACACGTAGACGTAGCGACCGTCGCTGGTCGACGCCGCCTCCACCGGCGCACCGCGCGCCACGACCCCGTCGACCACGCCATAGTCGGCAAGGTCCACGCGGTCCGGAATGGTGGCGAGCAACGAGCCTTCCTGGTTGTAGACCGTGATCGTGTGGCGGTACATCATGTTCTGCGCAAAGAACATGCCATTGGGAGTGGCCACCACCGACTTCGGCGAAATGTTCCCGCTGACCGAGTCGATTCGGGCCAGCTCGCGTTCGGCCAGGGGAATCGTCGTGGTGGTGGTTGTCGTTGTCGGAGCGGCCGTCGTCGTTGTTGTGCTCGACGTGGTGGTGGTCGTTGTGGTGGTCGGCGCCACCGTTGTCGTTGGAGCAGCCACCGTGGTGGTTGTTGCGGGCACATCGGCGACGGCCACCGACTCTGCTGCCTCCTTGAAGAACAACGCGAGGACCCCGAGCAACACCAGCGAACCCAGGAGACCGAGGTAGATGAAGCCGTGACGGCGACGCACGTCGTCGCTGCTACTCCCCCGCTGCTCCACCATTGGATCCCGATCCACGACCCGATGCTATGCGCCAACGAGGCCAAAGCTGAATCGGGCCCGTGAGTTCATGGTTTCGCAAGAACACGGTACGGTGGAGGTTCGCCCGGTTTTCCGGGCAGTTTCTTGAAAAGCGAGCAGGATGGCCCAAACCTCACCGAGGTTCGCGCCATCTCTTGCACACGGGGCTGATCGGTTTCGACGTTGAAGTCGGAAGTTTCTTCGTGCGACCGGAGTTGCTCAGACTCCTAAAACGGGGCAAAAACAGAGACGCCAATCAGGACGATCTCGCTCTCGCCGTCTAACTTTTAGTTAGACAGTAGAGAGTCATTGCGAGCAGAAATGTCACGCGGGGCCGGTTCACCGCAGCCCGGCAACAGAAGCGGTGAAGGACAGTAGGGAGAGACCACTGACGGCGTGAAAGACCGCTGACATCGGAGAAAGATCCGGCAGTCGGAACGGGCTTGCTCGTTTCATTCGACCCGGCGGAGAGGCAGCTGTACAGCCTCAAGCTCGGGAATGGTCGTAGCGCGGGTTGCAACCCTTTGACGGACGAGGGTTCGATTCCCTCCAGCTCCACGTCGTTCGCTTCGCTCACTTACCGAGTTTTGGCTTCGCCAAAACATCGAGTCCCTTGAGCGAAGCGGACCCCAGTTCCGTCGAGTTCGGCTTCGCCGAACTCGCACCAGACACCACCGTTCGCAACGCAACCCGCAGGGTTGCCGCTCACTTACCGAGTTTTGGCTTCGCCAAAACATCGACCCACTTGAGCGAAGCGGACCCCAGTTCCGTCGAGTTCGGCTTCGCCGAACTCGCACCA
>CAZFBD010000020.1:0-28243 GCA_964517125.1 uncultured Acidimicrobiales bacterium
TCTACCCGAACGTCGATTTCTACTCGGGCCTCATCTACCAGAGCATGGGCTTCCCATCCGAAATGTTCACCGTGTTGTTCGCCATTCCCCGCACCGTCGGTTGGCTTGCACACTGGCAGGAAATGCTTCAGCAGAACTCCCGTATCGCTCGTCCTCGCCAGCTGTACACCGGCGTCGACACCCGCGACTACACCCCGATCGCCAACCGCTGAATCGGGAGCCAAGCGCCGCACGCGGCCTGCGCTCGCGGTCTAGTCTCAGCAGGTGCGGAATTTCCAACCTGACCCCGTGACTCGGCACCGGCGGATGCTGCGTTTCTGGCTCCTCCTTGGCGCGGCCGTGGTCGTTGCAAACTTCGCCACGGCAGGCGCCACGACCAAACCCGAGGCGGCCCAGCCGTCCATCGGCGATCGTGGGCTCCTGAGCCTGGCCATGAACCCCACGGCAGCGCCTCCGGGAACCATGCTCGATGTCGAGGTTCACGCCGCCGACCTCGTCGCAGCCGAAGCGGTGGTTGCGTCCTTCGGCGGCACAACGCACGGTCAGGTACCCGGATGGTTCATCGAGGCTGCGGTTCCCACCGACGCCTTGCCCGACATCGCCGAGCACCCCAGCATCGATCGCGTCTCGCCGATCACCGAAACGATCCGTGGCGACGACGCCGCGTTCCAGGCAGGCGAGGCCCTGGTCCAGACCGTGAACGAGACACTTCAGATGCAGGCCTGGCACGAAGCCGGTCACACGGGTGCCGGGCAACGCATTGGCATCCTCGACACGTTCGGCGACGCCGAATTCAACAATGCCCGCTCCAACGGCCGCCTACCAGCTCCCCGAGGCACCTTCTGCCTGCGGAACGGCACCACCTGTCCAATCACCACCGGCCAGGCCATCGCCCACGGGGTGGGTGTCGCCGAGATCGTCCACCGTACCGCGCCCGACGCCGACCTCTACCTGGCCACGGTTCGCAGCACGGCAGATCTGAGCGCAGCCGTCGACTGGTTCATCTCCAACGGTGTCACCGTCATCAACCGCTCCGAGACCTCGGTGCTCGATGGTCCGGGGGACGGCACCGGTCCGGTCAACTCCATCCTGGACCGTGCCATTGCAGCCGACATCGTTTTTGTGTCGGCTGCCGGCAACTCGGCCGGCGGCAACGGGTTCCGCGGGCAGAACTGGGTCGGCGCGTTCAATGACCCGGACGCCGACGGCATCCACGAATGGCAGAACGGCTCCGAGCGCATGGAGTTCGACTGCGGTTTCATTCTCGGGATGCGGTGGGACGACTGGAACAACGGACAGATCGCCACTGACTACGACCTGTGGATCTTCGACGAGTTCGACGACGAGCTGCCCGAGTCCCGGGCCAACGATGCCCAGGCCAATTCCGAACACCCCCCGCTGGAGCAGGTCTCCACGGTCTGCAACTTCATTGGCGATGTCGACTATCTGTCCATCGTGAAGTTCGATGACCTCGAGCCCGATGGTATCGACCAGATCCAGATTCTTGGCAACTTCACCCCCATGGAGGAGTGGACGAACACATTCTCGGCCACCGGCCCCGGCGCCGACTCGGCCAACCCGGGTGCACTCACTGTGGGCGCCACCTCCCAGCCGTCATCGCTGTCGATCGCCAGCTACAGCTCGCAGGGGCCCACCTTCGACGGCCGCGTCACCCCCGATCTGCTGGGCCCATCATGTCTTCCGGTCACCAACTTCGTCGGGTGCTTCACCGGCACCAGCGCGGCCTCGCCCTTCGTTGCCGGCGCCGTTGCCATCCTGCGAGCCGCATCGGTCTTCGACGCTGCAACCGAGATCGAGGCGCTCCTCCCCCAGATCACGGTCGACCAGGGTGTCCCCGGAATCGACAATCAGTACGGCGTCGGCACGTTGGTCATGCCTCCGCCTTCGGCGCTTGGTGTTCTCCGGGCCGACCAGCTCTGCAACGGGCTCGTTCCCACCATTTCCGGGACCGATGGCTCCGACCGTCTGCTCGGAACCGATGGCCCCGACGTCATCCTTGCGGGCGACGGCGACGACGTGATCTTCGGCCGCGGTGGCGGCGACACCATTTGTGGTGGACCCGGCCGCGACCGGATCAAGGCTGGCCGGGGCGCCGACTTCATCGATGGTGGCGACCAGCGCGACCGAATCTGGGGCGAAGCCGGCGCTGACACCATTCTTGGTGGAACCGGCGCCGACCGGATCGTGGGCAACAACGGCAACGACACGGTCGATGCCGCTGGTGGTTCCGACCGCATCTTTGGCGGCCCCGGCGACGACAACCTCCGCGGCGGCAGCGGAAACGACCGTATCGAAGGACAGGCCGGTGTGGATTCCATCACCGGCGGCAACGGCACCGATTCATGCGCGGGTGCTACTGCAGGTTGGCCGAACGATGCCGGCGACCGTCTCAGCCGCTGCGAGTGAACTCTCTGGCGGCCTGCGCGGCTGCCGGGCAGACGACAGAGCGGCGCGTCAGTCCAGGACGATTTCTGGGCGACCCTCGCCGGCCGTCCAGTGTTTGCGGCAGCGGAGCTCGTAGCTGACGTCGGGAGCTCGGCTGGGGTCATCGACCACCATGAGCTCGCCTTCGTACACCTGTTCACCGTCGACGATTCGTGCGTTGTGCGTGGCTCGGTCGCCACACCAGCAGCGCGCCTCGCATTGGATGACCTCGGCCTGGTCGGCAAGTTCCAACAGCCTGGCCGTGCCGGGAAAGAGCTTGCCCCGGAAGTCGGTGAGCAGCCCGAACGCAAACACGTCGAGACGCATCGTGTCGACGATTTCGGCCAGCTGCTCGATCTGTTCCGGCGTGTAGAACTGCGCTTCGTCGCAGACCATGTAGTCGAGCGGCTTGCCGTTGTTGGCGGCAACATCGCGAAGGTCCACGGAAGGGTCGATCACGACCGCATCGGCGGACACGCCCAATCGAGAACTGACCTGTGCACCGCCACGGTCGAGCATGCTGCAGAGGGCACCGTTCAGCCCCCCGTGGGTGAGGTTGTGGTGGATCTGCAACGCCAGGGTGGACTTGCCCGAACCCATGGTCCCGAAGGAGAAGCGGAGCACACCCATGACCGCAAGAGTACTGCGGGTTCCCGGAAGGGTCTGCTGAACGCTGACCCCGGACGAGTTCGTGAGGGTCATGAACAGCCGCTCGTGCTTCCGCAGTCGCGGCAGGCGTAACAGCTACCGGCACGGACCATCTGGGTTCCGCACTGTCCGCAGAACGGAGCATCGGAAACCGCGGCCTCGGCCGGCGCTGCTGCCGCCGGAGGAACGCTGGGCGGGTCGGGTGGCAGGTCCAGGCCCTGGGAGGTGGTGGTGGCCGCCTCGGCAACACCGGGAAGTGTGGGCTGGCTGCGCTCGCCGGTGGTGAGGATGTTGCGGGCAACCCGCTCGTTCTCGGGCAGGTACTCGACCGCCATGCGACGGAACAGGTAGTCCATGAGGCTGGACGCAATGCGCAGTTCCTCGTCGTCGGTCATACCCGCTGGCTCGAAGCGCATGCCCACGAAGGCATCGACGAATGCGGTGAGGGGCACCCCGTACTGGAGACCATGGCTGACGGCAATCGCGAAGGCATCCATGATGCCGGCCAGGGTGGAACCCTGCTTGGAGACACGGATGAACAGCTCGCCGGGCCGGCCGTCGGCGTACTCGCCCACGGTGACAAAGCCCTTGCAGTCGGCGACACGGAACTCAAAGGTTCGCGAAGCACGCGACCGGGGCAGCTTCTCGCGGACTGGTGTGGCGGCAGCCGCACTGATGGCTTCGGCCATGACCGCCGGGCTGGGGGCCGGGTCGTCGGTATCGTCGTCGGCCTTCTTGGCCGTGAGGGGTTGGCCGACCTTGCAGTTGTCCCGGTACAGGGCAACAGCTTTGAGCCCCATGTTCCAGGCGTCGACGTAGACCTTCTCGACCTCCTCCACGGTGGTCTCTTCGGGAAGGTTGACGGTCTTGGAAATGGCGCCGGACAGGAACGGCTGCACGGCAGCCATCATGGCGATGTGGCCGCTTGGCCCGATGACGTTGTCACCCATGGAGCACGCAAACACTGCGACGTGCTCCTGCAGCAGATCGGTGGAGCCGAGCACCGAGCCGGTGGTGGCGATGTGTTCGACGATGCGGTCGGTGGCTGCCTCGTCGTATCCGAGCCGGCTGAGGGCTCGGGAGACGCTCTGGTTGACGATGGACATGGTCCCGCCGCCAACCAGCTTCTTCATCTTGACGAGTCCAAGGTCGGGCTCGATGCCGGTGGTGTCGCAGTCCATGAGGAAGCTGATGGTGCCTGTGGGAGCCAGCACGGTGGCCTGTGCGTTGCGCACGCCCGAGGTGGAGGCACGCACACAGGTGTCGTCCCAGGCGGCCTGAGCGGCCGCGTGCAGGCCAGCGGGAACGAGTTCGCGGTCGATGGTGTCGACGGCGGCCCGGTGCATGCCCAGAACGCGCTGGACGGCGTCGGCGTCGTCCTCGTAACCCACGAAGGGTCCGACACGTTCAGCGAGCCGAGCGGACATGTTGTAGGCGGCTCCACCCATGATGGCGGTGAGTGCACCGGCGAGGGCGCGACCGCGGTCGGAGTCGTAGGGGGCGCCCAGCGTCATGAGCAGGGCACCAAGGTTGGCGTAGCCAAGACCGATCTGACGGAGCTTGCGGGTGTTGTCGCCGATGCGCTCGGTTGGGTAGTCGGCGCGGCCCACGATGATTTCCTGAGCGGCGAAGACGATTTCGCAGGCGCTGATGAACCCGGTCACGTCGAACCCGCCGGTGTCGTCGTGGGAGTCGGATTGGAACGCCAGCAGGTTCAGGCTGGCCAGGTTGCAGGCCGAGTCATCGACGTGCATGTACTCCGAGCACGGGTTGCTGGCGTTGATGCGGCCGACCGTGGGCGTGGTGTGCCACCGGTTGATGGTGGTGTCGAACTGGATGCCGGGATCTGCACACTCCCAGGCAGCCTGAGCGATGTCCCGCATGAGGTCGCGGGCGGGCATGGTCCGGACGACGGCGCCGTCGGAGACGGCGTTGAGGTTCCACTCGTCGCCGTTCTCAACCGCAGTCATGAACTCGTCGGTGATACGAACGGAGTTGTTGGCGTTCTGGTACTGGATGCTGAAGGAGTCGGCGCCGTCGAGATCCATGTCGAAGCCGGCATCGCGGAGGGCCCGGGCCTTCTGCTCTTCCCGTGCCTTGCACCAGACGAACTCGGCGACGTCGGGGTGGTCGATGTCGAGGATGACCATCTTGGCCGCCCGTCGGGTCTTGCCGCCGCTCTTGATGGTGCCTGCCGACGCATCGGCGCCACGCATGAAACTGACAGGGCCGGAGGCCGTGCCGCCGCCTTCGAGTAGTTCGACCGAGGAGCGAATGCCCGACAGGTTCACACCCGCACCGGAGCCACCCTTGAAGATCATGCCCTCTTCGGCGTACCAGTTGAGGATGGACTCCATCTTGTCCTCGACCGAGAGGATGAAGCAGGCAGACGCCTGCTGGGGAACACCATCGACGCCAAGGTTGAACCACACCGGCGAGTTGAATGCGGCCTTCTGTTGCACGATGAGCAGCCGAAGCTCGTCGGCGAAGATCTGGGCCTCGGTGTCGGTGGCGAAGTACGCGCCTTCGAGGCCCCAGGTGGTGATGGTGTTCACGACCCGATCGATGACCTGCCGCAGTGAGGTTTCACGCCCTGGGGTGCCGAGGGTTCCCCGGAAGTACTTCTGGGCGAGGATGTTGGACGCGTTGATGGACCACGACGACGGCACCTCGACCCCGAGCTGTTCGAACGCCACCGTGCCGTCGCGCCAGTCGTGGATGCGGGCATCGCGACGTTCCCATTCGACCATGTCGTAGGGGTGGACGCCATCGGTCGTGTAGACCCGCCGAAGGCCCAGTGCTGGACCGGCGTTGGTTGGATGCGAAGCAAGTGACATGTCAGGCCCTCGGCGTCGAGCAGTGTCGACAAGGTGAAGTGTGGCGATGCGGACGGGAAACCGCACCGTGCAGCCCAAGGTTCAACCGAGTGCGGCGTGGTGCAATTCCCCAGAAAACAAATGGCAGCAGGTGATCGGTACCCGGGGTCAAGGCCTCGGGGCCGGAGCCCCTCCGCCTCCAAGGAAGACGTCCCTCCAACGAGTGGAGAAGCGCCCGCCAGCGTGCCGAGAATGCGACCACCTGCTGCATCACTGAACCTATTGGCATGTGCCTGTGGGCGAAAAGGGGACGGACTGTGAATATCGCGGGGAAATCGGCCTGTTCCATCCACAGGGAGCCGCCGTCATCCACAGCGACCGAGCGAAATTGGCGTGGATAGGGTGTGTGGCCATGCAGCAGCTGTTTCCGACCCCTGTGGATGATGTGGATGCACTGGAGGTGTATTCGGCCGATGTTCGCCCTGCACCGGCCGAACGCCCCTGGGTGATGATGAACATGATCTCGAGCGCTGACGGCGGGATCAGTGTGGATGGCGTGTCGGGCGGACTCGGTGGGCCGGCAGACAAAGCCGTCTTCACCGCGATCCGTGGTGTGGCCGATGTGATTCTGGTGGCTTCGGGAACCGTACTTGCCGAGAATTACCGCAAACCGCAGACTCCGGCCCATGTGCAGGCCATGCGAACCGCTCGTGGCCAACGCCCGCTGCCGGAGCTGGCGATCGTGACCGGAAGCCTGTCGATCCCGGCCGATCATCGGGTGTTCGAGGATCAGCGGCCCATGATCGTGACTCATGAGCAGGCGCCGGCGGAGCGGAGAGCACTGCTTGCCGACCACGCCGAGTTCGTGGATTCCGGGACGGACAGCGTGGACTTTGGCCTGGCGCTGCGCAAGCTCCGGGAGCGGGGCGCACAGACCGTTCTGCTGGAGGGTGGGCCCACGCTCAACGGGCACATGGCCTCGGCCGGGCTTGTGGATGAACTGTGCCTGAGCCTGTCGCCGATGCTCGTTGCCGGCACCAGCTCGCGCATCGTGGCCGCCAGAGACAACGGCCTGCCGACGGAGTTGACCCTGCACCGGATCCTCCATCAGGACGGGTTGACGTTCCACCGCTACACCCGGCGCTGAACTCAGCCGATGGCGGCGTGGTCGATGATGATCCGCTGACCGATCTCGAGGTTGGCGCCACCGGCGACCTGTGAGAGGTGCTCGATGGTGGCGCGATGGTCGCCGCCTTCGGGCGTGATGCGTGCAGCGATGTCCCACAGGGTGTCGCCCGGTTGCACGATGTAGATCTCGATGGCGTCGACGACGGCGGAGTCGACGGATGCGGGCTCGAGCGGACCGCTGGCCGCGGCTCCCCCGCCCAGCCCGACGAGCAGGACGATGATGGCGAGCGCCAGCACAAGGGCAATGACGCCGTTGATGCCAAGCGAGGGTGCGCTCTGCTTGGTGGTTGTGGAGGTGGTGGGGAAATCGGCTGTTGCGGTCATGGTCATCATTGTTCTCCGGGGGTGTGACAGTGTCGGCAAAGCGCACGGTCGGGACGGTGCAGTCCCCCGTCTCCACCCAGCCCGGAAACAACTTCCGGGGATCCTTGACGGGGATCGAACGTTCGACGAACATGTGTTTGCCGAACTTCCGTTCCCTTGTTATAGTGCGAACAGACGTTCGACGCAACCCAAATACGGAAATAGTCTTCGAACTCACCAACACATCCGGTAGAACATGCCAGCGGGGTCAGCCAGACCCTGTTGCGTTCAGCCAACCGACACCAGGGGCACGACATGAGCGGTACCAACCTCACCGAACGACAGCAGGGAATCCTCGACTTCATCGATTCCCAGAACAAGGAACGGGGCTTCCCCCCATCCGTTCGCGAAATCGGCCAAGCCGTCGGCCTCACCTCGCCGTCGACGGTGCACAGCCACCTGAACACGCTGCAGAAGCTCGGATACCTGCGCCGCGACCCCGCAAAGCCGCGAGCCATCGAGGTCCGCTACGACCCGAACTCGGGAGCGGTCATGGACCGTGCATCAGTCACCCACGTACCGCTCGTTGGCGATGTGGCCGCAGGCACCGACGTGCTGGCCCATGAAAATGTCGAAGAGCTCATGCCGCTCCCCACCGAGTTCACCGGCGACGGCGAGCTGTACATGCTGCGGGTTCGTGGCGAATCCATGATCGATGCCGGCATCTTCGATGGCGACTACGTGGTCGTGCGTCGCCAGAGCGCCGCCACCAACGGCGAGATCGTCATCGCCGGCATTCCCGGCGGCGAAGCAACGGTGAAGACGTGGACGTCGTCCGGCGATACCGTCACGCTGCTCCCCGCCAACGAGGCCCTGGAACCCATGGTGTACGCGGCCGGCGAGGTTGAGGTCTACGGCAAGGTCGTCACGGTTCTCCGACGCCTGTGATCGGTTCTGACCATCGGCGTCACACGCCGGTGGTCAGCATCTCCTTGAGCGCCGTGTAGGCAAGCACGATTGGCGTCTCATGCACATGCTCCTGTTGCGTGTGCGCCAGCGTGGCGTCGCCGGGTCCAAAGTTGACGGCCGGGATGCCCTGTTCGCTGAAGAAGGCCACATCGGTCCAGCCCAGCTTGGCCCGCACGAGAATGTCGTTCCGCCCAATGAACGCGGCCATGACCGGGTGGCGCAGATCGGGGCGAGCGGGCGGAGACATGTCCGTCAGCTCGAACTCGTCGTCGGCATCCATGAACGGCGACACGACAGAGCGGGCGTAGGCAACGGCCTCGTCGGGTGTTCGGTCCGGTGCGAATCGGTGGTTGATGGTGACGGCAGCCCGGTCGGGCACCACGTTCCCGGCGACACCGCCGTCCACGTGCACCGCCTGCATGGCTTCCCGAAACTCACACCCATCGATGACCGGGGTCCGGTGCTCGATCGTCTCGAGGTGGCTCAACAGCTCGCCAAGGCGATGAATGGCGTTGCGACCCATCCACGGGCGTGCGGTGTGCGCCCGGGCACCGTGCATGGTCACCTTGAAGCGCATGGTGCCCTGACAACCGGCCTCGATGACCGCATCGGTTGGTTCCCCGAGGATCGCCAGGTCTGCTTCCAGGAGTTCCGGCACCTCTGCGAACAGCTCGCGCAATCCGTTGTGCACGACGGCAACCTCTTCGCGTGCGTAGAACACCCACGTGACGTCGACCGCCGGCTCGTGCACGGTTCGGGCCAGCTCCAACATGACCGCAAGCCCGCTCTTCATGTCCGAGGCGCCAAGACCGTGGAGCACATCCCCTTCGATTCGGGCCGTGGCGTTGTCGTTGACGGGCACCGTGTCCAGGTGACCGCCCAATGCCACTCGGTACTGACGGCCAAGGTTTGTACGGGCAACAACGTTGTCGCCGACCCGCACGACCTCGAGCGTGGGGATCTTTCGCAGTTCGGCTTCGAACCAATCGGCGATGGCGGCTTCTTCGAAGCTCACCGATGGCATGTCGATGATGTCGGCGGTGAGCTGCAGCAGGGGGTGAACCATGAGGCAACACTACCGGCCCGCCCGCACCGGCCAAGGACGCCGCGCTAGATGCGGGACCGGACCTTCTCGATGTCGGAATCGGGTCGGACAACGGCGATTCGGATGTGCCCGGCCCCGTCCGGACCGTAGAAGTCGCCCGGTGCCACGATCAGGCCGAGTTCGGTGGCGAACCGTTCGGTCAACGCCCATGCGTCGCCGTTCGGTGCTGGAACCCACAAGTAGAAGCCACCAGCAGGCAGCGGGGCAGAAAGCCCAAGTTCGCCCAACACGTCGGCCACAGCCGTGAGTCGGTTCCAGTACCGCTCCCGCTGGCCCTGCACATGCGTCTGGTCGCCGAGTGCGGCCGCTGCAGCCGCCTGTGTGGGACCGGGGGTCATGAAGCCCGCATGCTTGCGGACTTCCTGCAGCCAGAAGACGAGCTCGGGGTCGCCGGCGTAGAAGCCGGACCGCATGCCAGCCAGGTTGGAGCGTTTGGAAAGGCTGTGCACGGCCACGACACCGTCGAGGCCGGTTTCCAGAATGGTGCGGCCGGGGCCGTCCCACGTGAACTCGATGTAGCACTCGTCGCTGAGCACGGGAACGCCGTTGGCCCGGCCCCAGTCGGCGGCAGCGGCAATGTCGTCGAGACCACCAGCTGGGTTGCCGGGTGTGTTGAGCCACAGACACAGCGCACGTGCAGCGTCGGCGGGATCGATTGTGTCGATGCGCATGCGCCACTGGTCGTCGACGGGCACGGGAACTGCCCGGCAGCCGGCGAGCTCTGCGCCCATGGCATACGACGGGTAGCTGACGGCCGGGTACAGGACGGTGTCGCGGGTGGGTTCGCGCAACCGCAGCCATTGGGGCGCACCGGCCACGAATTCCTTGAGACCGATGGTGGCGCCCACATGTTGTGGATCGACGGTGACGCCAAACTCGCCGTCGAGCCAGGCGGCGGCCGCGTTGCGGAAGGCTTCGGTCCCGATAGACGGCGGGTATCCGCGCTCGCTGTCGGACGACGCCAACGCGTCGAGCACAACCTGCGGCGGGGGGTCGAACGGCGTTCCAACCGACAAGTCCACCACGTCGCCATGAAGCTCCTGTGCCTTGGCACGTAGGGGCTTGAGGCCGTCGTAGGGATAGGGCGGGAGCACGAATGCGGTCATGAGGACGATCCTTGGACGTCGACCCATTCCTGAAGCCGACCCTTCGAGTCGGGGTCGAGGCGGGCGCGAATACGGAAGCCGCTGTCGTCGGCCACCTCGGTGAGGACCTGGCCCTCGCGGTGGATCCGGGCGAGGATGTCGCCGCGATCGAACGGCACGGTGAGCTCCACCAGTTCGGTCATGGACCGCAGACGGTCCCCGACCGCCTGGAGCAGCGATTCGGTTCCGTCGCCGGTCTTGGCGGACATGGCGACCGAGCCCGGATAGCGGCGCATCAGGGCGTCGACATCGGGGTTGGCGTCGATCTTGTTGAAGACCATGAGTTCAGGCACGTTGTCGGCACCGATTTCGTGGAGGAGCTTTCGGACGGTGTCGATGTTGCCCTTGGGGTCTGGGGCCGAGGCGTCGACCACGTGCAGCAGCAGATCGGCATCGATCACGACGTCGAGGGTGCTCTTGAACGCTTCCACCAACTGGGTGGGCAGTTTGCGAACGAAACCGACCGTGTCGGTCAGAAAGACCATCTCGCCACCGGGGAGTTGCAACTTCCGGGTCGTGGCGTCGAGCGTGGCGAACAGACGGTCTTCGGCAAGGACGCCGGCCGAGGTCAGACGGTTGAGAACCGAAGACTTGCCGGCATTCGTGTACCCGACCAGCGAGACACCGCGGTTGGAGGTACGCCGACGGGCCTTCGACTGGGTGTCGCGGTTCTTGGACCGCTTCCGGAGATCGTCTTCGAGCTTGTGGACCCGCCGCACAAGACGGCGCCGGTCGACCTCCAGCTGGGTTTCGCCCGGGCCACGTGTTCCGATGCCGCCGCCCTGCTGGGAGAGCTTTCGCCCCATTCCCTTGAGGCGGGGAAGCCGGTACTTCAGCTGCGCAAGTTCAACCTGGGCCTTGCCTTCGCTGCTCGATGCGTTCTGAGCGAAGATGTCGAGAATGACGGCGGTGCGGTCCAGGGCTGATCGGCCGAGGATCTTTTCCAGGTTCGCCTGCTGGGCCGGGCTCAGCTCGTCGTCGAACACGACCGTGTCCGAGTCCATGCTGACCGACAGTTCCTTGATCTCGCCAGCCTTGCCCTTACCCACGAAGGTTGCCGCGTCGGGTGCCTGCCGACGCTGGTGAACCCGGCCGACCTCGTCGGCACCAGCGGTGTCCACGAGGAGGGCGAGTTCGTCGAGCGACGCGTCGGTCTCCTCGACGTTGCCCGGGGGCATGGTGACACCCACGAGCACGATTCGCTCGCGAAAGGTTCGGTCGATGAGGCCACTGGACTCGCCGCCGTAGTCGCCAAAGGCGCCACGGTGACCGGCGTCGAAGACCTCGCCGTCGGTTGGTTCACCCACGGGGTACGTCCACGACTCCGACGAACGTTGCGATGCCCGACAAGACGGCAGTGGGCGCATCGGCGGTGGCGACGTTCACGGTGGCCGACCCGCCTGGCATGTTCACCTGCACCGGGTCGCTCACCGCGCCCCACTCCACCATGCGCTGGGCCGAGACCGTGGCCCCGCTACCGCACGCCTGGGTGATGCCGGCGCCTCGCTCCCAGACCCGAAGGTCCACGGACGACGGTCCGGCGATCCGAACGAAGTGTGCGTTCACGCCATGCGGGAAATGCGATTCGATCTGTGGGCCCACGACGGAAAGGTCAACGGCGTCGGGGTCATCGACCTCGATCACGACATGGGGGTTGCCGACTGCGCCAATGCCCCATCGGGTGGCGGCCACGCCAGGCAGGCCGGCCAGGAAGTTGTCGGAGTCGGGGGCGTCGCCAGCCGAAACCGGGCCCATGTCGGTGGAGGCGTGCACAACGGCCGGATTGTCGGTGGGTTCCACGACACATGCCCGGACACCGGCGAGCGTGTCGACGTCGATCTCGAGGGAGGTGACATTGCGGCGCATGGCGACCGCCTGGACGAAGCACCGCAGACCGTTGCCCGAGACCTCGGCCTGGGATCCGTCGGAGTTGAACAGCCGCATCGTGGCTGTGGAACCGGTGTCGATGCCGAAGAGCAGCCCATCGGCGCCGATGCCGGTACGTCGGTTGCACAGATCGATCGCCAGCTCGGACGCGTCGGATGGAACGTCGTCCACAAACGTGACGAGGAAGTCGTTCCCGAGGCCGTGGTGTTTCGTGAGTTGCATCGTGTATCCAGTATGGCGCTGTCGCACGACCGATCAGGCAGCGGCCAGCAGCTCCGACGCCCGCTCGATCGCTGCAGCGTGGGAAATCTCGCCAGTTGCGTCGATGTCGATCCACTGGATTCGGGGATCCCGCCCGAACCACTTCATCTGCCGGCGAGCGAACCGTCGGGTACGGACCCGGGCTTCTTCGAGCGCGTCGTCCAGCGGCACGCCATCCTCGATGTGTGACAGCAGTTCCCGGTAGCCCAACGCCTGCCGGGCGGTGCGACCGATGCCCCTTGGGTCGCCGACGAGTGCCTCGACCTCGGCCAGGAACCCCTGCTCCATCTGCACGTCGTATCGGGCGTTGATGCGCTCGTCCATGGGTTCGCGATCCAGCCGCAGCCCCAGCAGGGTGAACGCAATGTCGGGATAGTCCTCCATACCGGGACCGAACGACGAGAACGGTGCCCCCGCACCCAGGGTCACCTCGAGCGCACGAACGATTCGCCGGTCATTTGCCGGGTCCATCCGCGATGCAGCGACCGGGTCGAGGTCAACCAACTGCGCAAACAGATCGGGAAGGTCCTGGGCAGCCCGCTCCTCAAGCTCGGCCCGCACGTCGGGATATCGGCCCGGAAGGGTGAAGCCGTCGATGACCGATCGCAGGTACAGCCCCGTGCCGCCGACCAGGACGGGGATTCGATTCCGGGCCTCGATGTCTGCTCGAGCCTCGTGCCACGCCGCCTGGAACAGCGAAACGGTGAACTCCTCCCACGGTTCCGCAAGATCGATGAGGTGGTGGGGCACACTCGCTTGCTCGGCGGCGGTGGGCTTCGCCGTGCCGACATCCATCCGCCGGTACACCTGCATGGAATCGATCGAGACCAGCTCGACCTGCGGAAATTCGGCAGCGAGCGCCATCGCAACCGACGACTTGCCCGATGCCGTTGGCCCCAGGATGCACAGCGGCTTCATGGCATCACCGAAAGGTGGCCACGAGGGCGTACCAATCGAGGGCTGGACCATCGGGAACAGCCCCACCAGATTCCAGATAGGCATCGAGAAAGGCCATCGATGCCTCGGGTGCGAAGGTCTCGGCCAGGGAACGGAGCACGATGGCCAGGTCTCGCTCCGGCGGGTCGAATCCGAACGAGTCGTCTCCCTCGAATGTCGTGGCCGAGTCGGCCAGAACGGCAGCGGACACCACCGGGGCGCCGTGGGTTCGCACCGGCGAGCCAGCAGCTGCAGGCGGCTCGGAGAGCATGGACAACAGGGTCTCCGTCCGCGACCGGGTGAAGGGAGCAGGCGCCGGAGTGCCGGAGTTCAGCGTGCTGATGGCCGCGTCGACTTCGGCTGGGGTTCGGGGAACCAACCCGTCGGTCGGGCCCGCGTGAATCTCGGCCAGACCATGACCCATCGATTGGATGACGGGAATCGGGTTCTGGGCGAACTGCGAGTCGGTGGCCCTGCCGTTCAGGCGCAGTCGGGCAAGGTCAGCCGGCAACAACGGGAATTCGTGTCCTCACCTTGGGGCCCCGCAAGGTCTCGCGGTGCTCGCCCATCAGGTAGTGCGTGGCCGAGTCGGTCACCTCAACCAGTGCGAGGGAGCCGGCCTTCAGGTCTGCGGCAAAGTGCAGAAGCTTGTTCTGTCGGGTGCGGCCACTGACGACACCGGCGTTGCGCTTTGATGGTCCCTCGACGACGACTTCTTCAATGCGGCCAATGCGTGCTGCGTTCTTTGCAGCAGCGGAGCGCTCCACCACCGAACGCAGACGTTCCATGCGTTCCTTGGTGACCGACTGAGGGATGAAATCGTCGACGTGTTCGGCCGCCTCGGTTCCTTCACGCGGCGAGAACACGAAGGTGTACGCCGAGTCGTATCCGGCTTCGGCTGCTACCTCGAGCGTTGCGACGAAGTCGTCTTCGGTCTCGCCCGGGAAGCCAACGATGATGTCGGTGCTCACCGCGAGGTCGGGAATACCCTGCTGCGCCGCTTTCAGCCGTTCCAGATACCGCTCGGCCGTGTAACCACGGTGCATGGCCTTGAGAATTCTGTCGCTTCCCGACTGCAGCGGCAGATGCAGGTGGTTGCACACCGCGTCGACCTCGGTCATGGCGGCGATCGTGTCGTCGCGGAGGTCCTTGGGGTGCGGACTGGTGTAGCGGATGCGCTCGATGCCGGGCACCTCGCCGGCAGCCCGCAGCAGGTCGGAGAACAACGGCCGGCCGCGTCGGCGCCCGCCGTCGGTCCAGAGCCGACCAGCCTCGTGCTCATCGGCTTCGTCGGCGTCGCGGCCACCAAGTTTCAGGGTGATGTCGCGGCCGTAGGAGTTCACGTTCTGCCCAAGCAACGTCACTTCGGCAACACCATCGGATGCGAGGTGTCCGATCTCGCGGACAAGGTCGCCAAAGGGCCGGGAGAGTTCGGGTCCACGAACGGACGGCACGATGCAGAAGGCGCAGGAGTTGTCGCAGCCGATCTGAATGGTGACCCAGGCGGCGTAGTCGACCTCGCGCTTTTCGGGCAGTGCCGAGGGAAAGGCGGCGTGCTCCGCATCGACCGCGGCCTCGAGGATCTCCACGATCTGGCCGTGTTCGCGGGACTCTTCAAGCAGCTCGGCGGCGCGATGCACGTTGTGCGTTCCAAACACGACGTCGACGTGGCCCGCCTTGGCGGCAACCAGGTCCTTGTCCTTTTGTGCCAGGCACCCTCCGACGGCGATCTGCAGATCGGGTCGGCGTTCCTTCTCGGCCTTCAGGTGTCCGAGCGCCCCGTAGAGCTTGTTGTCGGCGTTCTCGCGAATGCAGCACGTGTTCAGCATCACGACATCGGCGTCTTCGAGATCGGTGGTCGGTTCGTAGCCGTCGGCTTCGAGAAGCCCGGCGATACGTTCCGAATCGTGCTCGTTCATTTGGCACCCGTAGGTGCGCAACAGGTACTTGCCCTTCACGGTGACCAGCGTACTGCCGGGCTCCCCGACCGCGCTGCCGGCGCCACAGCAACGCCCAGCAGCCGTGCAACCGGTCCGCAATACAGCCGTGAAATTACATCGATGTAACACGCTGCGCGCGAAAGAATGCACCCATTGCGCGAATGAGTGTTGCTAGTGTGAACATCTGCGGACGGAGTCGCGCGTTGTTTCGACGACGGGTGAAGGGCCACCAGGACGTACTTGGAGGACCCCCAATGACACGACGATTCGGCTATCCCATGCTGGCGCTGTTTGTGCTGTATCTGATCTCGCTCAACGCAGCCGAGACCGGCGAGCGAGGAAACGACTTCCTCGGCATCGTCGCCGGAGTCGCAAACGCGATGCTGGAGTTCTTCCGCGGCGTCGCGGGCGGATCCGGCGTTTCCCAGGCGCTCGGTCTCTGAACCGACCATGAGCGAGCGTGCCCACGCGGCGGGCTGGATCGAGCCGCCAAAGCACCAGAACGACTATCTGCGACTTCTCGTCGCTCCCCCACGGGATCCTGACGTCCTGATCTCGGACGAAATCGTCTACTACAAGGCTCCCAAACACGTGATGAGCCTGGCCGAACCCACCATTGAGACCTTTGCGGTCATCATCCTCGTGACCGCCACGCTGCTCCGCCCGCAGTGGGAAGGCCTCAACTTTGGGGCACTCGTGGTGATCTTGTCGGCCATCACCATGTGGCGGTGGACCAAACAGCGCGAATGGGGCTGGGGCGCTCTCGTGGCAGGCGTGGTGCTTGGCTACATCGTGTTGACGAACGACTTCGACCCCCTGACTCTGGTCCCGCTCGTGGGCCTGCTGTTCATCGGTCGGCTCGGCATCAAGATCCTCCGGTGGTGGAAGTACGAGATTCGCTACCTCACCAACCGGCGCATCATCGAGGCCACCGGCTTCTTCGGACTTCGCGTGGCTTCCATGCCTGTCAGCCACGTGACCGACCTGGTGCTCACCCGCACATCGGGTGGCGAGCTGTTCGGCTACGGCGACCTTCGAATCGAATCTGCTGGCCAGGATCAGTCCCTGGCCCAGATCCCCTGGCTGGTTGAGCCCCGAGCCTTCCATCGACTCGCCGTGCGTCTGGCAACCAAGCCAAGCGAGATCACGCCCAAGGACTTCATCGAACTGCGGCCCGTTCGCCAGGTCGAACGCCGTACCTGACCCAGTCGTTTCGCTCCGGTGGTGTTCCGCCGGCAGCCGGTCGCGCCAACGGGAAGGGCCCGCCACAATCGTGGCGGGCCCTTCGTCGTTTCTTGGATGTGCCCGAACCGGGCGCCGACTCAGTCGTCGAGCAGAATTGGCTCGTCGTCGGCGTCGGAGAACTCGTCGGTGAGGTCGACGACCTCATCTTCGGAACCGGCCTCGGGGTCGGGCATGACCAACCGGGTGACCCGATCGGTGATCTCCACCATGACCTCGGGGTTGTCGGTCAGGAACTCCTTGGCTTTCTCCCGGCCCTGACCCAGCTGTTCGCCTTCGTAGGTGTACCAGGCACCCGATTTCTTGACGACGTCGTGTTCGGCAGCAAGGTCCAGGACCGAGCCTTCCCGGCTGATGCCATGGCCGTACATGATGTCGAACTCGGCCTGACGGAAGGGCGGAGCCACCTTGTTCTTGACAACCTTGACCCGGGTGCGGTTACCCACGACCTCGGCGCCCTGCTTGATGGACTCGATACGACGGATGTCGAGACGAACCGACGAGTAGAACTTGAGCGCACGGCCACCAGGCGTGGTCTCGGGCGAGCCGAACATGACGCCGATCTTCTCGCGAAGCTGGTTGATGAAGATGCAGATGGTGTCGGTCTTGTTGAGGTTGGCGGTGAGCTTGCGCAGCGCCTGCGACATGAGTCGGGCCTGAGCACCGACGTGGTGGTCACCCATGTCGCCTTCGATTTCGGCCTTCGGCGTGAGGGCGGCCACGGAGTCGACCACGATGACATCGAGTGCACCGGAGCGCACGAGCATGTCGCAGATTTCGAGGGCCTGTTCACCCGTGTCCGGCTGCGAGATGAGCAGGCTGTCGATGTCGACACCAATGGCCTTGGCGTAGACGGGGTCCATGGCGTGCTCGGCGTCGATGTAGGCACAGGTGCCACCGTTGCGCTGGGCTTCGGCGACCACGTGGGTGGCCAGCGTGGACTTACCGGAGGATTCCGGACCGTAGATCTCGGTGACGCGACCACGGGGAAGGCCACCGATGCCGAGTGCAAGGTCCAGGGCCAGAGCGCCGGTGGGGACCGATTCGATTGCCATCGACCCCTTCTCGCCCATGCGCATGACCGAACCCTTGCCGAACTGCTTTTCGATCTGGCCGAGTGCCATGTCGAGTGCTTTGTCTCGCTCCACTGTGTTTTCTCCTTGGTTGCCGCATGGCCTTCGTGACCGCTGCGGGGCCGCACGTTCGTCGTGCTGTTGTGATGGGTGGGAAGTGGTGCTGACCCTAAAGAGGGGGTGTGACACGCTCTTGGTAACGACACGAATGTAATTGCGAACAACTGTTCGGGCAAGCATTTCCGGCCACAATCTTTTTGCTGCACCAACAACACGGTTTCTGGTGTGATTCACACCGGCCTGAACGAGACGAAACGAGCAGATTCGTCAGCGTGTCGAACTGGTTGGACGAGCGAGAACGTCAGGAAGGTACGGCGTCGGCGGGAGCCGGGATCTCCGTTGAATCGCCGTGCCGCCACAGCCGAAGACCGAACCAGAACGCACCCCACGACAGCACCGCCATCAACACGGTCGATGTCGCGAAGCCGTCTTGCAGCGCATCGACGGTGGCCGGGTCGGTGATGGCCACGTCATCGCCAAGCAGCGACCGCACCGCCTCGGCGTCACCCAGCCGGCGAACAACGACGCCGAACAACACGCTCCCCGACAGCGCTGCCCCGTAGCTGAACCCAAGTGTTCGGATGAACTGGTGTGCGCTCATCAGCCGTCCCATCTCGGCGGGCCGTGCGTGTGCCTGGAGGAGCGTGACGCCGGCGCTGGACACCGATCCCATGCCCAGGCCAACTCCGGTGAATGCGGCCAGCGCCATCCACACCGGGGCGAGAGTGACGATTGCGGCTGCTGCAGCGGTGACGGAAACGGCCAGGACCGCCGTCCCGGCAAGGATGGCGTGGGCCTCAGTTCGTCGCTCAACCACGCGGCTGGAGATGAAGGCACCGGTGGTCCAGCCCACGGTCAGGAAGATGACCGTGAATGCGGCCTCGCCGGTACTGAACCCGCGAACCCCCTTCACCCACAACGTGAGGAACGTGTTGGAGCCGATGCCGCTGGCGATCGTGAACACGGCTGTCAGATGCAGCAACCGGTACGGACGATCGATCACATGACGGACTCGCAGGACGGGTGGCTCCGTGCCGCGCTCATGGGCCACGTACAGCACGCCAACGACCACGGAAAGACCGGCTGCCACGAGCGTCCACCACCCGGGGACGGACAGCCCCACCAGGCTCACGAGCGTGAAGACGGTCATGAGCACGAGTCCTCGTGAATCGGGTCGAGCGCTCGATGTCTGCGTCGGCTCGGGGAAACGGTTCCAGCCGACCACGCCGGCAACGAGGGCGACCGGAATGTTGATCAGGAAGATCCACTGCCAACCGGCAACGGTCAACAACAGTGCGGCGAGTGCCGGGCCAGCGAGCCCCATGAGGCCCCAGACCGACGAGTTCACGGCATAGGCCCGGGCCCGCAGCGCTTCGGGAACACCGAGGCCAATCGCCGCCATCACATTGGCGATGATCACACCGCCGGCGAGCCCCTGCAGCGCCCGGGCCACGACCAGCATCAGCATCGTGGGTGCGGCAGCACAGGCCACACAGGTGAGCGTGAACGCGAGCAGGCTCGATCGGAAGATTCGTTTCGTCCCGATCGCATCGATCATGGGGCCGACCGCCAACACGGCAATGGCCGACGTGATCAGTTCGATCGTGACCACCCACGGCAGCAGGTGCAGATCGCCGAGCTGCTCACCAATCGATGGCAGTGCGGCCCCGACCGACAGGTTGTTGTAGGCAGCGACGGCGATCACCGTCATGGTCGACGTGGTCAGGCCTCGTTGTTCGACCCCGAAGAGTCCTCCGTCCGACGTCGTCTGCACGTCCGGACACTACCGACGCGGGCCTTCACTTCCCGCAGTGGACACACGTGTCGATCCGGTTACGAAGCGTCAGCCCCTGACAAAACAGGTCGATGAGACCTTGATGGGTCAGGAAGAGGTCACCGACGAGGATTGGGCTCGTAGATATCTGGACGAGATGAACGATCTTGTCGTCGTGATCGACATGGCCACCGGCGCCGTGGTCGACGTGAACGCTGCGGGCGTCGAACGTCTTGGCTACGACCGTTCGGCGCTCATTGGACTACCGATTCACGACTTCGTGCACGACGACGACCGCCACCAGCTCGGCGCCATCAAGTACGAGGCCCTCGCCGGAAACACCGGGTTGCGGCAGCAGCGCTGGCGCCGCGCCGACGGCGACTACAACACCTTCAACGTGTAAGCCGCCTCGTCGACGACACTCGGCTGCTCGTGTGCGCACGCGACGCAACCGTGTTGGCCGAGTCGCTGGCGCGCACGGAAGAACTCCTGAAACTCGTTGAGCTCACCGACGACATCCTCGTGGTCAGCAATGGGGCGGCCGAGATTCTCTATGCGAACCCCGCAGCCGTACGACTGCACGGTGACGTCGTCCTCAGCCCCGAGGCCCGCCTCACCGACTTCCTGTGGGGACCGGAAGACCTCGAGTCCCTGATGAAGCTGAACGAAGCACGGACCAACGCGGACCATCGGGCCTCGACCCGCCTCATCGCTCGCGGCTGGGACGATTCCAAGGTCGACATGTGGGTGAGCACGGTCTACGACCCGACCAACGAGCTCTGGTACACGGTCGAACGAGACATCACCGAGAACGTGCTTGCCGAGAACCGGCTCAGGCAGCTGAACATCGGTCTGGAGGAGATGGCCAATCGCGACGTGTTGACGGGATTGGCCAATCGGGCGCGGCTCAGCGCTCAGCTGGAAGACGCCGCACTCGGGCAGGACCCGATCGCCATCCTCATGATCGACCTGGACAACTTCAAGGAGGTCAACGACACCCTTGGGCACCAGCAGGGAGATGAACTCCTCTGCCAGACCGCAGACCGCCTTCGCCGATGTGTTGGCGAGCGGGACATGATCGCCCGGTTCGGCGGCGATGAATTCGTCATTCTGCTCCGCTCCCCCGAGTCGGTTGCCTCGGCGGTGGAGCACGGACATCGGGTGCTCGCAACACTTGCAGAACCGTTCAAGCTCGAAGACCGGACCATTCACACCGCCGCGTCCATCGGGGTCGCCTTCTCCAGTGAACGATCGAACTCGGCCGACGAACTCCTCCGGGACGCCGACCTGGCCATGTACCGAGCCAAACACGAGGGCCGCAACCGGGTCACCGTGTTCGATCAGGTGCTGGTCGACGAGATCGAGACGAAGGTACGCACGACCGACGAACTGCGGACCGCGCTCGTCAACGACGAGATCGACGTCGCCCTTCAGGGCATCTTCTGTGCCGAGATGAGCGAACTCGTCGGCTACGAAGCGCTGCTCCGATGGATCCACCCGACACGTGGCTTCATACCTCCGGACGCGTTCGTGGAACTCGCCGAAGAAGAGGGCCTGCTCGACGCGTTGACGGGAATCGTCCTGAAGAAGAGCCTGGACGAGCTCCACGAATGGCTCGCCGAGGACGGCCACACGCTGTCGGTGAACTTCGCTCCCTCACAGCTGTTGGGATCGGACCTGGCCGGGGTCCTGGAACAGACGCTGGCTCGCTACGACCTGACTCCCGACAAGCTCGTCGTGGAGATCACCGAGGTCGGACTCACCGGAGCGTTGGCTGCTGCCGCCGGAACGCTCGCACGCCTCCAGGACGCGGGCTTCATCCTGGCGATCGATGACTTCGGCAAGGGCGCCTCGTCGCTTGGCTACCTGCGCGATTTCCCGATCGGCATGGTGAAGATCGATGGCAGCTTCATCCACCGCATGCTGGAGGACGACTACGCGCTGGCGATCACCGAATCCGTGGTTGCGCTGGCGCGCCGTCTCGACCTCACGGTTGTCGCCGAGTGTGTGGAGACCGAGGCCCAGCACGAACTCCTACAGGAGATGGGGTGCGAGCGCCTGCAGGGATACCTTCTCCACCGGCCGACCCTGATCTCGGATCATGCGATTGGTGACCTGGTGGCCTGACATGACAGTCGCCACACCTGACCGTCGTCGGCCCGTGCGTCGGGTTACCATTGGCTGCGTGCGGAGAATCGATGCGCTCCTTCTTGCCGGTGTCGGCATTCTTGCGATTCATCAGTTCGCGTACGCAACCGCCGCCGCCTTCGGTGCGGAATCCGTGGTCGGGCACGGCCACCTGCAGATGGCGTGGGTCATGGGCAGCCTCGCTGGTGTCGTCGTGCTCGCTGCAGCGGTGACCCGAAGCCTCCGGGGGCGCAGCCACACACCCTTGGGCACGGCTCCCTTCGCTGCACTGCTCGCAGGTGGCTACTCCACGCTGGAATTCTTCGAGCGGATCGCCGACGGATACGGCCCGGCCACACTCCTGAGCGAGAGCGTGTTCTGGATTGGGCTCCTGGCCGTCGTTCCCGTGGCCATTGCGCTGCGGGCATCGGTGCAGTCGGTTGCCGAGATCGTCGAAAACCTCATCCGCACCGCCACCCCCCTTCCCACCGTTCCCCGGCTCTCGGGCCCGCCGGTCTTCCAACGGACCAGCCTCGTGTTGCGGCCGGTCGCCCTTCGTTCGTCAACGGTCACCAGACGGGGTCCACCTGTCGTTCGGTGACGCCATCCCGAACCGACAATCCGAACGAAAGGACCCCACCATGAAGTGGACCACACTGCGCCTTCTCGGCGCCCTCTTTGCCCTCACCCTCGTTGCCGCTGCCTGCGGAAGCGATACCACCGACACGGCAACCGCCGCAGCCGAAACCGAAGCCGACGACGCCATGGACGACAACGACATGGACGACGACGCCATGGACGCCATGGATGACGAGCACGACGACCACGAGATGGAAGACGAGCACGAGCACGACGACCACGAGACCGATGACGAGCACGACCACGCCTCGATGATCGATGTCGACACCACGCTGCCGATCCCTGAGGTCGCCATCACGTTGACCCCAACCGAGACCGCTGGAGAGTTCGACCTGCGGGTCATCATCGCCAACTTCACGATCACCCCCGAGAACGTCGACGGCGACCCCGTCGACAACGAGGGCCACATGCATCTGCTCATGGATGGCGAGAAGGTCGATCGTTTCTACGACCTGGAACGCACGATTTCGGTCCCCGAAGGCGAGCACCTCGTCGAGGTCGAATTGAACGCCAACAACCACGCCGTGTATGCGGTCGACGGTGCTCCCATTCGGACCGGCATGACGGTCGAGGGCGCGGGCGAAGCCGCCATGGAAGATGACGCCATGGACGCCATGGACGCCATGGAGGACGAGGAGCACGATCAGGACGACGATCATGACCACGACCACGACGGCGAACTCGTGGGCGCGATCGAAGGCGATCTCACGGTCGACGACGCCGATGTGACCATCATGGCCACGTACACGGGTGGACAGATTTCGGGTGTGGAGAACCGCACGTCGGTTCCGCTGGGATCCGTCGTGGCGATCACGGTCATTGCCGATGTCGACGAGGCCGTCCACCTGCACGGCTACGACATCCTCGACGATGTGCCCGCTAGCGATCTGGGGCTGATCATCTTCACCGCCGACACGCCTGGGCGCTTCGAGCTCGAACTCGAAAACTCGGGCACGTTCATCACGGAACTCGAAGTCTCCTAACGTCGAGTCCATGACAACACTGCACGTCCTCGCCCACGGAGTGGGCTCTCGAGGCACGCTTCCGTTGCCGCTCTGGCAATTCGCCTGGGCGGCAACGGCCGCGCTCGTCCTGTCATTCGTGGCTCTCGCAGCACTCTGGAAGACCCCGCTGCTGAGCCGCGTCGCGCAGGGTCGGGCCATTCCCGGCACACGCGGCCTCGTGACTGCGCTCACGTGGGTCGCCCGAATCGTCGGATTGCTGCTCTTCGGGCTCGTTCTGGGCGCAGCCCTGTTCGGCGCCGACGTTCCCGGCGAGTCCACCAACATCGCTCCGGTCACCATCTACGTGATCCTGTGGGTTGGCGTGCCGGTCGTGGCCGCCATCCTGGGCGACGTGTGGAAGGCCCTCAATCCCTTCCGCACGATTGGCCTGTTGTTCCCGGAAGGTGACGACACGGCGCCGAAGCACCACTGGGTTGCCGTCGCCACCCTGTTCGGGTTCCTCTTCGTGGAGCTCGTGCATCCCAACGGCGCCAGCCCGCGGATTCTCGGGTGGGCCATGGTCGTGTACTCGGTGCTCATGCTCGCTGGTATGGCCCGTCACGGTCGCCAATGGCTCGACAGCGCCGACGGCTTCGGGGTCCTCTTCTCCATGATCGGTGCCATTGGCATCTTTGCCGTTGGCGACGATGGTGAGCTTCGTGCCCGCGTACCGCTTTCGGGCCTGGCCACGGTGGATTCACGGGTCGGGTCAAGCGCGCTCATCCTGGTCGTTCTGGGCGGAACCAGCTTCGACGGATTCTCCGAGAGCCCCGTCTTCTGGGACATCGCCGGCCGCGCTTCGGGGTGGAACGCCTCACCGGCGCTCTTCATCGGGCTCGTCGTCGTGATCCTGATCGCGTCGATCCTGTACTGGGTCGGCGCCCGAACCACAGCATCGGTCACGGGTGTCAGCCATGAGGAAGCGGCAGAGCTGTTTGCGCCGTCACTCATCCCCATTCTGTTTGGGTATGGCATTGCCCACTACATCCAACTGCTCGTGGATCAGGTGCAGACGTTCTGGTTCCGGCTGTCGAACCCCTACGGCAACAAGGACGAAGCCGGCAACAACCTCACCGACTTCTTCGGTTCAGCCGACGGCCAGATCGACTTCTTTGTGATCGACGCCGACCTGGTGGCCTGGATTCAAGCGCTTGCGATCGTCATTGGCCACGTGGCCGGCGTGCTCTACGCCCACGACCTTGCGGTGACACGGTTCGATCACGCCAAGGCGGCCCGCAGCCAGCAGACCATGCTGGTGGTCATGGTGATCTACTCGGTCGCCGGCCTCTGGTTGTTGTTCTCGGGCTGAGTGGTCGAGAGCCGGCCAGCGGCCGTGGACGCACCCGTCGCTGGCTCGCTGGTCTTGGGAGCGGTCAGCTTGCCGAGCAGATGGTCGCGCACGGTCACCGGTTCATAGCGGGGGCTGCGGCCGTCGAGCGGGGTGACCGTCACGGCGGCATCCGGGTAGTGGAAATAGGCAACGGAACGACGGTTCGGAGCGCATCCGTCGACCATTGGCACAACACGATGGAGCGTCGATGGCCACCGATCGTTCGTGTACATGGCCAACACGTCGCCAACATTCATGAGCAGGGCGCCGGGCTCGGGGATGACATCGATCCATTCGTCCCGTGAGCCCACGATCTGCAATCCGCGCACCTCGTCGGCCAGCAGGATCGTGAAGCTCGTGTAGTCGCTGTGCGCTCCCATCCGCTGTTGCCCATCGAGGGTTGGTTCGGTGCCGTCGGGCTGCGGCTTGTAGTCGATGCACGCCAGTGTGTCGGGCCCGCCCATTGACTGTCCGGCCAGGTCGAATCCGAGAATGCTGCCGATGAACCGGTCGAGCGTTTCGCTGATGCGTTCCATGTGCGCCAGATGGGCATGCACGGCGGCCGAGAATCCGGGTACGAGATCATCGGGCCACGGAGTGGCTCGCATGAGCGAGCTGCCGTCGACCCGGTCGTCGGAGCCGCAGTTGAAGCTCTCGAAGAGATCGGGCGGCGACGGTGTGCCCAGGCTGTAGCTGAGCGCTTCGGCTCCCTTGGCTCGGTATCCCCGATTCGCCTCCGGCGACGGATGGACGAATCTGCGTTTGTCCTCGACGGCGAGTGCGAAGAAGTCGTCGCAACGGCTTCGGAGCTCAGCGACGACGGCGGCGTCGAGGCCGTGCCCGTGCAACTGCACGAAGCCGGATGCTTCGAGCGCCCGATCGAGCTGCGAGACAGCATCGGCCGACTGCAGGTCGACGGAAGCAACAACGGTCATGGACGATCTCTATCACAGCCGCCCGTTGGCAGACCGCGCCGGGGACCATGCGTAGGATCTCGCGGTGACCACTTCCGTGCATGAGCTCGACAGCCGACGCAGTTGGGCCGTTACCGCTGCCGCCGCGTTGTCGATGTTCGCCGTGTTCGGTGTCGGCTACAGCTTCGGTGCGTTCTTCACGTCGATGGCCGACGAGTTCGACGCATCCAGCGGAGCAACCGCGTTCGTGTTCTCGGTCACCATCAGCCTCAGTTTCGTGTTGGGTCTGTGGACCGGGCGCCTGGCAGATCGATTCGGCCCGCGTCCGGTCGTGCTCGTGGGTGCAGTGTCGTTGTGCTGCGGCCTGCTGCTGACCTCTCGAGCGGACTCCATCGTTCAGGGCTATCTGAGCTACGGGATCGGCGTGGGTGTGGCCATTGCCTGCGGCTACGTCCCCATGGTGGCGATGGTTGGCGGTTGGTTCGACCGTCTGCGGCCAACGGCACTGGGAGTTGCGGTCTCCGGCATTGGAATCGGCACGCTCGTCGGGGCGCCGTTGGCTGCATCGCTGATCGAGCGATCCGGATGGCGGACCGCCTACGTGATCATGGGCGTCGGAGGCGGCATCATGCTCGTTCTTGCCGCGCTCGTCGCCGAACCTGGACCAGCTGCCGTGCGGGCAGCACGACCCCGACCGCTCCTGGAGCTGCTGCGAATTCGCGAGTTCCGCATCCTGTACGTGTCGGTGGTGTTCACGACCTTCGGGATCTTCGTGCCGTTCGTGTTCCTGGTCCGGTACGCCGAAGACCGTGGGGTGTCCGAGGTTGCCGCAGCATCGCTGGTCGGCCTGATCGGCGGGGCCAGTGTGGTTGGTCGTCTCGGGCTTGGTGGGCTTGCGAGCCGGTTGGGGTCGTTTCGGCTCTACTTTGCATCCATGGTGACGATTGCCGTGAGCCACCTGATCTGGCTGGCTGCTGGCGCCTCCTACCCCCTGCTGGTGCTCTACACGCTGGTGCTTGGCGTTGGGTACGGCGGGTTCATTGCGCTCTCGCCGGCGGTCGTCGCAGAGTTCTTCGGGCTCGAGGGGCTCGGCGGCGTCATCGGCACCCTGTACACGGCCGCAGCGGTTGGGAGTCTCGGCGGGCCACCAACTGCGGGCCTGCTGATCGACAACTTCGGGGCGCGGCAAGCCATCGCGTTCGCCGCAACCGCAAGCGTGTTGTCGGTCGTGGTGCTGTGGCAGATGTTCGTGGAGAACGAACGTCAGGAGTAACGCTCGGCCGAGGCCTTGATGCGACCCGCCAGAACCGGGTGCTCGTCCATGAGCTTGGGGAAATCCCACGTCATGATCTTTGCGAGGTGACAGGTCTCGAGCGCCTTCACCGTGGCGTTGCGCTTCTCGCCATTCACCAGCGCAACCTCGCCGAAGTGGTCTCCGGGGCCAAGCTCATTCACGACATCGTCGCCGATCTCAACACGGACACGCCCGTCGAGCACGATGAAGAACGAGTAGCCGAAGTCGTCTTCCTTGGTGACCGCCTCACCCATGAGGCTGCGGCTTTCCTCGAACAGCGACGCCGTCTCGATCAGTTCCTCGTCGGTCATTCCTTCGACGAGAGGACTGACTCTCAATGCCTCATGATCCATGGCGGTACTCCTTGTGCGTGTTCAGACCGTAGTTGCGCAGCGGCCCGCAGTGCCAAGCGGCGTGTCAGGCGGCGGAATCGAGCTCGTCGGCGGCGACCATGCGTTCGAAGATCACATCGAGCACGTCGCCCGTGGGCTCCCAGAGCGCATCGGGGTTGCCCACCTGGATCCGGGAGATCGACCGGCCGACCTGCATGAACCAGACATCGACCAGCAGAATCTGCTCCAGGTCGGGCCCGGTGAGTGTGGTGGTGATCTCGAAGTTGACGAGGCGAGGTTCGCCCACCAGGTCGTCGAAGCGGTTCATGACGAAGTCCGCACCGGTGAACGGTTCCATCTGGCCGGCGTCGAAGGCGGCCTGTCCGTCGGTCTCGGCCGCAACGACAAGGCAGTCCAGGACCGTCTGTTGGCTCCAGGCAACGACGACATCGATCGCGGCTTCGACGTTGTCGTAGACCCGCACATCGTGCTGGACGTTGGTATCGAGTTGTGAGAACTCGGGCGACTCTGCTTCGACCAGCGAGCCGTCGTTCTGGGTGAGCTCGTTCATGAACTCGCACCCGGCCGACGAGGAGTAGTCGAAGCTCTCGGAGTCATCGACCTCTTCCATCCAGTCGACGCCGAAGAAGCCCGGCTCCATGACGATGAGTTGGGCGAGTTCTTCGACCGTCGGCGCCACCGCAGCCGCTTCAGTGGTGGTTGTCGTGGGGGCTTCGGTTGTTGTGGTGGTGGGCGCTACCGTGGTCGTGGTGGTCGGCGCTTCGGTTGTTGTGGTGGTCGGCGCTTCGGT
>CAZFBD010000020.1:28343-35428 GCA_964517125.1 uncultured Acidimicrobiales bacterium
CTACCGTGGTCGTGGTGGTCGGCGCTTCGGTTGTTGTGGTGGTCGGCGCTTCGGTGACTGCCGGTGCCGTCGTGGTCGTCTCGGCGGTCTCTGTCGAACCGCCACAGGCCGCCACGACCAGCGATGCGGTCAGCACCAGCGCCAGGGAACGCGATGAACGAACGGTGCGAATGTCTCCAGCCATGTTCTGGAAGCTAGCAAACCGGCGGCCCCCGCCTGCTACCTTCGCTCCATGACTGCATACCTGATTCTGAACTACGAGATCGAAGACGCCGACGCCTACGGCGACTACATCTCCAAGGCCCCAGCCGCATTGGGCATCCCAGCCGATGCACGGCCACTTGTGGTCGGTGGCAACACCGAACAGATCGAAGGCGAAGGCGCCGGGACAAACACCGTCGTCCTGCAGTTCGATTCCCGCGAGAAGGCCAAGGAAATCTACGAATCTGGCGACTACCAGGCCATTGTGGGCACTCGCCTCGGGGCCACCACGAAACACTTCGCCATCCTGGTGGACGGCCTTGGCTGACCCAGCCACCGACATCACCAGTTGGGATGCCACCGAGCTGGCCAAGGCAACCCGGAGCGGCGAGCTGAGCGCACGCGAGGTTGTCGACGCTCACTACGACAGGATCGAGCGTCTCAACCCCGAGCTCAACGCCATCGTCGCGCTTCGGCCGCGAGCCGACGCGTTGGCCGACGCCGACGCGCTCGACTCGTCGCCCCAACGGGGGCCGCTCCATGGCCTTCCCATGGCCGTCAAGGACCTGGCCAGCGTCGCCGGGCTACCGACCCGCCTTGGGTCGCTCACCACCGACGACACGCCTGCGGCGGCCGATGACCTTCTGGCCAGCAGACTTCGATCGGCCGGAGTGGTCTTCGTCGGCAAGACCAACACCCCCGAATTCGGCACCGGCTCCCACACCTTCAACGAGGTCTACGGCGTCACGCGGAACCCCTGGGATCTTTCGCGGACACCAGGAGGCTCCAGCGGCGGTGCGGCAGCGGCCCTTGCATCACGCATGCTTCCGCTGGCCGACGGCAGCGATCTCGGCGGATCGCTGCGCAACCCGGCCGGCTTCTGCAACGTCGTCGGATTCCGTCCCGGAATCGGTCGGGTTCCCGATGTCGCAGAACTGTCGACACACCTGGTGCGCCTCGGACTGTCGGGGCCCATGGGGCGCACGGTCGCCGACGCTGCCCTGCTGCTCAGTGTCCTTGCCGAACCGTCCCCGCTCGACCCGTTGTCCATTCCCGGCGACCCTGCCGTCTTCGCCGAGCCGCTGCCCACCACCACCGACGCAAAGATCGGCTGGGTTGGCGACCTTGGGTTGTTCACCTGTGAGCCAGAGGTACTTCAGGTCTGCCGAGCGGCTGCTGAGGCGATCGATCAGGTCGGCGGCTCCATGGTTGACGCCGAGGTCGATCTGTCGGACTCGATGACCGTGTTCCGTGTGCTGCGCGGGCTGGCCTACCGGCGACTCCATGGCCTCCCGGCCGAAACCAAAGCACTCATGAAGGACACCGTTCTCGAGAATGTGGCGTACGGCGCAAGCCTGGAACTCGACGACGTCATCCGGGCCGAGGCCCTGCGAGCCAAGGTGCACCAACACATGGCGGCATTCTTCGAGAACCATGACGTCATGGCGCTGCCGACTGCCCAGGTCGTTCCGTTTCCGGTCGAGGTCGAGTACCCCACCGAAATCGACGGGGTTGCCATGCGGGACTACCTGGACTGGATGACCGCATGTTGTGTCATCACGCCGACCTCGTGTCCGGCGGTGTCCATACCGGCTGGTTTCAGCGATGCCGGACTGCCGGTGGGCCTACAGCTCGTCGCACCGGTCGGAAATGAGCGGAAACTCCTTGAGGTGGCAGCGGCCATCGAACATGCAGCGCCCCACTGTCGGGCCGTACCCGAGATGGCACGCTGACCCGGTTCAGCCCAGGTATCGCCAGCTCTTGGACCACTCCAGGTACTCAATGAACTGCTCGGGGTTGGGCCGGCCGTCGGTGGCGGCAAAGGCCGTTTCGTAGCGAAAGCCCATCCAGGCTCGGTCGGGCACCGGCAGGAACGGGCGCTGTTTCCACCAGCCCTGCGGGGTGTGCATGCGGACGACGCGAGCCGACGTTCGCCAAAGGTCGGGCCGTGCCAACAGCGCCGCCCCGGCGGAAAGCACCCATCCTCGTCCGGTGATCGGTTCGCTCATGGGTTCTCCCTCCATCTCCAGTGCCTGTGACCCGTCTGCTGCACCCTATCGGGACCATTGTGGAAGCTTCGGGGCTCCAATCGGGTTTGGCTCAGGGTGACCCTGCAGACAGCCGATGCCTCATGAGCGCTCTCCGACTGGGGGGCGGTCCCCGGTGGTTCGACGTGCGCACCATCGCCACCCGCAGTACAAGTACTGTGTGCAGAGCCACATCGACACTTCGAGGGAGCCCCGAGTGACAACGACCCCCCAAGCAGCCCGTTCCGAAACGTTCTCGTCCATGTTCCGAGCCATCTCCGAGAACGTCGAGAGCGTCATCAAGGGCAAACACGATGTTGTCCAGCTCGTTGTGCTGGCCATGATCGCCGAGGGGCACGTTCTGCTCGAGGATTCGCCGGGCCTTGGCAAGACTTCGCTGGCCAAAGCGGTGGCGACATCGGTCGGTGGCTCCAACGGCCGAATCCAGTTCACCCCCGACCTGCTTCCAGCCGACGTCGTCGGCATGTCCATCTGGAATCGTGGAACCGGCGAGTTCGACTTCCGACCCGGCGCCGTGTTCGCCAACATCGTTCTGGCCGACGAGATCAACCGTGCGTCGCCGAAGACGCAGTCGGCGCTGCTCGAAGCCATGGCCGAGCGTCAGATCACCGTCGACCGCGACACCCATCCCCTCGCCCGTCCGTTCATGGTCATCGCCACGCAGAACCCCCTCGACCATGAAGGCACCTACCCGCTGCCCGAGAGCCAGCTGGACCGCTTCCTCATGAAGATCTCGCTCGGATACCCGAACCGCGACGCCGAACTCGAGATTCTCGATCAGCACGGCGAGGGCGACGGCTTCGATCAGCTGACGAACGTCGTCACTCCCGCCGAAGTCGCCATGATGACCAAGGCACTGCAGTCGGTGCATGTTGCCCCAGAGCTGAAGGGCTACCTGCTCGACATTGCCACGGCCACCCGCCAGCATCCGAGCCTGCGTCTGGGCCTTTCCCCTCGTGCCGTGCTGAGCCTGCAGCGTGTCTCCCGTGCACTCGCTGCAGCTTCGGGCCGCTCGTTCGTGACGCCCGACGATGTGAAGGCGCTGGCCCGTCCGGTCATGGCGCACCGCATCATGCTCACTCCCGAAGCCCAGCTTGGTGGAGTCTCTGCCGTCAACGTCGTCGACGACGTGATGGCGTCCATTCCCGTTCCCACCGTCGGCTGAGATGCCCACGATTCGCGGCTGGATCTGTTTGGGTTTCGGCGTCGGAGCCATCGCGCTCGGCCGGTTCTTCGGACTGTCCGAGATGTACGTCATCGGTGCAGTTCTGCTCGCGCTCGTGTTCGTTGCGGTCCTGGTGGCCGTCTTCCGGCCCCTGCGGCTTGGGGTCGGTCGTTCCATCACGCCGTCGCGCATGCACGTGGGCACCACCGGCCGGGTCGAGGTCGCCGTCCGGAACGGTTCGTCCCGCTCGCCGGTCATTCGCATGACCGACCGGGTGCAGGGCACCAACGGCGCCCAGCTGTTCATCAGCCCGTTGAACGCCGACGAGACCACCAAGGCCGCGTACCGTCTGCCAACCGAACGCCGTGGGCTGGTCACGGTGGGCCCGGTCGACTTCGAATCGATCGATGCCTTCGGGTTGGCCATTCGCCGATTCAACGCCCCGAGCGTCGGCCAGATGGTCGTCTATCCCGAAGTCATTCCGCTTCCCCCCGCTCCCCCGTCACCGGCGTCCGAACGTCGTTCTGCGTCGGATCAGCCGCAGTTCATCGGCGGACGCAGCGAAGAATTCCATGCGCTGCGTGCGTATGTTCCCGGCGACGACGTGCGGCGCGTCAACTGGGCGGCATCGGCACGCCACGACGACCTGATCGTCCGCGAAGACGAGGCACCCACCCAGAATCACCTCACCGTGTTGCTGGACAACGCTGCGTTCGACAGTGTCGATGCCCTCGACCGGGGCACGTCGGTTGCGGCGAGCATTCTCACCTCCATGCGGAGTCGTTCGGATCCGTTCCGGTTGCTCACGATCGATGGTGGCGACACCGGCTACGTGCTCGGACCTGCAGGGCTCGACCAGGCGCTGAGCATTCTGGCCATGGCCGAATCTGCCGAGCGGGTCGAACGCCTCGGCGAAGCAGCAGTTCTCGGAGCACAGGGTGCACTCGTCCTGGTCACCACGGGCGAGCCGTCCATCAACGCCGAGGGCTTCGGCCGATACGGCCGCATCATGTCAATTGCGCTCGCTCCCTCCGTCTGGGATCCGCAGGCGCAACGAGCTGCGAGCGCAGCCGAAGCAGCCGGCAACGAGATCCGTCTGAACCTGGGGTCCATGGACGACCTTGCCCCCCTCTGGGGACGGGCCATCACCACCCTCCAGTCCAGCGGATCAGGCATGCGATGACGGCTGCCGACACCACGGGTAAGGATTCGAAAAGGATCGGCCGAGCTGACTGCAGCGGCGCCGCTTCCTTTGCGATGGTTGAGTCGGAGGTTCTGCATCCATGATCAACCAACGGCGCCAAAGCCGAGTTCGCCGAATGCCGGCATCGTCGTACGATCTGCTGGCAGAACTTGCACTCGTGGCCTTCTCCGTCGCCGTGATCGCTGGCTTCTCCCGCCTGTTCCTGGACGGTTCGTTCTTCGTTCCCATCGCCGCATCGACCATTTCGGCCCACGTCCTGGCGGCCGCCGTCCGGTGGGCGCGTGGCGGCCTCATCGTCTCGCTGTTGGTTTCCACACTGGGGCTGCTCGTGTCATCGGCGCTGTTGTTTCCGCCGACCACGCTGGTCGAAGGCGGGTTCTTGAACCGGGAGGTTCTGGAGGGCTTCCGCACGGACCTGGGCCTGGCATGGGATCAGTTCCAGATCGTGTTGGCCCCCACCGAGGTCACTGCTCCCTTCCTGTTGCTCATCGCCATTGTCATGTGGCTCGTGGCCTTCCTGTCCGACTGGGCTGCGTTTCGCCTTCGTGCGCCGGTCGAAGCCCTGGTCCCCGGCACGGCTGTCTTCGTGTTCAGCGCCCTGTTCGCTGCCGACCAGAACCGCCTGATCTCTGCTGTCCTGTTCATCGGGGCGGCACTTGCACTCGTGCTGTTCCACCGACTGGGTGAAACCTCCACGGCTGGCGCCTTTCTCGGCACCGACGGGGTCCGCCGCAGCCAGTCGAGTCTGCTGAAGACCGGCCTGGGCATCCTGGCTGTCACGCTGCTCGGTGGCGCCGTCGCCGCCCAGGCGCTCCCCGGCTACGAGGAAGAGCCTCTCTACGACATCAGCGACCTGGACGAACCCGAAGATCCCCGGGTCGTGCTGTCGCCGCTGGTCGACATCAAGTCGCGTCTGGTCAACCAACCCGACATCGAGGTGTTCACGGTCAACACCCCAACCCGCGACTATTGGCGAATCACCTCGCTCGATGTGTTCGACGGGCGCATCTGGCGCTCGCGCGGATCGTTCGAGGACGCGTCCGGGCCCCTCGACACCGACCTCCCCGACGGCACCTCCTTCGACCGGGTCACCCAGGAGTTCGACATCACGGGTCTCGGCGGAATCTGGGTTCCCGCTGCCTACGAACCCAGCGAAATCGTGACAGCGCCCGAGGGTGTCGGCTTCGAGTACGAGCCCGAATCCGGAACGCTCATCGTCGACCGGGCCCGCTCCACCTCGGACGGCCTGACCTACACCCTGCTTTCCCAGGTCCCCATTCGCGACGCATCGGTCATCCGGACCGCAGGCGAGGGAATCCCCGACGAGATCGCCGAACGGTACCTGGACCTCCCTGCCGACTTCAGTCAGCGGGTCGTCGACGAGGCTGAAGCCATCGTTGCCGCCGCCGGCGCCACCAGCACCTACGAAAAGGCCCTGGCGCTGCAGAACTACTTCCGTGATCCTTCACTGTTCGCCTACGACCTCGAAGCCGTCAACGGCCACAGCTCTGAACGCATCGAAGACTTCCTGTTCGAGGTTCGCGTCGGATACTGCGAGCAGTTCTCCGGTTCCTTCGCCGCGATGGCCCGCTCGCTCGGCATCCCGTCACGTGTGGCCGTGGGCTTCACCCCGGGCGAATACAACCCGGCAATCGACGCCTATGTCGTCTCCGGCCGCCACGCCCACGCCTGGCCCGAGGTCTGGATCAACGACATCGGGTGGCTCCGATTCGAGCCCACACCGGGCCGAGGCGGCCCCAACGACGAGGCCTACACCGGTATCCCCGAGGCCCAGGCCAGCGACGCCCCCGGGAACTCCCCCACCACACTCCCCGAGGCAGCAACGCCCGTCCCCGGCCCTCAGCCCGGCGAGGATCAGCGTCCGGTGCCGCCAAGCAGCACCACCACAACCATTCCCCGCGACGACCTGGAAGGCACCGGCATCATCGGCGGCCCTCAGGGAATCCAGACCTCCACGATCATCAGGTGGAGCTCCGCCGCCCTCGCCGTGCTCGCACTGCTCTTCGTACCGCTGATCGTGGGCGTCGTACGCGCCCGCCAAGCCCGAAAGCGCGTGGCCCACGACCCCCGGCGCCGCATTGGCCTCGCCTGGAAAGAATCCAAGGCAGCACTCTCGCTCCTCGGTCTGCGCGTCAGCGAGTCCGACACCCCACGCGAGCTCGTCGATCGGCTCGCAACCGCTCACCCCGAATCGGCCCGGTCCCTCGACGGACTCGCCAGTGAAGTCACCGACGCCACATTCTCCCCCGACACCATCGAGAGCTCCCGCGCCGATCGCGCTGAGGAACTCTCCACAAAGCTCGCCGCCGACGCCCGGGCCCGAACGTCAGCCCGGCACTGGTGGCTGCATCACGCCAACCCGCTCAACGTCTGGCGCGACAAATCCGGAGTCTGGGGCAACCTTCGTGCCCGCAGCACCTGACCAGAACCGCAGCCCCAACTCGCT
>CAZFBD010000020.1:35528-62638 GCA_964517125.1 uncultured Acidimicrobiales bacterium
GAGCTTCGCAGCCCCAACTCGCTGAGCTTCGCAGCCCCAACTCGCTGAGCTTCGCAGCCCCAACTCGCTGAGCTTCGCTCAGTCTTCCTCGGTGCCGTCTTCTTGGTTGAGGCGATCACGCATGCGCTGACCGGCATCCCCGAAGTAGCCACGGACGCCGCCATCGGCGCTGGCGCTCTGGGTCACCTTCTGCAGGCTGGCCTTGCCAACACGGCGCAGGTTGCGCTCGCCATACCAGGCGCTCGCCAACATGATCAGGAAGCCGACGAACGACAGCAGGTAGCTGACCGACAGGCTCAGGACCAGCACGGCAAGCCCGGCAACAAAAGCGATCGCAGCCAAGCGAATGTGCCTGAACCCGTGTGAGAACACGGTTGTCGAGGACACCTCGTGCGCGAGACCGGGATCGGTCTCGTACAGCTGTTGTTCGATCTCGCTAAGGATTCGTCGTTCGTCCTCGGAGAGCGGCATTCCACACGTCCCTCTGTCCAGCTTCGCCACAAGTCTACCGTGGCCTCTTCCAAAGGAATCTTCCCACACCCAGAGGGTCGGAACAATGCACCCAACGGCCTGAAATGTGGATTTCGGGAAGGATCACCCGTCGGATGGGGCGTTTGGGCCCCATTGTTGCTCGCCTCGCCGCTTCACGCGGAGCTTGCCGTCGACCGCTGCGGACGCCGGTCCGATGGCGCCGTTGCCGAACCGGGCCCGAACCTCGTCGAGAAGATGGTCGGTTGGGGACGCTTCGGGCTCGCCGTCCTGCAACAGGTCGAGCGTGAGTTGCTGCCCGGGATCGACCCCCAGGTTGGACACCCCGATACCCAGCAGCCGCACTCCCTGCCCCGGGTCGATGGTGGCCATGAGCGAGCGGGCGAGCCGAAGGAGTTCGGCGGCCGACGTGAACGGGGCGTCGACGGTTGCGCGCCGGGAGATTGTGGTGAAGTCACCGAACCGGACCTTCAGCGCAGCGGTTCGGGCAGCCAGATCGCTGTCGCGCAATCGCTGGGCCACGGCATCGCATTGGCGGACGAGTTCGACATCCAGAGCGTCGGGATCGCTCACGTCGTGGGCGAAGGTCTCTTCGTGGCTGATGGATTTGGCTCCGCGCTCGGGCTCCACCGGGCGGTCGTCGAGCGCCTGCGACAGGGCGTGCAAGTGGGCACCCGACGCATTGCCCAACGAGGCCGTGACGGTGGCCAGTGGCAGGGCGGCGAGGTCGCCAACGGTCTCGACACCCATGGCGCTGAGCCGTGCGCCGGTGGCCTTGCCGACACCCCACAGCGCCCGGACAGGAAGCGGATGGAGAAATTCGAGTTCGTGCCCGGCCTGCACCTCGAACACTCCCCTGCCGAAGACTGGACCCGAGCGCGACACCGCGGGTTTGGCCTGCTCCGATGCGAGCTTGGCCAGAAACTTGTTCGGGGCAATACCCACGCTGCAGGTGAGCGATTCGTCGTCCCAGATGGTTCGACGGATGCTGCGGGCGATGGTCTGGCCGTCGCCGTGCAGCCGCAGGGAACCGGTGACATCGAGGAACGCCTCGTCGAGGCTCAACGGCTCCACCAGGGGCGTCATGTCGTGGAACACGGACATGACCCGGGCCGAGACCTCCCCGTACAGGCCGTGGTCGCCGGCGAGAAAGATGGCGTCGGGGCACAGACGCTGCGCCTGGGCCGAAGGCATGGCGCTGAACACGCCGTATGAACGCGCTTCGTATGACGCGGCAGCCACCACGCCCCGGCGACCGGTCCCGCCAACGACGACGGGCTTGCCGCGCAGCTCGGGACGGCGCACGAGTTCGACGGATACGTAGAACGCATCCATGTCCACGTGCAGGATGGTGCGATCCGTCCCCATCACGCTCCGCTGGCCAGCTGCCGTGCACGCACAGTCGGATCGTACCCGAAGCGAGTGACAGCCCAGATCGACTCCCCGAATCCGCCGTTCGGCAAGTAGCCTCACCATGGTGAGCGAGCCCCGCAAATCTCCCCTCCCCGATGCCGCGCCGCCCGTGTGGGCCCGCATCGTCGCCGTGTCGTCCATCGTCATTGGCGGCGCCTGTGGCGGACTCATTGGCTGGTCGGTCGTCAATCTTCAGTGCACCGAGGATTGCTCCAGCACGGCCGCCCTCTCCGGGCTTGGCGGAGCGCTCATCGGTGCCATTGGTGTGGCTGTCGTGGCCGTCCTGACCCTGCGGGCAATGGCCGAATGGAAGGCCATCGAAAACCGCGACCGAGCCCGCCGGGCACGAGGACTCTCATGACCGACTTCATCGAACTTCGCGAGCTCGCAGCAACCATCGCCTCCGATGTCGGCAACGAGGTCGGCGACCGCCGCAGCGCCGGCTTCTCCTGGACCACCAAGTCCTCGACCGCCGACGTCGTCACCGAGATCGACACCTGGTCCGAGGACGAGGTCGTCAGCAGGCTGCTTGCAGAACGACCCGACGACGGCGTCCTGGGTGAAGAGGGCGCCAACAAGGAATCCGCCACTGGTGTGACCTGGGTGATCGACCCCATCGATGGCACCACCAACCTGCTGTACGACATCCCCGGATACAGCGTGTCCATCGCCGCCGAGATCGACGGCGAGTCCGTGGCCGGAGCCGTGTACGACCCCATCCGCGACGAGCTGTTCGCAGCAGCCCGCGGGCGTGGTGCCACGCGCAACGGCGAGGCCATCTCCGTGTCGGCGAAGGACGACCTTTCCACGTCGCTCATCGGCACCGGCTTCAACTACTCGGCCGAGAACCGGGCGCGGCAGGCACAGCAGCTCGTGTCGATTCTTCCCGCCGTTCGCGACATCCGACGCCATGGAGGAGCAGCCCTCGACTTCTGTTCGGTGGCGTGCGGTCGACTCGACGGCTACTTCGAGCGGGGCCTGGCTCCGTGGGATTCTGCTGCGGGTTCACTCATTGCAAGCGAAGCAGGGGCTAGGGTCTTGCTCGACGGGCTCTCCGTGGCTGTTGCCCCTGGCATCGCTTCGGCGTTCATCGAACTACTTGAGCAGGCTGGTTCCTGACGATTCCACAACGGAATCCGACGTACCCGGTGAGTTTGGGCGGCGGGAATTCTGGTGGGACAAGGAAGTGAATGCGTTGGGTACCCGAATACTTACTGTCGAAGACGACGAGCGAATCCGTACCGCGGTCAAGCTCGCTCTTGAGGACGAAGGTTGGGAGGTCATCGAGTCGGACAACGGCGAAGATGCGCTTCTGAAGTTTGGTCAGCAGCCAGCTGACGTCGTCCTCATCGACATCATGCTCCCAGGGATCGACGGCTTCGATGTCTGTCGTTCCATCCGTCGTGCCAGCGATGTCCCCATTGTCATGGTGACGGCTCGTGCCGACACCCACGACGTTGTCGCCGGCCTCGAAGCTGGCGCCGACGACTACCTGACCAAGCCGTTCGCTCCGAAGGAGCTTTCGGCCCGGATCCGTGCACTGCTTCGCCGGTCCCGCACCTCCGATGCCCCGGCTGCGGACATGGCGTTCGGCGACCTCGAGGTCATCCCCGATCAGGGTGTCGTCCGCAAGTCCGACGAAGAGGTCCATCTGACCAAGACCGAGTTCCGCCTCCTGGTCGAGCTGGCATCGGCCCCGGGCAAGGTCTTCTCCCGAGAAGCTCTGCTGGAAAAGGTCTGGGGATACGGCTACTTCGGCGATGGCCGATTGGTCGATGTCCACATCCGCCGACTCCGGACCAAGATCGAGAACGATCCGGCCGACCCACAGCATGTGGTGACCGTGCGCGGCCTGGGTTACAAGCTCCAAACCTGAACGCCTCGTTCCTTTCATGAGACGATTCCGACTCGGCCTCCGATCGAGGGTCACGCTGTTGTTCGCGCTCGGCGGACTTGTGGTTGCCGCGTTGCTGGCCCTCATCACGCTCACGATCACCCGGCAGGCGTTGCTGGCCAACCGCGCCGACACCGCGCAGGATGTGGTGTTCGGCAACGCCGGACGAGTCTTGAACCGGCTCACCTCCGACCTCGACTCGCAGGTCGCCCAGGCAGTGCTCGATGCTTTGAACACGAGCGCCGGTTCGCGCCCGCTGTTGGAGATCGACGGCACGCCGCGTTCGCTCGATGCGTCGTTCACGATCGATGACGTGCCACCGGAGCTCCAAGCGGTCGCCCAGACGGGAGATGCCGGACGGCTCCGAACCACGGTGCAGGACGAGCCTGCCATCGTGTACGCCATTCCCATTCGGGGCTTCGAAGAGGACGTCATCTACTACGAGGCGGTTCCGCTTTCCGAGGTCGAGGACACGCTCGCCACGTTGCAGTACGTGTTGTTGGGCGGAGCGTTGATCGTGGCGGCGTTTGCCGCGCTCGCGGGACGGTTTGCCGCCAGTGGTGCGCTCCGACCCCTGCGCGAGGTCTCTGAAGCTGCCGAAGCCATCGCCGGCGGACGCCTCGACACCCGACTCGACCCGCAAGGCGATGAAGACCTCGTGAGTCTTGCCGCGTCCTTCAACGAGATGGCTGGCGGGCTCGAGGAACGTATTCAGCGCGACGCCCGGTTCGCCTCCGAGGTGAGCCACGAGCTGCGCAGTCCCCTCATGACCCTCACCGCGTCGGTCGAGGTTCTGGAGAACGCCAAACACGAGATGACGCCTCGATCACAAACGGCGCTCGATCTTCTGTCCAGCGACATTGCCCGATTCCAGACACTCGTCGAGGATCTTCTGGAGATCTCGCGGTTCGATGTCGGCACCGCTGCGCTCCAGGCTGACCCGCTGTTGTACGCCGAGTTCGTGCGCGCGGCGGTTGGGGTCAGCTCTACCCCCGAGACGCCGGTGGAGGTCGACGAAGACGTCGAGGAAGTCGTGGTCGAGGCCGACAAACGGCGCCTGGCCCGGGTGGTCGCCAACCTCATCGACAACGCTCGAAAGTACGGCGGCGGCGCCACCCGCATCCACCTGTCGGCAACGCCGAACAACTCGGTACTCATGGCTGTCGAGGATGACGGACCAGGCGTCCCGCTCGATGAGCGATTCGTCATCTTCGATCGCTTCAGTCGCGGCGGGGCTGGCGGGCGTCGCGGCTACGACACCGGTGTGGGTCTGGGCCTCTCGCTCGTTGCCGAACACGTGAACCTGCACAACGGCCGAGTCTGGGTCGAGGACCGCCCCGACGGCGAGCAGGGTGCGCGTTTCGTCGTGGAGCTTCCGATTGCCGATTTCTCCGACGAGGAATTCGCATGAGCAGACGGCCATTCGCCATGTTCCTGACCGTCCTGCTGACACTGGCGGCCTGCGGCATCCCCCTCGACAGCGAGCCCGAGATCATCGCTGCCGATGACCTGCCAGCCGGTCTGAGAACACAAGAGGTCGGCACCACGTCAACGGTGCTCGAGTCCATCGCCGAGGAGATCACGATCTACCTGGTTCGCCCTGCGGACGACGGTACGAACCTGCTGGAACCCGTGATCCGCCAGGTGGCGGCTGTTGAGAGCACCGATCTCGCCCGGTCGGCTCTGGAGCAGGTGTTCGCCGGCCCCACCGCCGAGGAACGCGAAGAGCTCATCACCCTGGCTGTCGGGTCCACCGACGAGCCCATTCAGGTCGAGGAAACGCGCCGACCGGCCGAGGGCCGCCTGGTCGTGGTCCTGTCCGAGCTGCCATCGATCGAGGGACGCGAGCGCGTCACCGCCTTTGCCCAGATGGTCTTCACGGTCACGGCATTCGAGACCGTCGACGAGGTCCGCTTCCAGGTCACGAACGACGCTGGCGAACCCGAGTTCATTACGGTCAACACCGACGACGGCGACGTCAACGCGTTCGTTGGACCCGACGACTACAACAGCCTGGCGCCAACGGTTGCGCCGAGCTGAGCCCGCTCAGCGGCCGGGGCCCGACGTGAAGAACGTTTCGGCCACGCGATACAACTCGGGGTTCACGTACTTCAGCTCGGCGACGGCGTCTTCGAGGACGACCCGTTCCATGGTTCCGCACCGGTAGGCGACCATGGCACCGAACGCCCGGTCGGCCGCCATGCTGGCGGCCTCCACGCCGTACCAGGTGGCGAGGACCCGGTCGAAGGCCGACGGCTCTCCCCCGCGTTGCACGTAGCCCAACACGGTGGTGCGAGTCTCGAAACCGGTGCGGTCGGTGATTTCCCGGGCGACCAGTTCGCCGATGCCACCGAGCCGGATGTGGCCGAACTCATCGAAGGTGTCGTCGGGGACGTTGAGCGTTCCGGGCTGCGGTTTGGCGCCTTCAGCCACGACCACGATGGATGCGTACTTGCCTCGCTCGTGGCGTCGCTGGAGCTTGTCGCAGACGTCAGCGATGTCGAACGGGTGCTCGGGGATCAGGGTGAGCGTGGCGCCGCCAGCAAGACCGGCCCAGGTGGCGATGTGGCCGACGTGCCGACCCATGACCTCGACGACCATGACGCGGTCGTGCGATTCGGCCGTGGTATGGAGGCGGCCGATGGCCTCGGTGGCGATGTCGACTGCGGTGGCGAAGCCGAAGGTCATCTCGGTGGAGCCGATGTCGTTGTCGATGGTCTTCGGGACGCCGATGACCGGGAAGCCAAGCTTGTACATCTCGTTGGCACACGACAGGGTGCCCTCGCCACCGATGGCGATGAGCGCATCGACACCGTTGGCTTCAAGCGTTCGCCGGCAGGCTTCGCGACCGTCTTCCCGCATGAAGGGGTTGATCCGGGTGGTGCCCAGAACGGTGCCGCCACGTGTGAGTAGGCCACGGCATCCTTCGACGTCGAGTTCCATGAACTCGTTCTCCATGACACCGCGCCAACCGTCGAGAAATCCGATGACTTCGTCGCCATTCTCGGTGGCCTTTCGGACCACCCCTCTGATGACCGCATTCAGTCCTGGGGCGTCGCCCCCACCAGTGAGAACCGCAAGTTTCATGACACGAGCCTACGGTCGCTCTACGCTGCGGCAATGGCTGTAGTCGTCGCAATTGATTCTGGAACAACTGGCGTCCGATCCATCGCTTTCAGCGATACCGGGCTGCCCCTCGCCTCGTCGTATCGGGAGTTCCCGCAGTACTTCCCGCAACCGGGTTGGGTGGAGCACGATGCGATCGAAATCTGGGATGCTGTGCAGGCCACCCTGGCCGAGCTTCTGGCGCAGATCAACGAGCCAATCGCCGCTGTCGGCATCACCGACCAGCGCGAAACCGTCGTGGTCTGGGACAAGTCCACGGGCGAACCGCTGCACCGGGCGATCGTCTGGCAGGACCGGCGTACCGCCGACCGTTGTGATGCGCTCGCCGAGGCTGGCCACCTGGACATGGTCCGTCGCACCACCGGCCTGGTTCTGGACCCCTACTTCTCCGGCAGCAAGCTCGAGTGGCTCATCGCCAACGGTCACGTCAGCGTCGATGCGAACACGGCGTTCGGCACCGTCGACTCGTGGCTGGTCTGGAAGCTGACAAATGGCGAAGCGCACATCACCGACACCACGAACGCCAGCCGAACGCTGCTGTACGACATCAGCACCCTCAGCTGGTCCGATGAGATGCTCGACCTGTTTGGGGTTCCTCGCTCGATCATGCCCGAGGTCATGGCGTCGTCGGGCCGCTTCGGCACCGTGGCAGCGGGGCATGCGCTGCCCGAAGGCACACCGATTTCAGGGATTGCCGGTGACCAGCAGGCCGCCCTGTTCGGTCAGGCGTGTTTCAACGAGGGAGCGGCCAAGAACACCTACGGCACCGGCTCGTTCATCCTCATGAATGTTGGCCAGACCATGCCCGAACCGGTCGACGGTCTGCTCACAACCGTGGGCTGGACACTCGCCGATGGCACCACCACCTACGCCATGGAAGGCGCCATCTTCGTCACCGGCGCAGCCATTCAATGGCTGCGCGACGGGCTGGGCATCATCGACGATGCCGCCGAGGTCGGCCCGCTTGCAGAATCCGTCGACTCGTCCGACGACGTGTTCATGGTCCCCGCATTTGCCGGTTTGGGCAGCCCATGGTGGGACCCACATGCCCGTGGCACCATCGTGGGCCTGACCCGCGGCACCACCCGGGCCCACATCGCCCGCGCCACGGTCGAATCCATGGCACTGCAAACACGAGACGTGATCGACGCCATGGCAAACGCCGGCGGCGTGAAGGCCGACAGTCTTCGGGTCGACGGCGGCGCATCGGTCATGGAGCTCCTGCTCCAGATTCAGGCCGACCAGATCGGGGTACCCGTGCACCGGTCATCGATCACCGAGACCACGGCGCTTGGTGCCGCATACCTCGCTGGAATCGCTGAGGGCGTCTGGAGCGGCACCGACGAGGTCTCAGCTGCATGGCAGTCGAACCACACCGCAGAGCCTGCACAGGACCGCACAGCGGCCGATGCGCTCCATGCCCGCTGGCTCGAGGCCCTCGGCCGTTCCCGCAACTGGGCCTGAGCCCGGAAGCGTCACAGACGATCAGGCGAGCTTGGGCAGTCCCTTGCCCAGGCTTCGGATCGCCTGGTTGATGCGCTGCTCGTTCTCGATGAGCGCAAAGCGAACGTTGCCCTCGCCACCCGGGCCAAAGCCCACGCCTGGCGAGAGTGCGACGCCGGCTTCGCGGACGAGCATGGAACAGAACTCGACCGAGCCCATGTCCTTGTACTGCTCCGGGATGGGAGCCCAGGCGAACATCGTCCCGCGGGGTGGCTCGATGTCCCATCCAATACGCGAGAGACCGTCGACAAGGGTGTTGCGGCGGCTCTCGTAGATGGCGCACGCTTCCTGCGGATAGTCGACGGCTTCGTTCATGGTCACGGTGGCGGCGATCTGGATGGGCTGGAACGTGCCGTAGTCCAGGTAGCTCTTCATCTTTGCCAGTGCGGCGACGACCTCGGGGTTGCCGGCCATGAAGGCGACTCGCCAGCCCGCCATGGAGTAGCTCTTCGTCATGGAGTAGAGCTCCACGGCGACCTCCTTGGCGCCCTCGGCCTGCAGGATGGATGGCGGCTTGTAGCCATCGAACCCGAGGTCGGCGTACGCCAGGTCGTGCACCAGCAGTACTTCCTTCTCTCGGGCGAAGTCGACGATGCGCTGCATGTATTCCAGGTCCACGCAGGTGGTCGTGGGGTTGTGCGGGAACGACAGCACGATCACTCGGGGGCGGGGCCAGGAGTACTCGAACCGTTCCTGCAGCGACTCGAAGAAGTCCTCGCCGGTGCCCAGTGGGACTTCGCGGATCTGTGCGCCAGCGAACAGCGGTGCGAACAGGTGGATCGGGTACGAGGGCGACGGAACGAGCGCGGCGTCGCCGGACTGCAGCAGTACCCACATGAGGTGGCTGAAGCCCTCTTTGGCGCCGATGGTGTTGATGACTTCGGTCTCGGGATCGAGGTCAACGTCGAACCGGCGCTTGTACATGTCGGCGAACGCTTCGCGGAGCTTGGGAAGCCCGCGGCTCACCGAGTACCGATGGTTGCGTGCGTTGCCGGCGGCTTCCTGCAGCTTCTCAACCGCGATGTCGGGGCTGGGAAGGTCGGGGTTGCCGAACCCGAGGTCGATGACGTCGGCGCCGCCCTGTCTCGCCTCGATCTTCAGCTGGTTGATGATGGTGAAGACGTACGGGGGCAACCCGTTGATACGGCGAAATTCCATGAGGAAAAGCTAGTCGGCGGTCGCCCGCTACTTGGTGTCTGTGACCAATTCCGCAGCGAGCGCCGCAGAACCGATGGCTCCGGCGTAGGAACCCAGTTCGGCGAGCTTCACCGGTACCGACGGCCGGTAGTCTCGGCCGAGAATTCGTTCGGCCAGATGCTTCTCGACATTGCTGCGAAGCACTTCGCCCAGGTCGACGAGGCCGCCACCAAGCACGAAGACTTCGGGGTCGAGCACGTAGATCAGATCGGCCATGCCCACCGCGACGTCGTCGGCGAATCGGCCAATGAGCGCTTCGATGCCGGGCTCGCCCGCGTCGAGCAGTTCGTTCACGTGTTCGCCCTTGATGTCGGCGACCGAACCTGCCTTGTCGACCAGCGCATCGAGACGGCCCTCGGCCGCCCACTTGCGGGCCAACCGGCCAAGGCCGTTGCCCGACGCGTAGTACTCCCACGGACCGGGTGCACCGGTGATGTGTTGTGGCCCGTCACGTTGCACGGTGATGTGTCCGGCCTCGCCGGCGTAGCCGTGGGCGCCCCGATACAACCGGCCGTTGAGCACAAAACCGGTTCCGATACCGGTGCCCAGTGCCACGAAGGCCATGTGATCGTGGCCCTTGCCGGCGCCGAACTGCGATTCGGCCCAGGTGGCAGCGGTGGCGTCGTTCTCGGCCACCACCGGAACGTCGATGCGCTTCTGCACTTCCTCGACGAGCGGATAGTTCACGACGCCGGGGATGTTGGGTGCGTATCGGAACACGCCGCCGGAATCCATGAGCGCGGCCATACCAAGCCCGATGGCATCGATGGGTTCGCCGATGTCTTCGGACAGGCCGGTCGCGACCTCGACAATGGTCTTCACGAGGACATCGCCGTCGGGGCGGGTGCGGCTTCGTCGGATGGCCAGGGGTTCGGTGGATCCGGGGCGGAGTCCGACTCCGCGGACGTTGGTGCCCCCGACATCGAAACCGATGATCAGCACGCCGCTTCGCCTTCGAACCAGCCAGAGGCCCTCATCCAATCGGCCCGGTCGCCGACGGCGTCGGCCCAGTTGGCAAGCTCGGGTCCGTCGGAGACGCAGATGACCTGGCAGAGCTCACTCACCCGCAGCAGTACCGAGAGCGCAGCAATGGCCTGACGGCCCGGGATGTCCTGGAATGGATCTTCGAGGAGCAACGGCAGCGGTCGGCCATCGGAGTTCGCCGGGATGGCCACCGCTTCGGTCCGAGATGCCCCTGTCGATTCTGGGTGCAGGGTCAGCGACAGGTGGTCCTGCGCTGCCGCAAGGAAGCCTCGCTGGCTCCGGAGCCGTCGGCGCAGCCGTATGCGTCGGTTGTCGACGTTGGTGAGCTCAGCGGACGCCGGGTTCGTTGGCCGGGACCTGGTGACACCAACCAAACGGCCTTCCAGGCGGAGGCGGATGGCGGCGAGCTCATCGGACTCGGCAAGGACGCGATCGGCCGTTTCGAACGGGTTCGTTCCGGGGTCGATGTTCAGCTGCTGGAGTATTCCCGCAACACCGTCTGGGTCGTTGCGGGAGCGGCTGGTACGAAGGTCGGCGACATGCGCGGGGTTGGGAGCCATGGCGTCCATGGCAGACAACGTTTCGCGGATTTCGGCCCGATCTCCGTCGTGCATTCGAAGGTCGATGACTTCGGGGACATCGGTGTTTTCCAGGCGGAGGGAGCGGGCGTATTCGTCGGCGCCTCGGAGCTCGGCTTCGGTGAGCCGCACCGCACTGTCGATTGCTTCGACCAGCGCCTTCAGGTCGCCGGCGTCGGCCCAGCCGATGTCGGGCAGGGCAGGCGTGGCCTGTGGTGCGCCGAACATTGCCTCGGCGCCCGCCGACTGTATGGCCACGGCAGGCCGGGGTGCGTGAAGGCCGTGGTGCTCGCCGTCGAACAGTACGGTGCCGTCCAGGCCCACCGAGGGCGTCTGGTCGTAGATGGCGGCGACGGTTGATGCCAGGGCTTGGCGGCCGTCTTCGCTGAGTCCGCTGATGATGCTGAAGCCGCTGTGGAGTCGCAGTGGGGCATCGGAGACTCGAGGAGAGACGAGGGTGAGGATGCGGACGGCAGCGTCGTGGCGCGACCGCTCGTCAGATACCTGCCGCAGTCGGCGACGTGCCTGCTGCACCCGGGTATCGTCCACCGGCGTCACGCGCTTGCAGACTCCACCCGGTTCTTCAGGTCGTCGAGCGCGGTGTGGAGAAGCTTGGCTTCGGCGCGGCGCTTCACGAAGCCGGGAAGTGGGACCAGCATGTCGACGGACACGTAGTAGTTGACCTCGCAGGTGGACCCGTCGCCGGCGGGCACAAACTCGTACTCGCCGTCGATCCGTTCCATGACGTCGCCTTCGATGAGGCGCCAGGACATGCGCAGTGGGTTGGATCCGTAGCTGTATCGCAGCGTGTACGACGTGGAGCGGCCCATGGCGGCCACTCGGAACGCAACGTCGCCGCCGCGTCCGTTGTCGTCGACGGCAACGATGGTGGCTTCCTTCACGTCTGTGGCCCATTCGGGATACCGCTCGAAGTCGAGCGCCGTCGCGAAACAGGCCTCGGGGCTGGCCAGGATCTCGATTCGTTCAGCAGCTTGATCGGTCATGCGGCTCCTTCGGTGGTGCGCTGTCCAGAGAGTACTCGACCATGGTGCATTCTCAATCCACGGGGGCCGAACGTGGCGACGGGTTTCGGGGGTCGTCGCGTGGGTGAAATGTTGCTGCCCTGGAGCCCCACAGCGTGGCGAGTCCGACACCGAACATGGGCATCAGCAGCCCGAACGCTTGTTGGGTGAATGGGCGGAGTGAGGCGAACAGGATGGCGACGACGGTTTCGATGGCGATGGCGGCCCAGAGAAGGTTTCGGGGTCGGGCTCCGACGTACGAGGTGCCGAGGGCGAGCAGTCCGGTGAGGGTGACGTCGTCGACCCGGCTTCGTTGCACGCCGTTCCAGAATCCGAGCAGAAACAGGGCGATGCCAACGGCGAAGAAGACGGAGCACACCACAACGAAGAGGATGTCGAGCGTGTCGGCGACGGCCCAGGTCAGAAGCGAGAGCACAGCGAACGCTGCGGCGACACGGACGCCGAGTTGGGGCAGGTTGTCGGTTGATCCGGATGGGTCGGCGTTCAGGTCCATCGTTCCAGGGTCTCGGCGAGTCGTGCGGCGAGGACATCGTAGGAGAATTCGGCTTCGGCCCGTTGGCGAGCCTGCGCACCCAGGCGCTTTCTGGTGACGGGATCGTCGAGGAGTGCGCCGATGGCCCCAGCGACGACATCGATCGACGCCCCATCGTCGATGACGATGCCGGTCTCGCCGTCGATGACGGCTTCGTGAGCACCGCCGCTTCGGCCAGCCACCTGGGCGACGCCGGCGGCAGCAGCCTCCACGAACACGATGCCGAACCCCTCCTGCTCCAACCCGCCCCAGCGGGTGCGGCACAGCATGGTGAACAGGTCGGCGCCGGCGTAGAGCTCCTGCTTGTCCTCTTCGCTGACTCGTCCGAACAGGCGAACGGGAGCGTTGCGTTCGTCGATGCGCGCCTGAAGGCGACGACGGTCCCGACCGTCGCCGGCGATGCCGACGATGAGGTTGGGGTGGTGCTTGCGGAGTCGGGCAGCTGCCGAGATGAGGGTGTCCATGCCCTTGCGTGGCACCAGCCGGGAGACGCTGAAGATGAATGGCGCAGCGGGGTCGATGCCGTACCGGGCGCGGATTCGGCGGCCGGCCTCGGGGTCTGACGGCGTGAAGCGTTCGATGTCGACGCCGGGAGGAATGACTTCGGCTTCGAGCGTTCGGCCGGCTGCACGTTCGGCTTCGGCCAGGGCGTATTCGCCCGCGGAGATGACGCCGCGTGCATTGTTCAGAACCCGGGCGAGCGCCTGTTTCGACACGGGGAGCCGACCGGGAACGGTGACTTCGGCACCGTGCAGCACCACGACATAGGGCTTGTCGAGGGTGGGGCCGATGAGGCCGAGGGGAACCGCCGGGTCGATCACGTGCAGCGATGCATCGAAGGCTTCGGCGGCCTCGTTGAGCCGCTTGGTCAGCCAGGGATACGGCAGCAGAACGGGCTCGGTGGAACGGTTGATGGTGAAGGCCTGCTCGGCGTCGAACGCCTCGGCGCCCTCGTACGGCGTCGTGTGCACCTCGAAGGTGGCCGGGTCAAGGCGCCGCCAGAGTTCCCACAGGTACTGCTGAATGCCGCCGAGTTTTGGTGGGAAATCGTTTGTCACGAGCAGATGACGACTCATGTGATCCGTTCTTGGATGAGGTGGTGTACTTCCTCTGCCACCAACGGATCGTCGTCGCCCACCGCGTCGTCGATCAGGTCATGCTGGCCGAGTTCGGCTGCCGCCCACAGCGCGTGGAGCCGCTCGATTGGATCGGGCGAGCCAACCCAACGAGTGAGCAGCTCGCGCACGATCGTGTCGTCGCCGGCTGCCACGTTACCGAGGACAAGGAGTGCATTGCGACGGAGGTAGCGGGGTTCTCGTCCCGGGATGTACCAGACACCGAAACGCTCCAGGAGTTCATCGTCGTCGAGCGTGAGAAGTTCCTGCACCTGTACCCATGCCTGCCCGCGGGTGTCGGGGGCGGGTTCACGCCGGTCGTGCAAGAGATTGGGCGGACATGTGGCCTGGCAGTCGTCGCATCCGTAGATGCGGTTGCCCAACGCCCGCCGGTGTTCGCGGGGGAACACGCCCTTGGCCTGCACCAGCCAGGCCAGGCACAGATTGGCGTCGATCACGCCGTCGTCGACGATGGCGCCAGTTGGGCAGTTGTCGATGCACCTGCGACACGTGCCGCAGGCGTCGTCGAGCGGTGTGGATACCGGCTGCAGATCGGCGTCGGTGACGATGGACCCCAACACGAACCGGCTGCCCTTGCCCGGAATGAGCAGGTTGCTGTTCTTGCCCCACCATCCGATTCCGGCCCGGTGTGCGGCCGCCCGGTCGACCAGAGCGTTGTCGTCGATGAGGATGCGGGTCTTGTGCCCTCGGGAACGCAGGTGTTCGGAGAGCTGCTCGAGCGCCTCACGGAGCTCCACATAGTGGGCCTCCCACACGTACTCCCCCACCCGCGCCTGACCGGCCGCACCGGTTCCGGCCACCGGTTCAGCCCGCCGGTAGGAGCGGGCGCCCACAACGATGCTGCGAGCTCCCGGCAGCGCTCGCTCCGGGTCGGTTGCCCGGTCGGGGTTCCGGTAGGTGAACTGCATGTCGGCGTGCAGGCCCTGGTCCCGACGTTCGTGCAGGACCGCCCGGGTCTCGGCGAACACCTCGGCACTGCACGTGCCGATCTTGTCGAGCCCCGCAGCCTCGGCGAGCTGGTGGAGCTCGTCGACAAGACTTCGGGCGGACATGTGTTCAATCTATTGGCTGCATTTGGGTCAGTGACCCGTGTGTTTCAGATCGGGAACCAGGCCGGCGTCGGCCAGGAGCTTCATGGCCCGAAAGTCGGCAAGGTCGATGACGACCGCCTGCTCCGGTTCCCGATCGCAGATGTAGGTGACGATGCAATCGTCACAAGCGTTGGAGGCCTGCATGACGCAGGAGTCGCAGTCGATGGTGAGGGGTTCTGGTGTCACGAGGAAGACCCTACGGATTGGGTGTGACACGTGAGCCAGGCTTGGGTGCCGTTCCAGAGGTGTTGGCTTCGTTCCAGAGCTGGTGAGCAGCCCGAAAAGGGAGCTCGCCTCCATTTAGCGCTAACTTTGATATCCTCAGCCGATGACGACGCAACACCGCCCTGCGACGGCGGGGTCTTCAGGACCAGACCTGTCGAATCTCCGTGGCGACATGTTCGGCGGAATCACCGCTGGCGTCGTAGCGCTGCCCCTTGCCCTTGCGTTCGGCGAGGCCTCTGGAGCCGGCCCAATCGCAGGCATTTGGGGGGCCATTGTCCTCGGTGTGGTCGCGTCGCTCCTGGGCGGAACCCCAAGCATGATCTCGGGCCCGACCGGGCCGATGGTGGTTGTGTTCGCTGGCGTGTATGCCTCGGTCGATGAGAACGCTTCGCTCGTCTTCGCTGCGGTGGTTCTTGGTGGGCTGCTCCAAATCCTCTTTGGCTTCATACAGCTTGGCAAGTACATCCGGTTGGTCCCTTACCCGGTCATCTCGGGGTTCATGAGCGGAATCGCAGTGATCATCGTCGCTCTTCAGGCCTCTCGACTCTTTGGAGGCGAGCCTGAAGGCCGCGGCACGGTGGCCGGGCTCGAAGCAATTCCGGATGCTGTACAAAACGTGAATTGGAACGCTCTTGGCGTCGCTGTCGTTGCCCTCATCATCGTCTTTGGCTGGCCCAAGCGACTCGCGTCGGTCGTGCCCGGTGCTCTCGTGGCTCTCGTGGCGGGCACGGTCGCCGGCCAACTACTGGGCGACGTGCCGACCATCGGAGAGATTCCCTTTGGATTTCCCGACGTCGTTCTCCCCACCCTCACCGCCGACACCGCGGCGATCATTTTGGAAGGAGCCATCATCTTTGCGATTCTCGGCTCGATCGACACGCTTCTGACGTCGCTTGTCGCTGACAACATGACACAGGGTAGACACGACTCGAACCGAGAGCTGGTCGGCCAGGGGATCGGCAACGCTCTCGTCGGACTCGTCGGAGGCATGCCTGGAGCGGGTGCCACCAGCACCTCCGTTGTGAGTATTCGTGCGGGCGGGCGAACCCGCTTGGCCGGCTTGTTCTACTCACTCCTCTTGGTCGCTGTGGTATTCGTGGCGGGCCCGCTTGCCGAACAGATCCCGACTGCGGTTCTCGCTGCAATCCTTGTCAAGGTTGCGTGGGACATTCTCGACATCAGCTACCTGAAACGTGCCCACCAGGGGCCCCGCTGGGACCTCGTACTCATGGCCGTCGTGCTGGCCATGACGGTTTTCGTTGACCTCATCACGGCCGTGGCCATCGGTGTTGTCATGGCAGCAATGGGGTTCATCAAGCGCCTCGCCGACGAACAGTTGGCGACCTTTGACATCACCGATGATCCTCGAAGCGAAGAGGAACTCGCGCTGCTCCGGAGGGCTGAAGGACGCGTGGCGATGTTCCGGTTCGATGGTCCGTTGAGCTTCGGCGCCGCCGCAGACCTGGGTCATCATGTGCGCGAACGAACCGCTGGCGAGACACGCGCCATGGTTCTGGACTTCGGCAGAATGAGCTTTGTCGATGTCTCTGCGATCACGGCGATCGAGACGATCTTCGACGATGCCCAGTCCTCAAAGACCTCGGTGTTCATCGCCCGGATGAACACCGAAGTTGCTGCCACGATGGCCGACATGCAGGTGCCCGAGTATTTCTCGTTCGATTCCCGCCTCGATGCGCTGCGGGCCGCGGTCGACATCGTGTTCATGGATCGAAACAACGAAACAGCAGAAGAACGGACCTGATATGCCCGCATCCAAGCCAGTTGCAACGCCGGCTGGGAAGTCACCATTTGATCGTTCCGCCCTCAGCGGCGACGTGTTCGGCGGGATCACGGCGGGAGTCGTTGCACTTCCGCTCGCACTGGCGTTCGGCGAGGCGTCGGGGGTCGGCCCGATCGCAGGCCTTTGGGGTGCCATCATCGTCGGCTTCTTCGCAGCAGTGTTCGGCGGGACTCCCACACAGGTTTCCGGGCCAACCGGTCCCATGATCGTTGTGTTTGCTGGCGTCTATGACTCGCTCGACGGAGAACCGGGCCTGGTCTTCGCCACCGTCGTGCTTGCGGGACTGTTCCAGATCGCGTTGGGTGTCGCCCGGGTGGGGAAGTACATCAACCTCGTCCCGTACCCTGTCATTTCTGGGTTCATGAGCGGGGTTGGCGTCATCATCATTTTGTTGCAGGCGTCGCGGCTCTTCGGCGGAGCGCCCGACGGCAGCGGAACAATCGCAGCAATTGAGGCGATTCCCGAGGCCATTGGCGATCTGAATCCGTCGGCGTTGGCCATCGCAGGTCTCACGCTCGGCATCGTGTTCTTTTGGCCGGCTTCATTTGCTCGGCGGGTTCCTGGGGCGTTGGTTGCACTCGCCGTGGGCACGGTGGCCGGGCAGTTCCTGACCGCTGCTCCCACACTTGGTGACATCCCTGTCGGGCTCCCGGACTTCGTCATCCCGTCCGTAGATCGCGAGTCTGGGTTGGTCATCGTCGAAGGCGCGATTGTCCTTGCACTGCTTGGCGCCATCGACAGCCTGCTGACATCGCTGGTTGCCGACAACATGACTCGTACCCGGCACAAGAGCGACCGGGAGCTGATCGGGCAGGGTGTCGGAAACACCATCGCTGGTCTGTTTGGCGCAATCCCGGGCGCTGGCGCAACCATGCGAACTGTGGTCAACATTCGTTCTGGTGGCCGAACGCGGGTGTCCGGTGCCTTTCACTCCTTGCTCTTGCTTGGGGTGGTCCTGGCCTTCGGGCCAATTGCCGAACGAATACCGCACGCTGTACTCGCTGGAATCCTTGTCAAAGTCGGGTGGGATATCTTGGACACGGCGTACATCCGGCGGGCGCATCAGGGGCCGCGATGGGACCTCTTCCTCATGATCGTGGTTCTTGGTATGACGGTCTTCGTCGATCTCATCACTGCCGTGATCGTGGGCATTGTTGCAGCCTCAGTTGCGTTCGTGAAGCAGCTCGCCGATGAGCAGATTCGTGGTCTTGGGGAGGTCGGAGCGTTCGGGGACGACGATGGCTCCACGCTGATCCTGTCGCTGAATGGTCCGCTGAGCTTTGCCGCCACGGCCGACATGGTTCACCACGTTCGAGAACGGACGACCGACCAGGTCACCGAGATCGTGCTGGATCTGTCCGCCGTACCGTTCCTCGACGTCTCGGGCGTACGAGCCATCGGCTCAATGGTTGCCGACGGCCGCGACGCCGGGATTCCCGTGGCTGTGCGCGGGGCCAACGATCGGGTCACGAAGGCGCTGACGGGCCTGGGAGTCGACCTCGCCCCGCCGACGCCAATCGAGTCCCGCTGAGCCTACGCTTCGCGGCCTTGCCTGAGCCCTCCCCTCAGTTCAGGAGTTCGAGGAGTTGTTGGCTGGAGATGGTGTTGGCTCCGTTTGCCTTTGCTCCTCGCACGACTCGCTTGTCGCTGCTGACCACCGTGACGGGGTGGTCAGCGGCCACGGTTCGGACGGCGTCGATCACGACGTCGTCGGCTTCGACCCCGTCGGGAGAGAAGCGGATGCAGACTCCGCTGTCTCGCTCTCCGGTTCCGGACGAGGGCACGTCGGCGCCATCGAAGACCACATCGAACGTCGCTGCGCACCGTGACGCGAGCGTGCGGAGTCCCTGTGCCAGCCACAGCCGCTGCTCTTCGATGCTCCAGTCGTCGTGGACGGAGCGAGTCACGTTGTAGCCGTCGACCAGGACCACCATCTTTGGGATGCGGATGAGGTACTCGGCTGCTTCGGCGCCGTCGTCGTGCACTCCGGGCGGCAGCGGCATTGGGGTGCGGCGTGCGACCGGTGTGCGTTGCGGCGTGGCTCGCTCCCGGAGCTGGGCGACCGAGTCGGCGAGCGAAGCGGCCTGTTCGGCGAGGCGGTCAGCGTGGTCCCGAACCTCGGCGTCGGTGATGGCGCCGCCGTCGAGTGTGGTGCTCAGCTGGGCGGCAGCCATGTCCTGCAGCTGCTGTTCGGCCAGCTTTCGTTCGGTGATGTGCCGGGCCATGACCACTTCGGTCTTCTTCAGCTCGGCGACGGCCCGCTGCCGCTGCTCGGCCAGATCCCGGTTCGATTCACGAATGGTGGCCAGCTCCTCAACTGCGGCTGCGTGTGCGGCACGGATGTCGTCGAGTTCTTTGGCCAGTTCGTCTCGTTCTGTGGTGGCCGCGTCGAGTTCGTCGGTCATCCGGGCCAGGCTTCGTTCGGCCACGCCCAGTCGGTGTTCTGCTTTGCGGGCGTCGCTGGCGCCCATGTCGAGCACGGGCTCTTCAGCGGCCTCCACCAGGCGGTCGATCAGTTCCTGCCAGCCGTCATCGCGTTCGAGCATGGCCATACCGGCACGGCCGACGGTCCGTTCGTCGGCCTTCTTGGCGACCCGTGCCCGGAACTCCTCGTCAGAATCGAGCACGTCCCAAATCGTCTGCCGGGCGCGTGCAGGCATCTTGGTGAAGCGAAGCATGGGGGTGAGCCGTGCGGGCGCCGCAACTCGGGGTTTGGTCTTGTGACCCTTCTGGGCCACGGAGAACGCAAGCTCCAGAAGCGGGTCGAACAGCTCGGAGGGCACCGGTCAGGCTGCGTTCGATGCCTGCACGTGAGCGGTGAGGGTCGCCTGCGCCGTGCCAGAGTCGATGGATTCGGCGGCTCGCTGCATGCCATCGCACAGGTCGGTTGCCACACCAGCCACCACCAGGCCGGCGGCGGCGTTGAGAGCAACGATGTCGCGGACTGCGCCGGTCTCGCCCGCCAGAAGCCGTTCGAAGATGGCCTTGTTCGCTGCGGCGTCTCCCCCGTCGAGAGCGCCCTCGGCCGGTGGTGCGATTCCGTGGTCGGCTGGGTCGACGCTGAAGGTGGTGATCTCGCCGTCGCTCAACTGGCGGATGGACGACGGGCCCGTTGTGGAGAGCTCGTCGAGGTGGCCGTGTCCGGTCACGACCCAGGCGAACTCGGACCCGGTGGCGGCGAGCACCGCGATCATGCGGTCGGCGAGTTCGTCTTCGGCAACGCCGACAACCTGTCGGGTGACCCATGCCGGGTTGGCGAGCGGTCCGAGTGCGTTGAACACGGTGGGAATGCCGAGCTCGAGGCGGACGGGGCCAACATGGCGCATGGACGGGTGATACAGCTTGGCGAACGCAAAGCCCACGCCGGTTTCTCGGACGACGGTCGACAGATGGTTCGCGTCGAATTCGAATGCGGCTCCCAGTTCTTCGAGCAGGTCGAAGCTTCCCGAGGTCGACGATGCCTTGCGGTTGCCGTGTTTGCAGATGACGGCGCCGGCTCCGGCTGCGACGAACGATGCCATGGTGGAGACGTTGAGCGCGGCTTTGCGGCGACTCGGGCTGCCCCCCATGCCGACGATGTCGATCGCGTTGGCCGGGACCGACAGCGGCGTGCCCGCTGCCTTCATGGCCCGAACCATGCCCGTCAGTTCCTCGACGGTTTCACCCTTGGAGCGGAGCGACACGATGAACGCAGCGATCTGAGCGTCGGTCGCGTTGCCAGCGAGCACGTCGGCGAAGATGGACTCGGTCTGCTCAGCGGTCAGGTCATCGCCCGCTTGCAGGGTTCCGAGGATTCCGGGCCATCCGCCGGCCGCTTCAAATGGGGTCGTCATGCACCCGAGTCTAGAGACGCCGGGCCCTGGCCACGAAAGCGGTGCGGGCGCCTAACTCTTGAGAACCCGCGCAGGAGCTCCTGCGGCAACACAGTCGTCGGGTAGGTCGGAGGTCACCACGGAGTTTCCCCCCACCATGACCCGTTCGCCGATGGTCACGCCCGGGGTGACGACGACACCCGTACCCAGCCAGCTGTGGGCGCCGATTCGGACTGGCCGCTCGGGCTGGAGTTGTTTGCCGATTGGAACGTCGGTTCGGTCGTTGGCGTGGTTCTGGTCGGTCACAAACACGTTCGGACCGAAGTACACGCCGTCGCCGATGACGATCTCGAAGTGGGCGGCGATGGAGGTTCCCCGGCCGATCAGGCATCCGTCGCCAATGACCAGCATTCGGTCGGAGAGCAGTTCCTGCCCCGGCGCCATGCCAACGGTCAGGGAGCACCATGGGCCGATGGCCGTGTCGGTGCCGATGTGGATGGCATGTTCGTTGTAGATCACCTGCGGCGGGAAGCAGACCACGGTGCCGTCGCCGAAGGAACCGAACCGGCTGGCTCGCTGCGAGTCGGGAGCCATGTGTGCTTTGCGTTGCATCCACTCCCATCCATCGAGCGCAATGTCGCCGAACCGCTTACGCATCAGGAAATCCCGTCGAGCCCTTCAGCGAATCGGGCTGCGTGCTTCTCCTCGGCGCCGGCCACAGATTCGAGCCATTCGGCGATGTCGGTGAACCCTTCGTCACGGGCGGTCTTGGCCATGGACGGGTACATCTCGGTGAACTCGTGGGTTTCGCTGGCGATGGCCGACCGCAGGTTGTCCACGGTGTCGCCAATGGGAAGTGCCGTTGTGGGGTCGGCGATCTCGGCGAGGTACTCGAGGTGGCCGTGCGCGTGGCCGGTTTCGGCTTCGGCGATGTTGCGGAACATGACGGCGATCTCGGGGTGTCCTTCAACGTCGGCTTGCTCTGCGAACCACAGGTAGCGGCGGTTGACCTGACTCTCGGCAGCAAAGGCCGCCATCAGGTTGCGATGTGTTTCGCTGCCTTCAAGTTCCACGGTGTCTCCTCGGAAATTCTCTGCGCGGACGATACCAACCGCGCCAGCGCATACCCCCGACGGGCAATTCGATGCGTCAGGTCGTATTGGCCCGGCTCGTGAGCCGTGCGGCGCTCAGGATGACGGCGAGGCCGACGTATTCAAGCGTGGCCATGGAGTCCTCGCGAAACACCACGCCCAGCACGACGGCGATGACGGGGACCAGGTAGCTGACGAGCGAGGCGCGTGGTGCGCCGGCGCGGGACACGAGCTCGGCGAACGTGGTTCGGGCCAGCCCGGTGCCGAACACGCCCAGAATCGTCATGGCCAGCACGGCCGACCAGGCGAACGAGCTCTGTGTGAAACCCCAGATGCCGTACGGGATCAGGACGAGGGTGCCGAACTGGAGCGCTCGGGCCATGACCGAGATGCTTCCATAGGCCTGGACGAGCGGCGGAACGATGTTGCTGGACACGGCGTAGCAGGCGACCGCGAGCAGGATGAGTAGCACGCCGAGCGGCTCGGCGTCGGCGCCGGTCACGTTTGGCAGGCTCAGCAGCACTCCCCCGACCAGACCCAGGGCCAGGCCAGCGAGAACCGTGGGGCTGGGCGCCTGCCGGAGCATGAAGATGGAGACGCTCAGCACGAACAGCGGCGCCGCAGCCTGCACCATGCCCGCAACCGAGGACTCCACCCACTGCTCGGCGAAGGCGAACAGGAGCGCCGGGATGACCGTGCCGAAGACCCCGACGATGGCGACACCCTTGAACTCGGTGCGGGGTATTGCTGCCCGAGAGGACGGCAGCAGCGACAGTGCGAATGCTCCGAGAGCGGTTCTGCTCAGTGCGACGGCGCCGGGGTGCAGGTTGTCGAGGCCAATGGCGATCCACAGAAACGACGATCCCCAAATGCTCACCGTGACGGCCAGCAGCGCCCACTCGGTCGGGCCGAAGGCACCCTGGTTGCTGCCCACACCCGAGCGGAGGGTGCGTGGCGGCGACGTCATCTCGAAAGCCTAGGACCGCGCTGTTCGGTCGACGCCGAAACGTGCAAAACCCGGTTGGGCCGCGGCACAATGACTGCGGTGAGTCGGCCGGGTGGTCGCGGCCTCAGGATTTCCAGGGGCTGAGGAAGGTCGGGACTCCACAGGACAGGATGCTGGCTAACGGCCAGTCGTGGTGACACGCAGGAAAGTGCAACAGAGAGTAAACCGCCGATGGCTTCTTCGGGAGCACAGGTAAGGGTGAAACGGTGCGGTAAGAGCGCACCAGCATTCCAGGCGACTGGAGTGGCTGGGTAAACCCCATCCGGAGCAAGGTCAAGCAGAGGGTTGGCTGTCCGTCAGCAGCGCAAGCTGCAGCCCTCAGGTGGACCGCATAGATAGATGGCTACACAGGACCCTCGGGTCCGGACAGAATCCCGCCTACAGGCCGACTCACCACCAAATCGTTGATTTCATTTATCAGGGTGGAAACCCGCCTGGGGAGATGGACACAAATTGGACACAACAGTCAGCATTCGCAATCAGAATCCGCTCTTTGTTGAAATTGCGGAAATCGGCCGAGAGATGCATGATCATCTGCGCGACTCCTACAACGAGGTCGTCAATGAGGCGCCAGGCTCAGACGCAGCGCGGCTCGTTCAACGGCAGCACAAGTGGGCAGGCACCGGGTGGAGCGCCCCGGCTGAAGACATGCTCGCATTCATTCGGCTCTACCTCTTTAGCGGCCTGGATCAGTTCCAGGCGGCAACATTCTCGACCATGTCCCCCTCAGTGTTCGGTCTGGATGTAAACGTTCGATCCTGCATCGAGGCCTGCGCCTTCGCTGTCCAGCTCGGCGAACCGGGGCTTCCTGACGACACTCGAATTCAGCGAGCCTTCGTCCACCGCGTGTGGGCTCGTCGAGAGCTGGTGAATCTCAGCTTCGACGCAGGAAGTCCTGAAATGATGAAGGCGAGAGCACGTTTGGGCGAACTCTGCACGCACGGCATGCATCTCCGACTTGTGGACACGAAGAGGGCCAGAGAGATTGCCGGGAAGCGACAGTCAGCCACAGATGCTTGCGAGCATCTGTTCAACCTCGGTTTCGCTGATCGGTCGACAGTTGGGCAGGTGATGTACCGGCGCTTCTCTGCCACAGCCCATGCCAATCCAGTCGTCCTAGCTGGTCTCGGAACACGCCGACCGGAGTTCGACCCGGGGCGCGCCATGTTGGAATTCGAACCAACGGAGCGCAACGCTGCCTTCGCCATGCTCGCGGCAGGACTGTCACTCAGCATCTCAATCGCGGCCTGCTCTTCCTTCATGGGAACCAAGGTGGACTCTGAAGCGCTAGCAAATTGCGTCGAACGTCTGGACACGATCTACAAGGGCTGACGAGAGAGAGTTCGCTGCGAGTCGCGTGGGCTGTCGGCCCTGTCTCTCTCGCTACAGTACGCTGATTATCGTGACCCCTGTGACCGAACTCTCGCAGCAAGTGGCCGAAGCACTGAAGGCTGCGACGTTTCCAACCGGATTCCGCGCCTGTGGCTTCCGGATTGATGGCGACATGTTCTTCGACGATGACGACGAGCTTCGCCATCTAGTCGAGGTCGTGGTGGTTCTTGACGGTGACGACTGGGACGATGCCGTTGCCAGCGCGTGCCAGGCCAGCTCGGCCGTCGTTGCAGGAGCACTGCGCGGAATCAATCTGTTTGCAATGTCGCTTTGTAGGACTCAGACCGAACACAAGGAGCTCGCAGCGCCGGAAGATGGGCTCTGGCATATGGTCGATGTCGATGAGTCATGCTCGTGAGCTAATCGAGGTCGCTGAAGGCCTCGTCACAGGATCTGAAGCTTCTGTCCGCAGGTCAATCTCGACCTCCTACTACAGCGCATTCCATGAGCTCATCGATAGGGCCGTCGTTGCGACCTTTCAACCGGGTCGCCCGTCCGAGATAGCGAGACGCCACTTCGAACACACTGCGATGCTGAAGGTCGCTAAGTGGTTCGAGGAAGGCGACCGCTCGATGATGGGGCGGTGCGGCCTCGCCGAGGAGACAGCTTCCGACCAACTAATCGCTGTGTGCAGAGCCTTTCGCGAGCTCTACCTCGCAAGAGAGAAGGCGGACTACGAACTCGGTCGGGCAAGACTATCCACAACGGACGCTCGTCTTCATGTCGCAAACGCAAAGACTGTGGTGGATGGGTGCGAATGGGAGGTCCCGCGCTCTGAACTCGACTGTCTTCTATTTGGCATTGTGTTCCGAAGCTTCGGTTGGAAGCGGTTCGGCAACTGACGACGGTACAGGACTGGGTGTGCTCCGCCGAGGGGCTTGGTCTCAAGAGCCACTGACAATGCCGTAGGCCGCTTCGATGGCAGCGCGGGTCTGGTCATCCGAGTCAGGCCAGAGATGTGCGTACGTGTCGAGCGTTTCCGCTGCTGACGCGTGACCGAGCCGCGCCTGGACAACCTTCACCGACTCACCGTGCTGGATCAGCAACGAGGCGTAATGGTGCCGAAGCTGGTGCGGCCCTGAACAGTCGAAGTCGAGCCGCTTCATCGTGTGCCGCCAAACCTCGCCAAGCCGGTTCCGTCTGATCGGAGCAAGCTGACGGTCCGTGAACACAAGCCCGTGATCTCCGAGCCCGAACTCGGAGACGTGGCGGTCGATAAGCTGCTCAACGAACTCGGGCACGGGGATGGTGCGTACGCTCGCTTCGGTTTTCGGTGGCCCGAACTCGCTCGCCGATCCGACTCCAACGAGTTGCCGATCGATGCGGATGCGACGCTCCGGCCAGACGCACCGGTCGACCGTCAGGCCGTACGCCTCGGCCGGCCGTAGCCCAGTCGCTGCCATGAGCATGACCAGCGCCCGGTACCGCGGTTGGATCTCGTCAGCGATAGCGAGCACCTCGTTGACCGTGAGGGGAACGACGGGCGCCTTCGTAGCTTTGGGGGGTTTCAGTCTTTGCGCCGGTGAGCTCGCTATGAGGCGATCGTCGACCGCCGCTTTGAAGATGGACTTCACGTAGTTGGCGGCGCCTCCGATGCTCGACGGAGCGAGGTCGTCCTCGAGGCTGCGGATCCATTGCTGGAGCTCGGTCGGTCGAATGTTGTTGAGTGGGCGATGTCCGAACGCCGGATAGGCATGGTTCCGGAGCGTCGACTCGACCTTGTTCCGTGTGCTCGGTCGATGGGTCTGTGCTCGGCGCCATGTCTCGGCGTACACCTCGAAGGTGACGGCGCCGTCGCGGGGATCGACATATGTGCCGCTGAGCTTCTCGTGATCCACCGAGACCAGGTGCCGCTCGGCGTCGACCTTCCGTGCGAACACCCGGCTCCGTTGCCGCCGATCCGGCGTTCGCCATCTGGCCTTCCACTTGCCGGAAGGAAGCTTGTCGATCGATCCCATCAGTCCCACTTCCCGAGCTGAACCCGCGCTTTGTAGGCAAGCCGGAATGGCTGCCGGTCACGGTGAATGAACCGGTGGTCGATGAGTCGTTGGATGATCACTTCGTGGTCGCAAGTCTCACCGATGTTGGCCATGAAGGGCTGGGCCCATTTCCCTCGTCCGTGCTGCTCGTAGGCCTCGACGAGCGCGAGCGCGAAATGTGCGTCTCGCTCGTCGTCTTCGAAGCTGCGCTTTGGTCTCCCCGGCCTCAATTTGAGCGTCGACCCGAACGCCGATCTCGTTGAGCTCGGCAAGCACTGTTTTCGGTCGCCTCGTGATCGCCACTGTCGATGTCTGCCCTGACCAGGAAGTACTGCATGCGCTCGATGGTGCCACGTCCGACCTCACCGCCCGTAGGCCGTTCGGCCATGTGCTCGAACGGATGTAGGTCGGGGAAGGAATTGCGGTGTCCTGGTCGCTGTTCACCGGCGAGTATCTGCCGCATCGATGCTGAGCTCAAACGGCTAGGCCTGGGAAGCCCCCGAACCCCGTCCGCTGGGAGTCTCGGGTTCCACACTGCGACCCGATCCTACGACGAACAGCCAATGCAGCAGGGCTGCCACGCGCTGGGCTTCGATTGCTTCTTCGACGTCTCGTACCTCGAAGCCGAGCAAGGCCTCAAGCTGCTCGACACCATCGGCAAGGCAGCTGTGTGGGACTGGTTGGCCGGCCATTGGCATAGCCAGCTGCGTCAGGTTATGGCGTCGAATGGATGAACGTTCGCGAGGATATGCCTGGCCCGAGATGGACCAGCTTATTGGTCGCGACATGTTGCCCGATGACGTCGCACTTCAACGCCG
>CAZFBD010000021.1:0-44707 GCA_964517125.1 uncultured Acidimicrobiales bacterium
CCCGCTCACGGCACTTCGTGCCAGGCCGCTCGGGCCTATCCGCGCGGCTCCTTAGGCCAGATGACGGCTCGCCCTATTCCTCTTCATCGGAGTCGGTGGCCTGAAGCTCGTCAGCGGAGCGTTCGGCGGGGTTGTCCCAGCCGGCGCGCCAGTCGATCTTCGGCCGATCGCCCCAGAGGCGCTCGAGCTCGTAGTAGGCCCGGTGATCCTCGTCGAACACGTGGCAGATGAATCCGCCGAAGTCCATGAGGACCCATTCGAAGGTGTCGTTGCCTTCGGTGCGGATGGCCTTAGGCCCGCCAGCCTTGACGACCTCGGCTTCGATGTTGTTCGCGATTGCGCGAACCATGCGTGGGTTCTTGCCTGCGGTGATGAGGAAGATGTCGGTGATGGCCACGATCTCGGCGACGTCGAGAACCATGGTGTTCATGGCCTGCTTCTCGTCGGCCGCGCGCGCAGCGATGATCGTCCAGTTGGCGATCTCGTCACTTGCGGGGTGGGCCGGGGTTGGCTCGACTTCGGTTTCCATCACCCGAGAAGGCTACGACGCTGGCGCCCGGTCTGCTCCCACGATGACCGTGATCGACACGGTGGCTTCGGTGAGCGGTGCTTCGACAGGTGCCCCCGCCCCCAGACGCTCGGCCAGAGCAGCTGCGATTTCGGCGGCTGCCGGGTCGTGTACCTGGACTTCGGTGGCAGGCAGATCGAACCGTTCGGCGTTCCCGAGAATGGCGACCTGTCCGCCGCTTCTGACCACGGCTGACAGCACGGGAAGCTGGTCGTAGACGCCGCCGGTTCCGTCGAGCAGCATGACCGACGGGCGGTCGCCCGGCTCGGCGGGAGTTGGGAATGGAACGACCTGCGAGACCAGGTCCAGGACCTGCTGCTGGTCGGCGATGTACGTGGTGTCCTCTGTTGCGTCAGCAGGAGCGGCTGCAGCTGCGATGTTTCGGTAGGACACTTCGCCGGTGGCCAGGTCCCCGATGAGATCGATGAACCCCTCGTCGAGCGAGAAGATCCCGGGCTGTTCAACCGAGGACGCCGTGCGCGAGATCCACGACCTCCAGATCTCCTGCTGCCTGCGAGCAAGACCGATCGACGCCTCCTGCGGGTTGCGGTGGGTTGCGATGAGCTCCACTTCGGCCAGATCCCACTGCCTGGTGCCGGCCGCAAGGATCGTGCGGGTCTCCTCATCGGAGATGTTTTCGAACAGGTCGGTGGCCAGCGTGAACTCCAACGGCAGGTCAACGCTCATGAGCGAGGTCCACGAGCGTGCGTCGAGCACCACAACCTCGCCGAAACCGATGCCCAGGACCGACTCCATCTCGTTCACGACCGCCAGGAAGCCCACCTCGGTGAACAGCTCCGAGAGCGGTTCGGCGGTGCCTCCAAGATGCACGAAGGTCGCCGGAATCGTCAGGACGGTGCCGCCCTGGTCGTTGGCAGCAGCCGCCATGAAGGTCACGCCCATGAGCTGCGGACGGCCGGCGACGATGGCCGTGTGCATCACCAGCCCTGTCGGGGTTGGTTCGGTGAACGCACGAAAGTTCGTGGCTGTGGGGTCCAGGGCCGCGGCGCTGATGGAACCGCTCTGCGACTCGAGAACAGCGGTCTGGGCCTGCCGTGCCACCGTCCAGGCCGCCAACGAGAGCCCCACGAGCATCACGGTGAAGACGGGCGTGATCCACCGATTGCGGGACGCAGGCAGAACGGCACGCCTCATGCGGTTCGAAACAGCCCTTCGGACCGGACGATCTCGGCCACGAGCGGTGGAACCAGGCCGTCGATCGGCTCTCCGGCCGCAGCCCGACGGCGGATGTCGGTGCTGGAAATCTCCAGGCCGGGTAGTTCAAGGCCGGTCCAGGAGAACCCATCGGGCGGAGCGCCCAGGTGGCCGCGACGGGGAAATACGGCGATCTTGGCCAGCTGCGCAAGGTCCTCGTGCCGATGCCAGGTGAGCAGGCCCTGGGCGGTATCGCTGCCCAGCAGCAGATGCAGCTCGACATCGGGTGCAGCAAGTGCTTCGAGCGTCTCCACCGTGTACGTGTCACCGGCCCGAACGAGCTCAATGTCGGACACCGAAACCCGCTCCACGGGCGCAAAAGCCTGCTCAGACATCCGCAACCGCACGGCAGCGGGGCTGATATGGCGCGACCCAACCTTCTGCCAGGGCACACCGGCGGGCGTGACGATCAGTTCGTCGAGCTCCAGCTGGTGCACGGCGGCTGCAGCGAGCACGACATGGGCCACATGCGGCGGGTCGAAGGTGCCTCCGAAGACCCCTACGCGTCGCTGTTGGCCAGTCACTTCGTCACACTAGATGACGTATCCGAAAAAGTGTCGAACAACACAGCAAAATCACTGGTCTTTCACGGTACCGCGTGTATTGTCTGCTCTTGGGCCTTGGGGGGACTGAGCGAGCATATCGCCCAGAAATCGGGTCCCGACAACAACCCCGCCGAATCTTTTTCCACTTTTAGGCCTAAAGACCTATCTAGCCCGTGCCGACGGGACCACCGCAAGGCGGTTATGGCGGCACACAGGCGTTTGGGAATTTTGACGGCGTGACCGAAATCATACGGTGCGCATTGGGTCCACCCACCCAACGTGTACTTGAATACCCCTCGGTTCAAATCTGGAAGGCGAAGTTTGCGCCTTCCCCCAAAGAAAAAGGGAATCGCTGAGGAGTGAATCCCGTTAAGTGAAGCAACATGAGCGATTCAGTAGGTCAATACCTCAACGAAATAGGGCTCGTCCCTCTCCTGACTGCTCAGGAAGAGCGCGATCTCTCAAAGATCATCGAGCGCGGTGCTGAAGCACGCGCAAAGAAGGAAGAGGGCGAAACCGGACGCGATCTCGATCGTGCCGTCCGCGAAGCCGCTGTGGCCAAGGACCGGTTCATCCGGGCAAACCTTCGCCTCGTGGTCAGCGTTGCTCGCCGCTACCCATTGCCCCCAGGCATGGAGCTCCTCGACCTCATCCAGGAAGGAAACCTGGGACTCGAGCACGCAGTCGACAAGTTCGACTGGCGCAAGGGCTTCAAGTTCTCCACCTACGCCACCTTCTGGATCCGTCAGGCCATCGGCCGGGCGCTGGATCAGAAGGCCAGCCTGGTTCGCCTCCCCGGCGATCGTTCGGCCAGTCTCCGTGCTGCGCTGCGTCAGGTTTCCGGCGATGGCGATGAGCTCGACGAAGAGCACGCACGCCTGCACCGTCTGACCACCCCAACTTCCCTCGACCGCACCATCGGCGACGACGACTCCAACGAGCTCGTCGACCTCCTTCCCGACGCAAAGCCGGGTCCGGAAGCCGAAGTGATGGCCAAGGCCGAAGAAGAGATGGTCACCGGACTTCTCGACATCCTCGACAACCGTGCTCGCTACGCAGTCGAGCAGCGCTTCGGCCTGCACGACGGACGCAAGCGCAGCTACCGCGAGGTTGGCGAAGAGCTGGGTGTTACTGCCGAGGCCGCTCGCCGTCTGGTGAAGCGTGCCGTCAGCTCCGTGCGTGAGCACGCAGCCGAGAAGGCAGCCTCCCCCGCCGCATAGGCACAGCGTTCAACGAGAACATCAGGAAACCCGGGTCGCTTCGGCGGCCCGGGTTTCCACGTTTTTGGGTGTGTGGGACACTCGGTGATGGACACCTCCTCAGTCGTGGACCACTACGGGCGTGAGACTCCGTTCGACCGGATCTGTGACGAGTTGTCGAAGCAGGTCGATCTGGCCGAGGTGACAACCGGCGACCTGGCCGGAGTCGATGAGTTCCATCTTGGCGGCCGTGCGGCCACGCTCGAGCTGCTGCAATCAGCCGATCTTGGGCCCGGAATGCAGGTGCTCGATGTCGGTTGCGGAATCGGCGGGGTCTCGCGAACCATCGCAGCGGAAACAGGAGCGTTCGTCACTGGCGTCGATCTCACCCCTACATTCGTGGAGACGGCGGGAAGGTTGAGCGCCCTCGTTGACCTGGATGCAAGCACACGGTTCGAGGTTGCCGACGCGACAGACCTCAGGTTCGAGAGCGGACAGTTCGACGCCGTCACCCTCGTCCATGTCGGTATGAACATCGAACGGAAGGACATCCTCTTCGCCGAGCTCGCTCGGGTTCTTGCCCCGGGAGGCACCTTGCACGTCTACGACATCATGCGCGTGGGCGAGGGAACGATCAGCTACCCGGTGCCGTGGTCGACCGATGCCTCGACGAGCTTCGTGGCGTCTCCCGACTCCTACGTCGATGCGATGGCTGCCGCAGGGCTGCACTGCTCGGCCCCAATCAGCCGGTTGGACCTGGTGCAGGCCGTCCTCCCCTCTGCTCGGGAGAACCCGCCCGCAGTCAACCTGTCGCACCTGATGGGCGAGAACTGGCCGACCATGATCACGAACCTGGTGGCCTGCTTGGGGGCAGGCACGCTGGCCCCGATCGAAATCGTCGGTAGACAGATGCCCCTCCAGACGTAGAGTCCTGACATGGCCCTCCTTTCGTTCCTCCGTCGATTCCGCCGCGATGCATCGCCGTCTGCCGCACCGTCATCGAAGCTGAGCAACGCTGCCGATGCTGTCTCTGAAACTCGCACCGGCAACGTCGTCCATGGCGATGTGGCCCCCGAACAACCCGATGGCATCGCCAACATCGTCGCTGCAGCAAACGACGCTCTGTTCGTCGACCGCAGCAACGAGGACCGTGTGCTCGGAAACAGCAAGTCCGGCTACAGGCGTTCGAAGTGAGCAGCATGATCGACCGAATCCGCTCAGCCTTCCGCAAGTTGTTCAGCATCCACACAGCCGAGATCGCTCCCGGCCCGCTCGCCGATGCCGCCGAGGCACTCGATGAGCTTCGGGGCGACAACACCTCGCCTTCGTCAGGCGGCGACCATCGACCCGATGTCATGGAGAACATCGCCAACGCCGGCCGAGACGCCGGCTACTTCAACTTCGGCAACGGCACGAACATCGTCGGCGACAGCGCCAAGCACTACCGCAACTCCAAGTAGCGGGTCGGCGGCCGAGTACGGTCGGCCTGAGGCGCCGTGTCACCCATTCGGGTGACTCGTGCGTCGTATGGGGTGATGACCATTCGTGCGGACTGGAAGGAAGGGCGGCAGGCAGCTGCCTCGGCAGACGTCCCTGCGCCGCGTCCAGCCGCCACCTGGGAGACCACGTACGTTCGCTTGGCCGACGAGCTGACCCGTTTCGCATCGGGAATGGTCGGCCCGCACGAAGCTCCCGATGTGGTGGCCAATGCAGTCGCCAGGTGCCTCCGACGTGACCTGAACAGCATCGACAACCCCGACGCCTACCTCTACCGAGCGGTCTACAACGAGGCCATCGGCATACGACGAAAGCTGGCACGACGGACAAGGCTCAGCCACCAGATCCCCCGCTCCCCCACGTCGTCAGACAGCCACGAGGCCGGTATCGACGACGAACTCACCGTCGCCGCCGGCCTCCACAAGCTCTCGACCCAGCAACGCGCCGTAATCGTTCTCACGTATTGGCGAGGTTGGACCACTCGCGATGTCGCCGAACACCTCGATGTTTCGGAGGGCTCCATCAAGAAACAGCTCGCCCGCGCACGGGCCAAACTCCGGGAGGAACTCTCGTGACAATGACCGAAGACGAACTGACACGGTCGCTTTCGGCTGCGACGCCCGTCTCCGCTCCACCCACGTGGGACGCCGTCGTCGAGACCGAGCGAAGCCAGCGACGAGCCCGAAGGGGCGTCGTGAGTGTTTCGGTTGTGTCTGCAATGGCGATTGCGACGTTGATTGGGCTCGCCTCGTTTTCGGACGAGGCGCCGATCGAGACGACAGCAGCAGCGGACCCCGCACTTGCGGGACCAGAGGACACCCCAGAGGAGCGACCAGCGAATGCCGCTGAGCTGAGCGGAACCGAATGGCGAATTGCTCACAGCTGGGGAGGCGACGCTGAATCGCTCGGAGCGTTGGTCGCCTTTGGGCAGGCCGACGCAACCGGTCCCAGCCCGCGCGTTGTTGTGCGGCTCTTCTGCAACTCGACGGTGAACGAACTCGAATGGGACGGATGGACGTTCACGACGCGCCCTGTCCTGCCGGAAGATCCAGCGTTGTTGTGTCGCGACACCGATGCCGACATCGACCAATTCTGGCGATCTGGCTCGACGTTTGTTACGAGGTTCTCGGGCAGCTATCTCGTCATCGAACGGGACGAAGAAGAACTCTGGCTCGAGCAAACAGCGTTTGGTAGGCCCACGAGGGAAGGAGCGGACGGGCGACCAGTGGAGCTGCTCGATCCTGAACTCGTGTTTGGAGACTGGAGAGTCGTCGACCTTGGCCCGGGCGGAGGACTGATCGACCAGGCGGGTCGTGCCGACGACATCACCATCAACCTGACGCGGGACGAGGTTGTCGTGCTTCACGCCTGCAGCTCCTTCACGTTTGATGCCGAATGGGAGGACGGCTCTCTGTGGACCCGGCAACGAGCAGAGGAACCGACGCTCCCGGTTGGTTGTCGGAGCCACCCGGGACTGGTGAGCCTCGTGGAGTTCTTGGATCGCTCGGGATGGATCGCAGCGCTTCTCGTTGATGGCCAGCTGGAACTGGCGCGCAGCCCCGGTACGGAACGAATACGCGCAATGAGCACCAACCCACGCTGAAGTGCAGCGAAAGAGTCACAAAGGTAGCGATCCACATCGTGCGGGGTGACACAGGCGATGGGCGTTCGGGTGAACACCCTCCTAGACTTCGAGGCGTGACGAACACATGGAATCCACAGTCCTGGAGGAACCTCACGGCCCTCCAGCAACCGACGTGGCCTGACTCGGGAGCTCTCGACCAGACCCTCAAGATTCTTGGCGATCAGCCGCCGCTCGTCTTTGCCGGAGAGGCAAGGGACCTGCAGGAAAAGCTGGCCGCAGCATCGCGTGGCGAAGCCTTTCTGCTTCAGGCCGGCGACTGCGCCGAGTCCTTTGAAAGCTCCGCCGATTCCATCCGTGACCGGCTCAAGGTCATCCTGCAGATGGCCGTCGTCCTCACCTACGCCGGCGGCATGCCGGTAGTGAAGGTCGGTCGCATCGCCGGACAGTTCGCAAAGCCCCGCTCCTCCGACACCGAGACGCAGGGCGAGGTCGAACTCCCCTCGTTCCGCGGCCACATCGTGAACGACATCGGCTTCAGCGAATCCGAGCGTCGTGCCGAACCCAACCGTCTGCTCATGGCCTACAACCGGGCCGCGGCAACACTGAACCTGGTGCGGGCATTCACCCGTGGCGGCTTCGCCGACCTGAACCGGGTCCACCAGTGGAACCAGGAATACGTCGCCGACAGCCCCCAGGGCGCTCAGTACGAGGCCCTGGCCCAGGAGATCGACCGCTCCCTCAACTTCATGCGGGCATGCGGCATCGATCTGGATCGGCACAGCTCCCTCAACGAGGTCGAGTTCTACACGTCGCACGAGGCGCTCATCCTTGACTACGAGGAAGCCCTCACTCGCAAAGACTCGCTCACCGGCGACTGGTACGACTGCTCGGCCCACATGCTGTGGATCGGCGAACGCACCCGGCACCTCGACGGCGCTCACATCGAGTTCCTGCGTGGCGTGAAGAACCCACTCGGCTGCAAGATCGGCCCCACGGCCACGGTCGAAGACGTCGTCGGCATCTGTGAGATGCTCAACCCCGACAAGATCGAGGGACGGGTCACGCTCATCACCCGCATGGGCGCCGAGAACATCCGAGAGAAGCTTCCGCCGCTGCTTGCAGCCGTGAAGGAGACCGGCCATCCGGTGCTGTGGGTCTCCGACCCCATGCACGGCAACACGTACACGGCCAGCGACGGGCACAAGACCCGGCACTTCGACTCCATCGTCGACGAGATCGCAGGCTTCTTCGAATCGCACGAGCAGGCCGGCACCATCGCGGGTGGCGTCCACCTGGAACTCACCGGTGACCCCGTCACCGAGTGCCTGGGTGGCGGCGACGACCTCGTCGACGACGATCTGGCTCGAGCATACGAAACAATGTGCGACCCACGGCTCAACGGCCGCCAGGGTCTCGACGTTGCCTTCCGGGTCGCCGGCCTCCTCGCCAAGCGGTAGCCGGTTCAGGTATTCATCGCGCGCTGGTAGGCAGCAGACGTGTAGGACAGCCGTTCTGCGATTCGTTTGCTCAGCTCAGCCTGCACCCGCAGGGCGAGCCGAGCATCCTCTTCACAGAGGCGCTCGTACGCATCAACACTGAGCCGGAGCACGGTGGCGTTCCCATCTGCGCTCACGGTCGCCGTCGCGTCGAAGCTCCCCAGCAAACTCGTCCGTCAGGCCGCTCCAGATCATCTCCACGCCTGCGTCGGACGTGCGGCGTTGAATCGATTGCAGTCCGGACACGACCGAGGCGTCGAGCCCACGGACCGCTGAGAAGTCCAGCACCAGATACCGAAGCTCTCCAGATGCGACGAGCGGGCTGATCAGGTCGGTCACCTTCCGGATCGAGCCGAAGAACAGATACCCGACGAGCTCGAACGCGAACATCGTGTCGCCACTTGAGCAGATCCCACCCAAAGAGATCGATGACGCTCCCCCACTCCAGGCCCTGGTCCACCATCACCTCGATGCCGGCACGGGCAAGTAGCCAGCCGGTTCCAGCGAGGAACCCACTCACGACGGTGAACGGCAACGAACAGGCCGAGGTGGTGATACGGAATCTGCCGGCCAACATCAACACGATGCCCATGAGCACACCGACCACCACGATGAACGTCATGGCGGTGGCCTCGGCCTGCGCCGGGTCGACCTCGGCGACAAGCGCCGCAACCACAGCGGCGATGACGACCGCGGGAGCGTCCTGGAGACCACCGATCAGGCCCTTCACCTTGGTGAATGGCGCGATCAGCGCCGAAATCAGGCCGGCGCCCACGATGATCGGTCCGACGACCCGCGGAATCGATCCGGACAACGGCGCAAAGATCAGGAAGGCGAACGAAGCAGCAACGCTGATCTCCAGCGCGCCGACGGCGAGTCCTGCGATGATTTCTCGACCAACCCTGGTCTCTGACTCAGTTGTGCCCACCACGGCAGGGGGCACTACCCAGTGGCCGTTGCATGACCCCCATCGGCATCAATCGCGCACCATGCGACGGTAAGCCGCCGAGGTGTAGGAGAGCCGCTCGGCGATTCGGCCGGCAAGGTCGCTCTGAATGTCGAGGACGAGGGCCGGATCTTCTTCCCGGAGTTTCTGCCACCGCTCCGCAGTCAGGTGCAGGACGACGCAGGATGCGCCCTCGGCGGAAACGGTCGCACTCCGAACACCTCCGGTCAGGAAGCCGACCTCGCCGATCACACCACCCCGACCGACCCTCCGGAAGCGCACCCGCTCGCCGGAATCGGTGAGACCCCACGCGGTCAACCAGCCGGACTCGACGACGAAGAGGTCGCCACCGGCCTCGCCTGCGTCCATCAGCACCTCGCCCGCACGCAGGGTCCGACGTTCGCAGAACTGCTCGAGACGGTTGTACAGCGTCAGGTCTTCCACGAATGCCCCAGACTCCGTGAACTCCACCAGAACCCAGTCTTCGATCTCCTCCAGCGCATGGTCGAGGTCGACATGACGATTGTCCAGCCGGAGGCCACCGCGCTGGAGTTCCCGAATCCACGCGTCGGTGAGGCCGGACCAGTGGAGGAGCACGCCGCTCTGATCGGTCCGCCGTTGGATGTTGTGCAACCCCTGCACAACCGACGCGTCCACACCGCGCACCGCCGTCAGATCGAGCACCAGGTGGTCGAGCTCGCCTCGTTCGAGCATTGGCGACACCAGATCGGTCACCTTGCGGATCGAACCGAAGAACAGGTAGCCGACCAACTCGATGGCCACCATGACCTCTGCGCTCTCCTCCAGCAGCGCCCGCTCCGGCTTCGAGCGGTCGACGACGCTACGCGAGCTACCGAGGCGGTGCAGGTGGCGCACGGGGTCGATGCGGCTGTAGCTGAAGACGAAGCCGAGGACGGCAGCAAGGAGCCCGACCCCGATTCCGGCAAGCACACCGAAGGCGATGATCGACGCAAGAATGGCGGCAGAGAGCAGACCGTCGACAACCCGCAGGCGCGTTCGAAGCTGACCGAACCAATCCATCAACATCGACAGGCCGACAGTCAACAGCACGCCGCCCACCACGGCCCGAGGGATGAGTGCGACGACGTCAAGACCGGCGACCACCACACCGAGGCACACGGCAAGAATCGTGAACGCGGCGATCGGGGTGCGGCTGCCGATCGTTCGGGCCATGACCGTGCCGGAAATCAGGTGGTAGGCCGGGTAGCCGGAAAGCGCAGCGACGAGCGAAGCGCTCACGCCGGCACGAACGGCCTCCTTCTCCACCTCCACGTCCTCGCCGAGCTGCACCTCGAGGCCGGCCACGTTCAACATCATGCTGATGAGCGCCACGCCAACGACACCGAGCGCCGGCACCGCCTGCCCGACGATGGCCCCCCAGTCCGCGCCGGCAAGCTCAGCGGGACCCACCGGCGACCATCGTTGCGTGTCCGGAAACGGGCCGAGCAACCAGCCGTTCTCGCGCAGCGCATCGCCCGACCAGCCGAGCCGACCGATCGCGTGCACGCCTACCGACAGCGCCACCAGAGCGAACGGAAAGAGCAGGCCGTTCCCGACCCGATCGGCGAACGAGATCACGACGATCGCCAGGAGCAGGCCGGGCAGCCAGAGCTGCAGCCAACTGCCACCCAACAGATCCGGGACGAGGCTCCAGTGCAGCTCCTCCCCCACCATGATCTCGACGCCGGCCCGGGCGAGGATCCAGCCGGTACCAGCGAGGAAACCGCTGATCACGGGAAATGGCAGCGATCGAGCTGCGGTGGCCAGCCGGAATCGGCCGACGAGGATGAACGCCAGCCCCACAGCGAGGCCAACCACCATCACGAAGGCGAAGATCGTGTCCTCCGCCGTGTCCGGATCCATTGTGGTGGCCAGGCCGGCCGCAGCAGCAGCAAGCACGACGGCAGGCGTGTCCTGTTGACTGCAGATGGCACCCGGGATCTTCGTCTGTGCACCCAGGAACGCTGCCGCCAGTCCTCCGCCGACGATGGCCAGACCGATGCCCCGCGGGAGGAACGCCTCGAACGGCCCGCTGAAGACGATGAACGCCAGCGAAACGGAAAGACCGAGCTGCAGGGTGGATGCCGCCACACCGGCCAGAATCTCTCGTACGAATTGCGCCGGGTTCACCAGGTGGAGTCTGTCAGGCGAGGTTGTCTGCGAACGATTCGAGCTGTCGCAGATTGCGAACCTCAAAAATGCCATCGCAGTACTGGCTGTACTCGCCAATGATGGAGTCGCCGGTGTCCCAGTAGGACTTGGGCTCCGGGTTCAGCCAGAACACGTTTCGGGCCCGCTCGGACAGGTCCTTGATGATCCAGCTGTTGGGAGCGTGATAGTTGTTCCGGGCATCGCCCAGGATGAGGACCGAGGTCTTGGGCCCCACGTCCTTGCCGTAGTTGTTCCAGAACACCTCGAGCGCATGGCCGTAGTCGGAGTGACCGTCCACCCACACGACGTCGGCCTCGCTGTTGACCCGGTGAATGGCCTCGGTGATGTCGTCGGTTTGCTCGAAGTACTCGGTGACCTCGTCGAGGCCATCGATGAACACGAACGACCGGACCTGCGTGAACTGGCTCGACAGGGCATAGACGAGATGCAGCGTGAACCGGGCGAACGCGGCCACGGAACCACTGATGTCGGCCACGACCATGATCTCGGGCTTCTTGGGCCGAGGGTTGCGGAACTTCGGCTCGGCCGGCACGCCGCCATAGGACAACGAGGTCCGAATGGTGTGGCGGAAATCGAGTGGACCCTTGCGCCCACGACGGCGCTTGCGAGCAAGACGCACCGCCAGCTTGCGGGTGAGCGGGTAGATGGCCTTGCGAAGGCTCGCCATCTCCTCGCGGCTCGCATGCATGAAGTCGACGTCTTCAGGAAGCGGCTTGCGCAGCGTCTTGGCCATGGCCTCGACCCCACGATCGGCGACCAGGCGGCGACGAATCTCGGCCTCGATCTCCTTCTTCAGCGCATCGATGCGGTCCTTGTACTCGTCGCGGGCAAGGCGCTGCTCGAACTGCGACATGTCGCCGTCGGCCTCGTCCTGTTCCTGTTGCATGAGCTTTTCGAGGACACCGTCGAGGTCCAGGTTCCGGAGCGTGCGATACAGGTAGTACGTGCCACCCACGGGACGACCCGGCTCCATGCCCGCATACCGGCGAACAGACTCGCGGGCCATGGACCGCATGGTCGACGCATCGCCGTTCATGAGCGCGTTGTACAACATCTCGGCGAGCTCTTCGGGTGTCATGCCCTTGTTGGAGCCACCCTGCCCCTCGTTGCCTTCGCCCTGACCACCACGGTTCTCGTGGTCGTCCTCGTCGTCATCGGCGAACGGGTCGTCGGACAACTCAGAATCGAGTGCGTACTCCTCGCCCCGAAGCGAGAAATACACATCGAAGACGATTTCAAACGCCTTCCAGTGCGAGTTGTTCTTCACGAGCGTTGCCGCAAGCGCGTACTTCAGCGCAACCCGATCTTCGAGCGGAATGTGCTGAATGGCCTCCATGGCATCGAGGTTCTCGGTCAGGCTCACGGGGAGCCCGGCGTTGCGAAGCTCGACAATGAACCCGGTCAGCAGATCGAGCAGGGGTGAATCCCCGGTGGCGATCGGTGTGCCGGTGTCGGTCATGGAATCAGCCGCTGTACGAATCGGAGTTGGCGTTCATGTCTTTGACGGCCTTCTCGATGTCGGTGCGGTACTTCAACAAGATGTTGACCGTCTCGGTGGCGGTCTCGGCGTCGATCTGATCGATGCCGAGCAGAACCAGCGTGCGGGCCCAGTCGATGGTCTCGGAGACCGATGGGTGCTTTTTCAGTTCCAGCTGACGGATGGAACGCACGACCCGCGCGACCTGATTGGCGAGGTGATCGGTGATGTCGGGAACCCGAGTCATCACGATCTGCTTCTCGCGGTCCATGTCGGGGTAGTCGAGGTGCAGGTACAGGCAGCGACGCTTCAGTGCTTCGGACAGTTCACGGGTGTTGTTCGAGGTGAGGAACACGAGCGGAATCTGCTTCGCCGTGACCGTTCCCAGCTCGGGAATGGAGACCTGGTACTCGGAGAGGATCTCGAGCAGGAGCGCCTCGGTTTCGATCTCCACACGGTCGACTTCGTCGATCAGGAGCACAACCGGGTCCTCGGCCCGAATGGCCTCGAGGAGTGGACGGGTGAGCAGGAACTCCTCGGAGAAGATGTCGTCCTCGAGCTCGGCCCAGTCGGTGTCGCCGCTGCGATCGGCCTGGATACGGAGGAGCTGCTTCTTGTAGTTCCACTCGTACAGTGCCTTGGCTTCGTCGAGCCCTTCGTAACACTGGAGACGGATGAGTCGGGCGCCAATCATGTCGGCGACGGACTTGGCGAGCTGAGTCTTGCCCGTTCCCGCAGGCCCCTCGATCAGGATTGGCTTGTCGAGCCGATCCGCAAGATGCACGATGCCGGCGATGGCGTCGTCGGCCAGATAGTCCACGGACGAGAGCTTGTCGCGAACTTCGCCGACACTTTCAAAGCGATGATCCATTCCCGCAGGGTAACCGGTTCCACTACCGGCCAGTAACTTCTAGCGCCGCAGATTGGGGTCTTCCTGGGTCACCTTGGCCCGAACGGTGTACACCGAGTCGCCCGACAGGACCCCGCCGCGGCCGAACAGCCGGCCGAATTCCCAGTTCGACAACCCGAGTTCGGGGCGATTGAGTGCGTACTGGCCATCGACCCAACGGGTGAAGCCATCGCCCACGAACGGTGCGTCGATGGTCGAGAAGAACGTGTCGATCTCCGTTGCGGTCTCCGACACGATCGACGCCGCGAACCTCGGGGAAAGCTCGTTGAACAGGGTCGTGGCGTGGGCGACGTCATCGACGATTGCCAGCGTGACCTCGGGTGAGTTCTCCCACTCCCACTCATGGCCGAGTTTGTCCCAGTCGAGCGTGTCGGTCTGTGGCTCTTCCACCGGACCTTCGGCTCGGTCGATCGTGGCGGTCTCGAACCAGCTCGCAGGCACGTGATCTTCCTGCGATGCGACGACGTGCAGCTTCGCCGTGGCGTTTCGACGCTCGGCGGCTGCCTGAAGACCGGCAAGAAAGTGTGGGACGAGCTCATCGGCCCGCGACCGGGGGATGCAACACGTGTTGAGCGTGTTGCAGACCTTGCGGTCAAGGCTGTTCGTGACGACCGCCTCGAACCGATCAGCGTCGGCGGATTCGCCGGCCACGATCCATGCGCCGCCCGTGCCATGCAGGCTCACCGACAGTCCGGCCTGACGGGCCACGGCACCGAGCTGGGCCACCGCCGCACCGCTCCCCCGTGCCACGGCCAGCGAGAGTCGTTCGTCGGAGAACATGGCGTGCCCGGCCGAACGTGCGGGCGAGTCCACGAGGCTGGCTGCGCCTGCGGGCAGGCCGGCAACCTCGAGTGCCGGATTCAGAGCATGCTCCACGATGGCCCGAGCGGTCCCAAGCGCATCGGAGCCAATGCGGAAGACCACAGTGTTGCCAGATCGCAGCACACCGGTGGCGTCGGCGAACACGTTGGGACGGCCTTCGAAAACGAAACCGACCACGCCGAGCCCGGCACGGATCTGATCGACCCGCCAACCCTCGTGGTGAATCGTGTCGACCACCTGGCCGCGGCCCGACGACTGGTCGGCCCAGCCTTCGAGTCCAGAAATCATGTCGGACCGCATCTTGTCGGTCAGCTCAAGACGTGTGGTGCTGCGACCGCGGCCGCGGGCGACCGCCATGTCGGCTGCATTGGCCTCGGCAATGTGCGCGAAGGTCTCGTTGTCGGCGAGGCGCCGAGCGAACTCCAGGTAGAAGGTGGAAATGGCAGCGTCGGACACCGCGCCCATGGCGCCGAACGCCTGCACGGCCCGGCCGACGGCGTCTTGAGCAACGCTCCAGTCGGCCGATGGGATGTGGATGAGATCCCCGGTGGTTTGCACGACGATGAGGCGATCGCCTGGCTCGAACGATTCGGCCAACTCGTCGGACACGGAGGCGACACGGTTGCCCCCGTACACGATCTGCATTCCTGCGGTCAGCTCATTCAGCTCAGCCATGGCCATGCACGGTAGCTGCAACACTGCGCAACTAGCGTGGCGCAGATGACAGAAAAGGGCGGCCCCAAACGGTCCGCATCAGCGCTGGTCGCGCTCGGCATCATGTTCTCCCGAGTTGCCGGGCTCGTCCGCGAGTCCGTCTTCAGCGCTTTTCTGGGTATCGGTGGAGCCGCCGACGCACTCGCCGCAGCGGTACGAATCCCCAACGTCCTGCAAATGCTCCTCGGCGAAGGCACCCTGTCGGCGTCCTTCATTCCCGTCTACTCCGCCGAGTTGGAACGCGATGAGGAGGAGGCCGGGCGCATCGCTGGCGCGGTCGCCGCGCTGCTCGCCCTGGTGGCCGCGACCATCGTGCTGTTCAGCTGGATCTTCACGCCGCAGATCGCCTCGCTCATCGCCCGAGGGTTCCGCGATGACGCCCGCTTCGACCTCACCGTCACCCTGATGCGGATCATCTTCCCGTCCGCTGGGCTGCTGGTGCTGTCGGCGTGGTGCCTTGGCATTCTCAACAGCCACCGACAGTTCTTCCTGTCCTACGTGGCGCCGGACCTGTGAAACAGCGCCCAGATCGCCGCCGGCGCCGGAGCCTGCCTCTTCTGCGCCCCCGGCGACGTCGACCCCGGCGTCGACCTGACCGACATCGACCAGAACGTGGAGGCACTCAGCTCCATCGCCACCGTCGCCGCATGGGGCTTCTTCGTGGGCTCCGCGTTGCAGTTCCTCATACAAGTCCCGAACGTGCGGAAACTGGCACGAGGGCTTCGGATTCGCCTGGATCTGCAACGCGAAGGCCTTCGAGATGTGGTCCGACGGTTCGGCGGCGCGGTGGTCGGACGCGGCGTCATCCAGATCTCGGCCCTCGTCGACACCTTCCTGGCGACCCTGCTGGTTGCAGGCGCGACCGTTGCGCTCGCCAAGGCCCAGGTCCTGTACATCCTGCCCATCAGCCTGTTCGCCGTGAGCATCGCCGCCGCCGAACTCCCCGAGCTTTCCCGGCTCACCGACCTGGATGAGATTCGAGATCGGGCACAGGCCGGCTTCCAGCGGATCCTGTTCTTCGTGTCGTTCACTGCACTCGCCTACCTGCTGCTCGGCGACAAGATCATCGGCACCCTCTTTGAACGTGGCCAGTTCGACAGCGACGCCACCCTGCTCACCTGGTTCGCGCTGGGCGCCTACGCCCTTGGGCTCATTCCCTCGGCGGTCTCCCGACTGTCGCAGAACGCGCTGTGGTCCCAGGGCGACACCGCCGGACCAGCCCGAATCGCCATCGTCCGCGTGGTCATTGCCATCGCCATCGCTGCCGCCGTGATGCGCTGGTTCGACCGCATCGGCACCACCGACATTCGCGACGCACTCCCCACGCTCTACGACGGCGGCGACCGGAACGCAGCGCTCCGCATCGGGGCAGCCGGCATCACGTTCGGTTCGGCGGTTGCTGCCTGGGTCGAAGCGATCCTGTTGTGGCTCCTTGCCCGCAAAGCCGTCCCGGGAATTTCCCCACTTCGTCCGCTGAAGCCACTGATCCCGGCGATGATCGCCGCCGCAGCCGTCGCGATCCTGTTCCGTTTCATCACCGACGACATGTGGCCCCCACTGGCCGGACTGCTGTCGGTGGGCTTCGCAGGTCTCGCCTACGTGGGTGTCGCCCGACTTCGCCGAATCGAAGAATCCAACCTCGTTCTCGTCGGCCCGCTGCGCCGCTTCCGAGTTCGGACATAAACCCCAACACATCACCCTCTGGGCAACTACGATCGTCATCATGATCAACACGCTCCGGAAGTGGTGGAAGTACCTGACAGCTCGCGCAGATGCCGAGTTCGACAAGAACGCCGACCCGAAGATCCAGCTCGAGCAGGCCATCAACGAGTCCAAGGAACAGCACCAGCGGCTCAAGGAACAGGCTGCCAACGTCATCGCGCACCAAAAGCAGACCGAGATGCGCCTCGAAAAGGCCATGGTCGAGCTCGAAAAGCTCACCGGCAACGCCCGTCAGGCCATCATGATGGCCGACGAGGCCAACCAGCGTGGCGACGAAACCAAGGCCATCGAATACACCAACGCGGCCGAAGCGTTCGCTCAGCGGCTCATTGCGGTCGAGACCGAGGTCGAGGACCTCAAGGCACTTCACCTGCAGGCAACCGAGTCGGCCAACGAGGCCAAGAACGCCGTCAACCAGAACTCCACCCGTCTGCAGGGCAAGCTGGCCGAGCGCCAGAAGCTCCTGAGCCAGCTCGATCAGGCAAAGATGAAGGAGCAGATGAACGACGCCATGAGCTCGCTCGGCGAGACCGTGGGTCGCGACACCCCATCGCTCGACGACGTGCGCACCAAGATCGAAGGGCGCCTGGCCAAGGCTCAGGCGTCCGGCGACCTTGCCGATTCCTCCATGGAGGGCCGTATGGCCGAGATCGAGGCTGCAGCCCACAACTCACAGGCCAAGGCCCGTCTCGAAGAGCTCAAGAGCCAACTCGGTGTGGGTTCGGCCCAGACCGCTGCTCCCACCACGGCGCCTGAGACCGGCGGAACCACGGCCACGGCCGAGGGCTGAGGCCATCGATGACCCCCGAGCAGGCCAAGGCGCTGCGCGAGTCCGCCACCAACATCATCGCTCACGAGAAGTCCCTCGAGAACTCACGGGAGAAGCTCCAGACCGAGCTCGACAAGGTGGCGGGCAACGCCCGTCAGGCAGTCATGATGGCCGAGGAAGCCTCGCAGGCTGGCGAAGCCGACAAAGCTGCGGCCTTCAGCGAATCGGCCGAGGCGTTGGCCACCCACATGGTGGGCATCGAACAGCAGATCGCTGCCATCGACATCGAGCTCATCGAAGCCCGCCAGGCGTCGGCCGAAGCCAAGTCCATGGCCTCGGACAGTGCGCTCAAGACTGCAGCCATGCAGGCCAAGGGTGCCGAGGTGCGGGCCGAGTTTGAGCAGGCCAAGATGGCCGAGGCCACGCTCGACGCATCGGGCACACCGTCCTACGACGAGGTGAAGGACAAGATCAACACCCAGCTTGCCCACGCCGAAGCGCAGGCCGAGTTGGCCGATGCCGACGGCACGACGGCGCTGGAATCGGCCACAGCAATGGTCGAGAAAGCGGCAACCGAATCGAAGGCTGCAGCGAAGCTGGCCGAGATTCGGTCCTCAATGGGCATCGCCAGCCACGAACCCGTTGACGATGCACCCACTGATGATGCACCCGTGGACGACGAATCCTCACTGGACGACACCGAAACCTGACGCGATACTGCTCTCTGTGGTGGAGCAGCGCAGGCGAACTCGAAGTATTTGGCGCTCAGCGCTGATCGTCGCGTTCGTCGCCGCATCGTTCGCCAGCGGCCCGGCGGCACTGGCGCAGGACGACGGGACCGAGATCGAGATTTCTGGTGCCCAGGCCACCGTCACGGTCGTTGTTGCCGGCGATATTTCGCTAGGGTCCGCAGCTCCGGGAGCCGTACCCGACTGGCCTTACACCTGCCACTGGGACGAGGTCTTTCAGGAGACCGATGTGATCCTGGGTGCTGCGGGCACGCCGATTCCCGGCTTCCGCTACTGGCTCCGATGCGTGCCCACCCGGGCCGGCATCGACCTCATTGGCGAATTCGTGGTCTACAACCCCCTCGACCCCATTCCCGGAATTGACGCCGTCACCTCCATCGAGCTCGCCGGTTTCGCTCGGGCGCAGCTGGAGCCGGCACCGCTGCTGGTGGGGGTCAGCCCAGCCGATCTGCAGATCACCGGTGTCGAGACCTGGCTGTGGCCCGAAGGTTCCACGGCCACAATCGCGCAGACCGCCTCCACCAACGGACTTGCGGTCACGGTGCAGGCACGCTGGTCGCACACCGTGTTCGATGTCGACGAGGACGGCATCGACCCAATCGTGTGCGAGGCGCAGGTCTCCTGGACGCCGGCCAGCGACGATCCCGCCTGCAGCCACACCTACCTGAGCGAAGACGCCGACCGCACCATCACCGCCACGAGCCATTGGGACTTCGTCTGGTGGGACAACGCCGCCCAGCCACTACCGGTCCTTCTCGAAACCGTCGAGCTCGTGGAAGCGCTCCCGGTGGCGGTGGTGGACCTCGAGGCCGTCATCAGCGCAAATCGCTGAGCTCAGGCCAGCACAACCAGGTCGTCGGCGTGAATGACGATGCGCGGTGTGGCGTCGGGAAGGTCGCTGGCTGACACACCGGCAACCTCGTCCAGTTCGCTGTGGCTCATGCGGGCAACACCCTTTGCGAATACCACACCGTCGGGATCCGCAAGCTCGATGGGGTCGCGTCGTTCGAAACTGCCGGTGACGCCAAGGACACCGGCGGCGAGCAGCGAACGTCCGCCCTGCTCCAATGCCGTGCGGGCACCGGCATCGACCGTGACCGTGGCAACCGATGGCATGGCAAACCCGATCCAGACCTTTCGTGCCGACAAGCGGGTCGGTCGCGGAACCACTGAGGTGCCAACACCTGCATCACCGTTGACCGCCGAACGAATGACTCCATCGCGATCGGCCCGGGCAATGACCGTTCGGACACCCGACCAGGCCGCGATACGGGCCGCCGTGAGCTTCGACGCCATGCCCCCGGAGCCGCGCACGCTGCCAGACGCACCGGCGACGTCGAGAAGTTGCCGGTCGAACTCGACGATCTCCTCGATGAGCGAGGCCGACGGGTCAAGTCTGGGGTCTGCGGTGAGGACACCGTCGGTATCGGTGAGCAGCACCAGCACGTCAGCATCGACCAACGCCGACACCAGCGCAGCGATCCGGTCATTGTCGCCGAACCGGATCTCTTCGTCAGTCACGGCATCGTTCTCGTTGATGATGGGCACTACGCCCAACTCCAACAATCGTTGCAGCGTGGACCGGGCATGCAGATACTGGCGGCGCTCACCAAAGTTGTGCGGAGCGAGCAGAATCTGCCCGGTTCGCAGGCCATGGGCGGCCAATGCTGCATCCCAGGTCCGGTACAACACGGGCTGGCCAACAGAGGACGCAGCCTGCAGCGTCACCGCATCGGTGGGACGGTTGGTGGCGTCCATCCCCAGTTCGGGGAGGCCGGCGGCGATCGCTCCAGAGGTGACCAGGACGGCGGTATGGCCGTCGGCGCGCAGTTGGGCAATTCCCGCTGCCACCCGCTCGATCGCTTCGAGGTTGATTGTTCCGGCCGAATCGGTGAGAGAGGAGGTTCCCACCTTGACCACCGCGGTGGTCACACGCCTTCCTCTTCGTACTCAAAGGCGAGATCGCCAATGTGGACGAGGTCCCCCTCCTTCGCTCCTGCTTTGCGGAGCGCTTTGTTGACACCCAGAGAGTCGAGCCGCTTGTGGGCGTGCTCCAGGGCGGAAGGGTCGGTCAGATCGGACAGCCGCACGGCCTTGAGCGCAGCGCGTCCCACGACCACATACGAGCCAGCGTCGGTCTTCTCGATGGAGATGGACTCGGGCAGCGGCCGGTGAATGACGAACTCGTTGTGGTCGTCCTCGGCTTCGTCCTGGCGGGCACCTCGGACCGCATCGGCCATCTGCCCGACGAGTGTGTCGAGGTTCGTGCCCACGACCGACGAGATCTTGAGACCGTCGTAGTCCATGTCTTCGAGTGCCATGTCGGCGCGGGACGCAATGACGATGCGGGGACGCTCAAGCAGATCGGGCTGGTACGCCTCGAGCTCGCGCAGCAGCGCCTCTTCCTGCTCGGCGGGGCCAACGCCGTCCCAGGACGCCAGATCCAGCAGCAGGACGAGCACGCGGGCCCGTTCCACATGACGAAGAAACTGATGACCAAGGCCCTTGCCGTCGGCGGCGCCCTCGATGAGACCGGGAATGTCGGCCACGACCATCTCGAAGTTCTCTTCTTCGATGCGCACCACACCGAGGTTGGGCACGAGGGTGGTGAACGGATAGTTGGCGATCTTGGGCTTGGCGGCCGAGATGCGCGAGATCAGCGTGCTCTTGCCCACGTTCGGAAAGCCCACGAGGGCCACATCGGCCACGAGCTTCAGTTCCAGACGCAGCCAGCGCTCCTGGCCCTCTTCGCCCTGCTCGGCAAAGGCCGGAGCCCGGCGCTTGTTCGACAGGAACCGGGCGTTGCCTTTGCCCCCCTCGCCGCCGGCAGCTGCAAGCCAGCGGTCGCCGTGACGCGACAGATCGGCCAGAAGGTTGCCGTCGAAGTCGTAGACGCTGGTTCCTTCAGGAACCGAAATCAGCAGGTCGTCGGCCGACGATCCGTGCTTCTTGGCGCCACTGCCGTGTTTGCCGTGTCCGCCCTTGCGGTGCGGGTGATCTCGGAACGAGATCAGCGATGCAGTGTTGTGGTCGGCGACCAGCCAGATGCTGCCGCCGTTTCCTCCGTCGCCTCCATCTGGGCCACCCTTGGAGACGTGCGCTTCACGTCGGAAGGAAACGCAGCCCGCGCCGCCATTTCCACCCTCGACATTCAGATTGCACTCGTCGACGAAGTTGCTCAAACCTGGGGTTGATCAGGCGTCGAGAACATCGATCAGCTTGCGGCCGTGCCGCGAGCCGAACTTCACGACACCATCGCTGAGAGCGAAGAGGGTGTCGTCGCCACCACGGCCGACGTTGAGTCCCGGATGGAACTTCGTGCCGCGCTGGCGAATGAGAATGGATCCGGCGGTGACCTGGCCACCGTCGAACACCTTGACGCCGAGGCGCTGTGCGTTTGAATCGCGACCGTTCCGTGTGGAACCGCCGCCCTTGGTCTTCGACATAGTGAGACTCCTTCTCGTCAGTCAGTCAGGTGGTTCAGCCAGCCTTGATCGAGGTGATCTCGATCCGGCTGAGTGCCTGGCGATGACCCCAGCGCTTGCGCTGGTTGGACTTGTTCTTGTAGGTGAACCCGTTGATCTTGGTGCCACGGGTGTCTTCGAGAACCTTGAAACCGACCGAAGCCTTCGAGAGCTGGTCGGGCGTGGCGAGGACGTTCTCACCATCGACGAGCAGGATGGGGGTCACGGAGTCGTCGGCGCCTTCGGCGAGACGATTGACTTCGAGGACCTGGCCCTGCTCCACGCGGTACTGACGACCGCCGGTCTTGATCACGGCATACATAGCCCTCAACCCTACCGTCAGGAAGACTGGGTACCCACCTTGAGTTCGTTGAAGGGCACGCCCTTGTCCACCGACGGTTCCCGGGGCAGGCCCAGGACACGGTCGCCAATGATGTTGCGCTGCACCTCGTCGGTGCCGCCGGCGATGCTGGATTGGAAGCTGTTGAGCACCTGTCGGTTGAGCTGCTCGCCGCGATCGCCCTCGGAGCCCCACGCAATGGCGTCGAGTCCCTGGATGTTCTGGGCGATCTCCCGGAAATACCAGTAGATCTCGGAGCCCATGAGCTTGCCGAGTGACCCGCCGGGTCCCGGTGCCTTGCCGGCCTTCATCTCGGCTCGGGTACGCATGGCGACCATGGACTTGGTGGTCTCCATCGAATAGATCTTCATGAGTTGGTCGCGAACGACCGGATCGTTGATTCGGCCGTTCTTCGTGGCCGCTGCCGCAAGCGTGTCGTAGGCGGGCTGAGAGATTGCGCCAGCGCCGAGACTGCCGATGGCGACACGTTCGTACATGAGCATGGCCGTGGCCTGATTCCAGCCGTTGTTCAGCTCGCCGAGCAGGTTGTCCTTCGGGATGCGCAGGTCGGTGAAGAAGACCTCGTTGAAGTGCTTGCCACCATCGATCTGATGGATTGGCCGGATCTCGACCGCCGGGTCGCCCATGTCCACGATGAACATGGAGATTCCCGCGTGCTTGGCGACGTCGGGGTTCGTTCGGGCAATGAGGACCCCGTACTGCGACTTGTGCGCCAGCGTGGTCCACACCTTCTGGCCGTTGATGATCCACTCGTCACCGTCGAGGATCGCCCGTGTCTGCAGGCTGGCCACGTCGGAACCGGCGCCGGGCTCAGAGAACATCTGACACCACATGGCCTCGCCCGAGATGTTGTCGGGCATGTAGGTGCGCTTCTGCTCCTCGGTCCCGAAGTCGTTGAGGACCGGAAGGCACATGCCGTGCGAGATCACGAACTCGCCGTCGGGCGAGCCGTAGCGCGCCTTCTCGGCCCGCCAGATGCGATCGTGATCGCGGGAGAGCCCGGCTCCGCCGTACTCGGCGTCGTAGACCAGGCCGCCCAGCCCCGCTTCGTGCACCTCCTTGAGGAAGGTCCTGGCACCCGTTGGTCCACCGTTGGTCGTGGCGGTGGCAAGGAACTCCTGACACCGTGCCGTGAACGCCGCTGCGTCTTCGGTCGAGAGACTCGCTGATTCCATGGATGGACCTCCGAAAGTTGTATGCGCCCATACAGTATGGCGCGTTGCAATCGCTCCTGCGTCATTCAACGGCCCCTCTCTCGTTGCGGCCCCAGTTTGGTGACGGGCACGGCAATGTCGGATGCTTGAGCGGGGTTTACGGAGGTCACGTTGAACGTCGACGACAACACGATCGATATCCCAGAGGGGATCGTCGCGGTTCTCTTCACCGACGTCGAAGGTTCGACGCGCCTCTGGGCGGCCGATGTCGAGCGAACGTCCCGTTCGTTCCTGCAGCACGACAGCATCGTCCGCAACGCCATCGAGTCGAACGATGGTTATGTCTTCGGCACCGCTGGGGACTCCTTCCGCGGCGCCTTTTCCAACCCGCAGAAGGCGGTCGACGCAGCGATCGACATCCAGCAGCGTCTGGCCGAGGCCCAGTGGGGCGACGATCCGGTCCTCAAGGTCCGAATTGGCCTGCACAGCGGTCGAGTCACGTCACGCAATGGCGACTACTTCGGACCCGTGCCAAACACCGCGTCGCGGATCGAGGCACTGGGACACGGCGGTCAGATCCTGATGACCGACGCCGTACGCACGGCGGTCGAGACCCGAACCACCTGGCTCGGCGAACACCGGCTTCGCGATGTTGCCGAACCCATGGCCATTCACCAGGTGGGAACCGACCCCTTCCCTCCCCTTCGGGTGATCGACCCCTCACTGTCCACGCTCCCGAATGCCGGAGCGCCGATCATCGGCCGCGATCGCGAGATGAATCAGGTGCGCGGGCTCATCGACAACGCTGCACTCATCACGCTCACCGGAATCGGCGGCTGCGGAAAGACCAAGCTGGCACTCGAGATCGCGTACCAGGAGCTGCCGGGCCGACCCGGCGGCTGCTACTTCGCCGACCTGTCCGCGGTCGCCGACGGCGCCGAACTCCCCGCGGCACTCGCCCGCGCCGTTCGCCTCACGACCAGCGGTTCCGACACCCTCGGCCAGGTCGTCGACCATCTTGCGCCTCGCTCGGCACTGCTGATCATGGACAACTGCGAACACATCGTGGACGAATGCGCCGGGTTCGCTGAACTCCTGATGGCACGGTCCAGTTCCACGGTGCTGCTGGCCACGAGCCGCCAACGTCTCGACGTGCCCGGCGAACACGCAATCGCGGTTCCTCCACTGGCCCAGGACGAATCCGGAGCAGCCGTTCAGCTCTTCATGGAGCGCGCCACTGAAGCGAATCCAAACGCCGAGCTCGACGATTCCACCCGACCGGTCATCGCCGAGATCTGCGAGAACCTCGACGGCATGCCGCTCGCCATCGAGCTGGCCGCCGCACGCGTCGCGATCATGCCGCCAAAGGAGATCCTGGCCCGAATGGAGGACCGCTTCCGTCTGCTCTCCGGCGGCCGGGGCCGCAACAAACGCCGGACGTTGCAGGCCACGCTCGACTGGAGCTACGACCTGCTCGATGAGGACGAGCAGGACTTCTTCCGCCGATGTGGCACCTTCGTTGGATCGTTCGATCTTCCCGCCGCGATTGCGCTGTCGGGGGCCGACGAGTACCTGGCGATGGACCTGCTCGAGTCTCTCGTGAAGAAGTCGCTGATCTCGAGCGAGGAGAACGATGGGATCACCCGATTCCGTCTTCTCGAAACCGTCCGCATCTACGCAGGCGAACAACTCGACCGCTCCGATTCGGTCGCCGAAGCCCGCGACATGCACCTCGACCACTACCACGGGCTCGTATCCACGCCCAGCTGGTCGGAGGCATGCGACCTGGACCGCAGCTTCACCCTGAGCTCCGAATGGTCAAACGTGGCATCGGCGCTGGAGTGGGCGGCCGCGAACAACGACTGGGCTCGTGCCAGCGAGATCGCGTTCGGTTGCCAGGGAATGTGGGAAACCCAGATCACGGCGACCGAAGGCCACCGCTGGCTGAACCAGATCGTTCCGAACATGCCCGAGGAACTTCTGGAAGCGACCGAAGGCCTCCGGTTCACCCATGCGTCTCTTGCCATGCAGCTCGACGACTTCGACTTCGCCCGGGCCACCTACGAACAAGTCATCGCCACCGAGTCCCCCACACAGCAGGCCCAGTCGCTTGCGATCATGGCGTTCGTCGTCAATCGCCAGGGCATCGAACAGTCGAACGCACTGTTGGCCCAGACCAACGAGGTCATCGACGCCAACGAGGTCGGCCCCGAGGCGCGCTGCTCAGCGCTGTGGACCAGCGGCATCCTGAAGCAGTACTCGGCCGACTTCGAGGGAGCGGAGGCCGACTACGCAGCGGCGCACAGCCACTCGCTGCAGATCGGCGCTCGTGTCTCCCACGTCATCTTCACCGGCTTGTCACTGGCGGCGTCACAGATTCTGGTCGACAACCCGGCGGCGGCGCTCGACACGCTCGACAGCCAGGAGTGGTCCAAGTCCATCTGGGACTCCTCACCAATTGTCCGCTCGCTTGCGCTCATCGATCTCGATCGGGTCCCCGAAGCCGCCGAGCTCGTGATCTCCTACGGTCAGCAGGCGCTCCTCGGCCGCCTGAGTCGCATGGCGAACGATGCGCTCGTGGGCCTGGCGGCACTCGCCATTCATCGGGGCGAAAGCAAACACGCCTGGACGCTCCTGCAACAGGCCACAGTTCCGCGAAGCCCGGCGACGATCGGCCTGGCAGAGGGTCTCGCCGACCGAATCGATCGCGGCGAGGAGCTTCGCAGCCTTCACCGCAACCGGCTGGTCCCACTGGCGACCCTCGATGCCACCGCAGCACTGCAGGACGAACTTGTCCGGTTGTCGAGCGAACGAGCCGCCTGAGCCGTGGATCCCCGCACCCCAGTCATCGTCGGCGCGGCCCAGTTGCTTGGCGATGGGACACCGCAGGAACCCATCGCCATGATGGAAACCGTGGTGCGGGCCGCTGCCAAGGACTCCTCCGCTGCCGACCTGCTCTCGCGCATCGGCTCGGTTCGAGTCGTGCGTGGCATCAACCCCTACCGCGACCCGGGGCGTCTCGTCGCCGATCGGCTCGGTCTGCATTCCGTCCCGACCGTCCACACCCAGATCGGCGGCCAAGAGGCCTATGACCTGGTTGGCCGTTCCGCCGCGTCGATTCTCGCTGGCGAGGTCGATGCGGTGGCAATCTGCGGGGCCGAGGCGTTGCGCACCCGGCGCGGTGACCGGGCCGCAGGCAACACCACGAGCTACCTTCCCGAAGCCGACGATGCAGCACCGCAGGAGACCCACGGTCGCGACGAGGACTTCTGGGACGACCTGGACACGGCGGCGCGTACCAACGTCGCCGTCAACTTCTACGCACTCGCCGAGTCAGCGCGCCGTCATCGTGCGGGAGAGTCGGTCGACGAGCACCTCGTGCGCATCAGCGAGCTCTGGGCCACCGCCAGCGCTGTCGCCGCCGACAACCCCCATGCCGTGCTGCGGGATCGCAAAACGGCCGAGCAGATTCGTACCCCAAGCGCCGGCAACCGCATGGTTGCGGACCCGTATCCCAAGTTGATGACCAGCAACGTCAACGTCGACATGGCTGCCGGTCTGATCATGTGCTCAGCTGAGACCGCCACAGCAGCAGGAGTACCGAGGGATCGCTGGGTCTTCCCGCTCGCAGCGTCGGGGGCCTACGACCATTGGCAGACCCGCAGCCGCTGGGAACTGGACCGGTCCCCGGCAATGCGGCTGGCCGGACAGGCCTTGCTTTCCCACCTGGGCACCACGGCTGATGCCTTCGATCATGTGGACCTCTACACCTGCTTCCCGGTTGCGGTACAGGTTGCGCACGAGGAACTCGGCCGGAGCGCAGCGCTCCCATTCACGATCACCGGGGGCCTCACGTTCAATGGCGGGCCGCTGAACACCTACTGCCTACACCCGCTGGCGCGGGCGGTCGAACTGCTGCGGGCCGAGCCGGGTCGGGCGCTCCTCACCGGAAACGGTGGCTTCTTCACGAAGCACGCCGTTCTTGCGCTCGGCACACAGCCGGATGTTGACGCGTTCCATGTCATTCGCCCGCAGGCTGCGGTCGATGCCCTCCCGCAGCGCCCGCTGACGACGCAGGCACCCGATTCCGGTCGTCTCGAGGCGTACACCACCGTGTTCGACCGCGACGGCGAGCCCAGCCACAGCATCCTGAGCGTCATCGGCGACCTGGAACAGCGCACGTGGGCACGCGTCGATGACCCGGAAGTCATCGACCAGCTTCGCACGACCGATTCCGTTGGCAGCCGCGTCAGCGTGCAACACTCCAGCGATGCAGTTCCGGCCGCAACCATCATCTGACCTCGTGAGGACAACATGACCGACGCACCCCCGACACACTGGTACCCCGGACATGTGGCAGCCACGACGCCCGACAAGGCAGCGGTCATCATGGCCGAGTCTGGCGAGACGATGACCTACGCCGAGCTCGACGACATGGCGAACCGCCTCGCCAACTGGCTCCGTTCGATCGGTCTGGAGCGCGGCGACCACGCAGCGTTCTGCCTGGAGAACCGACTCGAATTCCTCGCAGTCATGTGGGGCTGCCACTACGCCGGCCTGTACTACACGGCCATCAGTTCCCGCCTCAACAATGAGGAACTCGCCTACATCGTGAACAACAGCGGTTCGGGCGCCTTCATCACGTCGGCTGCGCAAGCCGAGTCCTCCGAAGCAATCCTGGACGCCACGCCGGGTGTCCGTGCCCGCCTCAGCATTGGGCACGTGGCCGGCCACGACGATTTCCACGACGTGCTCAGCCAACAGGACCCCACGCCTCTCGCCGACCGACTTGAGAGCAACGACATGTTGTACTCGTCGGGAACCACCGGCCACCCCAAGGGTGTGAAGACCCCGGCCCCCGACGTTCCGCTCGGCACGGGTGAGTCCGTGCTCTCCCTCGGCCAGATGCTGTTCGGCTACCGCGAAGACGCCGTGTATCTTTCCCCCGGCCCGCTGTACCACGCAGCGCCCATGCGCTTCTGCCGCGCCATGCTGCGCCAGGGCGGCACCGTCGTGGTGATGGAGAAGTACGACAGCGCCGCTGCCCTCGGCCACATCGAGCGCTACCGCGTGACCACCAGCCAATGGGTTCCCACGATGTTCGTCCGCATGCTCAAGCTCGACGAGGAGATCCGCACCGCGCATGACCTGTCATCGCTCGAATGTGCGATCCACGCAGCCGCTCCGTGCCCGGTCGAGGTGAAGGAAGCCATGATCAACTGGTGGGGACCCGTGCTCCACGAGTACTACGCAGGCACCGAAGGCAACGGATTCGTCTACTGCAACAGCGACGAATGGATGGCCCACAAGGGCACGGTCGGCCGCCCGATCACCAGCGTCCTTCACATCGTCGACGACGACGGCAACGAGGTTCCCACCGGCGAGACCGGCGGTGTCTACTTCTCCGATGGCAGCGACTTCGAATACCACGATGACCCGGAGAAGACGGCATCCTCCCACCTGCCCAACGGATGGAGCACGCTTGGCGACATCGGCCGGGTCGACGAAGACGGCTTCCTGTACCTGACCGACCGCAAGGCCTTCATGATCATTTCTGGTGGCGTGAACATCTATCCGCAGGAAGCGGAGAATGCCCTCACCATGCATCCCGACGTCTTCGATGTCGCCGTGTTCGGGATCCCCAACGAGGACTTCGGCGAGGAAGTCAAAGCGGTCGTGCAACCCGTCCAGATGCCCCAAAACGACGAGGAAGCAGGGCTGCTGGAGCGGCAACTGATCGCGTTCTGCCGGGAGCGCCTGGCCGACGTCAAGTGCCCGCGATCCATCGACTTCCGCCCCGAACTGCCCCGGCACCCAACGGGCAAGCTCTACAAGCGCCTTCTGAAAGACGAGTACGCCAAGGCGTCTGGCTGACGTGAACGTCGATGCGCTCGACGCTCTACTGCTGCTCGTTGGAGGTGCCTTCGCCGGCGCCGTGAATGCGATGGCGGGCGGCGGATCCATGCTGACCGTTCCGCTGCTGGTTCTGGCCGGGGTACCCGGCGTAGCGGCCAATGGCTCGAATCGGGTCGGCATCCTGACGTCCAACATCGCGTCCTTCCTCTCGTACCGCAGGGAAGGTGTGACGGTGCAGACGTCGCTGCTCACGCCGATCATTCCTCCGGCGCTGGTCGGTTCGCTCGTTGGTGCCTTCGGCATCTCGGAATTGACCGACGAGAACTTCGAGCGTGTCTTCGGCCTGCTCATGATCCCGCTGATCCTGCTGACCATCCGAAAGCCAAAGGTGAAAGTCGACGCCGAGCCATGGCCGATGACCGTGACCGCCGGTGTGTTCTTCGTCATCGGGATCTACGCGGGAGCGATTCAGGCGGGCGTGGGCCTGGTACTGCTCGCGGCACTCAGCAGATCGGGAATGGACCTGGTGACCGCAAACGTCGTCAAGGTCATCTTCACCCTCTGTGCCACCCTGATCGCGCTCCCGATCTTCATTGCCCAGGGCAACGTCCGTTGGGTCCCGGCATTGATCCTGGCCGTTGGACTGAGTGTCGGCGGATGGGTGGGCGCCCGGTTCGCTGTTCGCGGCGGCGAGAAGTGGATCCGTGCCGTCATGATCGTGGCCGCGCTTGCGCTGGCCGGCCGGCTGATCGGGCTGTACTGATGGCTGGCTCCCCCCGTCACGCCGAGCTCGTCAACGCGGCGCAACCATCCGTCTTCTGGAGCGATCGCGACGATGCGCCCGAACCCGCTCCCCCACTCGCCGGCACGACCGACGCCGATCTGGTCATCATCGGGGCCGGGTTCACCGGTCTTTGGGCGGCCCTCCAGGCGGCCGAGGCCGAACCAGGCCGCGCGATCGTCGTGCTCGAAGCCGAGGTCGCTGGCTTCGGAGCATCGAGCCGCAATGGCGGCTTCTGCGAAGCATCACTCACCCATGGCCTGTGGAACGGGCTGAACCACTGGCCCGACGAGATCAACACGCTGCAACGAATGGGCGCACAGAACCTGGACCAGCTCGTGGCCGACCTGGAACGCCATGGGATCGATGCCGAGGTGGAGCGCACGGGGCAGCTGCACCTGGCTGTACAGCCCTGGCAGGTCGACGACCTGCGGGAGGGGCATGAGCTTGCGCTGGCCCATGGGGAACGAGGCAGCTTTCTCGATACCGACCAGGTCCGTGCCGAGGTCCACTCCGATACGTACCTGGCCGGGGTTCACGACCCCGATGGAGCGGTGATGGTGCACCCGGCGCGATTGGCCTGGGGCCTTCGCGGAGCATGTGTCCAGGCCGGGGTGCGTTTTCACGATCACACCCGGGTCACCGGTGTCGAGGGTGCAGGGAATCACCTGAGCGTGCGGACCGCCGGCGGCGAGGTGCGGGCCGACCGGGTGGTCGTGGCGACCAATGCGTGGGCCCAACCCGTCCGGAAGATTCGAAGGTGGGTGATCCCCATCTACGACCACGTGCTGATGACCGAGCCGCTGTCCCCGGAGCAGATGTCCTCGATTGGTTGGGAGCGCCGACAGGGCCTCGCCGATGCCGGCAACCAGTTCCACTACTACCGGTTGACGAGCGATGACCGAATCCTGTGGGGCGGCTGGGACGCCAACTACCACAAGGGCAACGCCATGGGCCCTGCGGTCGAGGCCCAGACCCACTCGCACGCGCTGCTGGCCGACCATTTCTTCCAAACGTTTCCCCAACTCGAGGGGCTGGGCTTCAGCCACCGTTGGGCCGGCCCCATCGGGACCACCTCGAAGTTCACCGCAGCGTTCGGACGTGGCCACGACGACCGGCTCTCGTGGGTCGCCGGCTACACGGGTCTGGGCGTCGGAGCATCCCGCTGGGGAGCGAGGGTCGCCCTCGATCTCGTCGACGGGCTACAGACGGAACGCACCGAACTCCGCATGGTGAAGCGCAAGCCGCTGCCGTTCCCTCCTGAACCGCTGCGGAACCCGCTCGTGCAGTTCACTCGCAGTCAGATCGCCCGTGCCGACGCCAACGAGGGCAAGCCGGGCGCCTGGCTGCGACTGCTCGACGTCTTCGGTGTCGGCTTCGACTCCTGAGTCGTTGCGGCCGCCGATTCCGGCGCAGCATTGCCACACTGGAGCCATGACCGACCTGACGGCAACCCCCCACGACACGCCGGAGTTCGAGGGAGACCTCGCGCTCGCCGCGTTCAGCGACAGCGGCCCCTGGCAGGTTGTGCCCGACGAGCTCGAGTGGCGTGCCCATGTCGACACCATCCGTTCGGTCGTCACTCGGCAGGTGCCCGACCTGATCCGCCCGACTCGTGTTCCCGGGGGCCGACGACTGCTGGAGGTCACGCGAGCCCTGGGCGGTGGTATCGCACTCTGGGGCCTCACCGCCCGCCGCAAGGGCGGAAGCGAATCGACCGCCGACCTGTCGCGCCGTCTTCGACTGGCGGCCGAAACCCTGGGTCCCACCTACATCAAACTCGGCCAGATCATCTCCAGCGGACAGGGCATCTTCCCGACCGAACTGGTGACCGAGTTCATCCGATGCCGCGATCAGGTACCCGCCGAGCCATTCGATGTCGTCCGCAGCGTGGTCGAGAGCGATCTCGGGCAGCCCATCGAGGCGGTGTTCTCCGAATTCGACCGAACACCACTTGCGGCGGCCTCAATCGCTCAGGTGCACCGGGCCGTGCTCGCCCCGCACATCTCGCCAGGAGGCGGCGAGGAAGTCGTCGTCAAGGTGCAGCGTCCGACGGTCGCAGAACTCGTCCACAAGGACCTGCGGGTCATGGCCTGGCTTGCGCCGTTCATGATCGGACGTATTCCGGTGGCGGCTCTGGCCAACCCACCGGCGCTCGTCGAGGTCTTTGCCGAGACCATCACCGAGGAGCTCGACTTCCGCCTCGAAGCCGACAACATGCTCGACGTGGCCACCTCGTTGCGTCAGCTCGGCCAGACCGCCTACGTCATTCCGCGGCCGCATCCCACACTGGTGACCCGGCGGGTTCTCGTCATGGAACGCCTCTCCGGCTTCTCGTTCGACGACGTGACCGGCATCGTGGACGCGGGCGTCAACACCCACGAGATCGTCCGAACCTCCATGATCGGTTTCCTGGAAGGCGCCATGATCCACGGGGTCTTCCACGGCGATCTGCACGGCGGCAACCTGTTCGTGCAGCCCGATGGGCGGACGGCGCTGTTCGACTTCGGTATCACCGGACGCCTGGACGAGGCAAAGCGCCAGGCCTTCCTCCGGCTGCTCATGAGCGGCATGATGAGCGACATGCGGGGCCAGCTCGCCGCCATCCGGGATTTGGGCGCGCTGCCCACCGACACCGATCTCGACGTCGTCATCGCCGATCTGGGGTTGGACCAGGCTCCCCTGGACCCCACGGCCCTGAGCCCCGAAGAACTCATCGAGGAACTGCAGAAGTTCGTGAAGCAGCTGCTTGGGTACGGGGCCCGCCTGCCCAAGGAGCTCATGTTGTTCGTGAAGAACATGGTCTTCGTGGACGCGGCCATTGCTGCCTTGGCCCCAGACCTGGATCTGTTCGGCGAGGTCGCACACATCGCCACGTACTTCGCCACCAACCACGGCCAGCGCCTAGCATCGGAAATGGGTGTGCAACCGGGCGAATTCCAGGTGGATCTGACCTCGTTCAAGGACAGCCTGGGCGTGGACCGGTCCACCGAATCGGTGACCTACGAAGAGCTTCAGGCCCGCCGCGAACTCATCCAACGCCGCATGGCCGACCGGGAGCGCAATGCGCAGCATCGGCTTCCCGTTCGCCTGGCCAAGAGCGCTCTGGGGCGGCTTCGTCGCTGACCGGGGTGCGCTCCCCAACCCTCGACCGGACGGATCGGGGGAAAGACCGTACACTCCGAACCGTGCGTCTCGTTGTTGCCCGCTGCACCGTCGATTACGACGGCCGTCTGACCGCCCACCTCCCCGAAGCTATTCGGCTGATCATGGTGAAGGCCGACGGCTGCGTCGCCGTCCATGCCGATGGTGGCGCCTACAAACCCCTCAACTGGATGAACGCCCCGAACCGTCTCATCGAGGACGGAGCCGAGTGGCGGGTGGTCAGCCCAAAGGGTGAGACGCTCATCATCACGCTGCACGAGGTGCTCTCGGACACCGCGTGGGAGTTCGGGGTCGACCCCGGGCTCACCAAGGACGGTGTCGAGGCGCACCTGCAGGAGCTTCTGGCCGCCGACCCCACCACGATCGAGGACGGATTTCGTCTGGTTCGGCGCGAGTACCCCACCCAGATCGGCCCCGTCGATCTGCTCTGCCGCGACGGTGACGACGGCGTGATCGCGATCGAGGTGAAGCGCCGCGGCGAAATCGACGGTGTGGAGCAGCTCAGCCGCTACCTCGAATTCCTCAACCAGGACCCCGTGCTTTCGCCGGTCCGAGGTGTGTTCGTTGCCCAGGAGATCAAGCCGCAGGCCAAAGTTCTGGCGTCGGAACGGTCCATCACCTGTGTCGAGGTCGACTACGACGAACTTCGCGGTATCGAGTCACCGCAGCTGAGGTTGTTGTGATCCGACGGTTGCTGCCGCTGGCGCTGGCGTTTTCACTCCTTGCGTCCTGCGGTCTGTCCGGGGACTCCGACGACGATGCTTCGGGTGGCGACGACACCAACGAAGCAGCAACCGAGCCGCTCAGCACGCCGATCCGTATCTCGTTCGGCGACAAGTGGGTCGAGGTGACCCGGTCCGAGCTGGGGCTCACCACCGCTGGGGCTCCAACCGCTCTGGCCGCCGACGAGCTCGCCGACCATGTGCGTGACCTCACCGCCACCGGCCGGCTCCCGGTCGATGCCCGCGTGGAATACACCGGCACGAGCTTCGAGGCGGTCGATGGTGTCGGAGGTCAGGAGCCAGATCTGACCGAGCTCGCACGCCGCTTGGTCGCTGCATCCGAAGACGGAACGGGAACCGTCGAGGTGCCCTTCAGTCCGGTCGAGCCCGAACTGTCCCTGTCCCGGGCACAGGATGTGGCAGACATGCTGAACACTCGTGCCGGCGACGGGATCACGGTCTCGGTCGGCGCCGAGACCGCAACGTTGCCACTTTCACTCATTGGACCAGCAACCGAGATCACCCTGGGGCTCACCGACTGGGATCTGGACATTCGCTGGGACGAGATCGCCGACGGCATTGCGGCCCGCTTCCCCAACGTTGGGGCTCCCGGGGGCGAGGCCATATTTGCAATCGAAGAGGACGACGATGGCGAGAACGTGGTTGTCATCATTCCCGGGGCACCGGCAACGGTGTGTTGCGACGCAGCGTCGGTGGACCGTCTCAAGCAGGCCCTGCGGGTCGATCTGGAGGTCGCACGCCTCACGTTGGCGAGGGTCGATGGCGAACGTGGGCAGCAGTGGGCCGAGGAACAGGGAGTGGTCGAGCTCATTGGTTCGTTCACCACCAGCTACACGCCAGGTCAGAACCGGGTCACGAACATCCGCCGGATCGCCGAGCTCACTCAGGGCGTGCTCATTGAGCCCGGCGAGACCTTCTCGTTGAACGCGCACGTTGGCCGCCGCACCACCGAAAACGGGTTTGTGCCGGCTGGCACGATCGTGAACGGACACCTCGTGGACAGCGTCGGCGGTGGCATCAGCCAGTTCGCGACCACGCTCTTCAACGCAAGCTTCTTCGGCGGCCTGGAGTTCGGCCAGTATCAGAGCCACTCGATCTACTTCAGTCGCTACCCCTATGGGCGGGAGGCCACCATCTCGTGGCCGGCACCGGCGCTGGAGATCGTCAACCCAACGCCTCATGCGGTGCTGGTCTGGCCCACGAGCACGGCCAATTCGGTCACGGTCGACCTGTACTCGACCAAGCTGGTCGAGGTCGAACAGACCGGCCAGTGGGAGAACAGCATTCAGGCTGCGTGTACCCGGGTCACGACCGAGCGAACCCGCACCTCCATCGAGGACGGCACCGAGGTTGTCGACACCGTCTTCGCCACCTACCGGCCCGAGGGAATCGCCTGCGACGGCACGGCAACCGAGGACCCCGACGCCGAACAGATCGAAAAGCTCGAAGATGGCGAGGACCCCGGCTTCGACGACAACCCGGGCGACGCTGGGGACGATCCGGCCGACGATCCACCCGCCGAGGACCCACCAGCCGAAGACCCCGCTGCGGAAGACCCACCCGCTGAAGACCCACCGGCCGAAGATCCACCCGCTGAAGACCCACCGGCCGAAGACCCCCCTGCGGAAGACCCACCAGCCGAGGACCCGCCTGCCGAAGATCCGCCTGCGGAAGATCCCCCCGCCGAAGGCGAGTGATCCCTCCACTCAGGCAGCGTCGCTGAACACGGTGTCGGTACGCTGAAAGCGATGACCTCCACCATCGCCATCGTTGGCGCCGGACCCGCCGGAAGCGCTGCCGCTCACCGGCTCGCCGAAGCCGGCGAAGACGTCCTCCTGATCGACAAGGCAACCTTCCCTCGCGACAAGTTCTGCGGCGATGGGCTCACCACGCTGGCGCTGCGTGAGCTCGACGAGATGCGGTTCGACCCGTCCACGGTCCCGTCCTGGACGCCGGTCCACGAAGCGTTCATTCGCTCCCCTGGGGGCCGCGACCACCACATTCCGTTGCCCGATGGGCCTGGTCTGCATGCGGCCATCGCCCGCCGAAGTGAACTCGACCACGCGCTCGTCGATTTCGCCGTGGCTGCCGGCGCCCGCACGCTGTTCGGGACCGGCCTGCAGGCCATCGAGCCCAACGCCCATTCCATCAGCCTCCACCTCGACGACGGCACCACGATCGAGGCGCATTCCCTGATCGCCGCCGACGGCATGTGGTCGCCAATTCGCAAGATGCACGGCCTCGACTCTGGCACCATGGCTTCGTACCGCGGCGAATGGCATGCCTTTCGCCAGTACTTCGAGAACGTTGGACCCCGGGCGTCGTCGGAGCTCTGGGTCTGGTTCGAAGACGACATTCTTCCCGGGTATGCGTGGTCCTTCCCGATCGGCGACGGACGGGCAAACGTTGGTTTCGGCATTCTGCGCGACGGCACCATCCCCACGAAGGACATGAAGCAGCTGTGGCCCGACCTGCTGTCGCGTCCACACATCCGTGAGGTACTCGGCCCCGACGCTGTTCCCGAGTCCCGTCACCGGGCATGGCCCATTCCTGCACGCGTCGATGCCGCTCCCCTCATCGCACCACGCACGCTGTTCGTGGGCGACGCCGCAGCCGCATGTGATGCGCTCACTGGCGAGGGAATCGGTCAGGCGCTACTCACCGGCCGTCAGGCGGCCGCAGCGCTACTCACCCACCCTGAGTCGTTCACCACCGCAGCCGCCGCTTACGAGCAGGAGGTGCGGGCTGAGCTCGTTGCCGATCATCGTATGGCCACGGCGCTTGGCGGGCTCATGAAGAACACCCAGGTTGCAGAGTTCGCGCTGCGTGCCGTTGGTACGAATGCGTGGACACGCCGCAACTTCGGCCGCTGGCTGTTCGAGGACTATCCACGAGCGCTCATCGCCACTCCCCGCCGCTGGCACCGCGGTATGTTTACCGGCCCTGGGGCGTTCGCCACCGCCGACTGACAGCCTCTCAACATCTTGCCCACGCCTCCGATGGGTATTGCGTATGAGGTCGAGGCTGCTCGCACTTCTGCTGGTGCCGGCGGTCACCGTCCTCCTCCTTGCGGCAAGTGTCGTGGGGCAGAGAAACACGACCTATGGCGAGGCAAGGGACGCAAGCGAACTCGCCGCGCTCGCGCAATCGGTTGCCGTCGTCGATCAACGGCTGGGCGAGGAAGCACTCGCAGGCACGAAAGCGATCGAGGAGCCCGGCCGCTGGACCCAGTTCCTTGTCGAGGAGGTCGAGCGCACCGACGAGAGCCTCCGGGACCTGACGGCCCTCGCAACCGACGGGAACGACACGACCGTGATCGCCGTCGTGGAGTCGTTCGGCGAGGCGTTGAAGTATCGGAGCGACATCGAAGAGGGCACGATCTCGCCGCTGCAGTTGCTCGACCGGTATGCCGGAATGCGTACCGTCCTGCTCGATGTGCTTTCGCAGCGGGCCCGCCTTGCGAACGGTTCGGAATCGGGCGCTCCTCTCCGCGGCCTGTTCGCCATGATCGATGCCCGCAGCGCCCACCTGAACGAGCGGCTCGCAACCGAACTTGCGCTCACCTACGACACCTGGGCCCCCGGCCAGCACACGACGGCAGTTGGAGCCATCATCATTCAGCGGAGCCAGATCCGGGTCGCTGCCGCCGAACAACAGCGAACTGCGAGCATCACTGCCAGAAGCGACGTTCTGGATCTGTTCCGAGAGGCCGTGCTCCTGGACGACTCCATCCCCGAAGTCGACCCAGGGGTCTACACGAGCGCAAGCGACACGTGGCTCCGGATCATGAACTCCGAGATCGAGGCGGAGGCCAACGCGGTTGCAACCAAACTGCAGACGGCAGAGCAGCGGGCAGAACGTGACCGGTTGGTCACCTCGATGGGGGTTGGTGTCGCGCTGGCCCTCGCACTTCTCATCGCCGGACTCGTCTCCTACAAACTCGTGCACCGCGTGGGCCTCATCACGGATCGGGCCGAGGCGTTCGCCGCTGGCACGCTCTCCTTCACGAGCGAACCCGAGGACGTGGCGGGCCGCGATGAGATCGCTCAGCTCTCGCGAGTGTTCGACGCCATGGCCCGCAAGGTGGACCGCCAGGCTCGCCACGACGAGCTGACTGGCCTGCGAAATCGAAAGTCCATACTTGACCATTGGACAAGCGAGGCATCGGGAGCCCGTGCAGGGTCCGTCGCAGTGCTTGCGATCGACCTCGACGATTTCAAACCCATCAACGATGGTCTTGGGCACCATGCCGGTGATGAAGCACTCCGGCAGACCGCACGTCGGATCGAGCGACAGGCGAGCGAAAACAACGGGCTTGCCGGACGACTGGGCGGAGATGAGTTTCTCGTCGTGCTCCAGGGTCTCGAGCACGAGTCCGACGCTCTCGAAATCGGTGAACGCATACTGGCCGAGCTCGTGCGGCCCATCCGAATTGACCGTGCCTCGGTGTCGGTCGGCGCGAGTGTTGGCGTTGCCGTTCATCGCAAGGGGGCCACGCCCGTGGAGCTCCTGAAGGATGCCGACGATGCGCTGTACGTGGCCAAGGCCAATGGGCGAGGCCAGCTGATCGAGTCCGACCATGAGCTTCGGAGCCGCCTGGTGGACGAACGCCAGGAGCAGGAGAGCATTCTGCAGGCGCTCTCCAACGGCGACTTCATCCCGTACTTCCAACCGTTGTGGCACCGTGGCACCGCTGTCACGGCGTTCGAGGCACTCGTCCGATGGAAACGTCCCGACGGCAGCATCGCCGGACCGGGCGCGATCATTCCCGTCATCGAGAGCCAGGGCCTGCTGTCTGCCCTCGATGCCCAGGTGTTCCAACGCGTATGCGAGACCATCGTCGAGTGGACCGAGGCTGGTCTGCCCGTACGCCCCATCAGCGTGAACACCTCGTCGGCCCGCATCGAAGACCCGGACTTCGTGAGCGACGTGCTCGAGACGCTCCGGGCCACAGGATGCCCAAGCGAACTGATCCTCTTCGAGGTGACGGAGTCTGGTCTCATGACCGATCGATCGGGGAACGTGCAACGACTCCAGGAGCTTCGAGATCACGGAATCCGGATCGGCGCTGACGACTTCGGCACCGGCTACTCGTCCCTCAGCTACCTGCAGGACCTGCCGGTCGATGCCCTCAAGCTCGATCGGGTGTTCATCGATGGCATCGACACCAATCCGGCCAACCAGGCCATCGTGCGAAATGTGCTTTCGCTTGCGACCGAGCTTGGGCTCGAAGTGGTGGCTGAGGGGGTGGAGACACGAGCCGAATACGACTGGCTCGTCGAGCACGAGACGCCGATTCTGCAGGGGTTCCTGCTCGGCCGGCCGGCACCGAAGTCGGAGACGGCGGCGTTGTTGGCGTCGCTCCGAACCGCCTCACCAGTGACGCCTGTTCCGGAGACGCTGCCCGATTCCTGGTCCGCTGATGAGGTCGCCGCGCCATGATCATCTCAACACGAATCGTCCTGACCCTGCTGCTCCTACTGGGGCTGGGCGCGTGCGGCGTCGACGGAAACGACTCCGACGGTGAACTCGCCCGCGGTGACGTCGTGAGCCTTGCCCTTGTTGACCGCGGCGATGGTCCACCCGATCTTCAGGTTCTGGAACCGGCAGATGGCGCCGTGGTCACGTCGCCATTCACCATTCGGGTCCGTGCGATCAACTTTGCCCTCGCTCCGGCCGGGCGAACGCTGGACGGGGAAGGGCATTGGCATGTCCTTCTCGATCAGGGCTGCCTCGCCGCCGGAACCGTGATCCCCAACGACGACGTCTCACTGCACGTCGGGAGTGGAGCGTCGGAAGCCGAGTTCGACCTGAAACCCGGCCGTTACGACCTGTGTGTGCAGGCAGGAGACGGCTTCCATGTGGCCGTGAACGTGTCGCATTCGCTTTCGCTCACGGTGGTTGGGCGCTGAACGACTGAGTTCAGACGGCGGCTTCGGCCTCGCGAGCGTTCTTCAGGCGCTTCGCGGCACGGGCACGGGTGGTGCCGTCCAGGTTCACCTTGCGAAGGCGAACGTTGTCCGGAGTCACCTCGACGCACTCGTCGTCGGCGATTGTCTCCAATGCACCTTCGAGCGAGAAGACCTTCGGCGGCGTGATCCGAATCGTGTCGTCTGACGACTGCGTGCGGATGTTGTCGAGCTTCTTCTCTTTGCAGATGTTCACGTCCATGTCCTCGTTGCGAGGATTCTGGCCAATGATCATGCCTTCGTAGACATCGACGCTCGGCGGAATGTAGAACGTGCAGCGTTCCTGCAGGTTCTGGATGGCGTTGATGGTGCTGCTGCCAGTGCGGTCGGCGACGATGGAGCCGTTGTTGCGCATGCGGATCTCGCCCTGCCACGGGATCCACCCCTCGAACACGTGGTTCGCCAGGCCGGTGCCGCGGGTCTCGGTGAGGAAGCCGGTGCGGAAACCAATGAGCGCACGTGCCGGCACGATGTACTCGAGACGCACCCAACCATCGCCGTGGTTGGTCATGTTTTCCATCTTGGCCTTGCGCTCGCCCAGCATCTGCGTGATGCCGCCGACGTGCTCTTCGGGAATGTCGACCGTGAGGCGTTCGGTGGGCTCGTGGAGCGTGCCGTCGATTTCCTTGGTGAGCACGGCTGGCTTGCCGACCGTGAGCTCGAAGCCCTCACGACGCATGGTTTCCACCAGCACGGCAAGCTGAAGCTCGCCGCGGCCCTGGACCTCGAAGTTGTCGGGACGGTCGGTGGGGAGCACCCGGATGGACACGTTGCCCACGAGCTCCTTGTCGAGGCGGTCCTTGATCTGACGGGCGGTGAGCTTGTCGCCGTCCTTGCCTGCCAGCGGCGAGGTGTTGGTGCCGATCGTCATGGACAGCGTGGGCTCGTCGACCGTGATGAGTGGCAGCGGCTGCGGGTCGGCGGGGTCGCCGAGGGTGTCGCCGATCATGACGTTCTCGATACCCGAGATCTGCACGAGTTCGCCGGGGCCCGCCTCGTCGACGTCGACGTTGTCGATGCCTTCGGTGGCGGTGAGCGTGACGACCTTCTGGTTGGTGATGCTGCCGTCTTCGCGCATCCAGGCAACCTGCTGGCCCTTCTTTACGGTGCCCTGCATGACGCGGCAGATGGCGAGTCGGCCGACGTAGGGAGATGCGTCGAGGTTCGTGACCCAAACCTGTGTTGGCTTTGCCTCGTCGTACTCGTAGGGAGGCATGGTCTCGATGAGCGTTTCGAAGAGCGGCGACATGTCGGTGCCCTGCTCGCCGTCGGGGTCGAGCTGTGCGTATCCCTCGCGGGCGCAGGTGTAGACGATCGGGAAGTCGATCTGATCGTCGTCGGCGCCGATCTCCATGAAGAGCTCGTAGACCTCGTCGACGACCTCGGCGACGCGGGCGTCGGGACGGTCGATCTTGTTGATCACGAGCACCACGGGAAGGCCGAGTGCCATGGCCTTGCCGAGCACGAACCGCGTCTGTGGCAGCGGTCCTTCGCTGGAGTCCACAAGCAGCACGACGCCGTCGATCATGGTGAGCGCCCGCTCGACCTCGCCACCGAAGTCGGCGTGGCCGGGGGTGTCGACGATGTTGATCTTGACGTCGCCCCAATGCATGGCGGCGTTGTTGGCGAGAATGGTGATGCCCTTCTCGCGTTCGAGGTCGGTGTTGTCCATGACCCGCTCGACGGCTTCGCCGTGGTCACTGAACACACCACCCTGACGCAGCATGGCGTCGACGAGGGTGGTCTTGCCGTGATCGACGTGAGCGATCATGGCGATGTTGCGGAGGTCTTCGCGTTTGTGCACATATCAACGGTAACGGCTTGCGTCCAATCCCCTCCGTGGCACGACAGGAATCACACCAAATACATGACGGTCGTGATCGTTGCGGAACGGTTACAGCACACAATTCGGGGAACCAGACCGACAGGACGGACGTCAGACGACCATGCAACAAGGGGGAACCACCATGCGCATGCGCACCGATCGACCACGTTTCAACCAGCTTCTGGGCCTGCTGCTCCTGTTCGCCGTCGTCGCCACGGCATGCAGCGGCAATTCTGAGGACTCCGCGACAGCGAGCGATGTCGTCGACACCGCAACCGATGCGGCAGACGACGCTGCTGAGGTGGTCGAGACCGACGGGGATTCTGACGCCGGTGACGCCATGGAAGAAGAAGCCATGGAAGACCGGGAGAGCAGCGACGGAGCCGACACTGCCAACGCCCTTGGTTCCGGCGGCGCCACCGGCGCGGAACTGACCGCTGCCGACATCGGCCGCGAGATCATCTTCACCGCCACCATCGGTGTCGAGGTCGACGATGTCGCATCCGCAGGTGCCCGGGCCACCGAGATCATCGACGACGTCGGTGGTTTCGTGTTCGGACAGAACACCGTTGGTGGCGCCGAGCCCCGCTCCGAAATCACGTTCAAGGTGGACCCCAGCCGCTTCAACGAGGCGCTCGAACGTCTGGGAACCATTGGCGAACTCCGCAACCAGTCGATCACTACCGACGACGTCACCGAACGTGTCGTCGACCTGTCGAGCCGCATCGAAGTCGCCGAGCTGGGAGTCGAGCGCCTGCGCACCGCCATGGAGAACGCTCCCGACCTGGAACAGTTCGCCGAACTCGAAGGTCTTCTGCTCTCCCGTGAGAGCGATCTCGAAGTCATGCGGGGCCAACTCCGAACGATCCGTGACCGCGTGGACCTGGCCACGATCACCCTGAGCCTGAGCCAGGACCGCATCGAGAACTCCGTGCGGCTCCAGGTCACGGTCTACGGCGACCACGATGGCGGCGTGTCGTGCCCCGGCGGCGCCGAGAACGTGAACGTGCCCGAGGGATCCGAGGCCACGCTGTGCTTCGAGATCACGAACTCCGGCGACCAGACGCTGCGGGACCTCACCCTCACCGACACCGTGTTGGAGATTGACGACAACGGTGACCTCATCGAAGTCTTCGCAACCCTCGACGAACTCGCACCCGGCCAGTCGGCCATGGTCGCCTACGAGATCACCCCGGAGCGGGCCAGCCGGCCACGTCCGCGAGTCAGCGGCATTCCGACCGACGGCATTAGCAGCGACGCCACCGGAACCGCGGTTTCGACCACGAGCGAGTTCCAGATTCGGACGTTCGAGGCCGAGACCGACCCCGGCTTCGGCGACGGCTGGGACGCTGCACGGGATCTCCTGAGCGGTCTGTGGATCATGCTGACCGTCCTGGTTGGCTTCCTCATTCCGCTGCTGGTGCTGCTGCCGATCCTCTGGCTGATCTGGAGGGGTCTGAGCATGGTGCTTGCCCGACGACGTGATCGGCGGGAAGCAGCCCGTATCGCCGCCACTCCCCCGCCGCCGGAGCCGCAGCCGGTGCCAGCGGCTTCGGCGAGCGACGACTGACGCTCAACAGCCATACGCTGTGCATGTGGCTGGTCGCATCAAGGTCCCGAACACCTTCCAACCCGTCGACGACGCCGTCGACCGGGCATGGGAGGGCCTTCGGGCCAGCCCGCTCGCCGATCGCATCTTCTACACGGCGAGTGAGTCGGCCAACTTCTCCATGGTGTGGCATGGCCTGGGCCTCGCCCGGGCTGCAACAACCGGCGACGTGTCATCGGCGCTGCGTACCAGCGCCGCCCTGGGGCTGGAATCGGCGATCATCAACGGGCCGGTCAAGTCGCTGTTTGAACGTGAGCGTCCCGATGTGCAGCCCGAGGACCGTCCCCGAAACCTCCGCCAGCCAAAGACGTCAAGCTTCCCCAGCGGGCACGCCAGTGCGGCGGTCGTGGCAACGAGCTTTCTCACCGCAGGCTCGTCGGCCTGGTGGCGGTGGCCTGTGCGGGTCCTGGCAGGCATCGTCGCCACCAGCCGTATTCACGTGCAGATCCATCACGCAACCGACGTCGCCGCAGGCGCGGCAGCCGGGTGGGGTCTGACGAAGCTGCTGAAACCGCTACTTCGGCGAGTCTTCGCCTAGCTGGGAACGGTCCAATGAGCCCCGCTGCAGATGACCTGCGAGTCGCCGAGCAATATTGGCGCATGCGACTCGTGTCTTCCCGCCTTCTGCTGTTGCTCGCTTTGGTCGCCGTAATCGCAGCGTTCAGTTGGTGGGTTCTTCAGCGACAGGCCAATGCCCAACTGGTCGCCCGAGGCGAACTTGTCGTCGCTGAGGTCATCGCAGTCGACGGCGGACGAAGAAACTCATCGATTCTTGTTCAGTACCTCGTCGACGGCGGCTTTCGTGAGAGCACGATCCACGCTCCGATGTTCGACCGGTTCAGTCGAGAGATGCTCGGCGCAAACGTCGAAATACTCGTCAACCCGACGAGCTCAGGCCTCGTACGAGCCACAGGATCGAGGAACATGCATCCTGCAACGGTGCTAGCCGCGATCGCTTCGCTGGCCGCTACGGCAATCGCCGTGAATCTGTTTGCGGTCGCGCTGGCCGCAAAGGAACTCCTACAGAGCCGAGAATGGAAAGCTGGCTTCCTGTCATTCGAACCCGCTGAACTCGAACTCGCTGCAGGCCGTCCTTGGAAACCGTCGCTCCTTCCTGCCAACGTCACGCTCCGGTCTTCTGACAGCGGAGTCGTGCTTTCACAAAGACGGGCATACGGCCGAGTCGAACGGCAGATCGCCGAAACACCGACGATGTACGTGGCGAATCAGAAATGGACCCTGGTCGTACCAACTGCCGTTGACACACCAGCCCTCGTTTGCCGTGGTGGTTAGGCGATAGCCGCTGCTTCAGCGGGTGTTCGCCTAGCTGGGAACGGGGATGCTCTCGGGGGCTTCGGCGGCTGCACTGGCCA
>CAZFBD010000021.1:44807-62054 GCA_964517125.1 uncultured Acidimicrobiales bacterium
TTCGCCTAGCTGGGAACGGGGATGCTCTCGGGGGCTTCGGCGGCTGCACTGGCCAGAAGAACCCGCACATCGAGCAGCATGTCGGCAACCTCGTTGGCGCTCATGAGCTCGCGAGAATGCAGCAGTCCAAGACCCTGGTCGATGAGTGCAAGAGCTTCCTCAATGTTGACCACATCAGTGTCTGTCATCTGCCCTCACTCCATCGCTTGCGTATGCCCACCGTACCCCCGATTCGGTGATGCCGTGGTGCAGTATCGGCTTCTTTTGCCCGCCTACTACTCTGTGACCATTCGACGAAAGGGAAACCCATGTTGGTGAAAGACAGTGTGTGCGTGGTCACCGGGGGCGCCGGAGGCATCGGCCGGGCGCTCGCAGAGCGATTTGTCGCCGAGGGAGCTGCACACGTGGTCATCGCCGACGTCAACGCAAGCCTGCTCGAAGCGACCGCAGCCGAAATCGGAGCGCACGCCATCGTCACCGATGTCGGTCAGGAAGCGCCCATCCAATCACTCATCGAGACGACTGAGGCGCAGTTCGGGCCAATCGACCTGTTCGTCGCCAACGCCGGCATCGGTGGCCACCCGGGCGGAGCCGAAGTCCCCGACGAGGAATGGCAGCGAATTTGGGACATCAACGTGATGCACCACGTCTGGGCAGCCCGCCACCTGATCCCCCGATGGACCGAGCGGGGCTCCGGTTACCTCGTGACCACGGCGTCCGCAGCAGGGCTCCTGTCCAACCTGGGCACGGCGCCGTACACGGTCACGAAACACGCCGCCGTTGGCTTTGCCGAATGGCTGTCCATCACCCACCACGACGCCGGCATTCGGGTTTCCACGCTGTGCCCGCAGGCCGTCCGCACCGCCATGACGGCCAGTGACGACCCGGCCATCGCCAGCGTGGTCGCTCACGGCATGATCGAAACCGACGTCGTCGCCGATGCCGTCATCGTTGCGCTCGAAACCGAGACCTTCCACATCCTCCCGCACCCCGAGGTGGGCGAGTACATCGTGCACAAGGCGTCGAACATCGACTCGTGGCTCGGCGCAATGCGCAAGCTGCAGCGGCGGTTCTTCGGCTGAGTCAGGCCTCGGTGGTCATGGCGATGTCTGCGGCTGTTGAGGATTGGAGAACGCTCGGCTTTCCGAGCCGTGCCGTATCGGGCTATTTTCTGCACCCAAACGGCGAGCCCAACGGATGGACATGGCGTACGCGGACGACATTGATGGGAACGACGGGCTCCTTGCTTCGCTCCCGAGCACGCCAGAGACCCGGGAGCTGGCCGACGGCGACGTACTGGTCGAGCAGCACACACCCGGTTCCGACGTCTACGTGGTCGTTCACGGCATCCTCATCGCCACGATCGACACCGGCGACGGTATGGGCGCCGCACGGGTCGGCACGTTCGAACAGGGAGACCTCCTCGGCGAGCTGACAGCGCTCACCGGTGGTTTGCGTACGGCAACCGTTCGAGCGAACGGTGCAGTGGTCGTCGCCGTGGTCCCCCGCAATCACTTCGTTGCGTGGCTGGCCTCCCGGCCGGAACGCAGCGAACAGATCGCCGCTGCCGCCCGCGATCGGATCGACCGCAACCGGACGGCAGCGCTCCTCACCAAGATCCTTGGCACCGACGACGTCGACATCGTCAACCTTGCGCTCCCCAACGTTACCTGGGAGACGCTCGATGCAGGCAACGTGCTGTGCAACGAAGGGGAAGCCTCTGACGCTGCCTACCTCATCTTGAGCGGACGGGTCGAGGTCTCGAGCTCGCCACCAGTGGAGCTCGGGCGAAACAAGATCGTAGGCGAGCTCGGCGTGCTCGACCGCCTGCCCCGGACCGCAACGGTCACGGCGTTGCGTCGGACGCGCCTCGGGCGCCTCTCGGCAGACGTCATCGATGAGCTGAACACGAACCGGCCCGAGATTGGCCTGCATCTGTTCCGCCAGGCGCTCGGCCGAGCCATTCTTCCGAAGGAGCGGAGCGATGTTGCCGGCATGGTTGGGATCATTCCCGTCGTGGCCGATGCGTCGGGCGCCCTCGACAACGTGCTGGACGAGCTCGGCCGGCACGGATCGGTCACAAGGATCGACTCCGCCGTCATCGACGAACGCTTCGGGGCCGGCGCGTCCACGGCCGAGCTCGGCTCGGTCGGGGCCAGCCGCATTCTCGGACACGTGCATGATCTCGAAAACTCGTTCGACCATGTGCTGCTCGTGGGCGACCGCGGAGCAACACCATGGTCGCTCCATGTGGCCGAGGCATCTGACCGGCTGCTGGCGCTCACCCCGGCACAGCCGACACCCGCAGAATCGGCGACGCTGCGGGAGTTGGACTCGGCGTTGCAGTCCATCGGTGTACGGCCCTGGCACGGCGTGCTCCACCCAGACAGCACGTCCTATCCGACTGGGCGACCAACCGAGCTGCGGGACCCGGTGCGAACGTTGCATCTTCGCCAGTCCACCGAGAGCGATCACCGCCGGGTCGCCCGGCTGCTCAGCGGCAATGCGGTGGCGTTTGCGCTTGGCGGTGGCGGCGCACGTGGGTTTGGGCACATCGGCGCCTACCAGGCACTTGGCGAGCACGGCATCGAGCCGGACATCGTCTACGGCTCGTCCATTGGAGCGGTGGTCGCGGCAGCCATCGCTCTCGACTACAGCGTCGAACAGATCACACACGAGGCGGAGGTGCTGTTCCAGGGGCTTTTGGACTGGACGCTTCCCGTTGTGGCGATGCTACGCGGAAGGAACATCACCAAGGCCATCTCGGATGGTTTTGGTGGCCACGACTGCGAACATCTCTGGCGTCCATTCCTGTGTACGGCCACGAACCTCACCCAGTCCCGCCTCGAGGTGATCTCGACCGGCCCGCTCGACGAGGCGGTCCGCACGAGTACGTCGATTCCGGGCATTCTCCCGCCCATGTCCCGAGGTGGCGACATCCTTGTGGACGGTGGAGTCTTGAACAACCTGCCGGCGGATCTCGCAGCCGCCGACCCGGTGGTTCGCACCGTGTGGGCGATCGATGTGTCACCGCCATTCGGGCCGCGGGCAAAGGAGCCCATCGAACCCTCGGTCTCCGGTTTTCGCCTGCTCGCGCGGCGGGCCCTTCGCAAGCGTGACGCCTACCCGCCTGCAGCGAGCGTGGTCATGCAGACGATGGTGGCCGGGGCGAGTCGGGACCGGTGGGCCATGACCACCGATGGCACGATCGACCACTACCTGCCCCTGGAGATCAGGGATTCCGGGTTGCTCGATTTCGAGAACGTCCGGCCCACGGTCCAAGCGGGGTACCGCTCGGCCGTGGACCAGATTCCCGAACTCCTGGATCAGACGACTGGCACACCGGCCATTGCCGCCGACAGCGCCTCGTCAGAGAGCTCGTGATCGACCATCTCTCCGGCGAGGAAGGACTCGTACGACGCAAGGTCCAGGTGACCGTGTCCACACAGTGCGGTGAGAATCACCTTCTCCTCGCCTGATTCCTTGCACTTGTTCGCCTCACGAATGGCGGCGGCGATTGCATGCGTGGGTTCTGGAGCGGGCACGATGCCTTCGGTCCGTGCAAACTGCAACGCGCCAGTGAAGCACTCGGTCTGGCCAATGGACTCGGCCTCCACCAAGCCCAGCTCGTAGATGTGGCTGACCAGCGGGCTCATGCCGTGATAGCGCAGGCCACCAGCGTGGATCGGGTCTGGAACGAAACTGTGGCCCAGCGTGTGCATCTTCATCAGCGGTGTCATGCCAGCCGAATCGCCAAAGTCGTATCGGTATTCGCCCTGGGTGAGGCTTGGGCACGCAGCTGGCTCGACGCAACGGATGGTGGGATTCATGTTTCCCTTGAGCTTCTCGCGCAGGAATGGGAAGGACAGACCGCCAAAGTTTGAGCCACCGCCGGTGCAGCCCACCAGCACGTCGGGGGTTTCACCAGCCATCTGCATCTGGAGCAGCGCTTCCTCGCCGATGATGGTCTGGTGCATGAGCACGTGATTCAACACGCTGCCCAACGCATAACGGACGTCCTCATGGGGAGCTGCCTCGGAGACGGCTTCGGAGATGGCGATGCCCAGGCTGCCGGTGTGATCGGGGTTCTCGGCAAGCAGCGAGCGTCCGAACTCGGTGACGTCGGATGGGCTCGGGTGCACACTGGCGCCCCAGATCTCCATCATCGTCTTGCGGTGCGGCTTCAGCTTGTAGCTGGCCGCCACCTGCCAGACCTCGCACTCGAGGTCGAACTGGGCGCACGCGAACGCAAGCGAGGAGCCCCACTGGCCGGCACCGGTTTCAGTGGTGAGCTTTCGCACTCCGGCCTTGGCGTTGTAGTACGCCTGCGGCACCGAAGTGTTGGGCTTGTGTGAGCCGGCCGGGCTGACACCTTCGTACTTGTAGAAGATCTTTGCGGGCGTATCGAGCAGCTTCTCCAGTCGGCGCGCCCGGAACAGCGGGCTCGGCCTCCAGATGCGGTAGATGTCCAGGACTTCGCCCGGAATGTCGATGTAGGAGTCTTGCGACACCTCCTGCATGATGAGGTCCATCGGGAAGAGCGGAGCGAAGTCGTCGGGGCCAGCGGGCTCACGGGTGCCCGGATGCAGGGCCGGTGGGGGTGGTTCGGGCAGATCGGGGACGATGTTGTACCACTGCGTCGGCATTTCCGACTCGTTGAGCAGGTACTTGTGCTGGTCCATGGGGTTCCCCTTTTTTCGCTTGTGCACAGGCATTGTCCCGCATGACTGGACTACGGGTCCAATGGCGATCCGAACATCACTTCGTCGTCACTCACGTTGGCGAGCATCGGCGTCACCACTCGGCTCCCAGCCGACGCTCTCTAGTTCCTGAGGGCCACGAAGCAGCTGGCCCGGTAGCTCGCCGGTGAACTCATCGTCCTGGACCGTGACCCGGCCAGCGCAGATCGTGAACTTGTAGCCCCTCCCCTGCTGCACATATCGGGGCGCACCCGTGGGCAAGTCGTACTGCATCCGAGGCGGGTCGACGGCAAGGTTCTCGAGGTCGATGACATTCACGTCGGCCCGGAACCCCGGCTCCAGACGACCACGGTCGCGAAGGCCGTAGAACTCGGCGGTCTGCTGCGTCTGCCGGTGGACAACGTGCTCCAGCTCCAGGAGTGGTCCACGAACGCGGTCGCGTGTCCAGTAAGCGAGCATGTAGGTGGGCATGGAACCGTCGACGATGGTGCCGCAGTGTGCCCCGCCGTCGGAGAGCCCCATCCGCGTGCGTGGATGCTCATGCATCTCCCGCAGCGGTTCCAGCGACCCTGCTGCGTAGTTCAGGAACGGGAAGTAGATGATGCCGCGACCGTCGTCGGAGTTCAGATGGTCGTAGGCCAGTTCGGCGGCCGCCTGGGGATCTCCGGCGGCCAGCGCTTCGAGCGACTGATCGGCAGCGGGTTCGTAGTCGGCATCGCCCGCGAATCGCCACATACGAGACCAGGTCTGCGAGATGAATTGCACCAGGGTTCGATCGTCCTCGGACTTCTCGGCCAGGATCGCAGCGCGGACATCGGGGTCTCGCAGGCGCTTGAGAAGGTCGGCCGGCTCCAGCCCTCGGAGTGCCTCGAAACTCGGCCGCCCGATGAACGGGTTGAGCGTGCCTTCCCAACTCATCAGCACACCCACCGGGCGTCCGGCGATCTGGCCGTAGAGCGGAATGTCGTCGGTTGCGGCCTCGTCGAGCATCTCCAGAACGTCCCGCCACATTTCGGGCACGACGTCGGAGATGTTGAAATTGAACACCACGGGTTCGCCTGTGGTCTTGGCGACCTCGCGCAGCCACGTGAACGACTGCGGCACATCGGGGTGATGGAGTGCGCACTCGAACACGCCGTGGCCGGCGGCGGCCATGCCCTCGGCAATGCCGTGGACTTCCTCGAGCTCGGCATTCGTTCCGGGCACGTCGTCGCCGTCGATGGACTTGTGGAACGGCGTGCGGCTGGTGGTGAATCCCAGCGCTCCGGCCTGGAGTGCTTCGGTGGTGAGCGATGCCATCTCCTGGATCTCGGCGGGAGTTGCGTCGATGCCGTCGGCACAACGGTCGTCCATCACCCAGGCGCGGAGCGCGGAATGTGGCACCTGCGTGCCCACGTCGGCCACCCAGTTGCGCCGCTCCAAGGCATCGAGATACTCGGGAAAGGTCTCCCAGTCCCATTCGATGCCGTCGGTGAGCGCTGCTCCCGGGATGTCTTCCACACCCTCCATGATCCGGATCAGGAACTCCCGACGATCGGCTCGCACCGGCGCAAAGCCGACGCCACAGTTGCCCATGACGACCGTGGTCACACCGTGCCAGCCCGACGGGGTGATGTACGGGTCCCAGGTCACTTGGGCGTCGTAGTGCGTGTGCATGTCGACGAAACCCGGGGTGACCAGAAGCCCGGTGGCGTCGATCTCTCGCCGCCCCTCCTGGTCGACCGTTCCGACCGCAGAAATGCGATCGCCGTCGATTGCAAGATCCCCAACGAATCGGGCCTTGCCCGTTCCGTCGACGATCGTTCCGTTCCGAATCACCAGGTCGTGCATGTTTCCTCCCTGGTCACACGGTAGGTCAGGCAGCGGCCTTCCCGCGACGCCAAGGCGTGACGATGCGGTCTCGGAGCCATTCGATGGCCAGGTAGTAGTACGGGAACGAGATGATCACCAGGAATGTGCTGGACAGCAATCCGAAGATGATCGTGAACGCCAGGCCCTCCCAGAACGGGTCGGCGAGGGCCAACGGCAGAAGGCCGCCAACGGTGGTGAGCGAGGTGGCGACCAACGGGCGGAAACGCTGACGGACGGCGTTGGAGATTGCCGTCTTGCGATCGTGGCCGGCGTCGCGTTCCTGATTGGCGAAGTCCACCAACAGGATCGTGTTGTTGACGGCAATACCAATGAGGCCGATGAGTCCGAGCATCACGAAGAAGCTCAGCTGGTTGTCGGTGATCAACAGGCCGCCGAACACGCCGAAGAAGCTGAAGAAAATCGCCGTGAAGACCAGGAACCACTGGATGGCGCTGCGGAACTGGATGATCAACAGCACCAGCATCATGAGGAGCGCGATGCCAAAGGCGAACGGCAGGCTGCTGAACGATTCCTGGTTGTCGGATTCGAGTCCGAAGTCGAAGGCCAACGCATCGTCTTCGAGTCCGATCCTGGCCAGCTCGGTTGCCGTCCATTCCTCCTCGAAGAACTCTTGCGCCCGCGCCGTCGTGGACGTGACGGTGTCGTTGTCGAAGCGGGCACGGACCTCGACGAGCCGGCGGCCGTCCTCGCGGGCCACGACATCGTTGAGGGCAACGTCGGTTTCCACCACGGTCATGGTGTCGCCGTTGGCGAGTACAAGCTCGCGCCCGTCGAAGTCGGCCCGGAGCTGTTCTGCTGCTGCGGACAACGTTTCGATGTCTTCGCCGAAGACCTGCATGGTGAACGGGAAGAGCAGTTCGGGTGGTCCGTTCGAGATGGCTGAGAAGACCACGCGGGCGCCATCGACGGCGTCGCCGATCGGTTGGATCTGGTCCACGAGTTCATGCACCGTGGGCCGACCACCGATTGGCGTCAGGTTGTACTGGGCCAGCGCACTCCGTTCGTCCGCCAGGTAGAGGTAACCGAGTTCGAGTTCCTCACCGAGCGAATCGCTGGCCTGCTGGTTGACGTCGAGCGCAATCTGCTTGGCCTGTTCGATCGTGGTGCCCGGTTCGTAGGTGATCTCCATTGCGATGTTGATGGAGTCCTTGGCCGGCGGGAAGATGTTGAACCCAACCTGCGGTGCAAATACGCCAACCCCGACGAAGAACATCACGATGCTCAAAAGGAAGCCGGCGATACCAACTGCCACGCCCTTGCCACCGGTGATGCCCGGGAGGGATCCGACCTTGTCGGCCACCCATCCTTCGAGTCGGTTGAGCGGGCCGTTCGGCCGCGGAGCTGGCAACACCAGAAAGCGCGAGAAGACGGGGATGAAGATCAGCGACAGGATCAGCGACAACAACAGCGAGACAATGACCGTGATCGGCAGGATCCGGATGAAGCCGCCGAGGATGCCTCCGATGAGCAGCATCGGGGCGAACACGAGGATCGTCGTGAGCGTGCCCGAGACGCTGGCGGATCCGACGCGGGTGATGGCACGTCGGATGACCGTGAGGTCGTCCTCGCCCTCGGATCGGAACGCGTCGATCGCCTCAGTGATGACGATGGCGTCGTCGACGAACAACCCGAGCGCCAGAATCAGAGCGAAGAGCGAGATGGTGTTGAGCGAAATGCCGATCAGGTACATCGCCCCAAGCGAGGCCGACAGGACGGTCAGGATGAACAGCGCCGTGATTATCGATGCACGCCACGAAATCCACAAGAGGGCGATGATCGCGACGGCGACGATACCGGTGAGCACGTTGCCCTGGAGCGAGCTGATCTGCTGACGAACCAGCGTGGCGAAGTCCAAGGCGACGACCGCTTCGAACCCGTCGGGCAGGCTCTGGCGGGCAACGTTGAGTGCCTCGTCGGTGGCGTCGCGTATCGCGAGAGCGTCGGCCCCCTCGTTCGCTTTCACGCCAATGGCGATGGATGGGCGAAACTCGCCAGTTGGGTCGGTCAGCTGGTTGAAACCAGCTTCGAGCACGACCTCTTCGCCGGTAGCTGGGTTGACACCAGCGTCGAAGATCTCCTCGACCTGAGCCGAAGCGATATCGGGGTGGGAGATGCTGTCGACGATGGCATTGGCCGCCGCTTCGAGCTCTTCACCGGTGGAGGTGGTGCTTCCATAAACGGCAACGAGGACGTCGTAGCCTTCCTCGAGAAACTTCGAGGCATCGATCGATTGGGTGACGACGATCGCTTCAGAGGGGAGGTCGAGGCCGGCAATGACCTCGTCCATGATGACGGCACCCTCGACACTGGTGGTTCCGCTTGCCAGGTTCGCGATGACCGAGAACGACGACGGCTGCGAGAAGGTCTGCACGCTCTCGACCTCGGCGCGGGCGAGCACGGCATCGCCGATGGGCTGGGTGACGTCGAGGTCGACCAGGTCCATGTCGTCGACGAAGTAGCCGCCGGCGCCAATGGAGATTGGTACGTCCACGGGCGGGAAACCCTCGCGAGGCATCAGGAACAGGTACGCGAACGCACCAAAGAACACCATGACGAGCCACAGCACGACCGACTGCTTTGGTCGGGATGCGAAGAGGTTGACGAAATTGGCAAGCATGGGCTGATGTCCTTCCCGCGTTTCAGATCATCGTTGCGGGCAGACGCCCTGATGTCCTTGGAGTCACCGCCACCGTCGTGGTGGGGACAACCCCACCGTCAATCTACTGACCGGGTGGGAATGGTCGTCGGATGAAGCAGCCACACGTGGTGGTGTATCCGTCACACGTTGGCGCCCGTTCAGCTGAGGGCACGTCCAACGGCACCCGAGACCGACTTGCCGTCGGCAGCTCCGCCGGCCTTGGCCATGACTGCCTTGATTGCCGCACCCATGTCCTTCTTCGTGGTGAACCCGCCGTCGGCGATGACCGAGGCGACGAGCGACTCGAGCTCCTCGGGGCTCAGCTGCGCCGGCAGGTAGGCCTGGAGCACGTCGCGCTCGGCAACCTCGTTGGCTTCGCGTTCGGACTCCCCCGCCTCGGCGAAGATCTCGGCCGCCTCCGTCCGCTGCTTCACCTCGGTGGCGATGAGCTTCTGGACCTGCTCGTCGGACAGGTCGGCGCCGCCGCCCTCTGCCGCCTGCGCGGTCTTGATTGCGGTCAGCACCGCACGCAACGTGGTCTTCTTGACGGCGTCGCCTGCCTTCATGGCAGCCACAAGGTCGGTCTGAATCGTCTCGGAGAGTCCCATGGGAATCATCGTGTCACACCCCTTGTTCATACTGAGGAACATGGCTACGAAAACCACGAACTCCCGCACAATCGAAGCAACGCTCCAGCAGGGTCAACTCGTGCTCGTCGTCGATCGCCCCGGCCACAGCTGGAAGATCGACGAGGAAACGAAGAAGATTGGCCGCAAGGGTCTGGCACAGGCTCGTGCCGCACTCCGTTCCACCCCAGTCACCGAACTCACCCTGCTCGCCGACGCCGCCTGAACTACGCTCTCCCGGGTCGCCACTGCGGCGACCCTCTCGGCATTGCGCCCGTTCCTCCAGCGAACCGAGCTGCGCATGCCAACGCCACGTCGCCTTGTTGTTCTTGTGGCTGCCACCACGTTGTGGCTCACCGGGTGCCCGACCCAATCCTCGGGTCCGCCGACGGTTGTCGGAATCGTCGATGGCGACACGGTCATCGTCCGTATCGCCGGGCAGGTCGAACGCGTCCGCCTGTTGGGCATCGACACGCCCGAGTCGGTCGATCCGTCACGGCCTGTGCAGTGTTTTGGCGTCGAGGCCTCCGACCACCTGAGCTCCCTGCTTCCGCCGGGCTCCGAAGTTGTCCTCACCCGCGATGTCGAGGCGAGGGATCGCTATGGCCGGCTCCTGGCTCACGTTCACCGATCCGCAGACGGCCTGTTCATCAACGAGCACATGCTCCGCAGCGGACATGCCGATCTGTTGGTGATTCCGCCCAACACCGCTCACCAGGCATCGTTCACCGACGCATTGGCCGAAGCGCAGACGAGTTCCCGAGGGCTGTGGGGCGCGTGCGCAAGCGCCGACTCCCCCATCGATCCACCGCCGGTGTCATCTGGTTGACCCGTGGTGGAGCCGCTGGCTTCAGGCTGCAGCGGCAGCGAACCCCTCGAGCCACGGCGATGTTTCGAATCGGGGCGTCAACTCGTCGAGCCACCGTTCGTATGCGCCCTCGATCTTGAGGTCACCGGACATGAACGCCGCATCCCGGCGCCGACCACCGGCCCACAGTTCCATCAGGACGGCTTCTTTTGCTGTCACCGTGACCGTGGCCTTCTCGCCTCGTGGCAGCTTGCCGGCGGTTGCCGACACACAGCGTCCGTTCTCGAAGTCCAGGTGGAAGGCCACCTTGCCGTCCTCTGTGTCGGTGACCACGTAGAGCAGACGAAGGGCCTCCGTGGAATCGGCAGCGGTGTCTGCACCGGCAGCGGCCAGAGCGTCGACCCAATCCTGTGAGTAACGAGTCATGCCGACGCTCCCGATGTCGACCGAAGCCCGGCGAAGAGGTCGTCCTCAAGCTCCTGCGTCTCGATCGTGGAGGCGGCCAGCTCGTAGTCGTCCCACGGGTACACGGCCGCAGCGATGGGGCGTGGAAGCGGGAACCAGAATCCTTCGTTCGGGTCCACCTGCGTGGCGTGGGCGAGCAAGGCGTCGCAACGGTTGTCCCACCACTTCTCGACCTCGATCTTCGCAGTGATCAGATGGTCCTCGGATTCGCGGTTCAGAAAGTCCTCGGGGAACGGGCTCTCGCCGTTGACCTCGAGGCACTTCTCGTGCGTGAGTTGCAGGCGTTCCAGCGACCAGGCCGTGTAGTACATCTTCGTGGGGGCCCAGGGCTCGCCGGCATCGGGGAATGCGTCGGGATCACCAGCGGCAGTGAAGGCCGGCACCGTGATGTCGTTCACCCGAAGATGATCGGGATGCAAGTAGCCGCGCTGATGATCCGAGTACGTGACGATGACCTGCGGTCGTTCCGCGCGGATGATGCGCACGAGCCGTTCCACCGCCTCGTCGAGCGGAGCGTTTGCGAAGGCATCGGGGTGTTTGTTTTCGGGCATGTCGGGCATGCCCGAATCGCGGTAGCCCAGCATGACGACCTTGTCGTAGCCAATGATGTCGGCCGACTTCTGCAGCTCGTCTCGGCGGACGGCAGCGATGTTGTCGCGCACCTCGGGCCGATCCATGGCGGGGTTCAGGATGTCCCCGGCCTCACCGCCTGTGCAACAGACGAGGACGGAGCTGATGCCCTCCTCGGCGTAACGGGCAACGGTTCCGGCCCCTTTTGAAGCTTCATCATCAGGGTGGGCGTGCACCACGAGCATTCGTAGATCCGACTTCATTTCGCGAACGATATCCGGGTATCGTGAGCGTTCGTTTCGATTCACCCAAAGTGGACACACAAGTGAGAAACCCCGCGTTGCGTGAGCACTACCGTCGCTTCGGGCTTCGCCCGAGCGCTTCCGTCGACCAGATCAACGCGTCTTTTCGCAAGCTGAGCAAGGACGCACACCCCGATACTGGCGGCTCGGTTGCCGAGTTCGAAGCGCTCCAAGACTCTCGACGACTGCTCCTTGCCGCGGCAAACGTTCAACTCGATCTGGAGACATCGCAACGGGTTGCGTCGCCGCCAGGACCTGCCTGGGCACCTGGTGCCTTCCTTGGGCTCGCGTTCGCGGTTGGCGTTGGCGTCACCGGCCTGGTCACCGCCGATCGCTCGCTGATTCTCTTGGGGCTCGGTGGCGCCGTGGCGCTGTGGGCCGTGGTCACCAGCGTGATCGGCCTGGCCCGGGCACATCGGCGAAACACGCGAACCCACGTGGTCTATCCGAGCGCCGAGGACGTCATCGAACTCCGCGAGCCCGACCGACCATCGTCTCAACGGCGCCGCAGTGAATCCTCGGCTCCGACGGCTGAGCAACCGGGTCAGAGAGCTGCGAACTCGTTCTCGCCCGTCTCTTCGTCAGCCAACAACCGCCAGCCGAAGATCTGAGCGAACCGTTCGCGGCCTTCATCGGGGCCGCTTGCGATGACGACATCACCGGTGCCGAGAAGGTGGGAGCCCCGGGGACGATGCCGGTAGACGTCTCCCTGTTTGATGGCGAGCACGTTGTAGCCGGGAGCAACGTCGAGCTGCAGATCGGCCAGTGTGGCGCCATTCGCCTCGCACGTGTCTGCCACCGCAACCGAAAGTACGACTTCGTCGGAATCGGCGAGAGCGACACCGAGAACCGGATGGATGTCCTCGCCGGTTTCCACGAGCGTCACCATCTGTGACGCCTGATCGCCGATGTCTTCTGACGCAGCCGCCAGGTGCAGCAGCCCGCGCAGCGGTGAGGGATCGGTGTTTGCGGCCGCAGCCCGAAGCACCCACGTCTCGAGCCGATCGTGCATTTCGTCGAGCCGTCCTTCGAGGTGTCGCACCTCGGCGGCCAAACCGCGGTCACCGAGGACAAGTGCCGAGTAGGCCAGACCAACTGCAGCTTCAGACGTGTTCTTCATCTCGATGAGCAGATCGATCGCACGATCGAGCTCGTCGATGGTGTTGGCGTCGTCGTCATCGGCGGGCGAGCGCCATTCGGGCGCCCCAGCCAGGACGCGGAGGGCGGGAATCCCGGCCGGTGGCCCTTCGAGAAAGAGCACGTCGCCCGGCACGAGAATGGTCTCGCCATCCACATCGGTGCTCCACCCATCGGAACTGCGAATTGCCATGATTCGCATGCCGGTGTGGACGGGGAGCTCCAGGTCGAGCAGCGCGCGGTGTGCCATCGTCGAATCGGCGGCGACAACCACCCGATGCGAGACCTCTTCGGCATCACTGAGCTCGACCACCAGGTGGGTGGGAATACCGAGTCGGTGCGAAACCGTCCGAGCGATGTTCACAGCATCGTTGCCGATCCGTTCGATTGCTGAGATGACCTGCAGCACCGAACCCATGGCCGGGGCCTCTCGCGGGTGGCGCACGCCGAGGACGGCAAGGGACCGCATGGCGGAGACCAGCTCGGTCATTTCGGCTTCGAGATCCCGGACCTCCTCGGCCATCTCCGGATCGCCGAAGTACACGGCGGCGTAGGCGAGGTCGACCATGAGCTCGGAGGTGTCCTTGGCCTCGGCGAGGAGGGTGCGGAGATTTCGGGGTTTGTCATCCATTGGCTTGTTCTCGCAATGGTAGGGAATCGAAACGACTCGTGGAAGGGAAAGATCGAAGCGCCATCAGGCGACTCCAAGCAGAACGATGGCGGCCACCAGGGTGAAGGCGCCCACCAGGTCCAGGACCGAATTGGTCAGTGGAATACCGGCCGTGTCTGGGTCCAGACCGAAGCGGACAGCGCCGAGCGTGCCGTAGTAGGCCACCAGCACGACGACCACGATGGCGCCGACGCCGGCAAGCAACGCCACCCCAACCATGGAGAGCACGCCTGGACTGGCGATGGACAGGGCCACAGAACCAAGGTGGGAGGCAACCCCGACCGCAGCGAAGATCGGGAGCGATAGCAACATGACCGAACGGATGTCGTCGCGAGCCATTCGGGACGGCACGAGGGCCGGCGGGATCAGGCCGAGGTGCAATTTGGTGCTGAGGCGGCTCGACAGGATTCCACCGAGGGCGCCAGCCATGCCGAAGTAGGCCGGGATCAGCACCAGGAGGGCCGGCTCATCCAGAAAGGCACCCAAGCGCTTTTCGATCGTGACCCCGGCGATCAACGAAACCGTGCTGGCGATTGCGAGCACCGGGAGGGATTCGGCAATGATCCTGCGAAGAATCAGCAACTTCATGCGGTTCAGCCGGAACCACGCAGCCAACAACCCCACCGTCACACCCAGGCCGAGCGCCCCGAGCGCTTCGCTCGCCCAGTTCTCCGTGACGATCAGCGAACCAATCATGAGCGCTGGAAGCGTGACGAGATCGCCGACGGCCGTCACGAGTGGTGCGGTGACGTTGTCGAGGTCCCATCCGAATCGTGTGGAACCGGCTGCCAGTGCAACCGTGATTCCAAGCACCACCAACGATGCGAGCATGCCGCCGACGACCGAAACCGCCAGGAAGTCCAGGATGCTCATGGAATCGCTCACGCCGAACGCAACCGCCAGAAGCTTGGCCACGATCGCCAACCATGTGGCGGCGACCCAGCTGAGGCCGATTGCGGCCAACACGTTCTGCCCGAAGAGCGTGTCAGGACGCGTGGAGATCCGAAATGTGCCTGTGTGGATCGAGGTACCGAGGCGACTTCCCATGGCGCCGAACACGTTGCCGCGCTGCGCGATGGCAGCGGGCACGAGGAGCAGGAGGCCGGGAAGTTCGCTGAGGCGTTCTTCGGCCGAGGCCAGGGTGAGCCCTGCGAGCAGGGTGGCCACGATCGAGAGCGCAAGCGCCGCCAGCGTCTGGGCGACTGCGGCTGGGTCGGGACCGAGCGTTCTGACGAATCGCGTCATCATGATACGAAGGCCTTCCATGGATCACCGGCGCTGATGCGTCGGGGTCCTCGGCCGTGAAGTCATTCCATCAGGCTAGTGGTGACTTGCACACGGTTCGACGTGTGGAGCCGGCGGGACACGGAGGGCAGTGACGGGTCTAACGGTGGGTTGTTTTCACAGGCAAACCCTCCGGAGCCCCGCCGGCAGAAGGGAACCTACAGACCTTCGGTACCACCCCGGTACCAGTTTCCGGGTACCGGCCCAAAAGAGGGACGAATGGTCCAAGGCATGCCGTTCGGGTACCGGCTGCCGCAATTGTTGACGACATGCAGGTTTCGACATCGCAACTGGACACACCGCCACGACTGGACATCGTCGACCATCCGGTACTGATCGAAGCGCGGAGCCTGATCTTCACGCTCCGGCCATCGATTGCCTGGCGGCTCGGGTTGGCGTCCGCACCCATGGATCTTCTCGACGACAACGGAATCCTCGGCTGGCGGCTTGGAACGACCGAGTTGCGACGCAATCTCAACGACCTGAACGGCTCCAGAGCCGTCGATGGGCTACGAACCTGGCTCGCAAACGACGCGCTCGTTGAGCCGTTCCGTTGGCGTTCGCTTCATACGGTTCTCATGACGGCCTGTCTTGCCCTGGGCCACGCCGGACAAGCGCGGACCGCCACCGATGCCGACCTGGTCGCAGGCGTGTGGATGCGCAACGTGAACGCCGCGTTCACCCGAGTTGGCCCCACCTACACACCCAGTCGGGCCGAACTGCGCCTCGCTGCTCGACTCGGACGGCTCCTCCCCGCCGGACCTGGCACCGAGTTGATTCGCCAGAATCTCGACCAGCTTGTGCTTGCGGAGGACACCCCCAAACAGGGACGTGGGCATGTGGGGCCGGTGTGGGATGCGATCCATCGGGTGGATGAACACGCACTTCGAGAGGTGCTGGTCCCAAGAGTTAACTAGCCGCATCGGCGCCCGCCAAATAGTGTCGAGGAATGGATCGCGCGAACGTCATACTTTCGGAGAGCCCCGTGTTCTCCGATACGGGTGATCCCTCGTTCTCCGATACGGGTGATCCCACGCACGTCCGCCGAAATCGGATCCTGGAACGGCTCGCTGGGGCACGCGGCGTCGTGCTCATCGAAGCCCCGACCGGCTTCGGGAAATCCATCCTGTGTTCGCAGATAGCTGCCGAGCCCGAATGGAACACGACCAGGGTGTTGGACGGCACCGATGTCGAAACCCTCCAGACCCTCGTCGAATCTGTCGCCGATGGTGCCGAGGTGGACCTGATCATCATCGACGACGTCGCGCCTGCGAGCATGGAGCTCGCCGAACAGCTCAGCCGAATGGGTGTGGGGCTTGTCGTCTGCGCAGGTCGCCGGCTGAAGACCACGCCGGGAATCCGTCAGCTTCGCCCAACCCTGCTTCGCCACGTCGACCTCCGCTTCGATCTGCAGGAGACGCACCGGCTGCTTCGGGTCAACTTCAGCGATGCGTCGTCAGATCAGGTTGCCTATCTGCTGCACTCGATCTCCGACGGTTGGCCTGAACACGTCGAGCGGATCGTTCTGGCCATGGTCGGGCGAGGCTCGTCCATGGACGTCGTCCGATCGTTGGCCACTCGTGGCGCGCACCTGGATCCGTTGGTCGATCGCTGTCTCGATGGGTTGGAGCCCTCGATGCTCGAAGCGATCGCGCAGCTCACCCATCTGGGACGTTTCTCGACCGGAGCCGCAAACTCGCTGAGCCCCGATCTCGTGCCTCGGGCCATGAAAACCGGGTTTCCAATCCTCGAGAACAACCTCGGCGAGCTCGTCATCCCCGAGCTCCTCGCCAGCAGAATCAGCCAGTTCGCTGCGCCCGACCTGGCGGCGATACGTCGGCTCATACCCATCATGGTGGGCACCCTCGGAATGCACTCCACAACGAGGGCCCTGCTCAACGCCGGAGCCACCACCGATGCCGCGAACCTGATCTGCTCGCTCCCCGAGTACGAACTCGACTCGTCGAACCAGACCGAGATGATCGGCTTGCTCCGGGCAATCGAAGCCCAGCACCCCGAAAATTCCGAGCTGACCTTTCGGCGCGCCCGCGTACACCGCAACCTCGCCCAGTTCTCCGACCAACGCGACGCCCTCGAACGCGTCGCCGCTTCAGGCCAATCGGCCGCATCATTCGCAGCCGAAGTCGAGCTGTTCGTGCTGTCGATCACCCCGTC
>CAZFBD010000022.1:0-54007 GCA_964517125.1 uncultured Acidimicrobiales bacterium
CCTGGTGGAAGGGGAGCAGGCTTTCCCAGGTCGTGAACACGTTGCGCACGCGGTCATCGGTCCAGGACCCGTTGCCACCCATGAGGTCGACGTGGAAGTCGTAGCCGTTGAGGCGCAGGTTGAGCGCATCGAACGTGCCCATGATTGGCCACTTGCCATCGTTGGCGAAGGCGAACGGCGTGACGCCGTCGCTCATCATCTGCTCGGCGAGCCCGATCAGTTCGTCAGAGGTCGTCGGCTCGGTGTAGCCGTTCTCGCTCCAGAGCTTCTTCGAGTAGTTGATCGCCCAGGTGTAGAAGGCGGTCGGCACGAAGTACTGGTTGCCATCGGAAGCGGTGGAGGCAGCCTTGAAGCCTTCGCCGAGGCCGCTGATGCTGTCCCACACGTCAGAGATGTCTCCAACGAGGCCCTGATCGGCGAAGAACTTGTTACGGAAACCAGCGAACCATGCGAGGACGTCGTCGTCCTGCGCCTGGAGGATCGTGGTGATGTTCTCCTGGTAGGTGTTGTGGTCGAGGGTGTTGATGACCACGTCGACGTCGGCGTTCGGGAACGCATCGACGACGGCCTGCAGGCCTGCCTGCGGAGCAGGATCGGAGGCGTTGGAACCGAGGTTCAGGGTGCCGGAAGCGCTACCGATGTCACCGGAGAAGGTGTCACCGCCACCACATGCGGCCAGTGCGCCGCCACCGATGGCGAGTGCACCGACTGCGGCGCCACCCTTGAGGACGCTGCGACGTTGGACGTACGCATTCCATTCCCCGGGATTCGGGTATGAGTTTGACATGTAGAGTTCCCCTCCGGTTGAGCGACCGCTCCAGTAGCGGCCACGCCAGTTGTCAAGTATTCAGTTTTTCTGGGCACGCAACCGAAACCTGTCCGGTGCGCTTGTGCATCGTATACTTAACCGATTAACTGATCAAGCATCGACAACTGTCGAAACGCTTCCATGGATGTTGTGGACCGTCAAGCCGCATCGCATCTAGGTTGAAGAAATCCATTGAGGGGGACGAAAATGGCAGCCGTACAGCTCGACGACGTCACGAAGGTCTACGACGGGTCCGACATCAAAGCGGTCAACGGATTCGCGCTCGACATCGAAGATGGCGAGTTCGTCGTGTTCGTGGGCCCATCGGGTTGTGGCAAGTCCACGGCGCTGCGAATGATCGCCGGGCTCGAGGAAATCACGGGCGGCAAGGTCCGAATCGGGGACCAGGTCGTCAATGACATGCCCCCGAAGGACCGCGACATCGCGATGGTCTTCCAGAACTACGCGCTGTACCCCCACATGACGGTCGAGCGGAACCTCGACTACCCGCTGCGCATCGCTGGAGTCGAAAAGGAGGAGCTGGCAACGCGCGTTGCCGATATCGCCCGCACCCTGCAGCTCACCGAGCTTCTCGATCGCAAGCCCGCACACCTGTCGGGCGGCCAGCGTCAGCGGGTGGCCATGGGTCGAGCACTCATCCGCCGCCCGGCCGTGTTCCTGATGGACGAGCCGCTGTCCAACCTCGACGCCAAGCTTCGCGTCTCCATGCGCTCCGAGATCGCTCGCATCCAGGGCGACCTGAAGGTCACCACGGTCTATGTCACCCACGATCAGGTCGAGGCAATGACCATGGGCGATCGGGTGGTCGTGCTCAACCGCGGCAAGCTGCAGCAGGTGGCGCCTCCCGAGGTGCTCTACACCCGCCCGGCCAACGTCTTCGTCGCCGGATTCATCGGCTCACCGGCCATGAACCTGTGGGAAGGCACGTACACGGCCGATGCCGACGGCGGCACCATCACCCTGGGCACCCAGCAGGTGCGGGTTCCCGCCGACGTGGCCCAGGCCAACCACCTGGCGTCTCGTTCCGGTGAGAAGCTGACCGTCGGAATCCGCCCCGACGATCTCCACGACGACCATGTGGCCGGCGCCGACGGTGGCGTCGAGATTCGGGTGACGCTGCGAGAAGCGTTGGGTTCCGAGGTGATCTGCCACTTCGATGTCGGCGAGGCACGCCTCATGATCGAGGATCCCGATCTTGAAGAGATGGCGGCCGAAGGACTCTCGCCCGAGATCGACTTCGTTGGCCGCTTCGCTCCGTCGAGCACAGCCGACGCAGGCGAGACCCGGACGATCCGCTTCGACGCTTCCAAACTGCACTTCTTCGACTCCACAAGTGGTCTTCGCCTGGAGGACCAATCGGCGTGACGTTCACGCATGACGGTGGCCACCTGGTGGCGGCCTGCGGTGGTCGGCAACTGATTCTGGATCTGCGACACGGGGTTCCCGTGGTGCGCCATTTTGGCGCGCCGATCGGTGACGACCCCGGCGTTCTGGACTCGCTCCTGGCCCGCCCGCGAGGGAACAACTCCATTGCCGCCGACGCGCCGGTCACGTTGTGTCCAGAACAAGGCTCGGGTTGGCAGGGCCGGCCCGGTCTGGTTGGGCACCGGCCCGACGGCAGCGCATGGGCGCCTCGGTTCTCCCCGCTCACGATGACCACCGAAGGCGACAACGCCACGATCGTTGCGTCCGATCCCCACGCCGGGCTCACGATCACGACCGAGGTCGCGTTACAGCCATCGTCGGTTCGCGTCCGGCTGCGGCTCACCAACACCGCTGCAAGCGAGTACCGACTCGGCGAGCTGACCATGGCCGTGCAGACACCTGAGCACGCCGCCGAACTGCAGCATCTCACCGGTCGATGGTCCCACGAGTTCCAGACACGACGAATGGCGTGGCCCGAAGGCGCCGTGTCCTTCGACAATCGTCGTGGGCGGACGTCGCACGACCGAGTGCCCGCTCTTTGGGTGGGCGAGCGTGGTTTTTCCGAGTCGTCGGGCGACGTCATGGGCTTCGTTCTTGGCTGGAGTGGCAACGCCATCGTGTCGGCCGAACGAGTCACCGACGGTCGCCGTGTGGTCCAGATGGGCGAGCTGCTTGCCTCTGGCGACATCGTGCTTCAGCAGGACGAGAGCTACGTAACGCCATGGCTCGAAGTCGCCTCTTCCGGTCACGGTCTGAACCCGATCTCCCAAGCGCTGCACGCCTCGGTGCGCGCCCAGCCGGTCACACCCACGGTCGATCGGCCGCGGCCGGTGCTCCTGAACACCTGGGAAGCCGTCTACTTCAACCACGACCTCGACACCCTGAAGCAGCTCGCCGACCGGGCCAGCGAAATTGGCGTCGAGCGGTTCGTGCTCGACGATGGCTGGTTCCATGGTCGGCGCAGCGACAACGCCGGGTTGGGGGACTGGTGGGTGGACGACCACGTCTGGCCCAACGGGCTGAATCCACTGATCTCCCACATCACCGGCCTCGGAATGGAGTTCGGCATCTGGGTCGAACCCGAGATGGTCAACCCCGATTCGGAGCTCTTTCGGAACCATCCCGACTGGGTGCTCGCCGCCAACGGCTACGAGCCGGTCCTGGGTCGCCAGCAGCTCGTGCTGAACCTTGGGCGCGACGACGTCGTCGAGTACCTGTTGGACAAGCTCGACGCCCTGCTGGCCAACCACGACGTGAGCTACGTCAAGTGGGACATGAACCGCGACCTCGTGCACGCCAGCGATGGCGACCGGGCTGGCATGCACCGCCACATGCTTGGCGTCTACCGGCTCATCGACGAACTCCGCCAGCGTCACCCCGGGGTCGAGATCGAGAGCTGTGCCAGCGGGGGTGGCCGGGCCGATTTTGAGATCCTGAAGCGGACCGAACGCATCTGGACGAGCGACAGCAACGATGCCCTCGAGCGTCAGCAGATCCAGCGCGGCTTCTCCATGCTCTTCCCGCCCGAGGTCATGGGAGCCCACATCGGGCCGCCCCGCTCACACACCTCGGGTCGGCGACACTCGCTGCAGTTCCGGGCCACGACGGCGTTCTTTGGTCATCTCGGGATCGAATGGAATCTGCTCGACACCACGGCCGAGGAACGAGACATCCTGGCTGCCGTCATCAGCGCTCACAAGGCGCACCGTCAGCTGCTTCACAGCGGTGTCGTGCATCGCCTCGACGTCGCCGAATCGTCGGCCGTGGCCCACATGGTCGTCGACGACGATGCGTCCGAGGCCATCCTGTCGTACGCCCAACTCGACCTGCCCGACGGCTCCATCCCCGCCCGGGTTCGCCTGGTCGCTTTGGACCCCGACCGGATCTACACCGTTCGCCCGATCGAGATCGCCGGACCGCTCGACTACCACCCGGCCGTCGCTCAGGTCGAGTGGTTGGCCACGGGACTCACCGCGTCGGGTGCGACCCTCATGAGCGCCGGCTTCCAGATTCCGTTGCTCGATACCGAAAGTGCACTCGCGCTCCACATCCACGCTCCGCCGCCACTCCAGAAGGTCTGACATGCAACCCGATCCCGTCTCGTTGTTCCACCCCGGTCTCGTCGAGCTGAATCGGCTCCCGATCGCCAACCCGCACGTTCGCTCCAGCGCCGAGGTTCGTCAGCCGCTCGACGGCACCTGGGACTTTCTCCTCGTCGACAGCCCCGATGCCGGCCCGGCCGGCTGGGAGTCGTCGACCGACACGCCCGACGGCTTCGGCTCCATGCCGGTACCCGGCGTCTGGACACGGCAACGCTCCGACGATCTGCCGCACTACACCAACGTGCAGATGCCCTGGCCCGACCATGCCCCAGGTGTTCCCGACCACAACCCCACCGGGTTGTATCGGACCACCTTCGCCTGGACCGCCGACGCCGAGCGCTGTGTGCTCACGATCGGCGCCGCCGAGGCCCTCGCCATGGTGTGGTGCAACGGACAATTCGTCGGTCTCGGCAAAGACTCCCGGATCGAGTCGTCGTTCGACCTCACGCCATTCCTCATCGACGGTGACAACCTGCTTGCAGTTCTCGTACCCCGCTGGGCCGATGCCACCTGGATCGAAGACCAGGACCACTGGTTCCACGGCGGCATCCACCGCTCGGTCGAGCTGACCGGTACGCCCGTGGTGCACATCGCCGACGTGGCGGCCAACGGCGATCTCGACCCTGCCACCGGCGAGTGCACGTTGACCGTCAGCGTCTCGTTGGGTTCCTCGATCGACATCGAGGACGGGTACACGGTTGTCCTGACCACCCCCGACGGTGCAACTCACGAAGCCGCGGTGGCACGCGATCCGCTTCCGACCGACGACGTGCCCGAGGTCGCCTACGGCTACCCGGGGCGGTTCGTATCGTTCTCCGTGCCCGTGGGAGCCGTCGCCCCCTGGACTGCCGAGACACCCAACCTGCACCCAATCGCCATTTCGCTCCAGAACGCCGACACCATCCTGCAATCGGTGTCGACCAGCGTTGGATTCCGGCGCGTGGAGATCGCCAACCGGCAGCTTCTGATCAACGGCCGTCCCATCATGATCAACGGCGTCAACCGCCACGACCATCACCCCGATACCGGCAAGACGCTGACCCGCCAGGAGCTTCGGGACGAACTCGTCACGATGAAGCGCCACAACATCAACGCCGTCCGAACGTCGCACTACCCGAACGACCCCATGGTTCTGGACCTGTGCGACGAGCTCGGTCTGTACGTGGTCGACGAAGCAAACGTCGAATCGCATGCACAACACGACGCACTCCTGGCCAGTGGCATGTTCGACGCTGCGGTCATGGAGCGCATCCGACGCATGGTCCTGCGGGACCGCTCGCACCCGTGCGTCATTGGATGGTCGCTCGGCAACGAGTCCGGACACGGCGCCATCCACGACGCGGCGGCAGCCTGGATTCGGCACAACGACCCAACCCGATTCGTGCAGTACGAGGGTGGCTTCAACCCAACCTTCGGCCCCCGGGGCAGTACGGCTGCCCGAGAGCAGACCCCGAGCTTCTCCGACCGTCTGGTCTCCGACGTGGTGTGCCCCATGTACCCGCCCGTAGCCGACATCGTGTCCTGGGCCGAGTGGGCCGAGACGAACGATGCCGACGACCGACCGCTCATTCTGTGCGAGTACAGCCACGCCATGGGCAACTCCAACGGCGGACTCGTCGACTACTGGGCGGCCTTCCGGGCCCATCGGGCCCTTTCCGGCGGGTTCGTCTGGGACTGGCGCGATCAGGGGCTCAGCGAAACAGCGGACAATGGGGTCCAGTGGTGGGCCTACGGCGGGCACTACGGCGACACCCCGAACGACTCCAACTTCTGCATCAACGGACTTGTCGGCCCCGACGGGGACCCACATCCGGCCCTGACTGAATTGGCCTGGCTGGCACGCCCCGTCGCGGTCGAGATCAGCGACGGCGGCGACGCCTGGGAATGCACGATTCACAACCGTCAGGATCACGCCGACCTGTCGGCCTTCTCGCTCACGTGGGTCCATGAACTCGACGGCACCATTGCTGGCAGTGGCACCATCGAACCCGGAGCGGTGACCGCCGGTGACCATGCCGTCGTGCATGTGGACAAGACCGATACGTCCACCGCGGGGCTCCACACGATCACGATCTTCACCGCACTGCGTATCGACCACGCATGGGCTTCGGCCGGACACCGGGTTGCGCACGACCAGCTCGTTGTATCCACACCCGAACCCGCCGCAACAACTCCCGCCGACGTGGTCCCTGATCTGGTGCAGGAGGTGTTGGATTCGTCCGGGCTGTGTTTGTGGCGGCCACCCACCGACAACGACCGCTACGCCGAAGGCGGCCGCAAGGGGAAGGGCGTCGGGCGGCTCTGGCTGGCTTGGGGGCTGGACCAGTTGCGTTTGGTCACCGACGAAACCACTTCGCTCGATGGCGCTGTCCAGAGGCGCCGAGTGTTCGAGGGCAGCGAAGGTCTCACGGCAACACAGACCACCACGATCGCACCGCTCATCGACGGCGTGCAGGTGCGCGAGCACCTCGAGATTCCCGACGCGTGGAACGACCTGCCGCGGGTCGGCGTACGGATGCAGGTCGACTCGGCGTTCGATGCGCTTCGCTGGTCGGGGCTGGGCCCTGACGAGAGCTATCCCGATCGGTTGTCGTCACAACGCCACGGCGTCTGGGACAGCGCAGTTGCCGATCAGTACCACGACTTCGTCGTGCCCCAGGAGCACGGCCATCACCTCGCGTGTCGGTGGTTCGAACTCGCCGACGCCGCCGGCCGGACATTGCGCTTCGAGTCCGATGAGCCCTTCGGGTTCTCGGCGCTCGATCACACCGCCGACGATCTCACGAGTGCCACGGTGCTGTCTGAACTCGCTCGTGCCGACCACATCGAGATTCACCTCGACACCGCAATGCGGGGCTTGGGCACGGCGGCATGCGGCCCAGACACCACCGACGAACACATCGTCCGAGGCGGCGTCCACGAATTCACCTGGCGCCTCCGCACCGCCTGACGGTTCCCGAAGGGACAACTACACCAGGTCAGCGGCGTTGAACGCCACACCGAAGCGAACACACCAGATCACGACGGTGTCGTATTCGTCCAGGTCGATGCTCGGGTCGAGTTCGTAGTTCTGGGCGCCGATGTTGCCGGTGAGGTCTCCGAGGTCGATGAAGTCGTCGTCGAACTGACCGGCGTCGCCGTCGGCGTCCACGCCTCGGACCAGGTAGACGTTCAGATCCGGGCCGTTGTCGATGGCGAAATCATCCTCGAAGCGGAGGAATCGTTGGGTTCCGTCGGTGATGACGTTGGCTGTGCCGGTGCCAACATGGATGCGGTCGATGAACTGGCCAGTGGAGATCGTGGTGATCTCGGGGATGTCGGGCATCTCTTCGACAGCCTCGACCTCGGCCGGAATCTCGTTGTCTTCCATGAACTCGTTCATTTCGTCGGCCTGTTCCTGCGGCATGTCATCGGAGGCGATGCCGGACGCGCCGGTTGTTTCGAAGGGGTTGGCCTCACTGACTTCGTCGTCGATGAAGGCGCTTTGAATGCCGAAGACTCCGAACGCGAGAACGGCCAGGATGACGAGGCCGACGGCGCCGAGGGCGAGAAGTGTGTTTCGTTGCATGAGGACTCCCGGTCCGAGGGTGCTTGCGGCTGGCGACGTGGTCGCGCTCCGCCTGCAAACGCTAGCCCCCCGGTATGTCCGGACCCGGTGATGATGCCGAATGCTGTCTGACGGGTGACGTTTGGAGAAACCGACAAGAAGTTCCTGCAACACTGTCGAGAACGGCCTGCCCCGTTCGACATGTCGGTGTCCACGTCGTGTGGGCCACAACCCGAGGGAGCCTTTCCATGAAGTACGCATGCCTGATCTACAGCGACGAGCAGGACACTGTCGCCAACCCTGACCCCAGCACCGAGGCGTTTGCGCCGATGATGGCCGGCTATTTCGCCTTTGGCGAGAAGAACGGTGAGAAGATCGCGGCGGGTGAGGCGTTGCAGTCGGTGGCGACAGCGACCTCGGTTCGGGTCCGCGACGGCGAGACCGTGGCCACCGATGGCCCATTCGCCGAGACGAAGGAACAGCTCGGCGGGTTCTACATCGTCGAGGCCGATGACCTGGACGAAGCAATCTCCATGGCCATCCAGATTCCTCATGCGCACACGGGCACCATCGAGGTGCGCCCCGTCATGAACTTTGACTGAATCGCCCATCGAGGGCTTCGGCACGATCATCCGTCGGGAGTGGCCACGCGTGGTGGCCACCCTGGCGCGGGACTTCGGCGATCTGGCCGAAGCCGAGGACGCCGCTCAGGATGCGGTTGAACAAGCGCTGCGGGCGTGGCGAACTGCGGGCGTTCCCGACAACCCGGGAGCCTGGTTGACCACCGTGGCGCGGCGGCGGGCCATCGATCGGTTGCGTCGGGCCAGTCGGGGCCGTGAGAAGACGGAGCTCGCGGCGCGGCTCGACGAGCGGCTCGGATCCAGCGACCTCGACGATCTCGACCTTGATGCCACGATGCTCCGAGACGACCAACTCCGCTTGATCTTCGCCTGCTGCCACCCGGCGTTGACGCCCGAGGCACAGATGGCGCTCACGCTACGAAGCGTCGGCGGACTTACGACGCGGGAGATCGCGGCAGGGTTCGTGGTCAGCGAATCCACGATGGCTCAGCGGCTGGTGCGGGCGAAGAAGAAGATCGCCGCGGCGGCCATTCCGTTTCGGATACCGCCCGATGCGGAGTTGCTCGCTCGAACCGAAATCGTGCGAACGGTCGTGTACCTGATCTTCACCGAGGGCCACCTGTCGGCGGAAGGGGACGAGCTCATCCGCACCGATCTGTGCGCCGAAGCGATCCGCCTCGCAGCCCTGCTTGTGGAGCTCACCCCCGACGATCCGGAATCGTTGGGCCTGTGGGCACACCTGGTGCTCACCGATGCTCGACGTGCTGCCAGGCTCGACTCGGATGGGGAGCTCGTGTTGCTGTCCGATCAGGACCGGGCCCTGTGGGACGAAGGCAAGATTCTTCGCGGAACCGAGGTGCTCGATCAGGCGCTTCGGCTTGGCCGGCCGGGTCCGCTGCAGATCCAGGCCGCCATCAGCGCGCTCCACGCTGCAGCGCCGACCGCTGCCGAAACCGATTGGGAACAGATCGAGTTGTTGTACCGGCAGCTGTTCCAGCTGAACCCGAGTCCGGTTGTGCGGTTGAACCATGCGGTTGCCGTGCACGAAGCGGGCCACGTCTCTGGTGCGCTCGAGATGCTGGACGATCCACTTCTTGCACAGGCACTGGACGACTATCGGCCGTATCACGTCGCTCGGGGCAAGCTGCTTGCAGACACGGCTCCCGAATTGGCGCTCGCTGCACTGGAGCGGGCTGCGGAGTTTCCGGCGAGCGGACCGGAGCAGCGGCACCTCGATGTCGTACTGGCCGAACTTCGGCGCTCGTGACCGAAACGGCATCCCCCTCGTGCAGCGAGAGGGATGCCGCCACAGATTCAGTCGGGCAGCGCCTCGTGGAGTGCATCGATCATGGTGCCGGGTTCGATGTCGATGCCCGTGGCGAGCGCATCGAGTTCGGTGCCGATGTGGATGCGTTCCGCGTCTGGTAACGCGAGGAGGTCGGCGTGTGCGGCCCCATCCCAGCGTCGAAGGACGGCCACCTGGAACCGAGCGTGTGTGCGGGTCCGCCGTTGGGAGACACCGACGAGTTTGCGGCCGTCGAGCGTGAGCTCGCCCGAGCCGAGTCCGGCGAAGCACACGGCGGGGGAGTGGGTGGTTGTGTGCAGGGCGCCGGTGTGCATCGTGGTGTCGACGCCGAGGGTGGCAAGTGCACGGGTGCATGCGTCGCCAACCCATTCGAACGCTCGGCCCACATCGTTGATCCATAGCGGGTCGTCTCGATCGATCACGAGGTCGAACCAGATCAGATCATCGGCGGACACCAGGACCGCCCCGCCGCCGGTTCGGCGCCGAACGACGGCAATTCCTGCGCGCTCGCATCGACCGAGATCGATCGAACTGTTCTTCTGGGAGCTACCGAGCACCAGCGTGGGGGTTTCGGTGAGCACGGGAACCCACAGTTCCCGACCGGTTGAATCGATTGGCCGGTGGTGGAACTGCTCCACCCCTTCATGCAGGGTGCGTCGGGCGAAGTCCACCCTCCAAGGCTAGCGACCACATCACCGCGGCGGAATCTGTGGTCAGCGGTGGCCGCTATGCGGCCACCAGGGTCCACAGATTCCGGAACTTGGGTGGCTGTGACACTGCGCCCCACCGTGTCTCCCACCCCTGTCTCCCACCCTGTCTCCCACCGTGCCCCACCTTTGCTGCCACCGTGCCCCACCGCGCACACATTCCGGCGTTGAAACGTTGAGGAATCAATGATTTTCCGCAGATCGTGGGCCAGGAGATCGGCGTCCGAGTGGGAACGAATGTTCGAGTTTTGAGAGCCCATGCCCCACCGGACGGGGGAAAGCGGGGATTTTTGGGGTAATGTGGGATGAAATGCTTGTCAAGTGTGGCGAAGTGTCATAATGTGTCACGTCATGGAGTACGTCGCACACCCCGAGCCCGGAGAGGAGAGCAGTGTTCGTCAACCACTACGAGCACTCGCTCGATTCGAAGAACCGCGTGGTGCTGCCGGCGAAGTTCCGGAACTCGCTCGGCGATCGGGTGTACCTCGCCCCGCAGGACAGTTCCCTGGCCGTGTACTCCGAAGCGGAATTCCAGAAGGTCACCGAGCGGTTGCTCGCCCTGGTGCACTCGGGGGAACTCGATCCGATGACCCGGCGCGGCTTCGCAGCCAACACGGTGGAAGTGGAACTGGATACCGCTGGCCGAATCACGATTCCCGCTCGGCTCCGCGAGTTCGCCCAGTTGGAGAACGACGTCGTCATCAACGGTGCGCTGACCTACATCGAGATCTGGAGTCGGCCCGCCTTCGAGGCGATGGAAGCCGAACTCACAGCAGTGGTTCAGGAACAGTTCCGAGCCGGAGGGAAGATCAACTAGATCAGACCGGCACGAACGCAACCATGCGGAGGGCCGGCTGAACCACGACACTCACGAGCTTCGTCTCGTTCATTGACAGTCTCTCGGTTGGCAGATGGAAGGCCCCTACTCCGCCCGCTTGCCATCAGCTCGATCGGGGGAGAAATCCCGACGTGCGCCCGCCGGCCGAGAGACTGTCAATGACCGAGCCGATCGAATGACTTCCAGCGCTCGGTTGTCGTGAATCGCCTGCCCGCCCTGAATGGTGCTGTCGATGGTTGAATCCCAGGCTGACTTTTCCCATGTGCCCGTCATGCTCGACGAGGTGCTCGCCGCGTTCGACGATGCGCCCCCTGGTGTGATCGTGGACGCAACACTCGGCGGCGCCGGGCATGCGAGAGCGGTCCTTGAACGGTTCCCCGACGCCGTTGTGCACGGCATTGATCAGGACGACATGGCCCTCGAGGTCGCCCGCGAGCGGCTCGAACCCTTCGGCGAGCGTGCGCACGTACATGGCGTCCGTTTCGACCGGGCGGCACGGGCCGTGACCGAGGCCGGGGTGGACGAACTCGCTGGCTTCCTCATGGATCTCGGCGTGTCGTCGCCACAACTGGACCGATCGGACCGCGGCTTCAGCTACCGCAATGATGGGCCGCTCGACATGCGCATGGACCGAAGCGGAACACTGACCGCCGCCGATGTCGTCAACGACTACCCGTTCAACGAGGTGGTCGACGTTTTGCGTTCGTACGGGGATGAACGCCATGCGGTGCGCATCGCCCGGGCGATCGAGGCTGCTCGTCCAATCGCCACCACTGGTGAGCTCGCCACGGTCATCGCGGAGGGTGTCCCCGCTGCGGCCCGGCGCAACCCCGGGCACCCGGCAAAGCGGTCGTTCCAGGCCATCCGGATCGAGGTGAACGCCGAGTTGTCGATCCTTGGGTCGTCCATCGACTCGCTGATCGACATGCTTGCGCCCGGCGGGATCGGTCTCGTCCTCACGTATCACAGCGGCGAAGATCGCATCATCAAGGATCGGATGCGGCACGCGATCGATGGCGACGCGCCAGCCGGCCTCCCGATCGTCACCGACCATGCGTGGTACTTCCGTGGCGCCCGAACACCGGGGGAAGAAGAGCTCGCCCGCAATCCGCGAGCGAAGAGCGCCCGCCTTCGAGCAATCATTCGCAAGGACGCGAACTGATGGCGTCCACACCAACTCGACGGATCGACCTGTCCCGGCTGCGTTCCGTGGTGCCCGCAGCGCGGGAACGCATCGAGCGGCTTCGTTCGGGAGAGCTCTCGTTTGCTGCGGTCGCGCTCATCGTGGTGTTCGGATCCCTGCTCGGCATCGTCGTACTCCAGACCTTCATCGTGCAGAACCGCGTGCAGCTCGACGTTGTGAACCGCGAGCTCGCCGAAGCCCAGGAGGAGAACCAGCGCCTTCGGCTCGAAGTGATCGAGCTCGAGGCACCCGACCGAATCCTGGACTCGGCGGTGGAACGGATCGGCATGATCCGTCCCGATGAACGCCGGTACCTGCCGGGAATCGATCCCGAGGTTGCCGAGGTCCGGCTTCCCGCGTCGGCCGACCCGTTCGCGGCGGCGCCGCTCCCCGAATGGCTACTGGAACCAGAGCCCGAGCCAGAGCCCGAACCTGTCGCTGAACCCGAACCCGCAGCGGACGATGCGACAGAGACGTCGGAGTCCACGGATCCTCCCGATTCCGAGACCGACGAGGGAGGCGACGGATGACCGCCATCTCCGGACTTGTTCACCTGGTGAGATCGCCACCGCGGAACGGCTATTCCGGGTGGCGTTTCGCCGCGCTCGCACTGATGATCGGTGCGCTCGGTGGCATCATGATCTGGCGGCTGGTGTCGTTGCAGGTTCTGCATCCCGAGCGATACGTGGAGCACGGCGAGAACCAGCGGATCCGCTCGGCCCCGCTGGCTGCCGAACGTGGGTCGATCGTCGATCGCAACAATGTGGAGCTCGTGGTTTCGAGCCCCCGCCAGAGCATCTGGGCCGACCCGCGGCTCATCACCGACCCGGCCGCCGCAGCTGCAGCGATCGTGGCCGCTGCGGGCGAGGACGCTGCTGGCGATGTCGAACTTCTGACCCGCCGCTTGTCGAACGAGACGGCAAAGTTCGCCTGGATGGCCCGGCAGCTCGATGACGAGACGACCCAGGCCATCCTCGATCTCGAACTCAATGGGATCTACACGATCGCGGAGCAGGCACGGCTCACACCGTCCGGTAGTGATGTCGCCCAGGCCATTCTCGGACGCACCGACGTCGACGGCGTTGGCGTGTCCGGCCTCGAGTTCCAATACGACGAGGTGCTCACGGGCGAAGCCGGCCGAGTCGTTGTGGAACGCGGTCTCGTCAGCGGTGCCGGGCAGGCGTTGACCATTCCGAACGGTCGCTACGAACTGGTGACACCCACGAAGGGCACGTCGCTCATCCTCACGCTCGACCGGACCATTCAGTTCGAAGTCGAGAGCCTGCTGATCGACCATGTGGCGCGCTCCGGTGCAGCATCGGGAACCGTCGTGATGTCTCGGCCAGCGACCGGCGAGATCCTTGCGATGGCGACGGTGGTCCGGGGCGACGACGGTGTCGTCAGCGTGTCTGCCACCGGCGACAACCGGGCGGTCACGAGCTTCATCGAACCCGGATCCATCAGCAAGCCGCTGGCAATCGGTGCGCTGCTCGAGGAGGGCCTCGCCACCCTCGACACCCAGGTCGAGGTGGCCGACCAGCTCGAGGTGTACGACCGGGTGTTCACTGATTCGGTTCGTCACCAGACCGAGATGATGACGGTCGCACAGATTCTCGAAAACTCCTCCAACGTCGGTACGGCGCTGCTGTCCGAGCGCCTCGGCACCGACAAGATGCACCACTACCTGCAGTCGTTCGGCATCGGCTCGTCGACCGGCCTTGGTCTGCCGGGTGAGACCGAAGGCATCCTGCATCCGGCCGACGAGTGGTCGGGCGTTGCGTTGAGCAGTGCAGCGATCGGGTATGGCTACGCGGCGACCCCGCTGCAGATGCTTCGTGCCTACAACGTGTACGCAAACGATGGGTTGCTCGTGGAGCCGCACCTGGTCTCGGGCCTCGTTGGTGCCGATGGCGATCTGCAGATTCTCAGCCCCCGGGAAGACCGTCGGGTGGTGTCGGAACAAACCGCCGACACCATGACGACCCTGCTTGCCGGTGTGGTCTCCGATGGAACCGGCCAGCTGGCATCGGTCCCCGGCTACGAGATTGCGGGAAAGACGGGAACCGCCCGAATCGCCCAGCCCGGTGGGGGATACGAAGACGAGAACGGCGATGTTCATCTGCTGACGAGCTTCGCCGGCTTCCTTCCGGCATCGGCTCCTGAGCTGTCCATCATCGTGGTGATCGAGGATCCGGCCGAGGAGTCCTCGGGTGGGCGCCTTGCTGCACCGCTGTTCGGTGAGATTTCGAACTTCGCCCTCCAGCACCTCCGCATTCCGCCGGCGGCGTCCATCCGTGAGGAGAACGCAGGTTGACCCGGACGCTCACGCTTCACGAACTCCACCAGGACCTGCTGGCGAACGGGTTCGATGTGGCGCGCCCCGAGGCCAACCCGATCGTCTCCGCGATCAGCGAGGACTCCCGAACCGTTGCTGACGGTGCGGTCTTTTGCGCTGTCCGCGGTGCGGTGAGCGACGGGCATGACCACATCGCCGGCGCAGTCGAGGCCGGAGCGGTGGCGGTCATCGCGGAAGAGCAGCGGACCACTGCGGTACCGACCCTCGTCGTCGATGATTCTCGTCGGGCGACCGCAGCTGCCGCAGCCGCGTTCAACGGCCATCCGAGCCACGATCTGGCTGTGGCCGCCGTGACCGGCACGAACGGCAAGACCACGATCGTCACCCTGCTGGCCCACGTGCTGGATCACGCCGGTCGTTCCACCGCGTCGCTTGGCACGCTGACCGGAACGCTGACGACCGCAGCGGCACCGGCGTTCCAAGCCGAGCTCCGCCGTCTCGCGGACCAGCGGGTCGACATGGTTGCCGCCGAGGTGTCGTCGCATGCTCTGGATCAGCGCCGCGTGGACGGCACGAGGTTCGCCGTCGGCCTTTTCACCAATTTGACGCAGGATCACCTTGACTACCACGTCGACATGGATTCCTATTTCAACGCCAAGGCCAGACTCTTCTCCGAGCCGCTCGTGGAACGTGCCGTCATCGACGTTTCGACGCCCGAGGGCGCTCGTATGTCAGCAATCAGTGCCTGCCCCACGATCGAGGTCGATACGTCGGCGATCACCATCACCGAAGTCACGCCGGGTTCCTCGACGTTCCACTGGCGGGACCACGTGGTGACCTTGCCGCTGGGTGGCCGGTTCAACGTTTCGAACGCCGCGCTCGTGGCAGAGGCTGCGCTCATTCTCGGACTCGGGACCGACGAGATCGTGGCCGGACTGCAATCTGCGCCGCAGGTACCCGGACGATTCGAGTGGATCGATGCCGGACAGGACTTTGGGGTGGTGGTCGACTACTCCCACACACCAGCGAGCATTGAGGCTGCGGTGGCCGCCGCCAGCGAGGTCGCAACCGGGCAGGTCATCCTGGTCTTCGGCGCTGCCGGCGACCGCGATCCGGGCAAACGGCCGCTGATGGGTGCAGCCGGCTGTGCAGCCGATGTGTTGTACGTCACCTCGGACAATCCACGAACCGAAGATCCTGACGCCATCATCAACGACGTGCTCAACGGAATCGATCACCAAAACGTCGTGCGGGAACCCGACCGACGGGCTGCCATCCACGCTGCCGTCGCTGCAGCGCAACCGCAGGACATCGTGGTCATCGCCGGCAAAGGGCACGAGGACTACCAGATCATCGGCACCACCCGCCATGACTTCGACGACCGCAAGGTCGCACGCGAGGCCCTGCAATTGCTTGGCCACACGAGCCCGGAGGCTCAGGCATGATTCGTTTGCTCGTCGCTGCGGCACTCTCGGTTTCGGTGTCTCTGTTCGGAACCCGCCTGCTCATCGATTTCCTCACCCGGAACCGGGTCGGCCAGCCGATTCGCGAAGACGGCCCTGAAGGCCACGCCGTCAAGGCGGGAACGCCCACGATGGGAGGCATCGCCATCCTCGCCGGTGCCTTTGTTGGCTACATCGGTGCCGACATCACCAATCTGTTCGGTGTCGGCCCGACCGCGGTGTTCACCCGCACGGGGCTGATCGTCATGGGCACGATCCTGGGAACCGGACTCGTTGGCTTCCTCGATGACTGGATCAAGATCTCCCGTGAGCGGAGCCTGGGGCTGAACAAACGGGCGAAGATCGCCGGGCTGCTCACGGTTGCCGTGTCCTTCGCCGTTGCCACGATGACGCTCACCACCACCCATACCGAGCTCTCGTTCACCCGCTGGGACTCCATTGGCCTGGACCTTGGTCGCGTGGGCTGGAGTCTGTGGGCGATTTTCCTGCTTCTTGCGACAGCGAATGCCGTGAACCTCACCGATGGTCTCGACGGCCTCGCCTCGGGCGCAGCGATCCTGAACTTCGCCGGCTACACGTTCATTGCGTTCTGGGCATTCCGTCACTCTGCCGAATACGACGTGGCGCACGCGCTGGACCTCGCAGTGATCTCCGTGTCGATGCTCGGGGGGTGTGTCGGGTTCCTCTGGTGGAACGCTGCGCCGGCGCAGATCTTCATGGGGGACACCGGCTCCCTCGCGATCGGGGCCGCTCTCGCCGCGCTCGCACTGACCACCAACACGCAGCTCCTCCTGCCAATCATGGGCATGTTGTTCGTCGCCGAGACGGTTTCGGTGATCCTGCAGGTCTTCGTCTTCCGCACCCAGAACGGCAGGCGACTGTTCCGCATGGCGCCCATTCACCACCACTTCGAGCTGGCCGGATGGCCTGAGACGCGCGTCATCATCCGCTTCTGGCTCCTGTCCGGGCTGACCACTGGCGCCGGAGTCGGCCTCTTCTACTGGGACTCCATCAACCAGGGCATCGGCGTATGATCGAACCGCTCCAGGCGGGGGACACCGCTGTTGTTCTGGGACTGGGCCTGTACGGCCGGGCCGTCGCCAGCGCACTGGTGGATCGCGGCATCATGGTCACGGTCGTCGAAGACCGACCGACCGATGAGACGGCGTCGTTCGCCATGGGTCTTGGAGCCGGGTACCTGGCGTCACCCGAGACCGACGTCCTTTCCGGGGCGCTGCGATCGTGCTCCGCGTTCCTTCCCAGCCCCGGCGTGCCCGAAACACACGCCGCCTTCGGACTCGCCGCAGAGTTGGGGGCTCCGATCATCTCCGAGTTCGACCTGGCCCGCTGGTGGGACGAACGGCCGATCGCTGCAATCACCGGAACCGATGGCAAGACCAGTGTCACGATGCTCACGGTCGCCATGCTGCAGAAGTCGGGCATCTGCGCGGTTGGTGTGGGCAACACGGAAACACCATTGATCACGGCAATCGATGATCCGTCCACCGACGTCTTCGTGGTCGAAGCCTCCAGCTTCCGGCTCGCCCACACGGAGCGCTTCAGCCCACAGGTTGCCGCGTGGCTCAACTGGGGACCCGACCACCTGGACGTACACGTCGACCTCGAGGCGTACGAACGGGCGAAGGCCTCCATCTGGGCGGCGCTGCCCGAAGACGGTGTTGCCGTCGCCACGTTGTCCGACCCCGTGGTCATGGCACATGTGCCCGGTGAACATCGGGTCACCACCGTCGGCGACGGCGGTTCGGCTGCGCTGATCGGCGACGATCTCGTCGTCGACGGCCTGGTGGTCGCCACACTGTCCGATCTCCCTCGCCGGTTCGACCACGACATCACGAACACCCTCACGGCTGCAGCGATCGCAACCGAGCTCGGAGCGACACCGGAAGGGATGCTGTCAGCGATCCGAACGCACGAACAGCTTCCGCACCGGATTCAGTTCGTGGCCACCGTCGACGGAACCGACTACTACAACGACTCCAAGGCAACCGTTCCCCACGCAGTCGTCACCGCGCTCCGGTCGTTCGACACGGCCGTGCTCATCGCCGGCGGTCGCAACAAGGGCCTGGACCTGGCCGAGATCCGCGAAGCCGACGCTCACATCTCTGCGGTGGTGGCGCTGGGCGAAGCGGGCCCGGAGATCGTCGAAGCGTTCACTGGCGACAAGCCGATCGTGTCGGCGTCCGACATGACCGCCGCCGTTCGTGCCGCCCGTGCATTCGCCGAACCCGGTGACGTGGTCCTCCTTTCGCCGGGCTGCGCCTCCTACGATCAGTACACGTCCTACGGCGCCCGCGGTGACGACTTCATCCGGGTGGTCAACGAACTGGCACCCCGACCGGAATCGGAGCAAGGCGATGAGTGAATCCCGAACTGCTTCCGCGCGCTCCACGACCAGACGTCATCAGCCGGCGTCCACGCGTGGTCGGCAGGGGCCAAAGGGCGGTCGTGCCACCGCAGATCGAGTCCGCAGACAGCGGTCGACGGCAACGAAATCGACCGCACGGACCAACGCCGAAGCCCGGCGCGCTGCGTCGGTACCATTCGTCATCCTGCTGACGATCGTCGTCTGCCTCAGCCTGCTCGGCCTGACCATGGTGCTGTCGGCCTCGTCGGTGACGTCGCTCACCGAAACCGGCTCGCCGTGGGGCGAGTTCACCTCGCAGCTGATGTGGCTGGTCATCGGCACGGTCGTCATGACCGTCGGCATGTTCATCGACCACAACCTGCTCCGTCGTCTGACCCTGCCAGGCCTGCTCCTCAGCCTCGTGCTCCTCGTTGGTGTCCTCATCCCCGGACTTGGGGTGTCGGTCAACGGAGCACAACGCTGGATCCGCCTGGGCCCGCTCCAGTTCCAGCCATCGGAAATGGCGAAGCTGGCGCTCGTTCTCTACGCGTCCCACGTGTTGGCCAAGTCGAAGACCATCGACATGAAGGCCACGGTGAAGCCCATCGTGACGGTGTTGATCCTGTTCGGCGGGCTCATCCTGCTGCAACCGAACCTGGGCACCACGATCATCATGTTCTCGATCGGCCTGTCGATCCTGTTCGCCAGCGGCGTCCGGCTGTGGGTTCTGGCCCTGCTCGGCTCCGTCAGCGTGACCGGAGCGACCCTGCTTGCGTACTTCGCCGAATACCGGCGTGCCCGACTGCTGGCGTTTCTTGACCCGTGGGCCGATCCGCTCAATCAGGGTTGGCAGACCATTCAGTCGCTCGTGAGCGTGGCGAACGGCGGAGTCACCGGCGTTGGCATCGGCGCGAGCCGAGGCAAGTACGGGTTCCTTCCCGAAGCGCACAACGACTTCATCTTTGCCGTGACCGCTGAGGAGTTCGGCCTCGTGGGTGCCGTCGTGGTGATCCTCGGCTACGTGTTCTTCGGCATCACGGCGCTCGTCGTTGCACGCCGCGCCGACCGCTTCGGTTCTCTGCTCGTTGTCGGAATCAGCACGTGGATTCTGGTGCAGGCCTTCATCAACATCGGCGCAGTCCTCGGGGTCATGCCCATCACCGGCGTGCCGCTGCCGTTCATGTCGGCCGGTGGTACGTCCCTCGTGACGACCATGGCCGGAATCGGCGTCATGCTCAACGTGGCCCGGTCCATCAAGTGAGCGACGACACCTTCGCGCTCATCGTCGGTGGTGGAACCGCCGGACACGTCCTCCCCGGGATCGCCATCGGCCGTGAACTGGTGGAGCGCGGGCACGAACCCGACACCGTGCATTTCGTGGGATCCGAACGGGGCGTCGAGCGGCGACTGGTGCCCGACGCCGGCTTCGGACTGACCCTGCTTCCCGGTCGGGGAATCCAGCGCAAGATCACGGCCCAGAACGTCGGAGCCATCGTGGGACTGGCCAAGGCGTTTGCCTCCAGTTGGTCCCTGCTCCGCTCACACAAGCCCGACGTGGTCGTCGCCCTGGGCGGCTACGCAAGTGTTCCCGCTGGGCTGTGGGCCGTGCTGCTGCGTGTCCCGATCGTCGTCGCCGAACAGAACGCCGTGCCCGGACTCGCCAACTCCATCATCGGAAGGTTCGCGAAGGCCAGCGCCGTTTCCTACGACGGCACCGACCTGCCACGAGCCACCTGGACAGGAAATCCGGTTCGTCCCGAGATGCTGGCGATTGCCGGTGCCGGCGAGGACGAACGCATGGCGGCGCGTGCTGCGCTCGGTGTGGCCGACGATCGCTGCCTCCTCGTGGTCTTCGGCGGATCCCTGGGAGCCCGGACGATCAACAATGCCGTTCTCGGTGCTCTTGGCCAGCTTGCCGATCGCGACGACCTCTCCATCCGGCACATCATCGGCACCCGTGACCACGCCGACATCGTCGCCCGCGCCGGAGACCGCTCCCACGACGACCTCGAGTACATCCCGATCGAGTACGAGGACGACATGGCCTCGGTGTTCACCGCCGCCGATCTCGTCGTCTGCCGTGCCGGCGCCACCAGCTGCGCCGAGCTGGCCGTGACCGGCACCCCCGCTGTGCTGATCCCGCTGCCCGGAGCGCCAGGAGACCATCAGACCGAGAACGCCCGTGCGCTGGAGCGAGCGGGTGGCGCAGAGCTCATCGCCGACGCCGCATTCGATGGCGGCGTGCTCGCATCCACGATCACCCGCCTGCTGGCCGATCCCGACACCTTGGCCGACATGAGTGAGCGGGCCCGTTCCATCGCCCGGCCCGACGCTGCTGCCGCAGTGGCCGACCTCGTCGAAGCAAACGCAAAGGCAACGACGTGACCCCCGATCTCTCAACTCCGCGCCGCGTGCACATCATCGGCATCGGTGGCGCAGGCATGGGCGCGATCGCCGAGGTGCTTCTGGCCATGGGCCACCACGTCAGCGGCAGCGACCTGGCGGACTCGGCAGCCTTTCAACGCGTGACCGACATGGGTGCGCGCACCGCGCTCGGGCACGATGCCTCCAACCTCGATGCGCCCGACGTGGTTGTGCGGTCGACCGCCATTCCCGACACCAATGTCGAGGTCCAGGCCACCGAGGCAGCGGGTGGCACGGTCCTTCGTCGTGCCGAGATTCTCTCGGCGATCTGTGCGCTTCGATCGACGGTTGCCGTCGCCGGAACCCACGGAAAGACCACAACGACGTCGATGCTTGCCGTCATTGCCCTACAGGCCGGAGTCGAGCCCTCGTTCATCATCGGAGGCGACGTCACCGAGTTGTCGACCGGTGCCGCGTGGGCGGACGGCGACCATTTCATCGTCGAAGCCGACGAGAGCGATGGGACCTTTCTGGAGCTTGGTCATGCCATTGGCATCGTGACCAACGTGGAGCCCGATCACCTGGAGCACTACGGAGGCGAAGCGGGGCTGCGATCGGCATTCGTCGACTTCGTTGCTGCAGCCGACACCGCCGTGATCTGCCTGGACGACGCCGGCGCCGCAGTCCTGGCCGATGCGCCGAATGTTCTCACCTACGGCACGGACCCCGCCGCACACCACCGGATGGTCGACGTGCGTCGTTCCGCCGAAGGATCCACCTTCACGCTTGTCGCCAACGACGGCGAACTGGGCGAGGTGCGCGTGCCGATGCCGGGCATGCACAATGCCCGCAACGCGGCCGCCGCTGCGACGGCTGCGCTGGCCATGGGGGTGCCATTCGCCGCGGTCCAGGCCGGACTCGCTGGCTTTCGTGGCGTCGGTCGACGGTTCCAGCCCCGCGGGGAAGCCAACGACGTCGTGCTCATCGACGACTACGCCCATCTGCCCACCGAGGTACACGCTGCGCTGGACGCCGCCCGCGACATGGGCCGAGCCCGCGTGGTCGGCGTGTTTCAGCCGCACCGGTACAGTCGTATGGAAGCGCTCCACCAGGACTTCGCTGGTGCCTTCGATGGTGCCGACCTTCTGGTCATCACGGGGATCTACTCGTCGGGGGAGAAGCCCCGCGACGGCATCACCTCGGATCTTCTCGTGGCTGCAGCGAACGCAGGTGCTTCGCCGCCTCCGATCGTGCACCTTCCCGACCGCTCGACCCTCGCCACCGATGTCGCCGCCCTCCTGCAGCCCGGCGACCTCTGCCTCACCATGGGTGCCGGCGATCTCGTCAACCTGCCCGACGAGCTGCTGCCGCTGCTGGAGAACCGATGATGGCGACGCAGACCGAACTGGACGCGCTCGCTGCTGAGGTCTTCGCCGTTCCCGGAACGAGCATCGAACGTCAGGTGCCCGCAGCGCGCTTCTGCACGTACCGAGTCGGCGGACCGCTCGATGTCCTCGTTCACGTCGCAACCGCCGACGCCGCGGAACAGGTGGCAACGGTCGTTGCACGAGCGGCCCTTCCCGTCCTGTGCGTTGGAAACGGATCGAACCTGCTGGTGTCCGATCGAGGCTTCGCCGGTGTGGCGATTCACCTGGGTGGCGATCTCGCGACGGTCGCCGTCGACGGGACTCGGGTGTGTGCCGGGGGCGCCGCGCTCCTGCCGCGAGTCGCTCGCACCACCGTGGCCGCAGGTCTGACCGGATTCGAATGGGCCGTTGGTGTGCCCGGGTCGGTCGGCGGTGCCGTGCGCATGAACGCCGGCGGCCATGGCTCAGACATGGCGGCGTCCGTGCAGTCGGCCGATGTCGTCGACTTCGCCACCGGCATCCGGCAGGAGCGGCTCCCAGAAACGCTCGCCTTCGGGTACCGGACGTCGGCCGTGGCGTCCACCGAGGTCGTGCTTCGGGCAAGCCTGCAGCTCCAACCCGGCGACACCGCCGCAGGCGAAGAACAACTGCGGGACATCGTCGGTTGGCGGCGCACCCACCAACCCGGCGGCGCCAATGCCGGCTCGGTGTTCACGAACCCCGAAGGCGACTCCGCAGGCCGCCTCATCGACGCTGCTGGTGGAAAGGGCCTTCGGGTCGGATCCGCCGAGGTCTCGACCAAACACGCCAACTTCATTCAGGCCGATGACGGCGGATCGGCCGATGACATCGTGGCGCTGATGGCACGGATCGTTGACCTGGTGAATCACGAACACGACATCACACTGCATGCCGAGACCCGGCTGATCGGCTTCGACGACTCGGCCGTGGCTCACGTGCAGAGCGGACAGGGGTGACCATGGGACAACCAACCTCCACAGCCAGAACCCGTCCAGGACCGCGCCCCGGCCCGCGGCCGGCCCGCAAGCCAGGACCGTCACCGAAGCAGCCCCGCGGCGCTGGACGGCGTCGCCAGCCCGAACCTCGGCCACGTTCCGCTCCGGCACGAGTCCAGCGAAGGGCTGAGCGACCGCCGGAGCGGGAGCCGATCAATCTCTCGTGGCGCTGGTGGTTCATCGCGGCGGTCATCGTGGCGTTGTTGGCCGTTGCCGCGCTTCTGCGAGCACCATTCTTCGCCATCTCGACCGTTCAGGTGTCGGGGGAGTCGCGCACCAGCGAAGGTGCCATTCGCTCCGCGCTCGCGATCGCTCCCGACCAGGCGCTGGCGACCTACGACACCGACGAAGGGGCCGCTCTCGTGGCGGAGCTCCCCTGGGTCGAGGAGGTCGAGGTGAACCGCGGATGGCCGTCGACACTTCGTGTGGAGATCCGCGAACGGGTACCGGCTGCAGCCTTTGCTCCGCAGACCGGTAACGAGTGGATCGTGGTGAGCCGGGACGGGCACGTGCTCGAACGCCGTCTCACCCCACCGACCAACGTCCCGCTCATCGTCGCTCCATTGGCGGTTGTCTCGAGCGTCGGGATCGGCACCGTGCTGCCAAACATCGACCAGGTCATGGCGACGTCGACCAACCTGCCGGCGCAGCTGCAGCCCTGGGTCGACAGCTGGACCGTCGATTCCACAGGCATCGTCTCGGCCGAATTGATCGGTTCCGCAACGGCGGTCTTCGGGCGTCAGCCCGACCATCGGGTGCAGTTCGTCTCGCTTGCATCGATCCTCGACGGCGGCACGACGCTTGCCTGTATCGCCCGGATCGATCTGCAGATTCCCGACACTCCGGTGGTGCACCGTGACCCCGTCTGCATGAACGCAGCGCGGGCACTCAGCTGACCGGCAGAAGCCCGCAAAACTTTTGTCCTGTCGTTTTGCGTCGAGTGCCCAAGTGCGCTTTCCTACTTCACGTGTGGTGTGAGTAGCACCACGCAAAGCGAGTAGGGGCTGCGAGGCGCACGCATCAACGCTTCGACCACCTGTATCCTGCAAGCCGCTGAGGTACCCCTTCCCCTTCGAGACAGGGTTTCTCTGCGACAATGTGCGATACGGGTGGTCGAAAGCGTGAATGATCGCCACGCTAAGAAGTCGAACGTGATGAACGGGACCGGAGGAACCAGCCCCATGAACGGAACACCTCAGAACTACCTTGCTGTTATCAAGGTGGTCGGAGTAGGCGGAGGCGGCGTCAACGCTGTCAACCGCATGATCGATGCCGGACTGAAAGGTGTCGAGTTCATCGCGGTGAACACCGATGCGCAGGCACTGCTCATGAGCGACGCCGACGTGAAGCTCGACATTGGCCGGGAGCTGACCCGAGGCCTCGGTGCCGGCAGCGACCCCGAGGTCGGCCGACAGGCCGCCGAGGATCACCGCGGCGAGATCGAGTCTGCGCTCACCGGTGCCGACATGGTCTTCATCACCGCAGGCAAGGGCGGAGGCACCGGAACCGGCGCCGCTCCGGTCATCGCCGAGATCGCCCGCGAAGTCGGCGCGCTCACCATTGGTGTCGTGACCCGCCCGTTCGGGTTCGAGGGACGCCGCCGCGCCGTGCAGGCCGAGCAGGGCATCCAGCGGCTCAAGGAGAACGTCGACACCCAGATCGTCATCCCGAACGATCGACTCCTCACCGTCTCGAACGAGAACACCTCGGTCCTCAACGCCTTCAAGATGGCCGACGAGGTCCTCCTGCAGGGTGTCCAGGGCATCACCGATCTCATCACCACACCCGGCCTGATCAACACCGACTTCGCCGACGTGAAGATGATCATGTCCGACGCCGGTTCCGCACTCATGGGCATCGGCTACGCCTCGGGCGAAGGGCGTGCACTCGCTGCGGCCCGCGCCGCCATCAGCTCTCCACTGCTCGAGGCGTCCATCGAAGGTGCCCGCGGCATTCTCCTCAACATCTCCGGTGGCTCCGACCTTGGCCTGTTCGAGGTCAACGAGGCCGCCGAGGTCATCCACGGCGTTGCCCACCCCGACGCCAACATCATCTTCGGTGCTGTCATCGATGATGAGATGGGCGACGACGTGCGGGTCACGGTCATCGCCGCCGGGTTCGAACGCTGGGACAGCACGACGGCCGCAACCACCGCCGCTGCCACTCCGGGGACCCCTGGCGCCACGACGCCACCAGTCACCACCGCCGACACCTTCAGCATCGCTCCAAGCACGCCGGAAGAGGCGGCCGAGGACCTGGAGATCGCCGACGTGTTCGCCGAATACGACGAACCCGAAACCGACGACGATCCCGACGACGACGAGTTCGACGTCCCGTCCTTCCTGCGCTGAGCAGGGAAGTGGCCCAGTTCCACACGTTCCCGCGGTCCGACGGTTCAACCGTTGAGATCGCCGTGACCGAAAAGTCCGACGGTGACTTCCACATCGATGCGCTCGATGTGGAGGCTCGTCGCGCTGCGGTGATGTCGGGGGAGTGGGCGGTGGTGCGGCAGGTCCACGGTCGACGCATCGTGCATGCCGAGCCACACAACGCCCCCGAAGCCGATGCGCTCATGACCGACGCAGTCGACCAGCCAATCGCCGTGCAGGGCGCCGACTGCGCTCCCGTTGCCTTCGTCACCGATTCGGGGCCCGTCGCAGTTGCCCATGTGGGTTGGCGAGGCCTGGAGGCCGGGGTTCTCGACACCACGATCGAGCAGCTGCAGGCCCATGGCGCCACCGTCGGCACGGTGCTGATCGGACCGCACATCGGTCCCGAGTGCTACGAGTTCGGATCGGCGGAGCTCGAACGGCTCACCGCATCCCTCGGACCCGAGGTGGCCTCCACGACGACGGAGGGCACACCGGCCCTCGATGTTGGTCAGGGAATCGTGAACGTGCTCCGCGAACGTCATGGCATCGTCGACATTCGTCCAATTGGGAGCTGCACCGCATGCGCCGATGGCGGATGGTCCCATCGTGCCCGCCAAGAACCCCAGCGACACGCCCTGGTGGCCCGGATCACTGCGGGGCCGTCCCATGCATAGCGTCGCCGAGATTCAGGATCGGCTGGGCACGATCCAGGACGAACTCCAAACATTCGGTCGACCCGATGTGCGCATCATCGCGGTGACGAAGGGCTTCGGCATCGAGGCGTGGACCGCGGCACGCGAGCTTGGCCTCGACACGGTCGGCGAGAGCTACGCGCAGGAACTGCAGGCGAAACTGGCCGACGGGCCTCCCGAGGTCTCGGTGCATTTCATTGGTCGAATCCAGCGGAACAAGGTCCGGAAGGTCATCGAATCGGTCGACCTGTGGCACAGCGTCGCCCGCCCGGAAATCCTGACCGAACTCGGTCGACGGCGTCCCGGCGCCCGAGCACTGTTGCAGATGTCGGTGGCCGACGACCCCACCAAGGACGGCATCACGGCCGACCAACTGCCGATGATGCTTGAGACCGCAGAGGCCGCAGCCGTGGTCGTCGACGGCCTCATGACCATTGGCGTGCACGGCGACGCAACCGCGTCGCGTGCTGCCTTCCACGAGGTGAATTCTCTGGCCGAGCGTCATGGATTGCGCGAGCGGTCCATGGGAATGAGCAACGATTGGCGCGACGCCGTCGCCGAAGGAGCCACGCTCCTGCGACTCGGCTCCGTGCTCTTCGGGCCGCGCTCATGAGCAGCGTGGTTCCACGAGGCCGAAAAGCCTTGGTACTCTTGCAGACTTGGAGGTCGACATGTCCGGCTTTGTGAAAAAGGCAGTCGTATGGCTGGGGCTCAACGAGGAATACCCCGCCGACGATCGTGCAATCGTCGAACCCCCGCGTCCCGAACGGCAACCGGCCGCTCGACCCGAGCGCGAGGCACCCCGGCCCGTGGCTCAGGCGCAACGTCCACAGGCAGCAGCTTCACCTGCGGCGTCACGACCGAACGACTCCGCGGTACGTGCGGTACCCATCGATACCGAGACGACGAATCCAACCTCCTCCAACCAGACTGGGCGGGTACACGCCATGGACACGAACCAACCCGCTTCGGCGCCCAGCAGCGATCTCGGCGTCGGCACGGTCCGGCCAATCGCAATGTCGACCACGACCAAGCCCCAGCTCATCATCCCAAAGTCGTTCAACGACGCGCAGGCGGTCGCCGATGCGTTCAAGGACAAGACGCCGGTCATCGTGAACATGCAAAGCGCCGAACGTGACCTGGCTCGTCGACTCATCGACTTCAGCAGTGGCCTTTGCTACGGCTTGGGCGGCCAGATGGAACGCGTCGCCGAATCGGTCTACCTGCTGACCCCAACCGACGTCGAGGTCGACGACGAAGAGCGTCATCGCTACTCGTGAGGCCGACGCAGTCGCAAACCACCCGCACACACAGCGCAGAAACTACGATGCACAAATGGACCTGATTCGCGAACTCAAAGACGTCCGGTTCGAGTTGAACCTTCGCGGGTACGACTGCGATGCCGTCGATGCATTCCTCGCCAAGGTGCGGGCCGAGGTCGCCGAGGTGCAGAGCCAACGCGAAACCGCACAATCCCGGGTCACCGCACTCGAGGAACAGGTCGCCGGTGGCGAGTCCGACACCGAAGGCACCCTTCGCCGCACCCTGGTGCTGGCACAACGCCTGGCCGACGAGACCGTCGCCGACGCACGAGCGACCGCAAACGAGCTCGTCGAAACCGCGACCGCCGATGCAAACCAGTCCCGGACTGCAGCCGAAGCCGAAGCCGATCGCCTGCTCAGTGCCGCAAACGCCGAGGCCGCAACCATTCTCGAAGCCGCCAAGGGCGAACGCTCCGACGCCTCCGCCGAAGCCACCCGGGTGGCCGAATCCGCCGAGCTCGAAGCAACCCGAACCCGCTCGATCGCCTCGGACGAAGCCGAACGGCTGCTCGCCGAGGCCGAACGATCTGGTGCGGCTCGCGTCGATGCCCTCGAGTCCACGGCTCGCAACGAGATTGCGTCAATGCGTGAACCCATTCGCGAGGAAATCCGTCAGCTCGAAGAAACCCGAAGCCGCCTCCTGTCCGACATCGGGGCGCTCGAAGATCACCTGGGCGAAGAACGGGTTCGCGTCCGCGGCGCCGTGGAAGCCCTCCGCATCGGCATGTCCGGCTCCATCGACGACCTCGCCAAGGTCGCCGCCGACGACGAGCTTCTCACGCCGGCCGATCGTCCGACGCTCACGAACGCCACTGGCGACGACGTGGCGGTTGCCGACGACGTCGACGTGGCCGAGACCGTCCAGCGCTCGGCAACCCCGGCACCTTCGGTCGAACAGCTCGAGGAACGGGCCCGGACCCAGGCCGCAGATGCTGCGGCCGTGGTCGACACAACCCCCGACGACGACGTCATCGACCATCGTCCAGCTCACGCCGCACCCGCCCATGCGGCTGCCGCCGAAGCCGAGGCTCCGGCCGCCCCCGAGGTCGAAGAGATCGCCAGCCCCGAGCCGGAACCCATCATCGACCACGGCCCAGCCACCGAGCGGATGCCGGTGATCGACGCCGACGCCTTCCCCGCCCCCGAAGTCTTTCCCACGTCCGATGACGCCAGCGTTGTGGACCTGGATCAGGCCCCATCGGCCCTGTTCGGGACCGACGTCGCTGCCGACGCCGCCGTCGTGGAAGCAACAGCTCAGCCGGTCGAAGAGCCCGAGGAGACCGGCGACGGATTCCTGCAGCGGTTCACCGAGGCCATCGACGGACTTCCGCTCGCCGACTGACATTCGCGGGCTGCACGACCCCCCGAAATGCAGGGGTCCGTGGCAAAGTCACCGTTCCGGCATAGAATCTGGCGCTCAAGACGAGCTGCTCTTGCTGGAACAGCACGGTTTGTGATCCCGGTCCACAGTGATCGATTGAGAAAGGGTGGCCAGTAGTGGTGGCGAAGAAGAGCCCGGCAAAGAAGGCGCCGGCAAAGAAGGCTCCGGCAAAAAAGGCACCGGCAAAGGCCACTGCCAAGACGGCAGCGCCAAAGAAGGCGGCCAAGAAGGCTCCGGCAAAGGCCGCAGCACAATCCAACGTGGCCAAGGTCGATGACGCACGCGCCGCCGAAGAGGCCAAGATGGCCGAGTTCCGCAAGGTTGCGTCCAAGGAATTCAACAAGACATTCCTGAAGGCTCAGCGCGAGATCCTCGAAGCCGAACGCGAAAAGTACACACGATCAGCCGTTTCCTACCGCGAAGAGGCCGATTCGCTGGTGCTCGACCGTGAGCCCGGCGACGTGCAGTTCGACGAGGAATCCGGCGAAGGCGACACGCTCGCCGTCGAACGCGAACGGGACCTTGCGCTGAGCGCACAGGCCCAGCAGGCCGTCGACGAGATCGACGCCGCGCTCAAACGGCTCGACGATGGCGTCTACGGCGTCTGTGTCGAGTCCGGACTCCCGATTCCCAAGGAGCGGCTCGAAGCCATTCCGTGGGCATCACAACGAGTGGAATACAAGGTTGGCGGCCTCGGACGCCGCTGAGCTCGAGACGACGGCTGAACTCGTCGAGCTGACCCCCGGTGAGGTGTCGGCACGTCGGTGGCAGCTGCACGTGATCGCGCTCATCGTCATTGGCATTGATCAGCTGACCAAGACGTGGGCGGTCGGCGCACTGAGCGACGGCACGATTCACGAAGGTCCGTTCGGATCGCAGCTGCGCCTGGTCTACAACACGGGCTCAGCCTTCTCGCTGGGTGCAGGTCTCGGACCCGTCTTTGCCGTTCTTGCAATTGCGGTCTCAATCGCCATGTTCTTCATCGTGCGGCGCATCGAAAGCCGCGCCGTGGTGTTCGGGCTCGGCCTGGTGCAGGGCGGTGCGCTCGGAAACGTTCTCGATCGCATGTTCCGCGACGGTGATGGATTCCTGCGCGGACCCGTCGTCGACTTCCTCGAAGCTGGCGACTGGTGGCCGGTCTTCAACATTGCCGACGTGGCCATCGTCGTCGGCGGAATCATTGTTGTGTTGTTGGGATCCCGTGAATGAACTGATCCCGGACCTGCTCGACGGTCAGCGGGTCGACCGGGTCATCGCCATGGTTGCCGATGTGCCCCGTTCGCAGGCGGCCACGCTCGTGGCCGACGGATGCGTCTCACTCGACGGTCGGGTGGTCTCCACCCGCTCCGCCAAGGTTGCTGCAGGCCAGACACTCGAGATCACGGGCGACATTCACGCCGGGCCTGCCGACATCGAACCGGACCCATCGGTCGATGTGTCGTTCCTCCATGTCGACGACGATGTGTTCGTGATCGACAAGGCGGCTGGCCAGGTCGTACATCCCGGCGCCGGGAACCTCATGGGCACGATTGCGCAGGGTGTGCTGGCCGACCATCCGGAAATTCGCGGAATCGGCGAACACGACCGGCCGGGCGTTGTCCACCGTCTGGACAAGGGCACGTCGGGTGTCTTCGTCATGGCACGGTCGCAGCGCGCGTTCGAATCGCTCAGCGAGCAACTGCACGACCACCTCGTCGACCGCCGGTACCTGACCATTGCGTGGGGACACCCCGAGGCACGAGACGGGCTCATCGAGGCACCGATCGGCCGTGCGGTCCGTGACCCAACTCGCATGATCGTCCGGGAAGACGGCAAATCGGCTCGGACCAACTACTCCACCCAGTGCATGTGGCCCGACCCGGCAGTGTCGCTGATCTCCTGCGTGCTGGAGACCGGACGAACCCATCAGATTCGCGTGCACCTCGACGCGATCGGCCACTCGGTCCTCGGCGATCGCCGATACGGCGGCGGCCGCACCACGAACGACATCGACCGGCCAGCCCTGCACGCCGCCGAACTCGGGTTCAGTCATCCGGGTTCGGGGGAGTGGATGGAGTTCAGCTCGCCACTTCCGGCAGACATGGTCGGGCTGATGGACGGCTTCGGCGAACCCGAATGGGGCCAGATCCCCTGACCTTCCCGTGGGGCGGCGACCCGGTTCTGCTCGGGGCGGCCCATGTGCGAAGATCATCACATGCAGGCACCGCAGCCAATGCTGCCCGACTTCAGTGAACGCTCGACCACCGCCGTGGTCCCAGCGCTCACGTGGGGCGTCGCAAGCCCGGTCGTCCCGGACTCGATCGCCGGCGCAGACAAGGCCGTGCTGTTGGTTCTGGACTCGCTCGGCTGGGAACAGCTGCAGGAGCGGCCGGGTCTCGCCCCATCGCTCAGCGCCATGGAAGGCGGCGCCGTGACCACCGTTGCACCGTCCACCACCGCGGCCGCACTCACCTCGATTTCGACCGGCGTCGCGCCCGGCGAACATGGCATCGTCGGCTATAGATTCCCAGCAGGTGGGTCGGTCATGAACGCCCTTCGATGGACCACCACGTCGGGTGATCATCGCGACGCCGTGCCGCCCAGCACCATTCAGCCGATTCCGCCGTTGGGTGGGGGATCGTGGTCGGTCGTGAGTAACCGCCAGTTCTCCACGTCGGCGTTCACCGAGGCGTACCTGGGTGCGAATCCGTACCACGGGTACGAACACCCGTCCTCGATCGTGGCCGAGGTCCGCCAGCTTCTCGATGCCGGCGAACGCCGGGTCTACGCCTACTACGACGGCCTGGACCACGTGGCACACATCCACGGCCTGTCGTCGGGTCACTTCGACCACGAGCTCGGGTTCTGCGACTGGCTCGTCGGAACCCTGCTCTCGTCGCTGCCCACCGGTACAGCGCTCGTCGTCACCGCCGACCATGGTCAGATCGACGCCGCACCCATGGTCCAGCTCGACCCCGCCGTCGTCCGGCTGCTGTCTGGCCGTTCCGGCGAACCACGGTTCCGATGGCTGCACGCTTCCACCGGAGCCGAAGCCGAACTGCTCGCCGCCGCCACCGAGGCGCACAGTGACCAGGCCTGGGTGCGGTCCCGCGGTCAGCTCATCGACGAGGGCTGGTTCGGCCCTCAGGTCACCGACGCCGCCCGATCCCGACTCGGGGATGTGGCGCTCGTTGCCCACGCTCCGGTCGGATTCGATGATCCGGCCGAACGGCACGCCGACCTGCTTCGCGGCCGCCATGGTTCGGTCACCAGCGCCGAGATGCTCGTTCCGGTGTTGTACGCGACGGCGTGAACCCCGATAGAAAGAATTACAGGCGTGTCGTTCCTCGGCCCGCTGGCGATGGCTTCGGCCAGGGAGTGTGATGGCAGGGTCGTTCACCCACCTGCATGTGCATACCGAATACTCGATGCTCGACGGTGCGTCGCGCCTCGACCCCCTCGTCGCTGCAGCTGCCGCCGACGGTCAGCCAGCCCTAGGAATCACCGACCACGGCAACATGTACGGCATCCTCGACTTCTACAAGTCGTGCAAGAGCCACGGCATCAAGCCGATTCTCGGGACCGAGGCCTACATGGCACACGATCACCGAAGCGAACGCCCGTCTCGACGTGGTCGCCTCGATGATTCCGGCGGTTCCACCGATGGCGGCAAGAAGCTCTACTACCACCTGATTCTTCTGGCCGAGAACAACACCGGCTACAAGAACCTGATCCAGCTCTCGTCGCGGGCGTTCATGGAGGGCTACTACTACAAGCCCAGAATCGACTGGGAGCTCCTCGACGAGCACAGCGAAGGGATCATCGCCACCACTGGTTGCCTCGGCGGACACGTGCTCCAGTCGCTTCTCGCCGGCGATTTCGACGGTGCCGTGCAAAAGGCCGGCCGGATGCAGGACATCTTCGGCCGCGACAACCTGTTCATCGAGCTGCAGGACCACGGCATCCCCGAACAGACCCGCACGAACCCCCAGCTGCTGGAGATCGCACGCAAGATCGGTGCGCCGATCCTCGCCACCAACGACAGCCACTACACGACCCAGATCGATTCCGCTGCACACGACGCCTTGCTGTGTGTGCAGACCGGCTCGCTCAAGAGCGACCCGGACCGCTTCAAGTTCCACGGCGATCAGCACTACCTGAAGTCGGCAGCCGAAATGCGGTCCATGTTCCGCGAGGTCGAGGTCGCCTGCGACAACTCGTTGTGGATCGCCGAACGCTGCGATGTCGAGATCGAATTCGGCGAACCCCAGCTTCCGAGCTTTCCCCTGCCGGAAGGCTTCGCCAACGACGACGACTACCTGCTGCACCTGACCATGGAGGGCGCCCGCAAGCGCTGGGGCGACACCCTGTCCGACGCAGTGACCGAACGGCTCGTGTTCGAGCTCGATGTCATCAAGAACATGGGGTTCTCGTCCTACTTCATCATCACGTGGGACCTCATCAGGCACGCCCGTGAGAAGGGCATCCGGGTCGGCCCGGGCCGTGGTTCGGCTGCCGGTTGTGCCGTTGCCTACACGTTGTGGATCACCGATCTCGATCCCATCAAATACGACCTCCTGTTCGAACGGTTCCTGAACCCGTCGCGAATCTCCATGCCCGATATCGACATGGACTTCGACTCCCGATACCGCGACGAGATGATCAAGTACTGCGCCGACGTGTACGGCCGAGATCACGTGGCCCAGATCGTCACGTTCTCCCAGATCAAGGCTCGAGCTGCGGTGCGCGATGCCGCCCGGGTGCTCGGCTATCCGTACGTGGTTGGCGACAAGGTGGCCAAGGCCATGCCGCCGCTCATCATGGGCCGTGACACGCCGCTTCAGTACTGCTTCGAGAAGCACCCCAAGTACGAGGCCGGCTACGCCCAGGCTGGCGAACTCCGCGACATGACCGAAAGTGATCCTGTCGTCGCCGAGGTGGTCGAGGTTGCGAAGGGCCTCGAAGGGCTCCGTCGTTCCGACGGAATCCACGCCGCCGCGGTGGTGATCACCAAGGAACCTCTCACCGACTACCTGCCGATTCAGCGAAAGCCCGAAGCCGGCCAGCCCATCGAAGAAGCACCGGTGGTGACCCAGTACGAGATGAACGGCGTCGAGTCGCTCGGCCTGCTCAAGATGGACTTCCTGGGCCTTCGCAACCTCGATGTCATCGACGACGCGCTGCGCATGATCAAGGACAACCGCGGGTTCGATCTCGACATCGACAACGTGGATCTCGAGGACCTGAAGACGTACGAACTCCTCCAGCGGGGCGACACGATTGGCGTGTTCCAGCTGGAGTCCACCCCAATGCGATCGCTGATGAAGTCGTTGGGACCGGACACGTTCGAAGATGTGGCTGCGCTCGTGGCGCTGTATCGGCCGGGGCCGATGGAAGCGAACATGCACAACGACTACGCCGACCGAAAGAACGGTCGGCAGGAAGTCACGCTGCTGCACGACGATGCGGCGGAGATCCTCGGCGACACCTACGGCCTGATGATCTATCAGGAATCCATGATGCGGGTCGCACAGAAGTTCGCCGGATACTCGCTGGCCGACGCCGACTCCCTGCGAAAGGCCTGCGGCAAGAAGATCCGCGAGGTCATGCAAAAAGAGAAGGCCAAGTTCGTCGATGGGTGCGAGACCACCGGCTACGGCCGTCCGCTGGGGGAGGAGTGGTGGAAGATCATCGAGCCCTTCGCCGACTACGCCTTCAACAAGAGCCACTCCTACGGCTACGGCTTCGTTGCGTATCAGATCGCCTATCTCAAGGCCCACTACCCGGTCGAGTACCTGGCATCGCTGCTCACCAGTGTGAAGAGCAGTCTGGAAAAGGCCGCCATCTACCTGAACGAATGCCGTGTCATGGGCATCGACGTCGTTGTGCCAGACATCAACCGGGCCCGCGTCGACTTCCACCCCGAACCCGACCTCACCGGCGGCTCACTCGGCGAAATCGTCTTTGGCATGTCGGCGGTCCGCAACGTTGGTTCGGCGCTCGTGGAACTCATCGTTGCGGAACGGGGGGAGAACGGGCCGTTCGAATCGTTCCTCGATTTCGTCGAACGAGTGGACTACACGGTGCTCAACAAGCGAACCGTTGAGTCCTTGATCAAAGCCGGATCCTTCGACTCGTTGGGTCATCCCCGGAAGGGTCTGCTCAACGTCTACGAAATCATCATCGATCAGACCGTCGCCTCCCGCAAAGACCACGACATCGGTGTCGCCACGTTGTTTGGCTCGCTGGGGGACACCCCATCCTTCGACGATCGGCCCGCCATTCCCGAGGTCGAATTCGACAAGATGCCCAAGCTGGCCCACGAAAAAGAGATGCTCGGGCTCTACATCAGCGACCATCCGTTGCTGGGCTTCGAAGCGGCGCTCTCGCGCCGTTGCGACAAGACGGTCGGTCTGCTCGAGGACGAGGCCGACGGGGCGTTCCTGCGTGTGGGTGGTGTGGTGACCAACCTGCAGAAGAAGTGGACCCGCAAGGGCGATCTCATGGCCATCATGGAACTCGAGGACCTGGAGGGTTCCATCGAGGTCATGGTCTTCCCGCGAACCATGACCGAACATGGGCACAAGCTCATCGATGACTCAATCGTTGTTGTCCGCGGACGCCTCGACAAGCGAGATGACATCCCCAAGTTCATTGCCCAGGACATCGAGGTCTTCGACTCGTCGCAGATGTCGGCCGCTGTCCCGGTCCGGGTGCAGTTGCCGGTTCACGCCCACGATCCGGGCACGCTCGACGAACTCAAACGGCTGCTCTCCGACCATCCCGGGGACTCCGAGGTCTACCTGCATCTGGAGGATCGACAGATCATCCGGCTGCCAGACACGCTCACCGTCGACACCAGCAAGGGCCTCGTGGCCGAGCTCCGGGTCCTGTTGGGCCCCGACGCCGTCATCGTCTGAACCACGCCGCCTCGTTGCCGGGCTCCCAACTTGCGCATCACGGTGCTCATGGACTGGACTAGAGGACGGAATTCACCGCGCGAACAAGGGCGAAACCATCAATGGCTTTGGAAGTTGACACAAAGGACTGCATTGCACTGAGCGATGCAGAGACGACGGAGATGGCCGACATGTGCGCCGCGTCTCCAGCGCCCTACGAGGTGGGTCAGCTGTCCAAGCAGGCCGAAGAATGGGTGCTCTGCTGCCAGGCCACCGACAACGGCCAGCTCAAGGGCTTCGCGTTCTACACGCTCGAGCGCATCGGTGGCACGCCTGCCATCATCATCGGCCTCGCCTCGATTCGCCGCGACTCACGCCGCGACACGGTTCTCAAGGGCCTCGTGACCGATCTCATGCACCGTGCGGTCATGGCGTTTCCCGACGAGGATGTCGTCGTGGGCGGTCGCATGCAGACCGCCGACGCATTCGAGATCCTCAAGTCGTTCCAGGACATCGTCCCCCGGCCAGACCACAAGGCGTCGGGTGAAGAGCGTGCGTGGGGCCGCCGCTTCGCAAAGCGGTTCGGCATTTCGCCGCTTCGTTACGCGGATCGTGCCTTCTCCTCGACCGGAGACGGTTCGCTGGCGTGCATCATCGATCACGAATCCTCCAAGACCGACGAGATCCCCGAGGACATGACGGCACTGTTCGATTCCGTCGATGCCGCCAACGGTGACGTGCTCATCGGTTTCGGTTGGGCAATGTCGGAGGACCTTGCCAAGTTCGCCTGAGGCCGCCGCAGACCGGGGCTTCGAAGCGGCGGTTCTTTCACGCCGAATGACGCGGAACTTCTCCGACGAGAAGGTCGCCGACAATGATGTGCAGCGTCTGCTGACGTGGGCACAACGGGGTCCGAGCGCCGGCAACAGCCAGTCGCTTCACCTCCTGGTGCTCGATGGAGCATCGGTCGGCGCCTACTGGGATACGACGCTGCCCGCCAGCCGTCGTGACACCTTCCCCTGGCCCGGCCTACTCGTTGCACCCGTGCTGATCGTCCCGTATGTGGAACCGGCCCGCTACGTGGACCGCTATGGCGAGGCCGACAAGGCCCGTACCGGTCTCGGTGACGGCGTCGATGCATGGTCGGTGCCGTACTGGTGGGTCGACGGTGGGGCAGCGGTGCAGACCCTGCTGCTGGGCGCTGAAGACCTGGGTCTGGGCGCGTGCTTCTTCGGACAGTTCGATCACGAGCCGGCCGTGCGTGAACGCTTCGGCGTCCCCGACGGGTTCCGGGCGATCGGGACCGTTGCCATCGGCCATCGCAATGCAGCTGGTGATCGTCGGAGTTTGTCGGCGGGTCGAGCCCGGCGATCCGAAGGCGAAATCGTACACTGGGGGCAATGGTGACCGGATTGGGACTGTGGGTTGCCGGCGCTCGGCCCAAGACACTTCCCGCAGCCGTCGTGCCCGTCGCCGTGGGCACCGCTGCAGTCGCCGACGACACGTTCATTGCCTGGCGGGCGGTGGCGGCAATGGTCGTTGCTCTGGCGCTTCAGGTGGCCACCAACTATGCCAACGACTACAGCGACGGCATTCGCGGCACCGACGATGATCGGGTCGGACCGCTTCGGCTGGTGGGCTCAGGAGCCGCCAGCCCAGCGGCCGTCAAACGCGCCATCTTCGTGTCGTTTGGTGTGGCGGGAGCGGTGGGTCTCGTGTTGTCGCTTGCCGTGACTCCCTGGCTGCTCGCAGTCGGAGTGGCATCGATTGCCGCCGGCTGGTTCTACACCGGTGGCTCCAATCCGTATGGCTACCTCGGTCTCGGCGAGGTGTTCGTGTTTGTCTTCTTCGGACTCGTGGCGACCGTGGGCTCGGCATTCGTTCAGGTGGAGCGACTCGACGGTCTGTCGGCGTGGCTGTCGGTGAGTGTCGGCATCTTTGCCACCGCTCTGCTGGTCATCAACAACCTGCGCGATCGGGTCGGCGACACCGAGTCCGGTAAACGCACCCTTGCGGTGCGGATGGGCGATGCTGCAACCCGGCGCCTGTACCTGGCCATGATGGTGGGCGCCTTTGTCGTGCTGGCGATCGCTGTCGTGGCGTACGAGCGTCCCTGGGGTCTCCTGGGACTGCTGGGGGTGCCAGCCATGGTGCCCGGCCTGCGCGCCGTGCAGAGCGGAGCACAGGGACGCGACCTCATCCCCGTCCTGGAGGCCACCGGTCGTACTCAGCTCGTGGCCGGACTGGCGCTGTCGATCGGACTGCTGGTCTGAGGGACCGTCAGCTGCGAGTGGCGGTGATGAGCTGCGCAGCGCCCAGAGTGAGCTGCCGATGGTTCACATCGGAAAAACCGGCTTCGGTGAGCATGTCCAGCAACTCGTTGCGGGGCGGCAGGTAGGCGAGCGACCGGGGCAGGTAGCCGTAGGCACGCTTGTCCGAGAGCAGGCCTCCGACCAGCGGGACAATTCGTCCGAAGTACAGGCCATGACCGAACGCCACGATCCTGTTGTCGGGCGCCGAGGCGTCGAGCAGGGCAATTCGCCCGCCCGGTCGAACCACCCGGGCCAATTCGGTGAAGACCGGGCCGAGATCGATGAAGTTCCGCAGGGCGAAACCGCAGGTTGCGCCATCGACCGAGGCGTCGGCGATGGGAAGCGACATCCCGTCGCCCTGCACCAAGGGCGCGTCGGTTCGGGCCGCCGCAAGCATGCCAAACGAAAAGTCGGCTCCGATGCTGCGAAACCCGCGTTCGTCGAGCTCACGGCAGAAGTCGCCGGTGCCCGTTGCCAGATCGAGAATGGTTGCACCGGGATCGAGTCGGAGGGTGTCGATGGCGATCCGGCGCCAGCGTACGTCGAGGCGAAACGTCATGATTCGATTCACCAGGTCGTACCGGGGGGCGATGGTGTCGAACATCGCCTGAACGGCCTGACCCTTCTGTTCGCCTTCGGGCAGCGGCTTGTCGAGCGCAGGAAGGTCGACCTGGGACGGTGTCTTTGAAGTCACCCCTTCAGCGTAGAACTCCTGCGTCGTGCCCATGGGACCCAGCAACAACACGTGGTGTGTCATCCGTTGCTCTTCGGGCGAGTCGAGGGAACGGCGACAAACCGGCTACCGTTCCTGCAGTGAGTGACGACATGGCGATGGACGGGCGTGAGGACGAGGTGGCCGATGTGGCCCGTCGAGCCGCAATGGCCGCGTCCGCAAAGCGCCAACAGGTTCGTGACGCTGGCGATGCGCCCACGGTCGAGGACGTCGACGACACGATGTTGTCCCGCATCGGTACTGCACTCGAACGGATCGAATACCGCTGTGCGAATTTCTCCGGGGCCATGCTGTTTCGCGGGTCGGATGCACAGCCAATCGTCAGTCTTCTGCCCGACTTCGGATCCGAGGAAGCTCGCCGCACCATCAGCCGCGTGGCCACGGCCGTCCGTATGCAATTCGATCTGCTGGCCGACAGCTCGCTCGGCGCCTACCTCGACTCGGTGATCTCCACCGAGCGTGGCGCCGTGCTGGTGAACATGATCGATCAGGACATGCTCATCGTTGCTGTGGCCGGGTCACCGCCCGATGTCGGCCCGGCGTGGAATGCCATTGCGGCAGAGCGGTCAGAAATCCGCGAAGCCGCAGCGAAACTCTTCGTCCGCTAGCCGTCTCTGCGGCGCTTCATTTCCTTTGAGTGCCGCTCGAGGGTCTGCTTCTGCTGCTTGGTGAGGCTGTTGATGCCTTCGGAGCTCACCTGATCGAGGAGTGCGTCGATCTCGGCGTCGGAGGCCGTGTTGGGCGACGGAACCGCCTTGAGTCCGGCCTTGTTCCGGGAACGCTTGGAACGGGTCTTGGTGCGGGTTGGCGTGGGAGAGGCAACCGATGTCGAACCGGGAAGCGGGACGGTGGGAATCCAGGTGACCGCCTCGGCGAATCCGAGCGACTTGGTGACCACGAGACCAACGAAGCCCGTGGCCAGCAACATGATGAGTCCCGAGAGGCTTCGGGCCGTCATGAGGCTCAGGAACTGGACGAAGAAGATGAACGCCACGACCGCCCAGAACGGAATGTTGAAGAACGAGCGGGCCTGTGGCATGGCTGCGCTGAAGCCGGCGGCCACGCCAAGGAAGAGCAGGCTCAGACCGAATGCCGGCACGTTCTCGTTCACGCCGACGGCAACGAGAACGCCGAGGATGCCGGGAACGAGCAGCAGGCTGAGAATGAGCGTGGTATAGGCGCGCCGTCCGAGCATGTTCTCGAACTGGCTGCCGATCATGAAGAAGAAGATCATCCCGAGGAGTGCCCAGAAGAAGTCGGTGTCTGGCGGGATGGGCCAGGTGAAGAACCTCCAGAGCTGGCCCCGGGTCAGGGCGCTCTGCGAGAGGATGAGGGCGGAGCTCACGGATCCGGCGGCACCTTCGGCGACGCGCAGCAAGATGCCGAACGCCGCAAGTGCGGTGGCCGCCGTCGTGGTGGTGACGTCGAGGGAACCAACCCGGAACCAGGGGTCGGAGCCCCGTGAGAACGGACTCTGGAATGCGTAGCGATCTGCCATGAGACCTCCAGAGTAGCTCTGGATTCAGGCGCTCAGTGGGTACGTTTTCGTCGAGGGGCTGCAACCTGCTGGCCGCCGTTCATCTGGCTTGCCCGCAGCTGCCCACATGCAGCGTCGATGTCGGTTCCCCGATTGCGTCGGACGGTGGCATTCGTCCCCGCATCCTGCAGCCAACGCTGGAACTGCGCGACCCCGTCGGGAGGCGTGCCAATGGTTGGATATCCGGGCGTGGGGTTGAGGGGAATCAGGTTCACGTGAGCCCGGAGTTCACGGCACAGTTCGGCCAGATGTCGGGCCTGGTCGGCTGTGTCGTTGACGCCGTCGATGAGCGCCCACTCGAAGCTCAGCCGACGGCCTGACGCCGCCACGTATTCGCTGCATGCCTCGGCCAGCACCTCGATCGGGTACTTGCGGTTGAGGGGAACGAGCTCGTCGCGCAGCGAATTCGTGGATGCATGCAACGAGACAGCCAGGCTGACCGGAAGGTCTTCGGTGGCCATGCGACGGATGCCGGGAACGACCCCAACGGTGGACATGGTGATGTGCCGGGCCGACAGTCCCAGATCGGCGTGAATCCGGCGTACGGCGCCCCACACGGCGTTGTAGTTGGCCAGCGGCTCACCCATACCCATGAAGACGACATTGGACAGGCGTCGTGGTCGGGCGGCTTCGCGTGCCCGAATGACCTGCTCCACGATTTCACCGGTGGTGAGGTGCCTTCGGAAGCCTTCTTGACCGGTGGCGCAGAACCCGCAGGCCATGGCACAGCCCGCCTGGCTGCTGACACAGACGGTCGAGCGGCCCGGGTAGTGCATGAGGACGGTCTCGACCGCGTCGCCATCGGGGAGGCCCCAGAGCCACTTGTGTGTTTCGCCCTCTTCGGAGATGCGCTGGGTCCGCTCGTGCAATGCCCGGGGGAGAAGCGCAGCCAGGTCGGCACGCAGTGCCTTGGGGAGCGTGGAGATGTCCTCGAGTTCGACACCGTCGGTGTACAGGCCCTGCCACAGCTGGTCGATTCGGTAGCGGGGCTGTCCCTCGAGCAGTTCGTTCAGCGCGTCGCGGTCGTGGTCGTAGCGGGTTTCGGTTCTACTCATGATGTCCGCCACAGCTTGTCGACCCGATGGATGGAAAAGCCGATTCGTTCGTAGGTGGCCACGGCGGCGGCGTTGTCGGATTCGACGTACAACATGCCGGTGGTCAGCCCCAGGGCCGACAGATGTTCGAGCCCGGCCAGTGTCATGGGGACGCCGAGTCCGCGGCCGAAGAAGTCGGGGTCGAGGGCAATGACGTAGATCTCGCCGAGTGCTTCGGGTTCGGTATGGACCTTGGTCCAGCAGAACCCGGCCAGGCGACCGTCGATCTCGTGGAGTCGGAAGCCCTGCGGGTCGAACCATTCGGCAGCTCGGTCGACGGCAAACGACTCGGCGGTCATGCCCGACTGCTCGGGGTGCCAGGAGAACGCCCGGTTGTTGACGCGGATGAATTCGTCGGTGTCGGCGTCGGTGAACGCCCGAGTAAGCAGCTGGCTGGGGTCGGCCGGCAGCGAGCACCGCATCTGCAACAGCGAGCGATTGGTCGAGAACCCCTCGGCAGCGAGAACGGCATCGAGCTCGTCGGTGGAGCCGTGCAGCCACGTGTCGCCCAGCGGTCCGGCGTTGGCCGCCAGACGCAGGGCATCGAGCAGCTCGGTGGGACCGTCGCCCGGTGCCGGGTCGAGGTGAACCACGGTCGTGGCATCGGGCCGATGCTCAATGGTGAACTCCATCAGGCCATCCTACGGCGCCAAAAAGAGGGAGGAGCGGGTGCCAGGCACCCGCTCCTCCGGCGACACGAGGGCGGCGGAACCCTCAGATTGTGTCGCATGTATGACACCCCAGGCGGCGGAGCCTGGGGGCACGTTTTCGAACGTAACACGATCGGATTGAGATTGGCACCAACGGACGCGAGAAATGTCGAAGAACGCGATCCCGGCCTAGGTTGTTGCCATGACGTCCGACAAGGCCGAGCTCTCCACCGTCGCCACGCAACTCGATGATCTTGTTGCCAGAATCACCGAGGTGGCCGAACGCCACCGCGGAACCGAGCACGACGATGTGTCGATTCGTCTGTTCGAGGTCGAGCGGTCGCTGATCAGCGCAGCCCGGAGCTTGCAGAGCGCACAGCGCACGTTCTGAACGTCCGTATCCTGAGACCATGAGCCAGAACCGCCCCCGCGTACGAGACGATCTTGCCCTCCGCGCCGGCTATCACTCGCCCCAACTCACCGTCGACGTTCGCCTGAACACGAACGAGGCGCCGGCGCCGCCGCCTCCAGGATTCACCGAGCGGGTCGCCCAGGCTGCCCACGACATTGCCTGGAATCGCTACCCGAACCGGCAGGCGAGCGAGCTTCGCGAAGCGCTTGCCGAACAGTACGGGCGCAGCGTCGATGAAGTGTTCGTTGGCAACGGCTCCAACGAGGTCCTGCAGACGCTCATGTTGACCTTCGGCGGTGCAGGGCGAACGGCTGCGGTCTTCGAACCGACGTATGCGTTGCACAGCCACATTTCGAAGACCGCAGGCACCACCGTGGTCGAAGGACATCGCCGAGACGACTTCGCCCTGGATCTCGATGAGGTCCAGCGGGTGATCGATGAACACGATCCCAACGTGCTGTTCCTGTGCTCGCCAAACAACCCCACCGGCGTCGTGGATCCGCCCGACACCGTCGGACGCGTCCTGGACATGCTGGACGGCTCACACACCCTGCTCGTCGTGGATGAGGCCTACGGTCAGTTCTCTCCTTCGTCGGCCGTTGGATCCATCGCCGACGATGTGCCCATGGTCGTGTCCCGGACGTTTTCCAAGACCTGGTCCATGGCCGCGGCCCGCCTGGGCTACCTGCTCGGCCCCGCCTGGCTGATCGAGGAGCTCGACAAGGTCACCCTGCCGTACCACCTGGACGCCATGAAGCAGGCGGCCGGACTCGCTGCGCTGGAGTTCGGCGACGAAATGAACGCCCGCGTGGCGCAGGTGGTCGAGGAGCGGGGCCGGCTCATGGAAGCGTTCGCCGATCTGCCCGTGACCACCTGGCCGAGCGATGCCAGCTTCTTCCTGTTCCGCCCCAACGCCATGGACGGCAATAACCTGTGGCAGGCGCTGGTCGACCATTCGATCCTCATCCGCAACTGTGCATCATGGCCGGGCCTGGAAGACTGCCTACGGGTCACCATTGGCACACCCGAAGAGAACGATCTGCTGCTCGCCGCGCTGCGCGAGATTCTCTCCACCTGATTGCCCAATACACTGCAAGGCATGCGTACCGCATCTGCCAACCGTGACACCAAGGAAACCCAGATCAAGGTCGAGGTCGAGCTCGACGGTCAGGGAACCACCGACTGCTCCACCGGGATTCCGTTCTTTGATCACATGCTTGACCAGCTCGGTCGCCATGGTGGATTCAATCTGGTTGTGCAGGCGAGCGGCGACCTCGAAATCGACCTGCATCACACGGTCGAGGACACGGGCATCCTGCTCGGCTCGGTGTTCCGCGACGCGCTTGGCGACAAGGTCGGAGTCCGTCGTTTCGCGTCCAACATGGTGCCGTTGGACGAGGCACTCATCGAGACCGCCATCGACCTCTCGGGTCGTCCGTACCTGCACTACGAGGTCGACATTCCAGGCGAGGTCATCCACGGCACACCGCCGTTCGACCCCCAGCTTGCCGAAGAGTTCTGGCGTGCATTCGTGCAGTCGGCCGGTATCACCATGCACATCACTTCCAAGCGTGGCATCAACACCCATCACCTGATCGAGGCCAGCTTCAAGGGTGTGGCACGCGCCCTCCGCGACGCCGTCGCAATCACCGGCGGGGGTCTGCCATCGACCAAGGGCGTGCTGTGACGCCCCGCGTCGCAGTTCTGGACTACGGCATCGGCAACCTGCGCTCCGCACAGAAGACGCTTGAGCGCGTCGGCGCCGATCCCATCCTGACCGCCGATCCGGACGAGGTCGCCGCCGCGGCTGGCGTCGTGCTCCCCGGCGTGGGCGCATTCGGACGGGTAATGGAAGCGATTCGCGAGACCGGAGTCGACGACATTGCACGGTCGGCTGTCGATGCAGGCACGCCGTTCATCGGGATCTGTGTCGGCATGCAGGCCCTGTACGAGGGAAGCGAAGAGAGCCCCGGAGTTCCCGGCCTCGGCGTTCTCCCGGGCACCATCCGCCGACTGGGCTCGACGACCGAGCGCATCAAGGTTCCGCAGATGCAGTGGAACCGGCTGGACCTGCACGGCGAGTCGGCCCTGTTCGCCGACCTTCCCGACGACCCGTGGGTGTACTTCGTGCACGGCTACGCGCCCGAAGCCACCGACGATGTCATCGCAACGTGTGAGTACGGGGGAACCGTGACCGCTGCAGCGCAGCGCAACAATGTCATGGCCACCCAGTTCCACCCCGAGAAGTCAGGACGCGTCGGCGTGCAGATCATCTCCAACTTCGTCGATCTCTGCAGGGAGCAGCAGCCAGGCGGGCTTCAGGAGGGTCGTGGTGCTGACCCTGCGTGGTCGGAACGCCCCGAGCGGAGCGGAAAACAATGACTTCGGCAGCTCGAATCATTCCGTGCCTCGATGTTGAGGCGGGCCGCGTAGTCAAGGGTGTCAACTTTGTCGACATCCGCGACGCCGGCGATCCGGTGGAGCTTGCGGCTCGCTACGACCAGCAGGGTGCCGACGAGCTTGTGTTCCTGGACATCACGGCGTCGTCGGACCAGCGGGACACCATTGTCGATGTTGCCCGGCGTACCGCCGAAGAGGTGTACATCCCGTTCACGATTGGCGGCGGCATCCGCACGGTCGAGGATGCGCGTCGGCTGCTTCGCGTCGGAGCCGACAAGACGGCCATCAACACGGCTGCGGTTCGTCGTCCCGAGTTGGTCCGCGAAATCGCGACCGAGTTCGGGTCGCAGTGTTGTGTCGTGTCCATCGATGTCCGGCGCACAAACGACGCCGACGCCCCAAAAAGCGGTTTCGAGGTGCACACCCATGGCGGTCGAACCCGCACCGGAATCGACGCCATCGTCTTTGCACGCGAGGTCGTTCGGCTCGGTGCGGGCGAGATCATGCTCACATCCATGGATCGTGACGGAACCCGCGATGGGTTCGACCTGGAGCTGACCTCCACGGTGAGCGATGCGGTCGATGTGCCGGTCATTGCGTCCGGGGGAGTGGGCACGCTCGAACACCTCGCCGAAGGGGTGATCGACGGCCGCGCCGATGCGGTGCTCGCAGCGTCCATCTTCCACTTTGGTGAACACACCGTTGGCGAAGCAAAGGAACTGATGGCGGCCCGTGGCGTCACCGTTCGGCCCTCGCAGTAGCCTGTCGTCGTGACCTCCGCATCAGCAAAAGCCGCCTTTGCGCCATCCAACGGAAGCGCCGAGGGCCTGCCAATCAAGATGCTCAACGATCGCATCCTCGTCGGTCAAAGCGCCGAGGGCGATCGGCGTTCGTCGGGCGGCATTCTCATCCCCGCAACCGCTCAGGTGGGCAAACGCCTGACCTGGGCCGAGATCGTGGCCGCCGGACCAAACGTTCGCAACATGGAGCCCGGCGATCAGGTGCTCTTCAACCCCGAGGATCGGTACGAGGTCGAGGTCGGTGGGACCGACTACATCATTCTCCGTGAACGCGACGTTCACGCGGTGGCCGCCGAGCGCCTCGAAGAGGGCTCGACCGGGCTGTACCTGTAGTAGCCATGGCCATCCAACCGACGTTCGAAGAATTCTCGGCGTATGCCGCCGATCACCGGATCGTGCCGGTGTGGCGTTCGCTTCTGGCCGATCAGGTCACCCCTGTCGCCATCTTTGCCCGCTGCGTCGGCGAGGACGACGGGTTTCTGCTCGAATCGGTTGAGAACGGTGAGCGCTGGAGCCGTTGGTCCTTTCTGGGGCGCAACCCGCTGGCCACCATCCGGACCGTTGCGGGCCAGGTCGAGGTCACGGGACCGTTCGCTTCCGAGGTGCCGCACGCCGATGGCATGCTCGCAACGCTCGAGGTCCTGCTCGAACGCTTCCAGGCTCCCGAGATCGAAGGGTTGCCACCGCTGCACTCGGGTCTCATGGGCTACCTCGGATACGACGTCGTCCGCGAAGTCGAGAAGCTGCCGAACATCCCCACCGACGACACCGGGCACGACGACGCCGTCATGGCGATCATTGGTGAACTCGCAGCGTTCGATCATTGGAAGCAACAGGTCACCCTGATCGCGAACTCCATCATCCCCGACGACGCCGACGCCGAGCAGCTCCGTTCGCTCTACGACGATGCTGTTTCGCGCCTCACGAAGCTGCAGTCCGATGGAGCCCGCCCGATCGACGAGCCGCTCGTGGAGCCACCCCCGCCCGACGCCGAGCTGCCAACCGTGACCTCCACGATGGGCGCCGATCTGTACTGTGCTGCCGTCGAGGCGGCAAAGGAGTACATCCTTTCGGGCGACATCTTCCAGGTGGTGCTGGCCCAGCGATTCGACTTCGAGCTCGATGCCGACCCCTTCGACGTGTACCGGGTGCTTCGGCAGATCAATCCCAGCCCGTACATGTACTTTCTGCGCATCGGCGAGCTGAGCATCGTTGGCGCCTCGCCCGAGCCGTTGGTGCAGCTCATCGACAATCGGGTCATCTCCCGGCCCATCGCCGGAACCCGCCGTCGCGGCACCACCGACGAGGAAGATCGTCGCCTCGGGGCAGAGCTCTCGGAGCACCCCAAGGAAGTCGCCGAGCACATCATGTTGGTGGACCTTGCCCGAAACGACATTGGTCGGGTGATCTCCTACGGCAGCGAGACCCGCGACGCACTGATGAATCTGGAGCTCTACAGCCACGTCATGCACCTGACGTCCCAGGTGTCGGGAGACCTCGCCCCGGGCAAGTCGGCAATCGACGTTCTTCGAGCCACGCTGCCTGCGGGCACGGTTTCGGGCGCGCCAAAGGTGCGGGCAATGGAGATCATCGACGAGCTCGAACCGGTGAAGCGTGGCCCCTATGCGGGGGTTGTCGGCTACATCGACTTCTCGGGAACCATCGACACCGCCATCGCCATCCGGACGATGTTCGTCAAGGGGAACCGGGCCTCGGTGCAGGCAGGTGCTGGTGTGGTCGCCGACAGCGTGCCGTTGCACGAACACGAGGAATGCGAGAACAAGGCCAAGGCACTGCTCGCAGCGGTTCCCGGCGCTCGCCAAATGACCCAACAACGCCTCGACTCCAGGAACGGAACGGACCAACCATGAGTGTCTACGTCGGAGAACGTGATGTGGTGTCGGCTGAGGGCCCCGAGACCGTTGGGTACCTGCAGGGTCAGCTCAGTCAGGACGTCGAACGTCTCGCCCCCGGAGAGAGCGCCTGGAGCTTCATCCTTCAGCCTCAGGGCAAGGTCGACGCGTGGTTCCGAATCACACGTACCGGAGACGAGTCCTTTCTGCTCGATGTCGACTCCGGCTGGGGCGAAACACTCCTCGCTCGGCTGCAGCGGTTCAAGCTGCGGACGAAGTGTGATCTTGCCCTGCACACCTGGACCTGGCACGCGTACCGGGGCGAACCCGCTGGCGACATCGACGCCCCGATCTTCGCCGACGTGAACTGGAACGGCGTCGGGACCGACATCGTTGGACCGGACCTTGCCGACCCGAGTGGCGATCCACTCGACGAAGAGACCTTCACGCGGCTTCGAATCCTGGCTGGTGTTCCAGCCATGGGAGCCGAACTCGACGAGTCCACCATTCCGGCCGAGGCCGGCGTGGTCGACCACAGCGTGTCCTTCACGAAGGGCTGCTACACGGGGCAGGAGCTTGTCGCACGCGTGGACTCGAGGGGGAACAACACGCCTCGCAAGCTCCGGCTCGTTCGCAGCGCCGGGCCGGTCCCCGCTGTCGACACGTTCGAAACCGTCCTCGGCGATGCCGGACGCGTCACCTCGGCGGCCCCCGATGCCGACGGTTGGGTCGCGCTGGCGTACGTGAAGCGAGCGGTCGAGGTCCCGGCTGTCGTCGGGGCGAACGACGAGATCTCCATCACCGCGCTTGGTGACGCCTGATGGCCACGTACCTCGATCGGATTCTCGAAGATCACCGTGAGAGCGCGTCGGCCGACGCACGGTCGCTCGACATGCTCATCGAGCACGCTGCCGACGTTGCTCCAACCCGCGGTTTCGCCGCAGCGTTGCGCAGTGCGGCACCACTCGGCGTGATCGCCGAGGTCAAGCGTCGGTCACCAAGCAAGGGTGATCTCTTCCCCGATCTGGATCCGGCGATGCTGGCTGGCCAGTATCGGGCTGGCGGTGCCGCGTGCTGTTCGGTTCTCACCGATGAAGCCTGGTTCGGCGGTTCCGCCGACGATCTGCAGGCGGTCCGTGGCGCAGTTGATCTACCGATCATCCGCAAGGACTTCACCGTTTCGGCCAATGATGTCGTCGATACCCGGATCATGGGCGCCGACTGTGTGCTGCTCATCGTTGCCGCACTCGACGACGCAGAGCTGGCTGACTTTCACGCACTCGCAACCGAGCTCACGCTCGATGTGCTCGTCGAGGTTCACGACGAGGCCGAAGCCGAACGGGCTCAGGCCATTGGAGCGACGCTCCTAGGTGTGAACCAACGGGACCTTGTGACCTTCGAAGTCGACACCGCACGGGCGGTTCGCGTGGCGCAATCCATGCCAGCCGACGTCGTTCGGGTCGCCGAGTCGGGCATCACGGGACCCGACGACATTCCTGCCCTCACGGCCGCTGGGTTCGACGCCGTTCTGGTCGGAGAGTCACTCGTCACCCACACCGGGCCCGAAGACGGCGTCCGAGCGCTGATCGACGTGGCCACGACGGGCGCCTGAAGGCTCGCTAGGGTCAATCTCGTGACCGACACGGACCTCTTCGTCAAGATATGCGGCCTCACCACCGTGGACGACGCGCTTCTTGCGGTGGCCCTGGGAGCCGACGCCGTCGCGTTCAACTTCGTCCCCGGTTCCAAGCGACAGATCGCTCCGGTCCGGGCCCGCGACATCGCCGCCCGGATTCCTGCGGAGACTCTCACGCTTGGTGTGTTCCGCAACGAGGCACGCGAACGCGTGGTCGACATCGTCCACACCTCCGGACTCGGCGGAGCCCAGCTGCATGGCGACGAGTCACCCGAGGACACCGCATGGGTCGCCGACCGGGTTCCCTTCGTGATCAAGGCCATGGCTGCCGGGAGCAATCAGGCGCTGCACGCCGCCGAATTCAAGGCGTCCGTCATTCTCATCGACGCCCCGAACCCCGGCTCGGGTGAGGTGTTCGACTGGTCCCTCGCGGACACGATGCCACTCGGTCTGCGTGTTCTGCTCGCTGGCGGGCTCGACCCGGACAACGTGGCCGACGCGATCGCCACGGTTCGACCCTGGGGCGTCGACGTCGCCAGCGGCGTCGAGTCGGAACCGGGCCGGAAGGATCCGTCCAAAATGCGCCGATTCATTCAGAATGCGAAGGCCGCCGGGGAACTCCTGGCCGATACCGAGACGCACCCAACCGTCGACTCCTCTGGTGGAGACGGAATGTATGACTGGAAAGACGAGTGAACCCATGACCGACATCGCCTCCCCAAACCTCATGGGCGAGCCCACACCCGAAGGCCGCTTCGGGCAATTCGGCGGACGGTTCGTCCCGGAGACCCTCATTCCGGCCTGTCTGGAACTGGAGACCGCCTTCCGCGACGCCTGGGCCGACCCGGGGTTCCGGCTGGAGCTGCACGATCTGCTGACCAACTACGCCGGTCGTCCGTCGCCCGTCACCGAAGCGAAGCGGCTCGGTGAAGAGCTCGGCTACCGGGTGCTGTTGAAGCGCGAAGATCTGAACCACACCGGTTCGCACAAGATCAACAACGTGCTCGGTCAGGCCCTTCTTGCCAAGCGCATGGGCAAGACACGCCTCATCGCCGAGACCGGTGCCGGGCAGCACGGGGTGGCCACCGCGACCGCAGCGGCGCTGTTTGGCATGGACTGCATCGTGTACATGGGCGAGGTCGACATCAAGCGCCAGGAGCTGAACGTCTTCCGAATGAACCTGCTCGGCGCCGAGGTCGTGCCGGCCATGAGCGGCTCGCGCACCCTGAAGGACGCCGTGAACGAAGCCATGCGCGACTGGGTCGCCAAGGTCGAGGATTCGTACTACTGCCTCGGGTCGGCCATGGGGCCGCACCCGTATCCGTGGATGGTCCGAACCTTCCATGAGGTCATCGGCATTGAAGCCCGCGAGCAGTGTGCGGCGCTCCTCGACGGTGGGGTACCCGACGTCGTGACCGCATGTGTGGGCGGCGGGTCCAACGCCATTGGCATCTTCTCGGGATTCGCCGATACCGATGCAGAACTCGTCGGTGTGGAACCGGCTGGCGGAGCCGCTGTGGGCCGCCGGGTGCCCGGAGTCGTGCACGGGTCGAAGTCGTTCCTCATGCAGGACGAGGTTGGTCAGGTCCTCGAGGCCGAGTCCATCTCCGCCGGGCTCGACTACCCCGGTGTCGGGCCCGAGCACGCGCACCTGGCCGACATTGGCCGAGCTCGTTACGAACCCGTCACCGACGCCGAGGTCATCGAGGCCTTCCAGCTCATGTCCCGGACCGAAGGCATCATTCCTGCCCTCGAGCCGGCGCATGCATTGGCATGGATGATGCGCGACCGCGAAGCTCTGGCCGGAAAGACCGTTCTGCTCAACCTGTCGGGTCGCGGAGACAAGGATGTGGCCCAGATGATGGATGTACTTGCGAAATGACTGAAACGACCGTGGGGCCCTTCGAGGCTGCGCTCCGAACCCGTATCGACGGCGGAGGAAAGTGCCTCGTCCCGTACATCACGGGTGGCCTCGACGAGAACTGGCTCGACGTGTTGCGTGCCGTGGCTGACGCGGGCGCCGACGCAATCGAGGTGGGTATCCCGTTCTCCGATCCGGTGATGGACGGTCCCACGATCCAGGAAGCCAATGACCGGGCCCTCGCAGGAGGGGCCACACCACAATCGATTCTCAACGATCTCCGCGGCGCCGACGTTGGTGTGCCGCTGGCTGTCATGACGTACTACAACATTGCCTTTCGGGCCGGCGACGTCCGATTCGCGAACGACCTCGCCGCAGCTGGCGTGTCGGGCGCAATCCTGCCCGATCTTCCGCTCGAAGAAACCGGACCGTGGGCCGAGGCGGCCGATGAGGCTGGTATCGAAACGATTCTGTTGGCGGCTCCCACGGCTCCCGATGACCGGCTTCCGCTCATCTGCGAACGTTCCCGGGGGTTCGTGTACGGCGTGGGGCTGCTCGGAATCACCGGTGTGCGCCAGACCCTCGCCGAGTCGGCGATGTCCATCGCCGGCCGTCTCAAGGCAGTCACCGACAAGCCGGTCCTGATCGGTGTTGGTGTGGGCACACCCGAGCAGGCGGTCCAGGTCTCCACGGTTTCCGATGGGGTGGTCGTCGGCAGCGCCATCGTGAACCGCATGCTGTCCGAAAGCCCGGAGGCCGTCGGCGAACTCGTCAGCGAGTTCCGGACCGCGCTCGACGCCACCTGACCCTGAGCCACCGCAGCACGTGTGGGGGATCTCGACCGGAAGTGTCGAGCGGGAGCAGCTCCTGAGCCACCAGCAGCACGTGTGGGGGATCTCGACCGGAAGTGTCGAGCGGGAGCAGCTCCTGAGCCACCAGCAGCACGTGTGGGGGATCTCGACCGGAAGTGTCGAGCGCTTCAGTGCACGGTTCGTGCTGCGAACCAGGCGAGGTTGAGCATGGCGAGACCGAACACGAAGGTTCGGATGTCCTTGGACTGGCGTCGGGTTGCCCAGAACATGGCGAGCCAGAAGGGCGCCATGATCGCCCATTGAATCGCGACCGTGCGATCGGTCTTGGGTAGCAACACATCGAGGATGAAGGTGCCCATCCACTCGGGAACCCCCTCGGGCCGGTCATGATTCCGTAGGGAACGCGGCGTCCGGGAAGCTGATGCGCTCTTCGAGGGGTTCAACGAGACATGTCCAAAGATCTGATCATCATCGGTGGGGGTACCGCAGGGCTGGGCGCAGCCCGCGCCGCGGCAATCGCTGGTGCCTCCCCGCTCCTCATCACCGATGGCCCCATCGGCGGAGACTGCACGTTCACGGGCTGCGTGCCCTCCAAGACGCTCATCGCCGACAGCCGACGGGGCGTCGACTTTGGCGATGCCATGGCCCGGCTGCATCGGGTGGTCGACGAGATTGCGGCCACGGAGAACGCCGACGTGCTTCGGTCCGAAGGTGTCGAGGTCATCGAGGGCCGTGGCCGACTCACCTCGCCGTCCACGGTTGAGGTGAACGGAATGGTTCGCACCGCCGATCATGTCGTGGTTGCAACCGGCGCCCGGGCGATGATTCCGCCAATCGATGGTCTCGCCGATGTCGACTACCTGACCAACGAAACGCTCTTCGAGCTGACCTCGTTGCCATCGCGCTTCGGTGTCATCGGTGGCGGCGCCATCGGTGTGGAGATGGCCATGGCCTTCGCCGGCTTCGGAAGCGCGGTCACCGTGTTCGAGGGGGCCGATCGCCTGCTTGGCAAGGAAGAGCCTGAAGCAGCACAGGTGATTCAGGCAGCGTTGGAGCGCCAGGGCGTCGATGTGATCACGGGGTCCTTCGTCTCCAACGTTCGCTCCGACGAAGCAGGAATATCCGTCTCCGTCGGGGAGCGGACGGTCGAGGTCGACGCGCTGCTGGTTGCCACCGGACGGACGTCGAACACGGCTGGCTTGGGCCTCGATGAGGCGGGCGTGGTGCTCGACGCAAAGGGCAACGTCACGGTTGATGGGAAGCTCCGCACGAATGTGTCGGGTGTGAGCGCCGCCGGAGACGTGACCGGCTTGCTCCCGTTCACGCATTCGGCCGATGAGCAGGCCCGGATGGCGGTGTCCCACGCACTCGGGAAGGGCTCCCGTTGGACCTATGACGCGTCGACCACTCCGTGGGTCACCTTCACACAGCCCGAGGTGGCCCGGGTGGGTCTGACCGAGCACGAAGCAGCATCGGCATCGAGCGGCGCTCGGGTGGCGTATCTCCCGCTGAGCCATGTCGACCGGGCGATCACCGAAGATCGGACCGAGGGTTTCGTGAAGCTGATCGCCGGCCCGAAACGGGTCACCCGCAATGCCTTTGGTGGCAGGATCCTGGGAGCGACGATCGTGGCGGAGCGGGCGGGGGAGATGATCCATGCGCCGACGATGGCGGCCCGGCTCGGAATGTTCACGGGCAGGCTGGCGCAGGTGACGGTGCCCTATCCGACGTGGTCCACGGCGATTCAGCAGGCCGCAGGGCAGTTCTTCCAACCCGTCAGCGGGCACGAGGCCCGTCCGGCCCAGAGGACGAAGTAGCGCCCGTCCGGCCCAGAGGACGAAGTAGCGCCCGTCCGGCCCAGAGGACGAAGTAG
>CAZFBD010000022.1:54107-59503 GCA_964517125.1 uncultured Acidimicrobiales bacterium
AGAGGACGAAGTAGCGCCCGTCCGGCCCAGAGGACGAAGTAGCGCCCGTCCGGGGGTCAGGTCTCGGTCAGGCTGATCTGGGCGATGTTCTGGCTGAACTGGCGAAGACGTTCGAGCGCAGCGTCGTCGGTGGCAGGCGCTTCGTTGGCCAGGTCGACCTTGATCTGGCGGAACACGTCGGCTTCGACGCCGCAGTCGACACACATCTCAAGGTGTTCCCTGATCTGTGCCATGCGCTCGGAATCGAGTTCATCGTCGAGGTACGACTGGATCCGCAGACCCACTTCCCTGCAGTTGTTGAGTTTTTGTGCCATCAGTACTCCTCCGCAGGGAAAGCCTCGAGGTGCTGTCGAATATTCCGTCGGGCTCGATGCAATCTGGACATGACCGTTCCGACCGGAATGCCAAGGCTGTCGGCGGCCTCCTGGTAGGTCAGCTCGTTCAGGTCAACGAGTTCGACGACACTCCTGAACTTGTCGGGAAGTGCGGCCAGTGCCTGAGCAATGGGAGCGGAGAATTCCTGGTCGATGACCTGTTCCTCGGCTCCGGCGCCTTCGACGGAATCGTCGGCCATGCGTCGCATGGTCTCTTCCGGATCCTTCATGAGTTCGGGGCGTTTGCGCCGGACCCGGTTGACCTGCGCGTTTCGCATGATGGTCAGGAGCCAGGCACGTGGGTATCGGCCGTCGAAGCGTTCGATCGCTCGATACGAACGCAGCAGGGTGTCCTGCACCAGGTCTTCGGCGTCGGTCGGGTTGCGAGTGATGGAGTTGGCGACCCGGTACATCACCTCGAGTTCGGGGATGACGTACTTCTGGAACAGCGCATCTTGCGCTGGCGTGGTGGGAGCGTCAGCGACCATGGGACATCACTCTAGTGTCCAGTGCCGGACAACCCGAAACGCGGTCCCCGTGACCGTTGCGTCGGACAAACGCAATCTCGTTGTAATTTGTGACGGGCTAGGCACATATCGTCCTGCAGGTCAAGGACTGTTGAGTTTCCAACGAAAAATGAACAAAGTAAACGCGAGAAGCTCGAAAACCTCCACTAGGGTGATCCACGCATGTAATTCTCTCAACATCCGCCAGCTCGGCGGCAGGAGGCACCAGAAATATGAACAAGAGCGATTTGGTAGCAGCGATGGCCTCGAAGGCCGATGTCACCCAGGCACAGGCAGGCGCCTGTGTCGACGCCATGATGGAGATCATCTCCAGCGAGGTTGGCGGCGGCGGCGAAGTGAACATCCCCGGCTACGTCAAGTTCTCCCGCAAGGACACCAAGGAGCGCATGGGTCGCAACCCACGCACCGGTGAAGCACGCCTCATCCCAGCCGGCACGGCTGTGAAGATCGCTGCTGGATCCAAGCTGAAGGCTGGGGGAAAGGGCGCCTGAGGCCATCAGTGCGGTTTCTTGGTTGGGCGCGGCGCCTTTGGGCGCCGCTCCCAACGTCGTTTTGAGACAGCGTGGTCGCCGCTGCCCAGCGGGTGTGGTCCCTGTTGTTGCCCCTAGGCTGGGCCGACGCCAACGACAGCTGGGACCATGAGCGACTTTCCAACGCCGGAGGAGATCCTCCCGCACCGTGCACCATTCCTGTTCCTCGACGAGATTCTGGACCTGAGCCCGGCGGAGTACGGCCGAGGGCTGTGGCACATCACCGAGGACATGTTCTGGACGCCTGGCCACTTTCCCGGCCGACCGACGCTTCCGGGCGTGTTGATGTGTGAGGCGATTGCACAAATGGGGGCGTATACCGTGCTCACGGCGGCCGACAAGTACGCCGGAAAGCTCCCGCTTTTCGGAGGCCTCGACAACGCCCGTTTCCGCCGCCAGGTGAGTCCCGGAGACACGGTCGAGATCCAGGCCGAGATCACCCGACTGTCGGCTCGTGCAGGCAAAGGCACGGGACGGGTGCTGCTCGACGGCGAGGTCGCGTGTTCTGCCGACGTGATGTTCGTGGTGGTCGACGCCTAATCTGCTCTGCACGGAACCACCTGGGGAGTGCAACATGGGCGAAATGATCGAGTTTCCAGTCAACGGAACGTCGGCTGGCGGATACCTGGCGGTGCCCGATGCTGGCGCTGGTCCAGGGGTGATGGTCATCCAGGAGTGGTGGGGGCTCGTTCCCCAGATCAAGGCCGTGTGTGACCGTCTGGCCGCCGAGGGCTTCGTCGCTCTCGCCCCCGATCTGTATCACGGAGAGATGGCGGCGCACGACGAGATGGACAAGGCCGGCCACCTCATGACCACACTTCCCGCCGAACAGGCCGCCAAGGACATGTCGGGGGCGATCAGCGCGTTGCTCGCGAACGATGCGTGTGTGGGTGAGTCGGTTGGTGTCGTGGGCTTCTGTATGGGCGGCATGCTCACGCTGATGATCTCGGCACTCGAGGGCGACCGGGTTGCGGCTGCAGCCCCGTACTACGGCGCACCGCTCGGCGATGGCGGCCCCGACTGGTCTGGGCTCGCAGCCACGGTCCGGGGGCACTTTGCTGGTGTGGACGACTTCTTTCCGCCTGAAGCGGTTGAGGAACTCGACGCCCAGCTCAAGGCAATGGGCAAGGACGTGCAGCTGACGATCCATCGTGGAACCGGCCACGGGTTCACGAACGAAGAGGACCCACTCGGCAACTTCAACGCCGAGGCCACCGAAACCGCCTGGGCCGACACCCTCGACCTCTTCCGAACCACGCTCTGACCCCAAAGGTGCCTGGCACCTTCGGGCTTCAAGGTGCCAGGCACCTTTGAAAAACGACGGATTTGCCCAGGTATGTTGCCCTGAAAGCTTGCTGGTGCGAGGTATCGCGGATCGGGTGATCCGGCCTGACAACGACCGGAAGCGTCGACCAAGAACTACGCGATGATGTTCACCAGGCGGCCGGACACGACGATGACCTTGCGGATCTCGGCGCCGTCGAGCAGTTCCTGAATCCGGGGGTCGGCCATGGCGGCGGCTTCGAGCATTGCATCGTCGGCGTCGGCGGCAACCGTGATGCGTGAGCGCACCTTGCCCTTGATCTGCACCGGAATCTCGATCTCGTCGTCGACGAGGAGTGCGGGGTCGGCAACTGGGAAGTCGGCGTAGACGACTGAACTGGTGTTGCCCAGGCGTTGCCACAGCTCTTCGGCCACGTGCGGAACCAGCGGGCTGATCATGCGCACCAACGGATCGGCCACCTCTCGAGGAGTGGGGCCGTCCAGCTTGGTGAGTTCGTTGTTGAGCTCGGTGATGCGGGCGATCGAGGTGTTGAAGCTCAGCGCATCCATGTCCGTGCGAACGGCGTCGATGGTGCGGTGCAGTACACGGCGCAGGTCGTCGGACGGAGCATCGTCGCTCACGGTCAGCTCGCCGGTTTCCTCGTCGACCAGGTTGCGCCAGATGCGCTGCAGCAGTCGCTGTGAGCCAACGACGGACTTCGTCTCCCACGGACGGTCCTGATCGATGGGGCCCATGAACATCTCGTAGAGACGCAGCGTGTCGGCGCCGTACTGTTCGTACATGTCGTCGGGCGTGACTGCGTTCTTCAGACTTTTGCCCATCTTCCCGTACTCACGGGAAACCGACTGGCCGTCGAATTCGTAGCCGTCGTCGGTCTCGGTGACGTCCGCAGCCTCAACGTAGATTCCACGATCGTCCTTGAACGCATAGGCCTGGATGTAGCCCTGGTTGATCAGGCGCTTGAACGGCTCGGGTGTGGTGACGTGGCCCAGGTCGAACAGAACCTTGTGCCAGAAACGGCTGTACAGCAGATGTAGCACAGCGTGCTCCACACCACCGACGTACAGGTCGACGCCGCCTTCGTTGGGGTTGTCGCCGCCCATCCAATAGTTCTCGGAGGTGGGGTCGGCGACGATGTCGTCGCTCAGCGGATCGATGTAGCGCAGGTAATACCAGCACGAGCCGGCCCACTGGGGCATGACGTTGAGGTCCCGCTTCAGCGTTTCCGGGCCGTTGCCCAGGTCCAGCTCGACGGTGGTCCATTCGGTGGCGCGGCCCAGCGGCGGCTCGGGTTCGGAGTCCTCGTCGAGGGTGCGGGGTGCCCAGTCGATCAGTTCGGGCAGGTTGACCGGCAGGTTCTCGTCGGGGACGGACATGGGGTTGCCGTCGGCATCGAAGACGATGGGGATGGGTTCGCCCCAGTAACGCTGGCGGGCGAACAGCCAGTCGCGCAGCTTGGTGGTGACCGTGCCTTCTCCGGCTCCGATCTCCTCCAGATGGTCGATCATGGTCGACTTCGCCTCCACGATCTCCATGCCGTCCAGGAAGCCGGAGTTGATGGCCGGGCCGTCGCCTATGAACGCCCTGCCCTCGCCGCCTTCGGCGGACCCCTCGAAGTCTGCGGGAGGCTGCACCGTGCGGATGATGTCCAGGTCGAACGCTTCGGCGAACTCCCAATCCCGCTCGTCCTGGCCCGGGACCGCCATGATGGCGCCCGTGCCGTAGCCCATCAGCACGTAGTCGGCGATGAAGACCGGGATGGACTGGTCGTTGACCGGGTTCACGGCGAACGAACCGGTGAACACGCCGGTCTTGGTCTTGTTCTCCTGGCGATCCAGATCGCTCTTCTGCGAGGTGGTGTGGCGGTAGGCAGCGATGGCCTCGGCCGGGCTGGCTGCGCCGCCGGTCCATGCATCCTTCGTGCCTTCAGGCCATGCATCGGCCACGATGCGGTCGACCAGCGCATGCTCGGGTGCCAACACCATGTAGGTGGCCCCAAACAGCGTGTCAGGCCGGGTGGTGAACACCTGGATCGTTGCGACCTCGCCACTGGCGTCGGCGGCGGCCGGCACACGGAAGTTCACGTGGGCGCCCTCGGATCGACCGATCCAGTTGCGCTGCATGGTCTTGATACTGTCGGTCCAGTCCAGCAGGTCCAGGTCTTCGAGCAGCCGGTCGGCGTAGGCGGTGATGCGCATCATCCACTGCTTCAGTGGGCGGCGGAACACGGGGAAGTTGCCGCGGTCGCTGCGACCGTCGGCGGTGACCTCTTCGTTGGCCAGCACCGTGCCCAGGCCCGGGCACCAGTTGACCGGTGCCTCACTCACATACGCCAGGCGGTAGCCATGCAGGGCGGCACGTTGCTCGCTGACCGAGTGATCGGCCCACGGACGGCCGCTGGGTGTGGGGCGCGTGCCGTCGGCGAACTCGGCTTCGAGCTCGGAAATGGGCCGGGCTTTGCCCTGGTCCTCGTCGAACCAGGCGTTGAAGATCTGGTTGAAGATCCACTGGGTCCACCGGTAGTAGGCCTCGTCCGTTGTGGCGATGGAGCGGCGGTCGTCGTGGCCCAGGCCCAAGCGAGCAAGCTGACGGCTCATGTTGGCGATGTTGGCCTCGGTGTTCTCACGCGGGTGCACGCCGGTCTGGCGGGCGTGCTCTTCGGCCGGCAGACCGAAGGCGT
>CAZFBD010000023.1:0-3814 GCA_964517125.1 uncultured Acidimicrobiales bacterium
GACATGCGGCCCATCACGTAGGCGGGGTGGGGGCCGAGTCGAAGGTTCTGGTCGACGAGCGGGTACCCGTCCAGGACCGGCGCGTCTTCGACGAGCCATCGGGCACTGCGTAGCGCTCCAACGTCGCACTGTGTGCCAGTCGCCAACCAGATTCGGTCGACCTCGAGTCGAGCCTCAGAGGTCAGCTCCAGAACGCAACGTTCGAGCGCGTCGATGTCGGCCGTGTCGACGGTCGACGACTCGTGCACGGTGATGCTGCCGGCTTCGGCCAATGCGTCGATGTTGTTGCGCATCAACTGGGGAATCGAGCCGCCCTCCCGAGCGGCTTCGGCCATCCGGAGGCGCATCGCGGCATCCGGTTCGGCGTGGAAGTCATTCAGACACTTCGGCCCCAGCCACCCGGGCGAAGTATCGAAGCTCCGAACACGAAGCGGGTGTCGGGTGAGCAGGTGGACGTGCGCACCCAGCGCGGTGGCTCCCACTGCGAGGTGGGCGGCCGTGAGCCCTCCTCCGACGATGGCGATCTGTTTGCCATCGAGGCGTTCCATGCTCGGCAGGTCGATGTCGAGTCCGTGTTCGACCAGGCCGACTCGCCGGCCAAGAAGCGGCCAGGTCCAATCGGGCACCACTCTGCGGTGTGGATTTGCAGCGATGATCACGTGATTCGCGCTGAGCGGTCCGGCATCCGTCTCCAGGCGAAGCCTGCGGCCATCGTTGCGGATGTCGCCCAGCCGAAGTGGGAGTGGATCCGGGAGCCCGGCCTGTGCAATCAGTGCATCGCAGAACACATCGAATGCCTGGGTGGTCGGTTGCTCGTAGTCAAGACCCGAGCTCGGAAGGCCTGCATCGTGGAGGAAACGAGCAAGTCCGCTGGGGTCATGCGACGGATGGTGAACGATTGGAGATCGAAGTGTGGTGATCTGCGCCCGAGCGAATGCCGCCCGCCACGTCGTCAGCCATCGACCGCGTTCATCGACAACGGTCACTCGAAGGTTCGGTGCAGCGGACCACAGGTGGTATGCCGCTGCCAGGCCGTGGGGCCCCGCACCGATGATGCACACGTCGGTCTCGGCCGGTGCATGCGTTCGGGCCATGGCTCAACGCACTCCGGCGAGGTCGTCGGATTCCGGCCGGTTCTCCTCGGCATCGCGAGGCAGGCCTTCTGGGCGTGGGACCGGCCCGAAGAGTGCAGTGACCGCCGGGTCGGCGAAGGCATCGATCGGAGGTGCGCAACAGATGCACTCGCTGGCAAGCACGATCACGTTGTCGGCGCGTGCTGCCTCGGTGAGATCGTGTGTGGCGAACAGGACTGTGGTGCCTCGGTCGGCCTCGCGTCTGAGGATATCGATCACGAGCTGCTGTGAGCGTACGTCGAGGCCGCTCGTTGGTTCGTCCAGAAGGAGAATCGGTGCATCTTGGGCCAGACCCTGGGCGAGGAGGGCCCGCTGTCGCTGCCCGCCGGACAACTCCTGAATCGGTCGGCGGCGAAGGGCGTCCAGGTCAACTGCATGGAGCGCTTCGTCGATGATTGTCTTGTCGATCGCCCGCATGGGTCGGAGGAATCCGCGGCTCAGGTACCGGCCGATCCGGACAACGTCCTCCACGGAGAGGGCCAGATCGTCGTCGATGCTCGTGCTCTGCATGACCTCGGCCACCGGCCCCACGACATCAACCGTGCCCGAACTGGGACCGACTCGCCCGCTGAGGAGACCGAAGAGGCTGGACTTGCCCGCCCCGTTGGGGCCGATCACCGCAGACAGGGTTCCGGTTGGAACATCGAAGCTGACGTTTCGGAGTGCTTCGACACGGCCCCGAGTGACGCAAGCGCCATCGAGCGAGATGGGGTGTGAGGGTTCCTGCGTGGGGGCCGCGACCTGCGGCCGGTGGGGTCGAATGGAGCGAAGCACGCCCGTATCCTACTTCAGAATGAGACTCAATCCTATTATCGGTCTGAAGTGTTGCTGTGCTTCGAAGGCGTCAGACGCACTGCTCGCAGGTGCCGAACAGGTCCAATCGGTGCGCATTGACCTCGAAGCCGAGCTTGCTCGCCGCCGTGTGTAGCGCCGTATCGAGGGTCGACTCGAAACTGTCATCGAGCGAGAAGTCGACGACGTCGCCGCAATCTGAACAGATCAGGTGATGGTGATGCTCGGTCAGATGCTCGGCCAGCTCATACCGGGAGAAATCGTCGCCGGTGACAATCCTGGTGACCGCACCGACCTCCTCCAGGATGGTCAGGTTGCGGTACACGCTCGACTGCGAGAGCGAGGGGTCCACCGCAAGAATCTGCGTGATGGTGACAGGGCCGCCGCCCTCCTGGAGTGCGGCAACGACACGACGACGACCGGTCGTGTATCGCTGATCCGCTCGGCGGAGGAGCGTGGCTACCTCATCATCAACTTCGACTTCGACCATCCGGCGATGTTACCGGAAATGAGAACGGGTGGGAATGGACCGCGTGGGCTCAGTGGTGATGGTGGGGGTCGTCGAGCATGAACTCGTCGCCAACCTTGATGAACTTGCCCCCGAATGCCGCCCGAAGATTCTTCTCTGTGAGGACGGTGTCGGGTGTTCCGGCGGCGATCGAGACGGTGTCGACGAGAAGGACCTGGTCGCAGCGCCGCGCCTCGTCGAGGTTGTGCGTGGTCACAACGACTGTGCGCCCGCTGGTGACCTCGTCGTCGATGAGGTCGAGAATGATCGAGCGCGACGTGACGTCGAGTCCGGTCACTGGTTCATCCAGAAGGAGGACCTCGGCCTCCTGTGCAAGTCCCTGCGCCACAAGGACGCGTTGGCGTTGGCCACCGGACAGGCCGTGAAGCTGGCTGCTGGCCAGATCACTGATGGCCAAGCGCTCCAATGCAGTGCCGATCGCCTTCTTGTCGTCGGATCCGAAACGCTTGAACAAACCAAGGCTGGGATACCGGGAGAGAGCGACGGTGTCCCACACGGTTATGGGAAGGCTGCGATCAACATCGGTGGCTTGAAGGACGAACGCCGGCGTGCCGCCGGCAACGGAGGAGGAGCCCGAGGTGATCGGAACCGTGCCGGACAGTGCGCCGAGCAGGGTGCTCTTGCCGGAGCCATTCGGGCCGATCACCGCCAGCGATGACGCAGCCGGGATCTCCAAGGACACATCGCTGAGTGCAGGCGCCTCTCCGTACGAGACGCAGAGGCGCTCGGTGGAGATGGCCGAGGACATCCGGACAGGATAGCGATCGTTCTCCAATTGAAACCGATTCTCGTTCCGAGTTGTTTCGGTCGGGTCAACGGCATAACGTTCAGAATTGATACTGGTTCTCACTCTGGAGAGTTTCATGAGGTTCCCCCGCCACGCCGTCGTTGCCCTTTTCGCCATGTTCTCGCTCATCGCTGCAGCCTGCGGAAGCGACGGAGCGGTGACGGCGAGCGATGCGCCAGCTGATGCACCAACCGTTGTGGTCAGCACAAACATCCTCGGTGACGTCGTCACGAACATCGTTGGCGACCAGATGAACGTCGTCACGATCATGCCGGTCGGTGCGGACCCCCACGACTTCCAGGCATCGGCCCAGCAGGTGGCCACAATCGGTGAAGCCCAGGCGATGATCGTCAATGGCGCGTCCTTTGAGGAAGGCCTCCTCGACGTCATCGAGACCGCCGAGGACGATGGCGTGCCAGTGCACGAAGCGATCAGCGGCGTCTCGACGATCGAGTTCGGCGAGGGCGGACACGACGATCATGATGATCATGACGACGAAGAGCACGATGATCACGACGATGATCATGACGATGAGGAGCATGCTGACGAAGAGCATGATGATCATGACGATGA
>CAZFBD010000023.1:3914-54741 GCA_964517125.1 uncultured Acidimicrobiales bacterium
AAGAGCATGCTGACGAAGAGCATGACGACCACGACGACGAAGAGCATGACGACCACGACGACGAAGAGCATGACGACCATGAAGGTCACGACCACAGCGGCGAGGATCCTCACTTCTTCACCGATCCGGCCCGGATGGCGGTGGCCGCCGACGGCATCGCTGCCTTCCTGATTGCCACCGTCGACGGCATCGACGGCGATGCGCTTCGCAGCAGCGCCGATGCGTACATTGGCGAGCTCAACGCTCTCGACGCCGAAGTCACCGAGACCCTCTCCGGCATCTCCGACGAGCAACGAGTTCTGGTGACCAACCACGAGGTCTTCGGCTACTTCGCCGACAACTACGGCTTCGAGGTCGTCGGCACGGTGATTCCAAGCGGAAGCACTGCTGACGGCGCAAGCGCCCAAGCGTTGGCCGAATTGGCAGAGGTCATCGAGCACGAGGGCGTGCCGGCCATCTTCGGTGACACCTCATCCTCCAATGAGCTCGTGGAAACGCTGGCTGCCGAGGTGGGCGACATCGAGATCGTCGAGCTGTTCTCTGAGTCGCTCGGCGACACCGATTCCGAGGGTGGCACGTACCTCGAGATGGTGCGCACAAACGCCAGTCGCATCGCTGCGGCGCTCGGCGCCTAACCTGATTCACCTGTGGAGTGGTTGATTGACGCATTCGAGCCTGCCTTCATGCAGCGGGCCCTCATTGGCAGCCTCGTCGCGGTCGTCGCCACCTCGCTCGTCGGGACATGGGTCGTTCTGCGAGGCCTCGCCTTCCTTGGTGATGCGCTTGCGCACGGGGTGATCCCAGGCATCGCACTGGCGGTGCTCTGGGGATTCAGCCCAATCATCGGTGCGTTCGTTGCAGCCATTGTGATGAGCGGGCTCGTGAGTGTGGTTTCGAACCGTACCGTGGTTCGCGAGGACACGGCGATTGGCCTGCTCTTCGTTGGCATGCTGTCGCTCGGCATCGTGATTGTTTCCCGCGCCCGGTCGTTCTCCACCGAGGTGACCGCCCTGCTGTTCGGCGACGTTCTCGGAGTGAGTCGGGAGGACATTCAGTCGCAGCTCATCGCAGCAGCGATCGTCGTCGTCACCACAGTCGTCCTGTACCGGCCGTTCCTCGCCCTCACGTTCAACCGCGACAAGGCCCATACGCTCGGCATGCGGCCGCAGCTTGCCCAGACCGCCCTGCTCGCTCTTCTGGCGCTGAGCATCGTCGCCAGCTTTCAGGCCATTGGCACGCTGCTGGTGTTTGGTCTGCTCGTCGGCCCGCCAGCCACGGCGTCGCTGACAGCGCGCCGGGTGCCCGTGATCATGATCATCTCCATGTTGTGGGGTTCGTTGGCCGTCGTCTGCGGTTTGCTCGTGAGCTTCCACTACGGCACCGCCGGTGGCGCGACGATCGCCGGGTTCAGCGTCGTGCAGTTCTTCGTCGTGCTCGCCATTCGTGAGGTCGCGGACGGCCTCGCTGGTTCGGGGCCCGAAGCATCGGCGTCATCGGCCTAGTCGAACAGCTGGTCTCAGGGTTCCGAAACCAGCCCCGAGCTCACCGCGAAGGGATCCCAGCTGGGGTCGTCGTGCCACTCGTACTCCGATCCCTCGGCAATCTCCAGAGCCACGGCTCGACCGTGCACGTGGGCGATTGCGCCGAGCGCCATGTCCATGCCGGCGGAGACGCCGGACGAGGTGAAGAACTTTCCGTCCTCCACCCACCTGGCAACCGGAACCCAGTCCACGTTCGGGCCCAGATGGATCGTGTCGGTGAAGTCGATCTTGTTGGTGGTCGCAGACCGACCGTCGAGCGCTCCACTGACGGCAAGTAGAATGCTGCCCGTGCACACCGTCATGACGAGCTCCGCAGCGTCGGCTGTCCGGGAGATCCAGTTCACCAGCTCGGTGTCCTTGGCTGCTTCGAGTGCGCTGTCTCCGCCGGGAATGAAGAGGTAGTCGTAGGTGTGCTCGTCTCGGATGGTGTGATCGACACCCAGGAGCATGCCGTGAACGCTCGGGACGGGGTCGGCTGTGGCCGCAACGACCGACATGTCGAGCTGGTCTCGTAGCGCCCCCCACATCTCGAGTGGGCCAAACATGTCGAGCGTCTGGAAGCCGGGAAAGGCCAGAATCGCAAGGTGTTTGCGGACATCGCTCACTTGGCCGTCCTCCCCAGAATGAGTTCGTCGCCCACACGGATGGTGCCGCCATTGATCACCCGACAGTGAATGCCGGCGAGCTTCTTCAACGCAGGTCGGGCACCCTTGCCGATGATCTCGGTCATCAGCGCGCACGGCGGTGCGTCGGAGAAGACCTCGAGTTCGCAGTCGCCCAGATGCAGGCGCTGCCCTCGTGTTCGCGGCAGCGCGCCCGAGTCGAGGGTGATGTTTCGTCGGGTCTGTTCCGGCAGAATCTTGCGGCCCAGTCGTTCGGACGCCGCAGCGAGCTCCTGGATGGACTGAATGCTCACTTGCCGAGCGGCGTTCTCTGCATGGCGGTCGCCCTGCAGTCCCACGCCGGTGATGGCCTCGACCTCCGCCACATCGGTGAGTGGCACACGGCTCTCAGAGGCGATCGACAGCCCCTGAATGACCCCGACGAGCGATTCCCGATCGGGTGCGGTCTGGCTGACGTGTTCCAGCGAGAGGCCCAGAATCAGGCGCACGTGTGCGTCGTTCAGGCGGTAGTAGATCGTTCGCCCGACACGACGGTTCTTGACCACGTCGGCGCCGCGTAGCAGGCGAAGCGCCTGGGACACCTTCGTTTCGCTGGTCTCGACGACCTCGGCGATCGCCCCAACATTCAGTTCGCCCGCCTCGGTGAGCGAAGACAGGATGCGGAGGCGGGTGGGGTCGCCGAGAAGGCGGAAGAGCTCGCCGAGGTCTTCGGCTTCGGCGGCTGGGGTGATGGACGAACGAACGATCTCGAGCCGATCGAGGTCCTGGCCGTTCTGGCATGAAGCGGCCGAGTCCGGTGATGTCAATACCTGCATATCTGTGAAGGTATCAGGAAATCCGCCCTGCGTCGCATGGGTCAGGACGCAGACATGTTCAGCATCGACGTCATCGTCGCTGAAGAAACGTTCGCTCCGCAGGTGACGGCGACGATCGTTGCTCCCGGGTGGCTGGCTGCCCACGTCGTCGCGGCTGCGATGGCCACGCCCGCCGCTCCTTCGATCAACTGATGGTGATCGTCGATCATGTTCCGAACCGCATGTGCGATGTGCGCTTCGGTCACGTCGATCCACTCGTCGATCAGCCGCTCGCAGATGTCGAAGGTGATCGTCCCATCCTCGAGTCCGCCGGCGGTGCCGTCGGAGAAGGTGGGTTCGAACGTGGGCGTGATGATCTGCCCGGCATCCACGGACGCAGCCATGGCCCGGTCGTTGAGCGCCGACGCTCCGATCACCTGCGTGGCAGGGGAGTGCTCCTTGAGCCAGGTGGCGATGCCGGAAATCAATCCGCCGCCACCCACCGACACGGCGACCGCATCGATGGTGCCGAGGTCGGCCTCGCCAGCCTGCTGCAGGATCTCCAAGCCAATGGTTCCCTGCCCGGCGATGATCAGCGGATCGTTGTACGGCGACACGTACGCACGCCCGACCTCGTCGGCGTGTGCCCTGGCTGCGGTCTCGGCCACGCTGCTGTCCGTGGCGTCCACGAACACGGTCTCGGCCCCAAGGCGTCCGATGTCGGCCACCTTCGAGGGTGAGGCGTTCGAGGGCAGGAAGATGGTGCAGGCGATGCCGCTGCTCGCAGCAGCTGTGGCCACTCCGATTCCGTGATTGCCGGTGGACGCGGTGACCACACCAGCCGACGCCGCGTCGGCGTCCAACGCGTGCACGAGGTTTGCCGAGCCACGAACCTTGAAGCTCCCGGTGCGTTGCAGGTGCTCGGACTTGAGATGGATGTCCGCCCCGTGGCGCTCCGACAGCGGCAGCGAGTGCAGCAGCGGTGTGCGGATCACATGCTCGGCGATGCGGTCGGCTGCGAGGGAAACGTCGGTCGGATCGATCATGGTCATTGCTCCAAGTCTGTCAGTGATGTCATGACCAGTCCGGCGATCGCCGCGTCCTGAATCCCCAGACCGCACAAGTCGGCCACGGTGATCTGTTCATCGGAGGTTCGGCCGTTTGCCGTGCCGTTGAGTACGGCTCCGAAGTCGACGGCCCGCTCACGCAGATGTGCTGCATGTTGAAGTTCGCCAACCGAGCTACTGACCTCGACCGAGTCGCACATGAGCACATCCGACCGCTCCAGAACATCGGTGGCGAGCTCGCGCTTGCCGAGCATGTCGGCGCCGACCGCCGTGACGTGTGTGCCCGGACGCAGCATGTCGATGTGCACGAGAGGCTCGGTCGACGGCGTGCAGCACACGACGATGTCGGCGTCAGCGACAGCTTCGGCAACCGAGGTCGACATGGTTGCGTCGTTCTCGGCCGCGAACCGTGTTGCCGTCGCCGGACTTCGGCTCCACGCAGTGACCGACGAAAGGCTGAAGGCATCGCGATACGCGGCCACCTGATACGCAGCCTGCACCCCGCCTCCGAGAATGGCGAGCGATGTGGAGCCTGGCCGTGCCAGAACCGTCGCCGACAGTGCCGATGCTGCAGCGGTCCGAACCTCGGTCAACCATCCGCCGTCCTGCAGGATGGCCGCCGGAGCGCCGGAGCTGGCCGACAAGACCGCGGTGAAGCCCGAGTTGCCGCCCCCGGGGAACTGACCGGTTGCCGCCTTGAACGCGATCCACTCGCCGCCAAGGTACGCGCCCTTCACGTGCAGCTCGCCGCCGTGGCCGAGCTTCATGGCCAACTCCTCGGGAGCGATCACGTCGGGCCCCACCGACGCCAGGAAGGCGCCCCGCATGGCGTTCCGCGCTCCGGTGAGCGAGACGGCCTGACGAATATCGGCTTCAGCAAGAACGATCACGATGCCGAGTATGTCAGTCAGGCGAGCATCCCCGGAGATGGTGCATCATCGACGTCCTAGAGCGATTGCCAGACGATCCGGTTGACCTCGTTCTCCAGAAACTCCTGACGACCCGATCTCGGAGCGGGGTTCAGGTCCTCATCGACCGCCATGTCCGCAAGCTCACCCAGTCCCACATCGCCAGCGAGAATCTGGGCCCCTCTTCCTGCGTCCCAACCGGCATAGCGCGCGTCCCGCGCCGATTCGATTGCACCGTCGGTAAGCAGCGCCTCGGCGACCAGCAAGGATCGAGCGAGCGTATCGATACCTCCGATGTGGCCATGGAACAAGTCATTGCGGTCAAGGCTCTGACGGCGCAGCTTCGTGTCGAACAGGAACCCGCCAGTATCGAACCCTCCACCACGGAGAATTTCGTAGACAGCCAGACTCATCTCGTCGACCGAGTTCGGGAACTGATCGGTATCCCACCCGTTCTGTGGATCGCCACGATTTGCGTCGACCGATCCGAAGATGCCGTTGTCGATCGCGTAGGCAACCTCGTGTTCGAAAGAATGACCAGCGAGTGTTGCATGGTTGACCTCGATGTTGACCTTGTATTCGCCGAGCAGGTCATGTTTCTCGAGGAATCCAAGCACCGTCGCCACGTCATAGTCGTACTGATGCTTGGTCGGTTCCTGTGGCTTCGGCTCGAGCAGCAATGTGCCAGTGAACCCAATGGAGTGTTTGTACTCCGCCACCATCGTCAAGAACCGAGCGAGTTGGTCGGTCTCACGCTTCATCCGCGTATTGAGCAGTGTTTCGTACCCCTCGCGTCCGCCCCAGAGCACGTAGTTCTGACCATCCAGACGGTTGGTGGCGTCCATCATGTGCCGGACCTGGGCCGCTGCATGTGCGAACACGTCAGGGTCCGGATTCGTCGCGGCCCCGGCCGCGTATCGGGGATGCGAAAACACATTGGCGGTTCCCCAAAGAAGCCGGATGCCCGTGTCGTCCATGAGCTCTCCAGCCCGGTCAACCATGGCATCGAGGTTGGCGCGCGACTCGCGTAGCGTCGCTCCCTCTGGGGCCATGTCGACGTCATGGAACGAAAAGAACGGCACACCCAGTTTCGAGATGAACTCAAATGCGGCGTCCTGCTTCGCTCGAGCAGCATCCATCGGATCGAGGCCCGGCAACAGCCATGGCCGATCGAAGGTTCCGGCGCCAAACACATCGGAGCCGGGCCAGCTGAAGCTGTGCCAATAGCAGACTCCGATCCGAAGGTGCTCCTCCATGCGGCGGCCGGCCACGATCCGGTCTGGGTCATAGACCCGGTAGGACGGCCCATCGGCGGCCTGGCCGGCGAACGAAATCGGTTCGTTGATGTCGGAAAAGAAGCTCATCGTCTGTGTCCAAGCGCGGTCGGCGGTCAATACTGAGACAGTAGGAACTGCGATATCCGCCGCACAGAGCAATCGGTGGGAGGGCCCATGGTTCTTGGGACATGGTGCCTTCGCGTCATTTCGGGGCCCTGCAACGAGTCGCTAGTCTCCCTAGATGACTGCCGACGATGTTCTGCACGACGATCTCGGTGCTCGACAGAACCCACGCTCGATGTATGCCGCGCTGGTGCGAGGCGACCTCAGCGGGACTGATGCACTCGCGGCCAGTCAGCAGATGCTGCAGATCCTCATGGACTCCATGGCCACCGCGGTCTTCTGGAAGGATACGAATTCGGCGTACCTGGGTTGCAACAAAGTCTTCGCTCGCTTTGCCGGAGTCGACCCCGAGGTCCTCATTGGCATGTCTGACCGCGACATGCCCTGGGCCGACCATCCGGAGTTCCCGGCGGATTGGTTCCTCAACTGGGACAAGGCGGTTATCGAACGGGGTGAAGCCGAGCTTGGGATCCTCGAACAGCTGCGCAGCGCAAAGGGCGAATTTCGGTGGTTGAAGACCAACAAGGTGCCCCTGCGAGACCTTGATGGCGAGATCATCGGCGTACTCGGAACCTTCGAAGACGTGACAGAGCACCGTCACGCCGAGGAGGAGCTGCAGCGCACGCTGGGCGAACTGGACGATCGTGTTCGGCAGCGAACACAGGAGCTCGTCCAATCGAATCAGAGTCTTCGCCGTGAGGTCGAAGATCGTATGCGACTACAAGCCGAGGAACATCAGCAACGTGCGTACGCGGAGGCGCTGCGAGACACGGCCTCGGCCACAGCGAACACCCTGGATGTCGACGAGGTCGTGGAGGAAGTTGTTGCTGGAGTGCAGCGGCTGGTCTCCAACGATCTGGTGGCCCTTGTCCTGGCTGACCTGGACGAGTTGAAGCTCGCCCGCGTGCTCGTTGGGTTCGGCTACGACGCGGATCCCGAAGACGTGCGAATCGACGAGCTGCCGATCATCAAGGAAGTGAGAGCAACTGGCAATGCGTGCATCCTTGACGATCCTCCGTCGGGCCTCGGATCGCCGGGCTCGGTGCTCGGCGTGCCCATGAAGACTGCAGACCAAACGGTTGGCTACCTGTTCGTTGAAAGCTCGACGCCCGGCTTCTTCACATCTCGACATTCCGAGCGACTGGTCGCAGTGGCTGCCCTGGCTGGCGCCGCGATCTCGAATGCACGCCTTGCCGGTCGAGTGTCGGAGATCGCCGCAGCTGAAGAGCGCCAACGCGTGGCTCGGGAGTTGCACGACGCGGTGAACCAATCCCTCTGGGCGGCGGCGCTCACGGCCGAGTCGCTGGTCGCCGAGTTGCCCGAAGACTTGTCGTCGGCCCATCACAAAGCTGGCCGCCTCGGAGCGCTGACCAGGGGCGCGCTGGCTGAAATGCGATCTCTGCTGCTTGAACTGCGTCCGGCAGAGCTCCCTGAGGTGCCGCTCAATGAGCTCATCGAACATCTGCTCTCGGCGTTCGAAGCGCGCCGTGCAGTCAAGGTGGAGGTCGATCTGGTTCCCGTGGAGCTCGGCGAGACGATGCACCTCGCCTTCTACCGAATTGCGCAGGAAGCCATCGGCAATGCTCAGCGTCACTCGAATGCGTCGACGTTGCAGGTGCGGCTCTCGCTGGAGCCGTCTCCCACTCTTGTCGTTGCCGACGATGGCATCGGATTTGATCTCGACGCCATCGCTCCCGGGCATTTCGGCATGCGGTTCATGCGGGATCGGGCCGAGGTAGCCGGTCTGCGGTTCTCCGTCGAATCAGAGCTCTCGGTCGGGACAACCATCACTGTGTGGAGCGAATCGTGAGCAATTCGACGGCCTCTGTCGACGTGATTGCCGTCCTCGTGGTTGACGATCACGACCTTCTCCGAGAGGGGGTGGCGTCGGCACTGTCAAGCTTCGACGACATCGAGGTCGTCGGTTGTGCGTCTTCGGGAGAGCAGGCAGTCAGGCTGTTGGAGGAGGTGAGCGTCGATGTCGTTCTCCTCGACCTCGTCATGCCAGGTATGGGCGGCATCGCAGCGATCGAACACCTCCGGGGACAGGAGCCGGGTCTCGGAATCGTCGCGCTGTCGAGCTTCTCTGATGTGGATCGGGTGAAGGCCGCAATCAGCGCCGGGGCGAACGGCTACCTCACCAAGTCCGTCGATGCGGCATCTTTGGCGCGAGCGGTGCGCAGCGCGGCGGTTGGCCAGGGAGCATTCTCTCCCGAGGTGACCTCGGCTCTCACTGCGAAACCGCGGGTGTCACCCGAGGACGCCTGGATGCTGACCCGTCGTGAAACCGAGATCGCGAACCTCGTTGCCGAGGGCTTTTCAAACGCACGCATCGCCAGTGAGTTGTGTCTGAGCCTCTTCACCGTGAAGAACCATGTGAGCCACATTCTGGCCAAGCTTGGCGTGCAATCCAGAACGGAAGCTGCGGCCGCGATCCTGCGGGCCAGCCAGTCATAGACCCCCGTTTGTGCGCGACAACGACGTCTCGATGAGCGCGATGGCGGAGGGCCCATCGGACAGCGCCCCGTGGGTCAGGACACGATTCGGATCATGGTCGAAGACGTGGTCGATGAACTCACGGAGGTCGGCGATGAACTCGTCGAGCTGAGCCAGGAAGGGAATCGGGTCCTCGCCGAGCGGTACGGCAATCACATCATGGTCGTCGTCGCCGTTTTGGTACTGCTCCAGAAGTGCAATCGGGACGCACTCGACGGTTTCGCCACGCTGCAAGGTTCGCTCGCTGAGCACGAAACAGTCGAGACAGTCTCCGTCGCCCGAGGGCACTCCCACAACAAAGCCGTATGCCGCGGGAAACGGACGTGACACGTCTTCGAGGATCGTCGGTGTCAGCGCTTGCTCGTCGTGATGCTGTTTCGTCGTGGATCCTGCCGGATTTTCGACAAAGACCGCGTACGAACGCGAACTGCTGTCCGTGTCGCCTGTCCGAGTCACGTCCCAGGGCCTCGGACGTAGTCGAGCTCGATGAACTCGGCCACATTCGGAATCCAGCAGTCCCGAACGAACCTCTGGTGTTCGGGATCGGCGTCGTACAGGTCGTACGCATGCTGATCGACAAACCACATGGAGAGCGCGTGCCGATACGAGTTCTTCTTGCCTACCTGCGTGAGAACCTCGAAGTCGTGTACCCCGGAGAGCTCGGCGAGAAGTCGTGCGTCGGCAAGAAAGGCGGACACATCGGCCGCGTCGTGGAGCCGGAAGGCAACCGTGTGCTGAATCATCGCAGGCTCGCCCACGGCTCTTCGGCGGAGACGTCGACGGCCTCGTACCCGTCCACACCATGGCTTGGTCCAAGCACGACGAGCAGCCGCGCCTCACTGGCAGCGTCAGCGCTCACGAATGTCGCATGCGCCAGTCCCTTCGGGACAAAGACGGCATCGCCGGCGTGGAGTTCCCTTCGCTCTTCGCCGACCCACTGTTCGACGATGCCCGACCGTACAAAGATCAACTCCTCCTGATTCGGGTGGGTATGGAAGTCGTGTCCGCGACCCGGTGTCAGCCGAACGTCCAGACAGCACAAGGCGTTCGATTCGGGCACGTTCTCCGGACGGATCACCCAACCCAGTTCACCCCAGTCAAGCGCTTCCCACTCGACGTCATTCTCTCCAACGAAACACATGATTCTCCTTTGGACGGTGTCGATCCATCACTGGTCGATCTCGACCGGTTGGCGTTCTCGTGCAGAGACGAGCGACGCATCCAGCACCTGCTGGGTTCGGAATGCGTCGGCGAAATCCGGCATGGGCACCAGCGGGGTGCCGCCCGAGATCATCGTCAGGATGTCGGCGGCCTGATTGACGAAGCCATGCTCGTAGCCGAGCCCATGCGAATCGGGCCACCACGCATCGACGTAGGGGTGCGCATCGCCTCCACGAGTCACATCAATCGTCGTCCACCCCTGGCTGCGGCCCTCGCCCTGCAGGTTGTAGAAGCCGAGCTCGTTCATTCGTTCGAAGTCGAATCGCAGGGCGCCATGCTCGCCATGGATCTCCCACCGGTTCGCGTTGTGATAGCCGGTGGCGAGTCGCGAGGCTTCGAAGCTGGCGAGACCTCCGCCGCTCAGGCGTCCGAGAAACATCACAGCGTCATCGACGGTGCTCTTTCCGCGGCCAGCCGTTGCCGCCCCCGCGCCCGCGATCTCACCCCCTGCTCCCTCGTCGAGAAGGTCCCGTTCCTCGACAAAGGTGTGCTCAATCGCTCCCTCGATGGTCACAATCTCCTCACCGGTGATAAACCTGACGGCGTCGATGATGTGTGCGTTCAGGTCACCATGCGCCCCTGAGCCAGCGACCTCGCCCTGGAACCGCCAGAGCAGAGGAGTGTCGGGACCGCCCCAACTCTGTAGATATGCAGCGCGAACGTGGTAGATGCGGCCGAGTGCGCCCGACTGGATCAGCTGATGGGCGAGGGCAACGGCAGGTACACGCCGGTAGTTGTACCAAACGAATGTCTTCCCCTCGGCGGCTGCCGCTGCGTCCACCATGGATTGTGCGTCGGCCAACGTGCCCGCAAGTGGTTTCTCGCACACGACGTGCTTGCCAGCCTCCAACGCGGCGATCGCCTGCTCCGCGTGCGCGGAGTTCGGGGTGGCGATGTCGACCAGGTCGATGTCCTCCGAATCAACTGCCGCACGCCAGTCGGTGGATGCGTTCTTCCAGCCCCATTGGTCGGCGAATGCCGACACCTCGGCAGCATTTCGTGCCGCGACGGTGTGCATCACCGAGGTGCCAGCGTCGGGAAAGAACCGGCCAACGTTGAGCCACGCGTTCGAATGGGCGCGGCCCATGAACTTGGATCCGATCAATGCAATGTTGGTCATATGGTTGTGCCTCCTCAGGCGAAGTGTTGGGCGGTCTTGGCCTTCATGAAGGCCAGGCCGTCCCGCGCGAGTTGCAGTTCTGATTCGAACATCGGTCGCCAGATCCGAGTTGCAGCAGCGAAGTCGGGCATCGCCTGGCCAAACGCCTCGATCGTGAGCCATCCGTCGTAGCCACCACGAGACAGGGCGGCGAAGGTCTCGTCCCAGGCGACACCACCCTGACCCGGTGTGCTCCGGTCGTTTTCGGAGATGTGCACGTGGCCGAGTCGGTCGATGCATGAGTGAACGGCGTCGGCGACGTCTTTCTCCTCGATATGGGCATGAAACGTGTCGTACAAGACCGTGCAATGTGTGCTGTCGACGTCGCGAACGAGACGGACAGCATCGGCCTGGCTGTTGACGAGATAACACTCGAATCTGTTGAGAGCCTCGAGGCAGATCGGAATGTCGACTGACGCAGCGTGGGCCGCGACCTCCTGCAACCCTTCAACACTCCAGGCCCACTCCTGTGCTGTGGGCGCCGTGCCAGAGAATTCGCCCAACGCGGAGTGCAGCGGACCCACGAGACGTTCAGCCCCGAGAGCCGCGCAGCAATCGAGTGCTGCGGTCGTCGCAGCAATCGCAGCCGCGCGATTGGCAGGGTCGGCGGCAATCGGGTTGTCCGCCGCCGATCTGACGGTCACCGCAGTTGCCGCGAGACCAAGGTCGGCGAGCCGACGAGCCCAACGCTCGTAGTCGATCGTGGTATCGATGACCGGAACCTCGACACCGTCGAAGCCGAGCTCCGCAAGCGACTCGAGCACGGGCGCGATTGATTCGTCCAGCTGCGTCGTCCACAGCAGAAGGTTCATTCCATAGCGCATGCCGACTCCTCAGTTGCCGCTGGCGAAGGCGTCGTCGAAGCTTCCCTCGGGAACATCCCACAAGAGCTTTTTGATGTACTCCAGGGCCTCGGGGGCGCCGACGAGACGATCCATTCCTGCGTCTTCCCACTCGATTGAGATGGGGCCGTCGTAGCCAATCTCGTTCAGCATGCGAATCATGTCTTCCCAGGGCACGTCGCCGTGACCGACCGATACGAAGTCCCAGCCGCGGTTCATGCTGCCGAATCCGAGATGGCTGGCCATCACGCCATTGCGGCCATCGAGCCTGCGTTTCGCATCCTTGCAATCAACGTGGAAGATCTTGTCGGCATAGGTCCGGATGAAGTCCGGTACATCCAGGAATTGCCAGACGAAGTGGCTCGGGTCGAAGTTGATGCCAAAGCTTGGCCGGTGGTCCATGGCCTCCAACGTGCGTTTGGTGGACCAGTAGTCGAACGCCACCTCTGTTGGATGGACCTCAAGGGCAAAGCGCACGCCGACCTCGTCGTAGACATCCATAATGGGGTTCCAGCGGTCGGCAAAGTCCTGGTATCCGGTGTCGATCATCGCGTTCGAGACGGGCGGGAAGCCGGCGATCGTGTGCCAGATGCTTGAGCCGGTGAAGCCGACCACGGTCTGCACGCCGAATTTGGCAGCCGCCCTGCCGGTGTCGGCCATTTCCGCTGCGGCTCGTTGACGGACCCCCTCGGGGTCGCCGTCGCCCCAGATGCGTGCGGGCAGGATGGACTGGTGGCGCTCGTCGATCGGACTGTCGCAGACGGCCTGGCCAACGAGGTGGTTGGAGATGATCCAGCACTCGAGGCCGTACTTGGCCAGGAGTTCGCGGCGGCCGTCGCAGTAGTCGTCCTCTGCCAACGCTCGGTCGACTTCGAAATGGTCCCCCCAACACGCCAATTCCAAACCGTCGTAGCCCCATTCAGAGGCCAGCTTCGCCACCTCCTCCAATGGCAGATCGGCCCATTGGCCGGTGAAGAGTGTCAGTGGTCGGTTGCTCATGTGATTCCTCCGTGGGTCGGTTCCTTGTGTGATTGAACGTGCGGCCAGCACTCGCCGGCGGTTGTCAACGCGACGGCTCGGTCGTCGTGAACGAAATGGCCTTGAAGGCCTCCGTCTGGTGCTTCAGCGCCTGCTCGACGGGAAGGCGCTCCATGCTCGATGCTCCATAGAAGCCATGGATCCCTTGGGTGTTCTGGAGCATGAACTCGGCGTCATCAGGCATGGCCACAGGTCCGCCGTGGACGAGCACGATCACGTCGTCTCGGACTGATCGAGCGGCTGCAGACCACGCTTCGACGACGGGCACACAGTCCCCGAGCGTTCGTGAGGTCTCGGCGCCGATACTTCCGCCAGTGGTCAGCCCAAGGTGGCAGACGATGATGTCGGCCCCGGCTTCGGTCATTGCGACTGCGTCCTCTTCGTCGAACACGTAGGGCGTCGTCAGCATGTCCTGACGGTGCGCTTCAGCGATGCAGTCAACCTCGAGCGAGTAGCTCATTCCGGTCTCCTCCAAATTCTGGCGGAACACCCCATCGATGAGCCCGACCGTCGGGAAGTTCTGGACGCCAGCAAAGCCGATGCGTTTCAATTCCGAGATGAAGAACTCCATGTCGACGAACGGATCCGTGCCGTTCACTCCCGCAAGCACCGGTGTCGACTTCACAACGGGGAGAACCTCTTTGGCCATGTCAACGACGATCTCGTTCGCGTTTCCGTAGGCCATGAGGCCGGCAAGGGACCCTCGGCCGGCCATGCGATACCGGCCCGAGTTGTAGATGACGATCAGATCGATACCGCCGGCTTCCTCCCACTTCGCGGAGAGCCCAGTTCCAGCGCCACCACCGACGATCGGGATGTGTTGGTCAACCATCTCGTGAAATCGTCCGAGCAGTTCGGATCGGGTGAATCTGGCCATGGATGCGTGTTCCTTGTTCGTGGGTGACGGGAAAATCAGCTGGCGGAGGTGATCGCGTGGAAGTTCTCGAGTACGACCTCGGCAAACTCCGGATCGTTGATGTTGTGAGGAACCCGGACGACGACTCGGTTGTCGTCCTGATCGACCTGGGTCTCGATCGTTTCGAAGAGGGCCTCATCGGCTTCTGGGTCGTGGAAGGGTTGGCCTGGTGCATCGATGAGCGACACGCCGCCCTCCGGAAGGAGGAAGCGGACCGGTCCGTGGCAGGCATTCAGCTTCCGAGCAATGAAGGAACCGAACGCGATGTTCTCTTCCGCTGTCGTCCGCATCAGGGTCACATTCGCGTTGTGGACGTGCAGGTTTCGGTCGCCGAATGCGACGGGAACGGTCTCGAGCGCTCCGAAATTGACCATGTCGAGGGCACCGCAGCTGCCCACGTACGGAACACCAGTCCGGGCGATGGCGCCCAGTCGATCTGGCCCGGCGGAGAAGACTCCACCCACAACATGGTCAGCGATTTCGGTCGTCGTCATGTCGAGAACCGCGTCGACCATGCCCGAGTCGACGAGCTTCTCCATCGACTGTCCGCCGGTCCCGGTCGCGTGGAAGACGAGCGGATCATGGGTCGCTTCGAGTGCGTCGACGAGCGAGAGAACCAGGGGCGTGGTGACACCGAACATCGACAACGCGATTGCCGACGCGTCGGACTCGGGCGATTCAATCGGGTGTTTGGCCATTCCGGCGACGGCATGGGCAGCGTTGCCGAGTACCCGACGCGAGATGCGGTTCAGGCCGGCGACGTCGGTAACCGAGTACATCATTGCGATGTCGGCAGGGCCGACATAAGGGGAGACATCGCCCGATGCGACCGTTGAGACCAGGACCTTTGGCGTGCCGACCGGGAGCGCCCGCATCGCTGGGGCGATCAACGCCGTTCCGCCAGAACCTCCAAGTCCGATGATTCCGTCGACGTCGTCTTGCTCCTCGATGTAGTTCGTCAGCGCGATACTCATGGCGCTCACCGCCGTGCCGCGATCGTCCGAGAAAACCGCGTCAGCCCCGTCGGGGTGATGCGCGGCGACTTTGTGCGGTCCAACATTCATGGTCGGGTCGGATCCGAGAGTGCCGACGTCAACGAGAGTGGTCGTGACGCCAGTAGCCCGGACGAGGTCCGCGACGTAGCGGAGTTCCTCGCCCTTCGTGTCAGCTGTTCCAACGACATACACGTTTGCCACGGTTTCGTTCCTTCTAGGTGTCCACGCCGAGGTAGCGGCGTTGGAGGGTGGGGTCCTCGAGCAGCTGCTCCGAGGTCAGTTCTGCTTCGATACGGCCGGCAACCATGACGAGCTGTCGCGATGCCATGGATGTCGCTGCGCCCAGGTTCTGCTCCACGACAAGCACCGATGTGCCCTCTGCTGCGAGCTGTCGGATCGTGTCGATCAAGATGTCAACGATGGTCGGGGCCAGACCTTCGGACGGCTCGTCCATGATCACAAGCCTGGTGTTCAGCAGGAGGGCTCGGCCGATTGCCACCATCTGCTGCTCGCCACCAGACAGCTCAGCGCCGCCATTGCCCTTGCGCTCAGCGAGTCGCGGAAAGAGCTCGTAGACCGCATCTGGCGTCCACCGCTTGCCCTTCGATTCGGGAGCGAGCATCGCGAAGTGTTCATCGACGGTCAGCGACGGGAACAGCCGACGACCCTGAGGTACGTAGGCGATGCCGGCGCGGACAATCGCGCGCGGCGTAGAACCGGCAAGCTCAGCGCCGTCGAGTTGGATGGATCCCGTACGGGCGGGCACCAGGCCCATCAGCGTCTTGCACAGGGTGGTCTTCCCCATCCCGTTGCGGCCGAGAATGACTGCTGCCTCATCCTCGAGCTCGACGTCGATACCGTCGAGGACTTGGGAGGCCCCGTAGCCAGCGGTCAGACCGTTGATGCTGAGGCGCGTCATTTTCTGCTCCCCAGGTAGATCTCGTGCACACGAGGATCCTCACGAATCGTGTCCGGAGTGCCTTCGGTGATCTTCGACCCATCGGCCATCACCACGACTCGATCCGCAACCCGAAGCGCAACGTCCATGTCGTGCTCAATCAACACGAGGGTGACGGAGGATTCGAGCGCGCGGAGAAGTTCGATGAGCCGCTCCCGCTCGCCCCGGGACAGCCCCGAAGCAGGCTCGTCAAGGAGAAGCAGCCGGGGATCGGTGGCGATCGCCATGCCGACTTCGAGTTGACGCTTCTGTCCATGTGAGAGGTCGGCCACGGGAGTTTCGAGCTGTCCGGTGAGCCACACGCGTTCAGCGGTGTTGGTGGCTGTTTCTTGAGCATTCTGCATCTCGGCGCCAGCTCGCAACCGCCGATGACCACCCGTACGTCCGACCTTTGCCAACACGAGGTTCTGGCGGACCGTCAATCCTGAAAATAGGCGGGTCTTCTGGTAGGTGCGGGCGACACCGAGCGACGGACGCAATCGTGAGGGCGCTGTCGAAACGTCGACGCCATCGATGCGAACCAATCCCGCCGTCGGCGCGATGTCACCCGCGATCACGTTGAAAAGGGTCGTCTTTCCAGCGCCGTTCGGCCCAAGAATGGTGACCCGCTCACCCTCCCGGACATCGAGATCGATGCCCGAGAGAGCGAGGAGTCCACTGAACGCAACCTTGACCGACTCCATAGCTAGGAGGGGACCCGGGGATTGTTCAAGAGATCGTTCAGTGGACATGGCTCGTCGTCAGCCCTGAATGACGCCGTCGACGACGGGAGTCGCATTCCCGATCCAGGGAATATCGGCTTCGACACACGCCGGTGCCTCGCGGGATGGAGGGTCGGTTGTCTCGCTGAAGACCCCACCGAACGTCTGGTCCACGCCAGACACGATTGCCACCGTCTCCGAGACGACCTCACCAGCATCGTTCACGACGAGCTGCTGGACGGCAGCATCGACGATCGCCTGGCGATTGCCGTCGAGGGAGATGCTGCCGTACGGAGCGTCGAGCGTGAGCGAGCCGAGCGCGCTCTGCAGTCCGGCCGGGCTGATGTCGCCGCCGTTGGCCTCCATTGCTTCGATGAGCGCGAGTCCTGCGACGTAGTAGCTGTACCCAAAGCCAAAGGTGAGTGCGACCGACGGATCGGCTGCTTCATTCCCACTCAGGGCGCCGGGCAGGCTCTCATAGGCCGAGTTGACGTTGGCGATGTACTCCTCGATTGCCGGGCTCGTGACATCTCCCGGCAGCGATGCGAACCCACCGACGTAGGCGCCAGCGATGTTCGGCCCGAGCGCTGCCGCAAGGCCTGGGTTGAAGAACAGGTTGCCAGCGTGCTGCTCACCGTTCAGATCGCCCTTGCCGTTCACGAAGGCTTCGAGGCTGGCCTGCGTGCCAGTACCGCCGACGACCCAGAAGTAGCCATCGACTTCATCCGGATCAGGAAGCGATGCAACGAACGACGAATAGTCGGTCGTGCCAAGCGGTGGGAACTCCCGGTGAATCACTTCGCCACCAGCTGCGCAGAACTCCGCAATGAACCCTGCAGCCGATGTGTGGCCGAAGCTGTAATCGTCGGCGATGACCGCGGCGGTTTCCCAGCCAGCCGTGTTGTGCAGAATGTCGCCGACACCAGCGTTCCACTGCGCACCGTCGCCGTTGAAGCGGAAGTAGTTCTGGGCCTGGACCTGCAGGGTGGATTCCTGTGCTCCCGCCGTGCCATTGATGACGGTCACGTCAGGGTTGTCCTTCGCAAAGTTTGCAATCGCGATGCTCTCGTCACCCGAGAGGGGGCCGAGTACGACCTCGGCTCCGTCGCGCTCCACAAGGCCTCGAATTTCCTGAATGGCGGTGTCTGCGGTGTCATCGCCACAGGCGATTCCGACCAGTTCGATGTCGACACCGGCCACGTTGGCCCCGGTGAACCCGTCGAGCGATGTCGTCGACGAGTTCGGCGTTGCTCCAGCGTGGATGATGAATGCCGCGGAGGCGCCACCCACCACGTCCTCGTGGAAGCCACCGAAGGGGCCTTCGCACTCGCCGTGGATGCCGATCTGGAGTACGCCGTCACCGTTGCTATCGGCGGAGGCAGTCGAGCTTTCCTCCCCGCTGTCATCGTCGGCACCGTCATCGGCTGACTCTTCTTCATCTCCGCCGTCGACAGCCTCAGCAACGTCGTCGGCGACGTCATCGACAGCGTCGACCACATCATCGGTTGTACTGCCGCACGCTGCGGCGATCAGTGAGACTGCAAAGAGACTGGCGAGCAGTCGTAGCAATCCCCTCCGTTTCGTGATTCTCATGGGGCATTCCCTCCTTGTTTGGGCTTCGCGCCCGAGTTGCGGGCACGGTGCCCGTCGCTCTCCCGGTGGGTGAGCGCTCGCGAGTCGTGATGACTCTCGATCATGTGGCCGCCTCGGAGACGGCCGAAGTTTCGGCATGGTTGGCCGTACGGCGGGTGAAAAGGCCAGTCACCCCATCTGGGGAGACAACGACGATCAAGAGGACCAGCAGGCCAATCACCGTGTTGAACCGGGCCTCGGTCAACCCCACGACGTCACCGAACGGGACGGAGCGCAGGTAGTTGTTCGCTGCGACGAAAATGAAGGCTCCGATCCAGGCCCCTTCGAGTCGGACCATGCCGCCGATGACTGCGATCACGAGAAGATCGATCGTTGGGCCGATCGAGATCGATCGCGGGTCGATCTGTCCGTTCCACCAGACATTGAGGACGCCTGCGAATGCCGCGATGAGCCCGGCGAACGTGAACGCCAGTGTCCGGTGGAGGGCGACGTTGTATCCAAGCGCGGCCATACGAACCGGTTCATCTCGGATGCCTTGAAGCGCCAATCCGAATGGTGTCCCGATCATCCAACGAAGGACGCCGTAGGCGGCGATGCTCAGGCCAAGGGCCAGGAAGTACAGACGAACCGGATGGTCGAGGAACAGCCCAGGTGGATCGATTCCTGTAATACCGCCGAACCCGGAGAAGGTCGTCACCTGGCCAAAGAAGAAGAACCCGATCACCGCGAAGATGAACGTGATCATCAGGTAGTAGATGCCGGTCGTGCGGCTCGACAACGCTCCCAGGAGAAACGCCACTGCCGCGGTGATTATCAGCGCAAGGACCACCGACAACCACGGATCCAGGCCCAACTTGAGGCCCTTTGATCCGGCCTCCGACACCGAGAAGTTCCCCACCATGAAGCCCGCGATTCCGAACATGAGGAGTTGGGCCAGCGAGGTCATTCCTCCGTAGCCCGAAAGGAAAACGATGGTCGCAGCAGCGATACCGAGCATGAGCGCCCGGGTCAGTACGAAGGTCACGAAGAAGTCCGACCCGAACAACGGGATGAATACGAGGAACAACAGAACGCCGAGCCCGAGTGTTCGTTGCCAGGTGATTCGAGTCATGCCGTCGCCTTTCCGAAGATTCCGTTCGGGCGAATGGCCAGGACGACGGCGAGAAGGACGAAGGTGACGATGATGGCGTAGAAGGTGTACTGCTGAGGCAGATATGCGGGAGCGAAGGCCTGGACCATGCCGAACAGCAGCGATCCCGCGGCTGCGCCCTTCATCGACCCCAATCCACCGATGATCACCACGACCAGTCCGTTCAGCAACCAGCTGCCGTCGGTGCCGGGTGCGGCACCGGCGAATGAGGCTCCGAGCGCTCCTCCCATGCCGGCCAGAAACGAGCCAATGAGGAAGGTCACAGCGAACGCTGCCGAGATGTTGATGCCGAGTGCAGTCACCATCTCCTGGTCGTCGACGCCGGCTCGTACCACCATCCCCATACGAGTGCGGTTGAGCCAGAACCACAGGGCAGCGCCGACGACGAGCGAGATCGCCAACATGAACAGCCTCGTGGTCGCATAGCGCTCACCAAAGATCTCAAAGAAGTGCGTGACACTTCCCGGCCAGATCATCCGCTGTGCCAGTCCGCCGAACCGAGCGAGCATCTGATCGGCCAGGATCACGGACATCGCAATGGTGATGAGCGCCTGCCGCAGATCTTGTCCCTGGTTCCAGCGAAGGAAGACCTGGAACATCAGCAAACCGAAGATGGACGCCACGGCTGCGCCTGCCAACATCGGAAGGATCCAGTCGAGCAATCCGACCTCGTCGGGGACGATGTTCGCCTTCTTGCCGACCATCCGCTGTTGCACATCGATGGCTACATACGCGGCGAGAAGAAAGAGCGAACCGTGCGCCATGTTGACGGTTCGCATCAGTCCGAAGATGAGCGTGAAGCCCGATGCCACGACGAAGAGCAAACCGGCCAGGGTGAATCCGTCGAGAAGGGTGACGATGAACTCGCCGGGCTCCCGGACGGCTGCACCCGCTGACGTACCTGTCGCAAAGAACAACACCCATGCGGCTACGGCCAGGAGGACGGTTCGAACCAAGAGGATCGAACGACTCAACGGTGGCTTGGTGACTGCGGCGGTTGTCATGCGGAGACCCCGTCGCTGCGTGCGTGTCGTTCGAGGAACGTTTTGATACGAACCGCGACGTCTCCGGGGAACTCCAGGGCGGGCCAATCGCCGACGCCGTCCAGAACCTGAAGCGATGCGTTGGGCAACGTCTCCAGCAGTTGGGCCGCGTTCGAGCTGTTGAACGCTGCCGACCCCGACAGAATCAGCACCGGAGTCTCAACGTTCCGCAGGTCGCTCGTGTGCGAGGCGGCGATCGTTTCACAGGCCTGGGCGTAGCGTTCGGGCGGCTGAGCCTCGACTATTGCTTTCCGGCGTTCCACCGCCACCGGATCCTGCAACTTCGCCGATCCAAAGTCTGATTCTGGGTCGTCCGCGAGGTCGCCGAGTCCTTGCAACCTGACCTGGCCAGCGCGGTCGAGAAATCGCCCGCGAGCCTCGTTGTCCAGCCCACGAAGCGGGTTGATGAGGACGAGTCTGTCGACCCGATTCGGGCGGGTCGCAACGAAGTGCTCGAGTATCAGCGCTCCCAGCCCGTCGGCGACGAACAACGCAGACGACGCCGGAAGGGAGTCCAGGATCCGGTCGAGATCGTCGGCCCAATCGGCAAGCGAGACGACGTTGCCGCGTCCACTACGCCCGTGGCCGCGAAGGTCGAATCGGACCACGAAGTAGGACGTTTCGAAGGCGGGGAGGAGAGCGTCGAAGACCTGCGCTGTGGCTCCGAGCCCGTGCACGAAGATGATGGGTGCCCCAGCGTCCAAGCCGCCGCGGTCGACCCACAGATCACCCGATGGTCCCGGGCTGTTCCCCTGCTGCGTGGCTCCCAAACCACATCCCCCTGACTCAAGGTTCCCGACCGATTGGTTGGGCCTCAGTAAGGCAAGTTAGCGATGGTCCACGGCTGCTCGGAAGTGGCGAAGGTGCGATTCTTGGTCTCCGAAGGAACCAGCGCGAAGGAACTAGCGGGAGGGGCCCAGGTCCTCGCCGGCGGCGGATCGAAGGATCATGGAGGCGGCCTCGGTTCGACTCTTCACATCGAGCTTCGTGAGTACCTGCGACACATGGTTCTTCACCGTGAAGATACTCACGTTGAGCGTGTGCGCGATGTCGGCGTTTGTTCGGCCATCGGCGACGAGTTTGGCGACGTCGCGCTCTCGGCGGGTCAGTTGGTCCAGAATGTCCGGTCGCTGGTAACCGGCAAGTACCCGTGTGGCTTCTGGTGCGAACACACTGCCACCGGCCGCCGTCATACGAACTGCTTCGGCCAGATGTTTGGAGTCAACGTTCTTCAGGAGATAGCTGACCGCTCCGGCGTCGAGGGCCCGCTGGACCAGCTCATTGTCCACGAAGCTCGTGAGGGCCAGAACCCGCGAATCGCACATCTCGCGAAGACGCGCCGTGGCCTCCACCCCCGCCCATCCCTGGCATCAGTAGGTCCATGACGACCAAGGCTTCGGCCGCGTCGAATCCCACTCCGTCGTCGCGAATCGTGAGGATCAACGATCTTGGTCGGGCTTCGAATCGAACACTCACTCTCGAGGCTGCAGCGTGTCGGCCAATGTTGTTCAACGCCTCCTGGGCAATGCGGTACAGACCCAGTTTGATATCGGGGATTCCTTCCGCCGGGTCGAGAGAGGACTCCACGATCAGGTCCTTGCGGCTTTCGAGGCCAGCAAGCAGCTGATCGAGCAAGTCATGGATCGAGGCGTCTTCGAGAGCACGGGGTCGAAGCTCCAGCAGGAGCATTCTCATCTCGGCCACGGCTCCTCGGGTGAGGGTCCGAATTTCCGAGACCTGTTGTGCGATGTCGTCGTCGGCAAAGTCCTGCTCGCTGAGCGTTCCAGCAAGCAACGAGGCTGTCCAGAGCGTTTGGCTCACCGAATCATGCAGATCCCTGGCGAGCCGTTGCCGCTCGTCGACCGCGGCCATCTCCGCAGTCCGCTCGAACAGGCGGGCGTTGGATATTGCGGCCGCTGTCTGGTCGGCGACGACCGCAAGACGTTCCACATGGCTGGTGTCGAAGAGCCCGGGCGTTGCACTCTCTGCCACCAGAAATCCAATCGGCTGGACGCCGATCGTCATCGGAGCAGCAATGACGGCTCGCGCATCCGCCCATAGGCCGTTGGTTGGAGCGTCTGGCCAACCTCGATCGCAACTGGGGGTGTGGTGTTGGAGCCAATATGGCCGACCAAGGCGAGATCGAGCGGCGTGGACGTGTCGCTTGGCCCGTATCCGAAACGCGCCCGATAGTGCGCCAGGTCGGGTTCACCGTGTTCATCGAACAGGACGACGGCCCCCAGGTCATGAGACAGAAGCCGTTCGGCGCCGACCAGAGCTTCCTCGAGCACAGCGCTCAGGTCCAACGATCCCGAAATTGCTGCCGCCGTCTCCCGAAGGGCCTCCGCATAGGACCGCTGCTGGCGTTCTTCCGCCTGGAGCCGGACGCGTTCATCGACCTCGCGACGGCCGTCGAAGTCTCGCAGCGGAACCTTGTTCGTCTCGATTTCGAGTAGGGAACCGTCACGTCGTCGAATCTTCTCGACGATTCCGTACTGGGGTTTTGCATTGGTCATGACGTACTGATCCCAGTCACGGAAATCCGGAGCTTCGTGGTCGGCCCACGGAAGGTCGAGGTCGGTCTTGCCGATCATCTCCCTCGGTTCCAGTCCGGCGAGATCGGCGAATACCCGGTTGCATCCGAGGTAGACCGATCGCCTGTCCCCCGATGGGCATCTACGAAACGCTGTACGCCTTCATGGACAGCTTCGGGCAGTTCATGGGCACCGACGGCACCCATCCGTGGTCACAGGGGTTCCCGCTGACCACCCAGCTCACCGGTGGTCCGGCCCTGCCCGACAGCGTCACCGTCACGATGAAACCAAAGATGATGAAGGCCGAACCGAATCCGAACTCGCCCATGAGGACGATGTGTCCGACGAGCGCGGTCGCAACCACGTAGGTGAGCTTGTGGAGCACCCTCCACCGACGCATGCCGAGCGTCCGCTGCGACCAACGGCTGCTTGTGGCGAAGAGCGGTGCAGCGAGCGCGAGGGCGAACGTTCCCGCGACGAGGAACGGTTCACTCAGCGTCTGGGCAATTCCCGATTCCAGGACGAACATGGCGCCGTTGCTCAGGGCAAGGAGGAAGAACACAATGCCCAGGAACTTGCGAACGCGGATCTGTGATCGGCCGGTGAGCCACTGCACCGGTGACGCGAGGAACATGGCGGCAAACGTGAGCATGCCCGGTTCCTCGCCCGCAGCTAGAGCGGTGTCGATCAACGCCTCCTGTGTGAGGAAACCCAGAAGGTGGGCGCCGGTCGCGCCGGCAATGAGCGCAGGCGGCACTGCGGCGAGCGCGAGCACCACGAGCTGAAGTGGCGTGAACCGACGCCACAGTGGGCGGGTGAGCCATCGCTGGCGCTCGCTCGTCGGTTCGTGTCGGATGGGTTCCGCAAGGGCGGCGGTCATTGTGCTTCCTTCGTGCTCGGTGTCTGTCCCACGGTGTTGTGGTGACGTCCACGATCACGAATGACCGCCGTTTCGGCGTCGGCCCAGGGGAGACATCGAATACTCCTCGGGGAGTACGTGGCGGCCGAACGTCTCAGCGATACTTGACATGAGGAACGACATGCCCGACATTGCGACAACCCGGCCCACGCGTTGGCTGCAGGCACGGATCGATCAACGAACCGGCGACCTGCTCATCGCGATCGCCGTGACCGTCTTCGCTTTCGTCGCCATCTTCGTCGGCTTCGGCGGCGACATCACGCCCACGTTTCGGGCCGGCGTTGTCATCGTCATCGCTGGAGCTGCCATCGCCGCCCGTCGGAAATGGCCGCTGCCCGGCTCGCAGTCGCCGTCGGCGCCCGAATATTCGTCACCTGGGACGTGGGGGAGGAGCTGGCGCTGAACCTGGCCGCGACGGTGGCCCTCTACACAGTCGCTCGTCATGGCAGCCGCAAGGCGGGGCTCGTGGCAGCCTCGGTCGGAGCAGTGGTGGTGAGCCTTGGCTCGGCCGTTCTCGGAGACGAGCCGTTCTTCGTCGAGTTGCTGAGCGAGCTCGCCCAGGGCTTCTTGCCCATCGCCGTGGGCGACGCGGTGCGAACCCGAGCAGACCGGGTCCGCGAACTGATCGACGCCGAGGCCGACGCCCGGGTGCAGGCCGAACGTCTGCGAATCGCTCGCGATCTCCACGATGTCGTCGCACACGGCCTGTCCACGATTGCGGTGCAATCGGGCGTGGCCGCGCACCTTCTGGACCGTGACCCCGAACATGCCCGCCAGGCGCTGGAGACGATCAACGCCACCGGGAAGACCTCGCTCGAGGAACTGCGGGTGATGGTCGGCGTGCTGCGGTCCTCCGACGACGCTCCACTGCGTCCAACCCCAACCGACCCGAACGACATCAGCGAGCTGCTCACGGGCGCAGCGAACGCCGGCATCACGGTCACCCACACCGTGGAGGGACGCTTTCCCGACGACGCAAGCGATGCTGCGGCCGTGGCGTTCCATCGCATCGTCCAGGAAGCGCTGACCAACGTGGCCCGCCATTCCGGGACCGCATCGGCCACCTTGCAGGTTCAGCACCAGGACGACCTCGTCGAGCTGGTGGTGCGGAACACCGGACCGCGCAGCACGCCGACCACATCGGGCTCAACGGGCGTCGGCATCGTGGGAATGCGAGAGCGAGCCGAATCCCTCGGTGGCAGCTTGCACGCCGCCCCGACCGAAGACGGTGGCTTCCAGGTGGTCGCAACAATTCCCTACGTTCGGCACGCATCGTGACCGCAGACCAGGTCATCCGTGTTGCGCTCGCTGACGATCAGGAACTCGTTCGGCGGGGGTTCGGCGCGCTCATCTCCTCGGAGGAAGACCTGGTTGTCGTGGCCGAGGCTGCCAACGGCGCCGAGGCGATCGACCGAGCCTTCGACTCCCGGCCCGACGTTGTGCTCATGGACATCCGAATGCAAGAACTCGACGGCATCGAGGCAACCAGTCGAATCTCGGCGGAGCCCCGGCTGGCGGACACGAAGGTGCTGATTCTGACCACGTTCGACCTCGACGAGTATGTGTACGACGCGTTGCGTGCCGGCGCATCCGGATTCCTACTGAAGGACACGGCGCCCCAACAGCTCCTGGACGCCATCCGCATCGTTGCACGAGGTGATGCGCTCATCGCTCCGGCGATCACCCGCCGCCTCATCGCCGAGTTCGCTGCCCGACCCACTCCGGAGGCCGGCAACGACAGACTCGCCGCGCTGACCGAGCGGGAGAGAGACGTTCTGACGGAGGTCGGCCATGGCCGGAACAACGCCGAACTTGCCGAGCGGCTGTTCATCTCGCCACTCACCGCCAAGACCCACGTGAGCAGGATTCTGGGCGAGCTCGGCGCACGCGATCGTACGCAACTCGTGGTGATCGCCTACGAAACCGGTCTGGTGCAGCCCGGAGGCAACGGCTGAGCTGGCGTTGCCGTTGTCGTCCGACGGCGCGACCCAACAAGATGTACACCATGACACCGCAACGACGCCTTGTCGCCCGCACCTGGGTCCCCGAGGTCACCGAGAACGTCATCGATGACGTTCTCGCTGGGCTCGACGGATCGTCGTCGACCACCTTCGCCACGCTCGATGCGCTGGTTGAGGAGAACCGCACGATCCATCACGTGGACTGCGTCAACCTGAACCCGGCCTCGAACACCATGAGCCCACGGGCCAAAGCCATGCTCAGCACCGAGCTCGGCCCTCGCACCTCGCTTGGCTACGCCGGAGCAAAGTACGAGATGGGGCTCGAGGCGATCGAACAGATCGAGATTCTTGCGGCCGAAGCTGCCGCTCGGCTGTTCGACGCTGACTTCGTCGAGTTCCGGGTTCCATCCGGAGCGATGGCCAACCTCTACGGATTCATGGCAACGACCTCACCCGGCGACCGCATCATTGCTCCGCCAGCCAGCATTGCCGGACACGTGACCCACCATGATCCCGGTGCCGCCGGGCTCTACGGACTCGAGATCCACGCAGCGCCCATCGACCCCGACCGGTACACGATCGACACCGACGCTCTCGCCGAGCTCGCCCAGCGAATCCAGCCTCGACTGATCACCGTTGGCTCAAGCCTGAACCTCGTGCACCACGATGTGCCAGCCATCCGGGAGATCGCAGACTCCTGCGGCGCGCTCGTCATGTTCGACGCCGCCCACCTGTCCGGCCTGATCGCCGGAGGGGCGTGGCCGAACCCGCTCGCTGAGGGCGCTCACCTCCTCACGATGAGCACCTACAAGAGTCTTGCCGGCCCCACGGCCGGTCTGGTGATGACGAACGAGGCCGACATCGCCGAGCGACTCGAACAGATCGCCTTCCCCGGGATGACCGCCAACTTCGACGTGGGCAAGACCGCTGCGCTCGCAGTGACCCTCAACGAGTGGCTGGCCGATGGCGCCGAACACGCCCAGGCCATGGTCGACTGCGCACACCGCTTGGCGGCCGAGCTTTCTGAACGGGGTGTTCCCCTCCACCACGCGGGTGGCCAGGCGACCGTCTCTCATGCGTTTGCCATCGATGCGCGAGCGACGGGTGGTGGCATGGCCGCCGCCCACAAGCTGCGATCAGCGAACCTGCTCGCGTCGGCAATTGGACTTCCGGGCGATGATGACGGCGGCGTTCGAGTCGGCACCAACGAACTCGTTCGTATCGGGGCCACGTCCGACCACATGCCCGAACTCTCGGACCTGATCGCCGCAGCGTGGACGTCGGATGACCCGTTCGGGGTCACCGACGATGTCCGTCGGTTCCGCTCGATGTTCAGCGGGGTGCACTTCACCGGCGAGGGCTGAGTCGCACCGCGGCCGAGAGCCGCTTCGCCGGTCGGCCGACCTTCTACGCTCGACACATGGCACACACAACGGAAACTGGCGTCAGCACAATCGACCTCGCTTCGGTCTCGCCCGCATGGGCGCGCGACGCATGCACCTGCGAAGAGTGCCGGGATCCGCACAACGACCAGCACCTGATCGCCGCGAGCGATCTGGTGGGATGGGTCGCGGTTGCCGCAACCGAGGTTCCGTCGGGGTGGGCGATCGATCTGCGGCACGGTGACGGTAGGGAACATCGGTGTCAGGTGCCGTCGACGCCCCGTCCACAACGATCGACGGTGCAGGCCACCTGGGGTGCGACTCACATTGGGCAGCTTCGGCCAGGCGCCAGCGACATCACCGAGTTCTCGACGCGGCTGGCCGAGTTCGGTATCGCAATGATCGAAGGCCAGGGGAGCGCCCCGAACACGGTGTTGGATTTCGCCGCCGAGATTGGGTTCGTCCGATCCACGAACTACGGCGATCTCTTCGACGTCATCGCCGAGGCGAAACCATCGAACCTGGCATTCACGAACGTCGGCCTTCCGCTCCACACCGACAACCCGTATCGAGACCCGGTACCCACGGTCCAGCTCCTGCATTGTCTGCACTCGGCCGAGCAGGGAGGCGGATCGGTGTTCGTCGATGGCTTTCGCGTCGCCGCCCAGTTCCGCGAGCTGGACCCGGTGGGGTTCGAGTTGTTGGCGACCACGCCGGTGCCGTTCGAGTTCCGGGACGACGCGGTCCTGCTCCGGGCCGAGGTCCCCCTGATCCGCCTGGATGCGCGCGGTGACGTCGACCGCGTGACGATCAACAACCGCAGCATGCGGCCCGTCGACAGCGGCTCCTCGACCGCAGCGTTCTACGACGCCTACATCTCGTTCACCGAGTTGCTGGCTTCTGCCGAGAACACGATCACGTTCAGTCTTCGGTCCGGCGAGATCGTCGGGTTCGACAACCGTCGGGTGCTCCACGGCCGTTCCGGGTTCGCAGGCGGAGGGGCGCGGCACCTGCAAGGCTGCTACATCGACATGGACGCAATCGTGTCGACGGCGACGCTCGCTGCGCCGGGCTGAGCGGTTCCGGACGTTCAGAGAACCGAGTCGACCAACCAATTCGCCAGGGCCGTTCCGATCTCGTCGGGGCTGTCCTCCTGGGCGAAGTGCCGGCCCACGACCTGGACCTCGGTCTGGTTTGGGAACGTCCGCGCCAGTTCCAGCAGGGGACCGCAGAGTGTGTCGCCCTCGGAGACATCGATCAGGAGTTTCGGGATCGGCGAAGACCTCAGCCAGGCGGAGTAGTCGGCCACGATGTCGTGGACGTCGGCCGGCTCGCCGTCGAACGGAATCTCACGGGGCCAGGTGAGTGTGGGGCGACGGCCCTCGCCGGGTTCGAGGAACGGGCGCCGGTACTCGGCCATCTCGGATTCGGTCAGCTCCCGAATCACGCCGCCCGGAAGGCCCTGCTCGATGAACACGTTGTCGACCAGCGCCATCTGCTCGCCGGCATCGGAACGAAGACGCATGAAGAATTCTCTCCCTGCTGGGGTGAGCTGGCTCCAGGACCGTGGCGCCACATTGGCCTCGAGGTAGGCGATGGCACGGACGGCATCGGGGTGACGTGATGCCCAATCGAAACCCAACCCGGAGCCCCAGTCGTGGAGGACGAAGGTGACGCGCTCGGTCACATCGAGCGCGGCCAGGAGCCGGTCCAGGTACGTGCGGTTTTCCACGAACCGGTACGAGTCGGGCCCGGAGTCGGGAAGCTTGTCGGAGTCTCCGAATCCGATGAGGTCCGGGGCGATGCACCGCCCGAGGTGCTCCACGTGGGGGATCACGTTGCGCCACAGGTACGACGATGTTGGGTTCCCGTGCAGAAAGACGATCGGGTCGCCGTCCCCTCGGTCGATGGTCGCCATCGAACGACCGCCGACATCGATGCGCTTCTTGTCCACATCGCCGTTCTATCACCCAGTCGCCGAGCGGCGATCCCCGACTATTGACAAAAAGATTTGTCAATACCAAGATGGGTCTATGCACGAGCTCCAGGTGATCGATGATCCAGCCGTTGCCGCGGTTGCCCTCGATCCACTGCGCGCCCGGATCCTGGCCGCATTGCGAACCCCGGGCTCAGCGTCATCGATCTCCGCCGACCTCGGCCTCACCCGACAAAAGGTGAACTACCACCTGCGCAGCTTGGAGGAACACGGCCTCGTGCGCCTGGTGGAAGAACGCCCCCGGCGTGGGCTCACCGAACGAGTCGTGGTCGCCTCGGCGCAGGCGTACGCCCTCTCGCCCGACGTGCTCGGCGACCGAAGCGCCATACCTCCCACCGCCGACCGGCTGTCCAGCAGCTACCTGCTGGCGGTCGCATCAGAACTCGTTCGCGATGTCGGCCGACTGGCCTCTGCGGCGGCAAACGCCGGCAAGCCTCTGGCCACGCTCACGATCGAGGCCGATGTCTGCCTGGCTTCGCCAGCCAAACGCCGTGCCTTCACCGAAGACCTCGCCGACGCCGTCGCACAGGTGTGCGCACGGCATCACGACGAGGCCGCCCCGAACGGCCGCTGGCATCGACTCGTCGCGGCCTCACACCCTCGAATGTCCGCTCCATCCATGCCGAAAGGTGACACCCATGACTGAACCCGACACACCCGAGACCCGCTCCATTGAGCTCGAGGTCGAAGTCGACGGAACCGCTGAAGAGGTCTGGACTGCCATTGCCACCGGGCCCGGGATCGGCTCGTGGTACGTGCCCCACACCGTCGAAGAACGAACAGACGGAGCGTCAACCGCGTCCTTTGGCCCCGGACCCGAGATGCAGGTGAACCAACGTGTCGCAGCGTGGGAACCGCCGCGCCGAATTGTCTTCGACGGCGGTGATCCCACCGAAGGCCTGGCATTCGAATGGCTCATCGAGGCAAAGAGGGGCGGCACCTGCATCGTGAAGCTCGTGAACTCAGGCTTCCTCGTCGGCGAGGAGTGGGACGACTACTTCGACGCCATGACCGACGGTTGGGGCATCTTCCTCGCCAACCTGCAGCTGCACTGCACCCACTTCAGCGGTCGGTCGGCAACAGCCAGTCTCCCGATGGCCACCTGGCCCGGGCCACAGGGCGCAGCATGGAGCGTGCTCACCACGGCACTTGGTGTTTCTGCCGCACCATCCATCGGAGATCGCCTCGACATTTCCGCCGGGGACGACACTCCTGCACTCGGCGGCCAGGTGGTTGCGGTGGCACCACACCGAATCTCGTTGTTGTTGGACACGCCAGCGGAAGGCACAGGCTTCCTCGCTGCCGAGGGCCGAGGCGAACACGCTGAGGTGTCCATCTGGACCTACCTGTACGGCGAGGCCGGACGCACTGCCGCCGAACACGACGACCCGCTGTGGCGTGCCTGGCTGAGCTCTCGCGCCTGACCGCATCGTTTGACCACGGGGTCATGCTCGTGATCAGGTCGGAGCATGACGAACAACGCGGAACAGCTGTCCGAAGCATGGGACACCTTCACCAGTGCGCTCAACACCCTCGGGCACGAGACCTTGGCCGCCGCGCCAAACGACGCCGAACGGGTCGACGGTCTCCGGTTCGTGCTGCGGCAGCTTGCCTACCGGCAGGAGCAGTTCATGGAGTTCCCCGGTGGAACGAAACCAGAGCTCTTCCGGCCGGAGTCACCAACCCGCAAGCTCTTCGCCGACTGTCCCGACACCATCTATCACCAGTTCAGCGTGGCTCCGGGCGGCCGCTACCGCATCAGCGGGACTCGCGGTGCGTCGCCGTACATCTCCTTCACGGCGTACCGGGCTGGAATCACCGACCGCGTGGTGGCAGACCTTCACGACGGTGAGCTGGAGATCGCCGACGACGGTACGTACGAACTCGTGGTCGGCGGTCCGGCGCAAGAAACCAACTGGCTCGATCTGGGGGCCGACGCCGCGTTCGTGATCATTCGGGAGTACACCCATGACCGCGCCAACGGCGTGAAGGCGAGCTTCGATGTGGAACAACTGGAGCCGAGCGCCAGCCACCGCCCGGAACTCGATGCCGGCGGCTTCGAATTTGTTCTGGGCATCCTCGGCCTGGGACTGAGCTGGGTCAACAACGCCACGGTCCGGCTCTCGGAGGAACTTCGGCAACGTCCCAACGCGATGAACGAAGCGGCGGCCGAACTGGTCTCGGAAATGGCAGGAACGCCGCACAACCACTACCAGCTCTGTTACGTCCAGTTGGAGCCCGGCCAGGCGCTTCGCCTCACGCTCGAACCTCCGGAATGCCGCTACTGGAGCGTGCATCTGAACAACTGGTGGCTGGAGTCGCCCGAATACCGAGACGGCCAGTCGGTGTGCATCAACGACTCGCAGGCCGAGCGAAACCCCGACGGCACGATCACCATGTTTGTGGGTCCGGACGACCCGGGCGTTGGCAACTGGCTCGACACCAAGGGTCGTTTGGAGACAACACTGCTCGCCCGGTACCTGTTGCCCGAAGATCACCTCCCGCCAATCGTCACCCAGGTCGTGACGATCTGACCGATCAGGTCCGCAGCGCCCAGAGTTCCGGGAAGAATCGATGCCGCGTGACGGCTTCGAGCCAGGCGACTCCAGATGAACCGCCGGTGCCGGCCTTGTACCCAATGATCCGTTCCACCGAGACGAAGTGTCGCCAGCGGTACATCGAGAACTGTTGATCCAGCTGCGTCAGCTTCTCACCCAGTTGATACAGCTCGTTGTGGTTGCCCGGGTCGGCATAGACGGTTCGCCACGCGGCCTCCACCGAAGCATTCGGAGCGTAGGTTTCGGCCCAATCCCGATCGAGGGCGGTGGAGTCGATGGGAAGGCCCCGCCGTGCCAGAAGCGCGATAGCGCTGTCGTACATGCTCGGCGACTCCAGAGCCTCCTTCAGCGCAGGCCAGACATGAGGGACGTTGCGGTGGGCGTCGGCGAGTCGGCGGTCCTTGTTTCCGAGGGCGAACTCGACGTGCCGATACATGAAGGACAGCTGGCCGGAGGCGGTGCCGAGCGAGTCCCGGAACTCGTTGAACCCCTCGGTCGTGATTGTGGAGAGGACGCTCCACGATCCGGTGATGTAGTCGATGAACGCAATCGCCCGATCGAGGATCTCCAACGTGTTGCCCACGTGGTCCTCGTCGAGCTGATGTTTGGCATTCACGATCTCGTGATGCACACCACGGAACAACAGCTCCTTCACCTGCCCCATCACGAAGAAGCACATCTCGTCGTAGCCATCGCTCCGCGGGTGTTGCAGCGACAAGAGCAGGTCGATGCTCTGGTAGTCGATGTACGGGTTCGATGTGCCCTCGAAGTCGACCAACGGCTCGCCGCCGGTCTCCGCAGCCGTGGCCGCCCTGGATTCGTTCGTCGTGACCGGCATGGGCCGGGCATGGGGAGAAGCGTCGACACCATGGGGATCGACGATCGTGGGACGAACGGGCTTGTATGCGGGCATGGCGCTACCTCGGTGGTTCGGTCGGCGTCGTTCGATGTACAAGGTCCATCAAGCGCCTGCCGAGTTCGGTGGTCCGATCACACAGGTCGAAGACGATGTCGAAGTGGTTGCGACCTGCCACCTCGAAGCTGTCCACGTCGGCACCCGAATCCTGAACTGCCGTGGCAAAGGCGGTGCTCTGGGCCTTGAACTGTTCGGTCTCGTTGTCTCCGTAGGTGATGAGCGTCGGCGGAAACTCATGCAGCTCTGCGAGCAACGGGCTGTTCCGGTGGGCGGCTTCGACATCGAGGCCAACGGCGTCGTTGATGTCGGTACCGATCAAGGGCTCCAGCTCGAACACCCCTGACAGCAGCCCAAGGCCTGCTGGCCTCCATCCGGTGTCGCCCAGCCCGACCATCGCCGCCAGGTGTGCGCCGGCCGAACTCCCGGTGACGATGATGCGGTTCGGGTCGATCCCGTGGTCGGCCGCTCCGTCACACAACGCCGTGACGGCGCGGCGACACTCGTCGACGATCTCGTCGAGTGAAGCATGGGGAGCGAGCGTGTAGTCGACGGCAGCGAATGCAACGCCGTTGGCCACACAGTCTGGTGCCGCAAAGAACGCGTCGGTCTTGGAAAGCTGCTGCCAATAGCCGCCGTGGATGAAGACCAGCAACGGCGTCGCCGACTCGCCGTCCGGAGCCACGAGATCGATGGTCTGCAATGGCAGCGCCCCGTAGCGAACTTCATGGATCGTCGTCCCGTTGGCTCGCAGCAGATCGTAGGCCGCCCGGCTTCGGGCCTCGTAGGCATCCAGGAACGGACCGATGTCATCGATACATGAGCTCGGCGAGTACTCGCGGGCACGTTCAGCGTCGCTCAGATCACGCCATCCAGGAACTGCGGTCATTCAGCGATCGTTGCCGATGTTCGCCCATCGGAGGAAGTTGGCGATGAGGGCCCGCCCGTCCGGGTGCTCGTCAGTCCAGTACTCGGGGTGGAACTGGGTGCCGACCATGCGGCGGTCATCGTTCACGATCATCTGCACGGGCGTCACCGGTGTGGACGCCAGGTTGTCGAATCCTGTCGGGGGCTCCATCACCTGCAACCCGTGCGCATGACGGAAGACCGGCGCGTTCCCCAGCCCATCGAGCAGTGGATGTGCATCGGCCCCGTCGTCGAGCACGATCGGGTGATACCCGAATTCGAAGGGTGAGCCGTCGCCCATCGTGATCAACGTCGGTTCGTTCATGGTGTCCGCAGCGACCGCAATGGGTTCGACCGTCGCTCCGAGCGCCTCGGACAGAAGCTGCAACCCACCGCAGAAGCCGAAGACGGGAAGCTCCGTGGTCCGGAGAATGTCGTGTATCGGCTTCACGTCTTCGGGCGTGTACGCCGAGGGATCTGCGCCGTTGCCGCTGATGAAGATCGCCGTCGCATCCAACGCGTCAAGCAACTCCGCGCCGATCCGGTCGTAGCGGACAAGGTGGCACGGCAGACCGGAGAGATCCTCGAGGCGGTACGTGATCCACGTGCGGGCGGCGAGTAGTCGTTCGCCGTAGTCGGCGTCGTGGCCACTTGCGTGTTCGTAGTCGACGAAGATGAGCATCAACTCAGCATAGGAATCCTCGGGCTGTCTGCTCTGGGGTGCGAAGCTGTCCTCCGTGTCCACGCATGCAACCGATATGGTGCGCCTCCCAACACGAGAACGTGCACCGCTGGCAGCGGTCGGCCGTCGGGTCGGGTTCGCTTGTGCGCTTGTGGTCTTCGTGGCGCTCGTCGTCCGGCTTGGTCGCGACGGATGGGTCGACGTCAATGACGACCCCATCTCGTTTCTCGACGCCTTGTACTACGCGTCGGTCACGGTCACGACCGCCGGCTACGGCGACGTCACCGCAGTCGGCGACGGGGCACGGCTGGCCACGGTTGCCCTCATCATGCCCGCCAGAATCCTCTTCCTCATCCTGGTCGTGTCGACCACGGTCGAGGTGCTCACTGAACAGTCGCGGGAGCTCCTCGCGCAACGCCGTTGGAGGCAACGAGTGAAGAACCACACCCTGATCCTCGGGTTCGGTGCCACCGGGCAGGCCGCGGCCGCCGACCTGTGCTCGCGAGGCGTGCCGGCCGAGCAGATCGTCGTCGTCGATCTGGAACCGGCAAGTGTCGACAAGGCCACCGAGCTTGGTTTCGTCGGCGTGCTTGGCGATGCCACCCAGACCGACACACTCCATCAGGCAGCGATCGCCGACGCCGACTCCATCATCGTTGCGCCCAACCGCGACGACACGGCCGTGCTCGTCACGCTCACGGCGCGAGAGCTCAACACCACGGCGCACATCGTGGCCGGCGGCCGTGAGCGGGAGAACCTGCACCTTCTGCGACAAGGTGGCGCCAACGAGGTGATCGACGCCACCGCAGCCATCGGACGGATGTTGGGGCTTGGCACGCACGCTCCGGCTGCCGGACTCGTGCTCGACGACCTGCTCGGCGCAGGGGAAGGGCTGGAGCTGGTTGAGATCGACCCCGAGGTCGACGACGGGCTTGCGAGCGTGCCGTCGGGTTCCACACTCGTGGCAATCATCCGCGACGGCGATCGGATGCCACAGGAGCGCGTGGACGAGTCGAATATCGCCACCAACGACCGGATCGTGGTTCTGCGCGAGACCTGATTCCTCGGCGATTGGGCCGTCGGAATGCAGCCGACATCCGTAGGGTTGATCGTCACGTTGGCAAATGCCGAACTTGATCCCCGGAAGGCCCATGCAACCCGGAAACACCCCTCTCGTCGAACTTCGTGAACTGGCACCTGCCGGGACGCGGCTCTTCGCAAAGCTCGAGTGGCACAACCCAACCGGCTCGATCAAGGACCGAGCGTCGTGGTTCATGTTCCAAAACGCGCGCCGGGACGGTCTGCTCCCGCCGGGCACGCCGCTCATCGAGTCGACGTCCGGCAACACGGGTATCGGTCTGGCTCGGTTGGCCCTCATCAACGGTCACCCAATGACCATCTGCCTCCCGAAGAACTCCACCGAGGAACGCAAGCAACTGCTCCGGGCCTACGGAGCCACCCTCGTCGAGGTCGACGGCGGTCCGAACGACTCCATCGAGGTCGCCAAGGCCCTCGTCGCGGCGGGTGAAGGTCACATGTGTTACCAGTACGGCAACCCCGGCAACCCCGAGTCCCACGAGTACGGCACGGCTCTCGAGATCATCCGGGACTGGCCGCTCGAAGCCCCCGCCGACCACGCCTTCCTCACCTACGGAACCGGCGGCACCATCACCGGAACGAGCCGCGGGTTGCGCAAGACGTGGTCCGACGTCCGCATCCACTCGGTCGAAGAGTTCGTCCGCGATCCCATCAGCGGCATGCGCAGCCAGGACGACCCCTTCCAACCGCCCGTCGCCGATTTGTCGCTCGTGACCGATCGCCACGAGGTCACGTCCGCCGACGCAATCAACGCCGTGCATGCGACGATGAACGCCGAAGGGCACTTCATCGGGACGTCCTCAGGCGCGCTGGTCCACGCCGCACAACAGCACCTGTCAGCACATGGTGGAACCGCTGTTGCGCTACTCCCCGATGCCGGATGGAAGTACCTGTCGGGCGCACCGTGGGCCACAGTCGTGGACCCGGAGCGACAGAATGCAGGCCTTCCCCTGTAGCGATTCTGCGTTCAGGCGAGGTCGGGTCGCCTGCGGGCGATCCACGCGAGCAGCCCCAGGGTGAGGAACGCAACCGCCAGCGACATGCCGACCGGCCCGTCGATCGTGAAGCGGTCGTAGAGGACGCCCGAGAGGGCAACACCAATACCGCGGGACGCCGTGCTTACTGCGTTCCCGATGCCCAGTACCCGCCCACGGGCGGACGGCATGGCCTCGCTCACCAGCGAGAACGACGTGACAATCGAATACTCAAAACCAACGAAGAAGACGACGAGCGCCACGGTCCCCAGGAGCAACGACGTGCCCGTGAGGTAGATGAGCGTCAGGCCGATGATCGTGCAGCTCACCGACAGCTGCATGGACCTGCGCTTTCCGATTCGGTCGGCGAATGCCGAAGAGCTCGTGGATGCCGTGAGCTCGGCGAGGCCGAACGCCATGGCGATGAGCCCGACGCCGCCCGTCGATACGCCGAGTACGTCATCCAGCCACGTGCCGGTGATGACGATGACCGTGAGGCCAGCCATGGCGATCGATGCCGAGATGCCAATCACGATCCATGCATCCAACGACAGGCGCGTTCGGTCCACCGGGGCTTCACGCTGTTGTGCCCTCACCTCGCCGTCGTCGATCGCTGCGATGAGGGCGGCTGCGATGAGCGCGGCGATGGCCACGGCGATGAATGGTGCTCGCCAGTCAACGATGGTGATCAGTGCGGCGCTGATGGGTACACCAACCAGCAGAGCCGACGCCCACGAGATCTCGTAGATGCCGATGAACCGGGCCCGTCGGTCGAAGGGGACCCGAGCCGAGATCCATGCATGGCCCGCCACGGTCACATGCCCAGTGGCGATGCCAAGCACGACCATGGCGGCAGCGAAGAACCAGATCGAACCGACCAGCGCAAGCGCAGACGAGACCGCCACACCGACGAGTGAAATGACGATCACGAGCCGCTCGCCGCCGGCGTCGAGCCAGCGGCCCACGAGCATGGTGCTCAGGCCCGATGCTTCCGCCACGCCCAGAAGTACTGCGAGCGTGGTTGTGGATGCGTCGAAGGCAATCGCGAGCGTCGGCAGAAAGAAGGGGAGCCAGCGGATCGCCGTGTTGACCGTGCCCTTGCCATAGGTGAGCCGTATGAGCTCCGAGCGACCGATCTCCACCACGGCACGCTATCCGGTGGTGGAAACGGCAGGGCTGAGAACGACCCGTCGAACTGGGGTCAGATCACAAGGTCGAAGACGAGGATGCCGTCGGTGCCGCCGGCTGCCGCCGCCACGAGTCGTGTTCCCGCCGCCGTGTGCGCCGGGTCGTCGAGGTAGCGGTCACGGTCGTCCGCGGATTCGAAGTCGATCACAAATCCCTGGCTGTATCCCTTGTCCATGCCGAGCTCGGGGCTGACATTGCGTCCGAAGTCCATGCCGACAATCCCAGTGAGATGGTTGCGAAGCGAAGCAATCTGCTCGAATATCGATACGACCTCGGTGTCGGACACCTCGGGTCGGAACCGAACGAACACACAATGTCGAATCATCGTGACAAACGGTAGCTTCGTCAGACCACAACCAATGAGCTCACTCCCCGTGGTCACAAGTTCACAACAGGGGCCAGGCCCCTCGTGTGAGCGGGCGACCGCGGTGCGTGGGCAATACGGGAGATCTTGTCATGGACACGGAACCTGAGGATGGTGGGCTTCCGAACTGGGCCGAACCACCGGCCGATCTTCCTGCAGCGGTGGCGACCGTCAAGGCGGCGATCCGAGCGCGAATCGAGAGCAGCGGGCGAACGGTCGAAGACATCTTCGCCCAACTCGAAGCGCTCGTCGCCGAGCGCACGCCGGAGATCCACGCAGCCAACGAGGAGTCGGGGAGCGCCTGGCCCGAGATCGACTTCGAGGACATCGCTGCTGAAACCGTTTCCCCGGAGACCCGGGCGCTCGTCCGCCGCCGCGGGTGTGTCGTGATCCGAGGGCACTTCGAACACGAACGTGCGCTGCGCTGGGACCAGGAGATCCTCGCCTATGTCGAGGACAACGGATTCTTCGACGTGTACACGAAGGACCCGCACTCGTTCTTCATGTCCGTCGACTCCAAGCCAGAGATTCTTCCCATCTACTGGTCCGGGCCGCAGATGGAGGCACGGCAGAGCGAACGCATGGCGCACGTGCAGCGATTCCTCAACGGGTTCTGGACCAGCACGCCACAGCCGGGATCGGTTCCCTTCGACCCGAATCGAAGTGCGATGTATCCCGACCGGATCCGCCGCCGTCCTGAGGGAGTCGACTCGCTGGGCCTGCACAGCCACATCGACTCCGGGACCCTGGATCTCTGGATGAAGTCCGAATACCAGCGGGCCTTCCGGCACGTGTTCGGTGGCGCGATCGAGGAGTTCGACCCCTGGGATGCCGCGCACCGAACCGATGGTTCGCAGTATCCGGGGTCAACCTTCACCTCGGTCTTCCGAACCTTCCAGGGCTGGACGGCGCTGTGCGACATGGACCACGACCAGGGCGTGCTGCACAGCGTCCCGATTCCCGAGGCAATCGCCTACCTGCTTCTGCGTCCGCTTCTTGTCGATGTCGCCGACGGTGACATGTGTGGCGTGACGGTGAACCGGAGTTTCGTCGTGGATGAACGGTGGCATGCGCCGCTTCTCGAAGCTGCCAGCGGTATCCCGGACGTGCGGGCCGGCGACTCCGTTTGGTGGCACGGCGACATGGTGCACAGCGTTGCGCCAGTGACGAATCAGCGCGGCTGGGGAAACGTCATGTACATCCCGGCTGCGCCGTGGTGTCCACGGAACGCCCGATATGCCGCCTCGGTCCTCGACGCCTTCCGCACCGGTTCAAGCCCGGGCGACTTTCCCGAAGAGCACTACGAGCAGTCGTGGCCCGACCGATTTCGCGTCGACGCGCTCAATGGGAACGGACGCCTCAGCCTGGGGCTTCCATCCGCCGGCGCCGTCACCTGACCGAGCGGAGTTCGCGATGCACGGCAACGAACGCCGCCATCGTGCCCACCGCCAGCGCAAGTGTTGCCGCCGGAACGGCGCTGGTCCCCTGAGCGTCGAACCAGCGGCCGATCATCCATGGAAACGCCAGTTGGCCGATCCCAGCACCGCAAACGAACAGCGCAGTCGCTGCCCCGGTCATGGAGAAGCGACGCTCCAGGTAGGTCATCATCGCCGGAAACTGTGCCGCCATTCCGAAGCCCAGCAGGACCGTGCCAGCCCAGGTGGGAGCCTCGTTGTCGCCTCCAGCGATGAGAACACCGGCACCCGCGATGCTCAACACGATCGAGCCCGCAATGACCTGCTTTGGCGCGATTCGCTCTGACGAGGCGGTCGCTCCAATTCGTCCAACGATGAACGTCACCCAGAAGGTCGTGGTGAGCCAGGTGGCGCCGTCATCGGAGAAGCCGATCTCTTCGGCATAGGTCGTGACCCAGCCAGCGAAGCCGACCTCGAGCCCCACATAGACGATGAAGAAGATCGTCCCCAGCGCAAGCACCGTGTTCGTGGTGGGCCCCTGCTCGTCACGACGCTCCGCCGTGAAGCGTGGTGCCGGTAGCCGTGCTGCCCAGAGTGCAAGACCAAACGCAATCACGCCTGCCACCCGGGTCGTCAGATCCAGGCTCACCCGCACGACGAGCGGAGCGATCAACGCTCCGACGCCAAAGGAGAGGTGGAGCATGTTCATGGACCGACCGACGGCGGCGCCCCGGTCCCAGATGAGCAGCGTGTTCGCTCCGACATCGACCCCGGACGCGCCGACCCCCATGACGATGAAGGTCACGATGAACCCGCCCAACGACTGCATCGACGGCAGGGCCACGAGGCTGGCGCCCAGAAGTGCGAGCGAGCCGGCGAACACGGCGTGTCCGGGGAGTCGGTCGAGGAGGGGACCGGCGCCGAGGGAACCGACGATGTACCCAACCGCCTGAGCCGAGAACAAGATGCCGATGCTGCCGATGTCGCTGTCGGACCGCTCACGAAGCTCGGTGAGCGCCGGCCCCAGGGCGACGATCGACAAGCCCACGAGCATGAAGCTGGACAGGTAGAGGGTGCGGGGATCCTGCATCGTTGACCGGTGGCTGGTCATGGTCAAGGTCTGTCCCGTCGGGCCGCGCTGGTCGTCAGCGATGTCGGGTCAGGCTAATCAGTGGGCCGGATGAGCGCTCCTCCGAACCGTGCCACACGAGTGTATGTTCTACATTCCCTTGACGATTCATCGGATGATTGTAGATACTGGGTGGAGACAGATCTTCGCAGATCAGGTCACAGGCAGCAGGAAGGTACCGGATGGCCGAGACCATGGACGTTGTGAGTGAACCCGTCGTGGACTTCGCGACCCATCCGGACCAGTACCGGCATTGGACGCTGCAAGTCGATGGCCCGGTCGCCACATTGACCCTGGCCGTGGACCCGGATGGCGGGCTTCGGGACGACTACCAGCTGAAGATGAACTCCTACGATCTGGGCGTCGACATCGAGCTGCACGACGCTGTCGAACGACTTCGGTTCGAACACCCAACCGTGAAGGCCGTCGTGGTCACCGGCGGGCTCGACCGAATGTTCTGCGCCGGTGCAAACATTCCGATGCTTGCCGGCTCATCGCACGCCCACAAGGTCAACTTCTGCAAGTTCACGAACGAGACCCGCAACTCCATCGAGGACGCCACCGCCAACAGCCAACAGGTCTGGATCGCCGCAGTGAACGGCACGGCAGCCGGCGGCGGATACGAGCTGGCGCTCGCCTGCGACGAGATTCTGCTCGTGGACGATCGGTCCTCTGCGGTGTCGCTACCCGAGGTTCCGCTTCTGGCGGTGCTCCCGGGAACCGGCGGTCTCACCCGTGTGGTGGACAAGCGTCATGTACGACGGGACCTCGCCGACGCCTTCGCCACCAGGAACGAAGGTGTCCGGGGCCAGACCGCAGTGGACTGGAGGCTCGTCGACGCCGTGGCGCCAGCGAGCGGCTTCGCAGCCTTGGTGGCTGACCGAGCTGCCGTACGTGCCGCCGAGTCCGACCGCCCCGACGACGTCGATGGAATCACGCTCACGCCGCTCCAGCGAACCGACGAAGAGACCCAGCTCGTCTTCCGAAACATGACCGTCGAGTTCGACCGCACCGTGGGGACCGCGACCTTCACGATCGAAGCGCCCCTCGACGCCGAACCTGCCACGGGTGCTGAACTCGTTGCCGCCGGAGCCAACGCCTGGTTGTTGGCCGTTGCCCGCCAGCTGGACGACGCAATTCTGCATCTGCGGTTCAACGAACCCGAGCTCGGAACCTGGGTCTTCCAGGCCCGTGGCTCCACGGACGCCGTGCTCGCAGCCGAACGCCCCCTGGTCGATGACCCCGACCATTGGCTCGTTCGCGAGATCCGGCTGCTCTGGACACGCGTCCTGAAACGGGTGGACCTGTCCGCCCGCAGCCTCGTCGCGACCATCGAACCCGAAGGCGACGCAGCCGGCATTCTCGCCGAGCTGATGCTCGCCGCCGACCGCAGCTACATGCTCGAGGGAACCTGGGAAGACCTGGATGATCCGCCCGAACCGGCGATCCTTCGACTGAGCGAAGCGAGCCTCGGCTGGTTCCCCATGTCGAACGGGCTGACCCGGCTGCAGTCGCGTTTCTGGGGGCGGAGCGACGCCCTCGCTGTTGCTACGGAGGCCGTCGGCACGGACCTCGATGCAGCACAGGCGCGGGAGGCTGAACTCGTCACCTTCACCCCCGACGATCTGGATTGGGAAGACGAGGTGCGACTCATGCTCGAGGAGCGGAACAGCTTCTCTCCCGATGCGCTCACCGCCATGGAAGCGAACCACCGATTCGTCGGACCAGAGACCATGGAGACCAAGATCTTCTCACGGCTGTCCGCCTGGCAGAACTGGGTCTTTCAGCGGCCAAACGCCGTTGGCCCCCAGGGCGCGCTGCGTCGCTTCGGTACCGGAGAACGTCCCACCTACGACCAGAAGAGAGTCTGAACACATGTCCATCACCGTCGACATCGATGCGAAGATCCCCAACAACGTGGACCTCGCGGGCGACCGCCGCTTGCAACGGGCGCTCGAGTCCTGGCAACCAAAGTTCATTCGCTGGTGGGAGGAGCTCGGCCCGGCGGCATTCAAGACGAACCAGGTCTTCCTGCGCACGGCAATCGATGTCGGCCAGAAGGGCTGGGCCAACTTCGGACACGTCTCGATGCCCGACTACCGGTGGGGTGTCTTCCTCGCCGAACCAGAGAAGGACCGCAAGATCGCGTTCGGGGAACACCAGGGTCAGGACGTGTGGCAGGAAGTCCCGGGCGAGTACCGCTCGGCGCTCCGGCGGCTCATCGTGGTCCAGGGCGACACCGAACCGGCGTCGGTTGAGCAACAACGCCAGCTGAGCCTGACCGCTCCATCGCTCTACGACATGCGGAATCTGTTCCAGGTGAATGTGGAAGAAGGCCGGCACCTGTGGGCCATGGTGTATCTGCTGCATCGGTACTTCGGCAAGGACGGTCGCGAGGAAGCCGACGCCATGCTGGAACGTCACTCCGGCGACGAGGACAACCCGCGAATCCTGGGAGCGTTCAACGAAGAGACCCCCGACTGGCTCTCCTTCTTCTTCTTCACGTACTTCACCGACCGCGACGGCAAGTACCAGCTTGCGTCCATGCGGGAATCGGCGTTCGACCCGCTCAGCAGAACGTGCGACTTCATGCTGAAAGAGGAAGCGCATCACATGTTCGTTGGTGCGTCCGGAATCGGCCGGGTCGTGAACCGCACGATCGAGCTGATGAAAGAGCACGACACCACCGACGTGCACCCGCACGGCGGCCTCAACCTGGACCTGCTGCAGAAGTACCTGAACTTCCACTACTCGGTATCGCTCGACCTGTTCGGATCCGAGACCTCGACGAACGCGGCGAACTACTACACCGGCGGGCTGAAAGGTCGGTTCCACGAAGAGCGCAGAGACGACGACCATCGGCTGACCACGCTGTATCGCTACGTCCCCGAAGCGGCCAGCACAGGCATTGGGCAGCGAGAAGTCACGCAGCTGTCGGCGCTGAACGAAACGCTCCGCGAGGACTACACCATCGATTGCCAGAAGGGCATCGACCGGTGGAACCGGTCGCTCTCCGAGGCTGGCACCGGGGTGGAACTCACACTTCCGCACATTGGCTTCCACCGGCAGGTCGGCACCTTTGCCGGCCACCACATCAGCCCAGCGGGCGACATGATCACGGCGGGGGAGTGGGAAGCGGCGAAGGATCGCTGGCTGCCAAGCGACGCCGACAAGGCACATGTGAAATCGTTGATGGTTGGTGTGACAGAACCCGGGAAGATGGCCGGCTGGATCGCTCCGCCGTCAAGCGGAATCAACCAGAAGCCGGTCGACTACGACTACGTCCAGGTCTGAGCAGCGCGCCAACGAGGGGGAAACATGACGGGGACCACTGCAGACGAGCCACACAACTCGGCGGGCTGGCTCATTGACCGGCACGTGACGGAGGGGCGGGGTGACCGCATTGCGGTCCGATGCCAGGGGGTCGACACCACCTACGTCCAGCTGCAGTCCGAACTGTTCCGGGTGCAGAACGCGCTGTCGGCCTTGGGCGTTGGGCCCGGCGACCGCATCGCCATGGTCGTCAACGACGACCTCACGTTCCCCGCATGGTTCCTCGGCGCGCAGCGATCGGCTGTCGTTCCGGTTCCGCTGTCCACCATGCTCGGAGCGGCCGAACTTGGCCCGATCATCGCCGACTCCGGCGCCGTCGCATTGGTGCTTTCGGCCGAGTACGCGCCCTTCATCGAAGCGATCGTCGCCGCGGCACCAACGGTCGCCACGGTGATCGTCGACGGCGACGGCATCGCTGAGACCGACGGCGTTGCGGTGCTTCCGTGGTCATCGTTCACCGATCGCTCAGTGCAGCCGGCAGCAGAAACCACGGTCTCCACGCCGGGCTTCTGGCTGTACAGCAGCGGAACCACCGGCCTTCCGAAGGGTGTCATGCACCTGCAGGGGAGCCTCCGGGCGACTGCGGAAACGTACGGGGCTGGCGTTCTCGAGATCGGCGAAGATGATCGATTCCTGTCCATCGCCAAGCTCTTCTTCGCCTACGGCCTGGGGAACTCGCTGACCTTCCCGTTTGCGGTCGGTGCAACAGCCGTGCTGAACCCGGACCGGCCCACACCGGCGGCCTTCGTTGACCTCCTCACCAGCGAGAAGCCCAGCCTGTTCTTCGCAAGCCCCGGCTTCCTGGCCGCAATGATGGACGCCGGCGCTCCACCCGAAGCCTTCGCTTCGGTCCGCGCCACCATGACCGCAGGGGAGTCGCTTCCGGCCGATGTGCAGACACGGTTCGCCACACTGAGCGGAACACCGGTCCTCGACGGCATCGGTTCGACCGAGCTGCTCCACATCTTCATCTCGAACACGCTCACTGCGCAGGCCCCGGGCTCCAGCGGAATTCCGGTTCCCGGCTACGAAGCAGAGCTGCGTGACGACGATGATGCTGTCGTTTCCGAACCCGACACGCCGGGCTTCCTTCACGTTCGTGGCCCATCGGCAGCCGTCGGGTATCACCAACGCGCCGAGGCCTCGGCTGCCGCGTTTCGCGGCGGCTGGGTGCGGACCGGCGACGTCTACACCCGATCCGGCGATGGCAACTGGACGTTCCTGGGGCGGAACAACGACATGATCAAGGCCGGCGGAATCTGGGTGTCGCCGGCCGAAGTCGAGAGTGCACTGATCGAACATGTCGACGTGCTCGAGGTGGCCGTCGTCGGCGACCGCAACGACGTCGGGCTCGAGGAAGTGGTGGCCTTCGTGGTGCCGGCATCTGGAGCAGAACTCGATATTGACGAGCTCGAAACCCACTGCCGGGACCGCATGGCATCCTTCAAGAGGCCGCGCCGCATCCTGGTCACCGATGCGCTTCCACGGACAGCTACGGGCAAGGTCCAGCGCTTCGCCCTGCGAGACACCCTCCAGGACTCCACCCCGACGTGACGACCCAGATCCAACAGCGAGGTGGGGCGAAGTCGCTTCTGCTGACCGTTCTTGGTGAGTTCGTCCTCCCAACTGGTGGGTCGGCGTGGACAACGGCGCTGGTGGGAGCCCTGGACGCGCTCGGAGTCGGGGAGAAGAACGCCCGCCAGGCCATTGCTCGCCTCGGAGATCAGGGGCTCATCGAGTCTGCCCGCCACGGCAGAGTCGTGAAGTGGACGCTGACCGAAGCCGGGCGCCAGCTGTTGGAAGACGGCACCGAACGCATCTACGGATTCGGCGCCTCGACGGTCGAGTGGGACGGAACCTGGCTCGTGGCGCACTGCCCGGTTGCCGAGTCCCAGCGAGCGCAGCGCGTCCAACTTCGGACCCGCCTGGGGTTCCTCGGATTCGGCGAGCTGTCAGCGAGTCTCCTGATCTCGCCGCACGGAGAGCGTGAATCCCAATTGCGGGCCACGCTCGCCGAACTGGAGCTCTTGGACGACAGCGTGATCTTGCGGTCGACCACCGGGTCGGAAGCCGAGGCCCTGGACCTCGCGTCCCGGGCGTGGGACCTTGCCGACCTTGCCTCGTCCTATGACGTGTTCATCTCCCGGCATGTCGAGAACGTGCCAGCGAACTCGGTTGATGCGTTCCGCTCGGTCGTTGCGCTGGTGCACGACTGGCGGCGGTTTCCCTCGGCCGACCCGGAACTTCCCGGTGCGCTGCTGCCGCACGGCTGGTCCGGGATCGAGGCGGCCGAGCTGTTCAGTGCGCTGCACGAGGCCTGGTCCCCGCTTGCGCAGCGGTGGTTTCAGGAGGTCAACGCCTGAACGTCGGCAAGGTCGGTGTCTATGCCGACCTAGACTTGTGTCATGGCACGTCCCTCAGGCCGACCACTCCGCGACGAACTCGTCGCTGCCGCCCGAGCTCGGATTCAGCAGGTGGGAGTGGGTGGATTCAGCTACGGCGATCTCGCCAAGGAACTGCAGATCAAGGCGCCCTCGATCCACCACCACTTTCCCCGCAAGGAAGCACTGATTGCGGCGGTCGCCGAGCAGTACCGTGCCGACTTCCTTGCGTCGGTCCACGCGATCGAGAGCGGCTCGGCCACGGACCGCTTGCACGGGTATGCCGGGTTGTTCTCTGCAGCCTCGTCGAATGAGATGTTGTGTCTCTGTGGCGCCGTTGCAGCCGAATGGACAACGGTCGGGGATGCGTCTCACGCCATCGTCGAGGGCTTCTTCGACGATCAGCTCACCTGGTTGCGCTCCGAGATCCAGGCGGGCATCGACTCGGGGGAGTTTCGCTCGGATCTCGACGCTGTTGCAGCGGCGTCCGGTCTGCTCGCAGCGCTCGAAGGAGCGTTGCTGATGGTGCGTGCGAACGGAGGGAACGACCTTCCACGGTCCACCGCTGCCACGATGGTTTCGCTGATGCAGGCTGCAGATGTCGATCGGGGCGGAACCGATCGCTGATTGGCCAGGGGTACGGTGGCGGATGCGCACGCGGAGGTTCCCGATTCCCGTCCTGGTTGTGGTGGCGAGCCTGTTCCTCGCTGCCTGCGGCAACGATCTGGTCGTCCCGCCGGACAGCTGGGCGGGTTCGCTCCAGGAGACCGTGCTCGTGACCGGTCTGGACTCGCCGACGCAGCTGGCGGTCCACGAGGACATGTGGTTCGTCGCTGTTCTTGCTGGGGCGGAGAACGACCAGACGGGGCAGATCCTGTCGATCGATCCTGCAAACCCGAAGCAGCAACCAATGGTGGTGATCGACGGGCTCGACAAACCCACCGGCGTGGCCGTCTTCGCCGATGAACTGTGGGTGATGGAGCGGCGACGGCTCACCCGGGGACCGCTCGATGGCACCTCCAGGGTTGTCGTCGCCGATGACATGGCGTTCAACGGCAGGTCCGAGGGAACGCTGACCGTCGATGGGGACACACTGCTGTTCAACACGTCGGGGACGAGGCGGGCTCTGGCCGGACTCACGGGCACTCCGCAAACGGCATCCGGGGTGCTGTGGTCGGTTGATGCCGAGGGGAGCATCGAGGCCGTGGCCAGCGGCTTCAAACATGCCTACGCCCAGACCCGAACTGCCGACGGAACGTTGTGGACGACCGAACTCGCCGACGGCTCCTACGACGGTGAGCCTGCTGTGGACGAGATCGTGCCGGTGATGCCTGGCATCGATCACGGCTGGCCGGCCTGCGTGGGAGACAACCGGGTGGTGCAGGAGTTCGGAGGTTCGCCGGAGACATGCGGTGTGTTGCCGGGCTCTCTTGCCGTCTTCGAATTCGGAGCGACGCCGACATCGATCGTGGTTTCGCCATGGAATTCAGAACTTCTGTACGTCAGCGTCTGGAACCGTGGAGAGGTCGTGTCGGTCTCCACCGAACAAGGAGCCACGCCGAATCGAATGGCGGTGGCCTTCGCTGGAGTCGATCGTCCGCAGCATCTCGTGGCGGAGCCTGACCGACTGCTTCTCGTCGACTTTGGCGGCGGGCAGATTCTGGAGTTGGTCGACGCCCGGTGAACCGGCTGTTCAGGCCGAAGATTGCAATCAGAAGAACAACCTCGCTTCCGATCGACGGGCCTGCGAAGGTGCGCGAGCATGGCGCATGTCGGAATCTTCGAAGCGTCGGGACGTGTCGCACACTCCAGCTCCACCCACCACCGTGGTGCTTTTCGGCGCCACCGGTGACTTGTCGCGTCGAAAGCTGATCCCCGGCCTGTTCCGCCTCATGACGCTCGGACTGCTGCCACACGTGCGAATCGTCGGAACGTCGCTCGACGAATACACGCAGGAATCCTTCGTGGCGTTCGTCCACGATGCGCTCGCCGACGGCGACAACGGAGAACAGGAGATTGCCGATTTCGTCGCCACGCTTCGATGGGCTCCCGGTGGGACGCCCGAGAGTCTTCGGGAAGCCGTCAGCACTGCAGAAGATGAGCTCGATGCGCCCCTCAATCGGTTGCACTACCTGGCCGTGCCACCGAAGGCGGCGCTTGCAGTGATTGAGACGTTGCGCCAGGCCGAGCTGGTGGAGCACTCGAAGGTGGTGATGGAGAAGCCCTTCGGCACCGACCTCGCCAGTTCACGAGCGTTGAACGCGTCGTTGCATGAAGTGTTTGACGAGGAGCAGGTGTTCCGCATCGATCACTTCCTCGGCAAGGAAGCGGCGCTCAACATCCTTGCCTTCCGTTTCGCCAACGGTCTGTTCGAACCGATCTGGCATCGCAACATGATCGACCATGTGCAGATCGATGTTCCAGAAGCGTTGGGTCTGGAGCAGCGAGCGGCCTTCTACGAGGCCACTGGCGCCTACCGGGACATGGTGGTGACCCACCTGTTTCAGGTGCTGGCGTTCACGGCCATGGAGGCTCCCACCTCGCTGTTGCCGCGGGACATCAGCGAGGAGAAGAACAAGGTCTTTCGGTCGATGTTGCCCATCGGCCCCGACGACGTGGTTCGTGGCCAGTACGCCGGTTACCGCGACGAAGAGGGGGTCGACCCCGAGTCCGACACCGAGACCTTCATTGCGCTTCGCTGCTTCGTCGACAACTGGCGGTGGGCTGGTGTGCCGTTCTATCTGCGGACCGGCAAGAACATGGCCGAAGGCATGCGCATCATCTCGATCGCGTTCAAGGAGCCGCCGAAGTCGATGTTCCCGGTTGGCTCCGGAGTGGGACAGATGGGACCCGACCATCTCACCTTTGATCTCGCCGACGCCTCGCGGATGTCGCTGTCGTTCTACGGGAAGCGGCCGGGGCCGGGGTTCCGGCTGGACAAGTTGTCGATGCAGTTCTCGGTCGACGAGACCGGTGGCTCCGAAGATGTGCTCGAAGCGTATGAGCGCCTGATCCTGGACGCCGTGCGCGGCAACCGCACCTTGTTCACCACTGCCGAGGGTGTGGAACGGCTGTGGGAGGTTTCCGAGGGGTTGATCGAGAACCCGCCCCCGGTTCGCCCCTATGCGAAGGGCAGCTGGGGGCCGAATCAGATCCACCAGCTGATTGCTCCACGGGGCTGGCGTCTGCCATTCGAACGGTCATGGAGGACCAGCGAGCCACACGCATAGTTCACATTGTTGTTAATTAACAAGATTGTGAACTACGCTGTCACCGTGACCGTGGAAACGAGCGAGGAGCAGCTGGACGAGACCTTCGCCGCATTGGCGAATGCGACCCGTCGTGCCATCCTCGCTCGCCTCGCGAACGGAGAGGCGAGCGTCAAGGAGCTCGCCGAACCGTTCGACATGACCTTGCCAGCCATCTCTCGACACATCCGTGTGTTGGAACGAGCCGGGCTGATTGAGCAGGGGCAGCGGGCACAGTACCGACCATGCACGCTCAACACCGAACCCCTCCGCAACGTGGAGACGTGGGCCGAAACGGTTCGTGAGGTTTGGGAAACGAGCTTCGATCGCATGGGCGAGTACCTTCAACAACTGCAACAAGCGCCCGGGAGGGACAACACATGAGTGACAGCAGCAACGCACCCGATTGGGTCGTCATCGAACGCACCTTTGCCGCACCGGCCAGCCTCGTCTGGCAGATGTGGACGAGCGGGGAGCACTTTGCGTCGTGGTATGGCCCCATGGGTGCCACGATCTCGACCTCGGAACTCGACCTGCAGGTCGGTGGAAAGCGCAAGGTCTGTATGGAGATGGAGACCCCCAACGGCCCCATGGAAATGTGGTTTGTGGGTGAAGTGCTCGAGATCGTCGAGAACAAGCGCTTCGTCTACACCGAACTGTTGGCCAATGCCGACGGCACCCCTATGCCTCCGTCGGCGATGGGCATGCCTGACGATCACGACATGACCACGCAGGTCGTGGTCGAACTCAGCGAAGCCGACGGCTCGACCGCCATGAAGATGACGCACGTGGGTGTTCCCGCAGGCTCGCCTGGCGGAATGGGTTGGGGTATGGCCATCGACAAGCTCGAGGCTGCGCTGTCCGCCTGACTTGGTTGAAGCCCGTTCGGTTCGTTTCTGCTCTACAGGTTGGGCAGCTCAGCCTGGTTGCGTCGCTCCATCAGGATCGGCGCCAGGAACGGACCGAACGGCACCGCCACCGGCAGCCAGGCCATCGTTGATTCCTCTTTGTCGCTCAGCCGTACCGCTGACGCAAATCCGGACCCGACCCACAGTGACGCAATCATTGCACTCATGATGACCCCTTCGGTTGAATATGTACATTGCAATGTATCTAATGCAACCATTGCATTCAAACCTTGCTATTGGAGTTTGCCTGTCTGTCGGGGTGGAGGTGTGGCTGGCACGACAACCACGGCTGCGGCCGCAGTCCAAGCTGCCGGCGAAGTCGAACAGCGCACCCAGGTCCTGTTTGGTGCCCAGTGGGCTGACACGGTCACCATCACGGTCGACGGCATCCCGTTCATCGATGCGTGCGGTGGCCACCCGCTCCCGAACGGACTCTCGTACCACTACCACGGCATCCCGTTCTGCGTGACCGACGCAGTGGACACGGCCGGCG
>CAZFBD010000023.1:54841-59378 GCA_964517125.1 uncultured Acidimicrobiales bacterium
TACCACTACCACGGCATCCCGTTCTGCGTGACCGACGCAGTGGACACGGCCGGCGAGCACTCGGCGCTGATCGGGTATCTCTTCGATGGGTACCCCATCTATGGTCCACAGGATGTTGGCGGCGAAGTGCCGACCGATCTCGATGCATGCCTCGGGCACTGGGGTTCCACCCCGGACTTCGCTGAGGACACGTACCACTATCACGTCACCGCTGATGCCAACTACATCTCCGAGTGTCTCAGCGGGGTGAACTGACCCGCTGGTTGGTCCCGGTCAGTTCCGTCGCCCACAGCTCGGCGAGATCGAAGTCGGCGGGGCGCGCAAAGTCGCGTCGGGTGATGCGCGTTGCCCGCAGTGCGAGTAGAGACTGCACGACGATCTCGTCGCCCGCGCTGCCGACGGCAAACCATTCTCCAGCCTTGAGGACGAGGCCGTAGGGGGCGAAGGTCATGGTCGTGGCGTCGAGTGTGAGTTCGATCCATCGTTGGCGTTCGATGCAGTCGGCGATTCGTCGGAGCTCCCCGTGCGGAATGGGATTGCCAGCCCAGGGATCGGGATCGTGGATGAACCAGTTGGAGAGATGCTCAGCCTGCATCGCCGCAGCCGGACTGAGCGCACTCACCAGCTTTTGGCGTGCTGTCCGCGCTGGCACACCAAGCCCCAGGCGGTGCGCCACTTCGGGCTGGCCAGCGAGGAACAGTGCCGACGCTTCTTCGAGTTCCATGCCGGTCAACCGTGTTTCGAATCCGTCCAGCAGTTCGATGCCGCCGTCGTGGCCCTGCACCGTGTAAATGGGAACTCCCGCTTCCCCGAGAGCCGCGACGTCTCGCAAGACCGTTCGTTCCGAGACCTCGAGCTCGGTGCTCAACGCTGCTGCCGTGGTGCGGCCTCGGTGCTGCAGGACCAGGAGCATGTTGAGTATTCGTGCCGCCCGCATGGAAAGAAATCTAGGGAACCTGACAGTAGATGTCAGGTATGAACTGTTTGGATTGCGCCATGAACAGTGACGACGTTGAAGGCACAGGAACACCCGAAGACCCGTGGCAGCTCACCACGCCGCCGGGCAAGAGCGCATTCGAGGCGTACCGAGATCCCGATGCCGAGCCTCCGGCCCTCGTCGTGCAGGTGGGAACAACGCAGCTGAGGTACCAGCTCGCATGCATCGAGGACGCCCATGCAATGCTCACCGCCCATGGAGACTGGATGCCGCTGGGCAACGCCGACGAGCAGAAGGAGGCAAAGGAGGGGACATTCGAGGCGTGGGGCCGTTCGGAGGGCAACCCGGTCGGGGGCTGGTACGGGATGAAGAAGGGCCTTCGTGGGCGCTTCGGCAACTACGTGCCGCCGGTTCTCGAAGTCCTCGGGCTGGCCGAGGTCGAACACAACGCTCGGAACAACAACATCCGGGCACGCTGACGGTGGAGCGGGTGCGCCCGGGTCAGCTCGACTTCGGGAAGATGTATCGAATGAGGGCAACGCCGAGCACCGTCGCCACGAGTTGCGCTGCGATGAACCCCGGGGCGGAGGCGGGGGCGATACCTGCGAAGGTGTCGGAGAACATGCGGGCAACGGTGACCGCCGGGTTCGCGAAGCTGGTCGATGACGTGAACCAGTAGGCGCCAGCGATGTAGCCACTCACTGAGAATGCGGCGAGGGTGGGTTTGCCAGACCGAACCACGCCATGAATCACCAACAGCAGCCCGAGGGTTGCCACGGCCTCGGCCAGGAGTCGGTGTGATCCGGTTCGGTCTGTTGCGGACCAGGCAATGGCGTCCAGGTCGAACATGAGGTTGGCGCAGATGACCCCCGTGATGCCGCCGGTGACCTGGGCGGCGATGTATCCGGCGAGGGTCTGGTTGTCCATGTCGCCAAACAGTCGGTCGGCCAAGCTGACCGCCGGGTTGAAGTGCGCGCCTGACGTGGGCCCGAACGCAAGGATCAGTGCGAGGAGTGCACCCGCGGTCGCGATGGAGTTCTCCAGCAGCTGGAGGCCGACGTCGTTGCTGAGGGTCTCCGCCATGATCCCGGACCCAACCACCGCGGCGAGCAGGAACGCAGTGCCGACGAATTCGGCTGCCATTCGTCGGGGGAGGTCGATCTTCGGTGGCGTTTCGGGGCGCGGGTCTGCAAGGTTGGTGGTCATGTGGCGGGGCGTTCAGTCGCTCAGGATTGCGCCCAGTGCGCTGAGTCGTTCAGGGCGAAGCCGGAACCAGGCCCATTTCCCTCGTTGTTCGCGTTCGACGATTCCGGCTTTGGTGAGCTGCGACAGGTGGTGACTGATGGTGGGCTGACTCCGGTCGAGGAGTGCGGGCAGATCGCAGGTGCAGACTTCGCCGTTGGCTGATGCAGCGATGATCGAGACGAGTCGAAGGCGAATGGGATCGGCGAGTGCTTTGAGGATCGTTGCGAGTTCGGAGGCGTCTGCATCGCTGAGTTCGCCGCCAAGCAGGGGCTCGCAACAGGGAACGGCGAGCGTTTCCGATGTCGTGGTGCTGTCGGAGACGGCCATAAGAAACATATTGACAGATATCGAAGCGTTTGGGTAACGTATCGACAAACATCGAAACGAATGCTCACTGAAACCTCACAACCCACGTCCAACCAACGTGATCGGAAAGGGGCGCCCAATGCGTCTGCAACTTGCCCTCAACGTCGACGATCTCGACCAGGCGATCGACTTCTACACCAAGATGTTCAACACCCCCGTGAACAAGACCCGCGAAGGGTACGCAAACTTCGCCATTGAGAACCCGCCACTCAAGCTCGTGCTCTTCGAGGGAGCGGGCGAGTCCGGGTCCATCAACCACCTGGGCGTGGAGACCGAGACAGCCTCCGAGGTCGTGGCGGCCGAAGCCCGAATTGCCGACGAAGGAATCGAGACCACCGGTATCGACGACACCGTCTGTTGCTACGCCGAGAAGACCGAGACCTGGGTGCACGCCCCCGATGGCAACCGCTGGGAGTGGTACGTCAAGACCGGCGAAGCCGATCAGCTGGAGAACATGGTTGTCAGCGGAGCGAACGGAAGCTGCTGCCCCTGATTCGTGCGTGGTCAGCGGGCACTGGGTGGAGTATCCCGGTGTCCGCTGGCACTGCGGGTTGATCCTCCGCAGATGGGTCGCTGCGACTAAGACTGTTGGATGGCCAGATATGTCGTCCGAGTCAAGACCCCCCGAAGCCCCGAAGACGCCTTTGCCTACATGGCAGATCTGGCCAACTTCGCCGAATGGGACGCTGGTGTCCTGACCGCCGAACCTGTCGATGGCAACGCTGTTGGCCCCGGCGCTGCCTTCGACGTCAGGGTCCGCTCCATCGGCAGCCCGCTCACCCTCCGGTACCAGCTCGTCGAGTTCGACCCCCACCATCGGCTGGTGGCCGTTGCCGAGAGCGAGCGGCTCACGTCCCGAGACGTGATCACCGTGACCCCTGACGAGGACGGCTCCATTGTCACCTACGACGCCGAACTCACGCTCAACGGCAAGCTTGGGCTGGCCGACCCAGCGCTCGGGTTGAGCTTCGATCGCATTGGCGATCGGGCCACCGATGGACTCATCGACGTGCTCCAGGGCGAGCGGCTCGATGACGGCTCGCCCGATGGAATCTCTGGTGTGCTCGACGCTGCCATCGAGTTCCCGGTGGTCACGAGCTTCACCCGGATCGGGTACCTGGTTCGCAAGCAGCTCCAGGGATGGACCGAGCTCTCCAGTTACGACCTGACCGACCGGGTGATCGTTCTCACGGGCGCGACATCGGGGCTCGGTCGAGCTGCAGCACACACCTTCGCCGAGGCAGGGGCCACGCTTGTCCTGGTGGGCCGAACTGACACCAAGAACGACAAAGTGGTGGCCGAGCTCACCGCAGCCACGGGGAACCCGAACATCTCGCAGGTGGCAGCGGACATGGGCGACCTTGACCAGGTCCGGGCACTCGCCGCCGAGGTGCGTTCCCGCCACGACCGCCTCGACGTGCTCATCCACAACGCTGGAGCGCTGAGCGCTGCACGTGAAGAGGCGCCCTCAGGGATTGAGGCGACCGTGTCCAGTCAGGTGGTCGGCCCGTTCCTTCTGACCAGCCTTCTGCTTGATCGACTCTCTGAAGCGAACGACGCACGCGTTCTGACCATGTCCTCCGGTGGCATGTACACGGCGGGGCTGACGGTGTCGAAGTTGCAGATGGCGGCCGCCGACTACAAGGGCGCCGAACAGTACGCCCGAGCCAAGCGGGCCCAGGTCACCCTCAACGAGATGTGGGCCGAACGATTCGGTGACCGCGACATCAGCTTCCATGCGCTCCACCCGGGCTGGGCCGACACGCCGGGCGTCGACGACGCCCTTCCCGGATTCTCCAAGATCATGGGGCCACTGTTACGCAGCCCAGAACAAGGGGCCGACACGCTCGTGTGGCTTGCGGCCGACGACGTTCCGGCAGAGATGAGCGGCGAGTTCTGGCACGACCGGGTCGTGCGCTCCATCCACAAACTCCCGACGACCCGGGCGACCGACACTCCAGAACGACGGCTGGCGCTCTGGGATTGGGT
>CAZFBD010000024.1:0-46184 GCA_964517125.1 uncultured Acidimicrobiales bacterium
GTTATAGGGTCTTAAACATGACCCGAATGACTCCAAGCGAAGCCTTTGTGGAAACCCTCGTTGCCAACGGCGTAACCGACGCCTTCGGCATTATGGGATCCGCCTTTATGGACGCGATGGACATCTTCGCCCCGGCCGGAATCCGGCTCGTGCCGGTCGTCCACGAACAGGGTGCTGCCCACATGGCTGACGGCTACGCGCGGGTCTCGGGTCGTCACGGCATGGTGATCGGCCAGAACGGTCCCGGCATCTCCAACTGCGTCACCGCCATCGCTGCCGCCTTCTGGGCACACACCCCGGTGGTCATCGTCACCCCGGAGACCGGCACCATGGGCATCGGCCTCGGCGGCTTCCAGGAAGCCAACCAGCTCCCGATGTTCCAGGAGATCACCATGTATCAGGGTCACGTGAGCAACGAGCGGCGCATGGCCGAGATCACCGCCCGCTGCTTCGACCGGGCCATGTCCGACATGGGCCCCACCCAGCTCAACATCCCCCGCGACCGTTTCTACGGCGACATCGACGTCGAGATCCCCCAGCCCAAGCGCATCGACCGGGGCCCCGGCGGCGCCACCAGCCTCGACGCCGCAGCCGACCTCCTCGCCGAAGCCGAGTTCCCCGTCCTGCTCAGCGGCGGCGGTGTCGTCATGGGTGACGCCATGGACGAATGTGTCGCCCTCGCCGAGCGCCTCGGCGGGCCAGTGGTCAACAGCTACCTCCACAACGACAGCTTCCCCGCCAGCCACCCACAGTGGACCGGCCCACTCGGCTACCAGGGTTCCAAGGCTGCCATGAAGCTCATCAACAAGGCCGACGTCGTCCTCGCCCTCGGCAGCCGTCTCGGCCCGTTCGGCACACTGCCCCAGCACGACATGGACTACTGGCCGAAGGACGCCAAGATCATCCAGGTCGACGCCGACCACACGATGCTCAACCTCGTGAAGACGGTCGACGTCGCCATCCACGGCGACGCCGGCGAAGCAGCCGTCGCACTGCTCGAGCGTCTCAACGAGCGCACCCTCGCCTGCGACGCCACCAAGGACGAGCGCGCCGCCACCACCAAGGAAGAGAAGGACGCCTGGGAAGCCGAGCTCGACGCATGGATCCACGAGAAGGACGACTTCTCCATGGCCATGATCGAAGAAGCCGAGAGCGAAGACGGCAACTGGCTGCATCCCCGCCAGGTCCTCCGTGAGCTCGAGAAGGCCATGCCGGCCCGCGCCATGGTCTCCACCGACATCGGCAACATCAACTCCGTCGCCAACAGCTACCTGCGCTTCGAAGAGCCCCGCAGCTTCTTCGCCCCCATGAGCTGGGGCAACTGCGGCTACGCACTTCCCACGATCATGGGTGCCAAGGCCGCCGCGCCTGACCGTCCCGCCATCTCCTATGCCGGTGACGGCGCCTGGGCGATGAGCATGGTCGAACTCATGACCGCCGTCCGCCACGACATCCCCGTCACCGCAGTTGTGTTCCACAACCGCCAGTGGGGCGCCGAGAAGAAGAACCAGGTCGACTTCTACGGCCACCGCTTCGTCGCCGGCGAACTCGACGGTGGGGAGAACTACGCCGAGATGGCCAAGTCGATGGGCGCCGAGGGCGTCCGCATCGACAACATCGACGAAGTCGGCCCGGCCCTCCAGGCCGCCGTCGACGCCCAGATGAACAACGGCACCACCACCGTCATCGAGATCATGTGCACCAAGGAACTGGGCGACCCGTTCCGCAAAGATGCGCTCTCGAAGCCGGTGCGGCATCTGCCCAAGTACAAGGATTACGTCTAGGTCTCTTCGTATGTCTGGGAAGTTGGGGGAGCGAAGCGTTGCGACTTCGTCCTCCAGCTTCGCAACGTCGGACTTCGTCACACCGCTTCGCTCCCCGGTTCCGCCAAGAGGCCTCTCGCTCGGGCGGGCAGCTGGCGCTCCGGTCGCTCGCTTGGGCTGGGCTGGCGCTTCCTTTGTGCTTGCGGCGGCTCAGGATGGTGTCGTTCAGCCAAGGGGAGAGCGTTGATGATCGTTAGGTTGGGCTCGTATGACTGACTCGTTGTTTCCTGCTTTGGATCCTTCTTCTGAGGTTGATGTTGCTGAGGTGTTTGGGTTCAAGACTGATCTTCGGGTTTTGGCGTTTGATGAACCCTCCGAGTGGACGCCTGCCGTTGATCCGAATTATCGGTTTGATCCTGAGGTGACGTTGGCGATCCTTGCGGGGTTCGCGCACAACCGACGGGTGCTCGTGCAGGGAGCGCACGGCACCGGCAAGTCCACACACATCGAGCAGGTTGCGGCCCGGCTGAACTGGCCGGCGGTTCGTGTGAACCTCGACGGGCACATCTCGCGCATGGATCTCGTCGGGCGTGACGCCATCGTCGTTCGTGACGGGGTGCAGGTCACCGAGTTCGTTGAGGGCATGTTGCCGTGGGCGCTGCAGAACCCGGTTGCGTTGATCTTTGATGAGTTTGATGCCGGCCGGCCCGACGTCATGTTCGTCATCCAGCGCGTGCTCGAGAAGGACGGTCGGCTCACGTTGCTCGACCAGAACCGGGTGCTCACGCCGCACCCATCCTTCCGGTTGTTCGCCACCGCCAACACGGTTGGCCTCGGCAACCTCACCGGGCTGTACCACGGCACGCAGGTTCTCAACCAGGCACAGATCGACCGCTTCAATGTCGTCGCCACCCTCAACTACCTCGAACCGGAACGGGAAGCGGCGATTGTCCTCGCCCAGGTGCCCGACGCCGATCCGGCCGTCGTGGATCAGATGATTGCGGTCGCAGGCCTCACCCGCGATGGATTCGCCGCCGGCGACCTTTCCACGGTCATGTCACCCCGCACAGTCATCAGTTGGGCCGAGAACGTCGGCATCTTTGGCGACACGTCCTCGGCGTTTCAGCTTGCCTTCGTCAACAAATGTGACGAAGCCGAGCAGGCGCTCGTGGCCGAGTACTTCCAGCGGGCGTTCGGCTCCGAGCTCGCATGACACCCGCCATGCAGGCACACGGGCTGAGCACCGAGCGCTAGATGGACGCCGCCAGACGCGCCCGAGAGCGCAATGGTGCCGCAGTACTCCGGGCGTTGGCCCGCGTCCCCAACGCTGAATATCGCGGGGGAGTGCTCGCCGTTGGTGACCAGCCGTACGCCCTGGCTGCTCCCTACCTGCTGCAGCCGTCCGAGCATGGCGGCAGCGACGAGGACGAACTCGACTCGGGCTTCGCTCGTGGCGTCTACGACGCAATCGGAGTACGCCTCCGCTACAGCGACGCCGAGCTCTTCGCCGAAACGGAGCCAACCGAGATCGTTGCTCGCATCGTGTTCGACATGTGCGAACAGATGCGCTGCGAGTCCCTCGTGCCCGCCGCCCTCCGCGGCACGCAGCGGAACATGGAGAAGGCGTTCCGACTCTGGTGCCGCGGGCAGGAACTCACCGATACCGCTTCGGGACTTCTGATCTTCACGGTCCTGCAGATGGTTCGTTCTCGTCTCATCTCGCCGATTCACGACGAACTGATCGAGGACCAGATCGAGTCCACACGGGCAAACATCTCGCCAATCATCGGCGCAGCGCTGAAAGGTCTACGGGATCATCGTGAGGATCAGGCCGAGTTTGCGGTCGCGGCCCGATCGCTTGCTGACGCCATCAGCGAGATGGTCGTCGACGGTGGCACCGATGCCGAAGAGCTCGCTTCGGCGGCTGGCTCAACGATCCTCGTCCCGCCGGAGTGGAGCGAGCTGGATCTGCCCGAGGGCGAGGCGGGCACACGTGGCCCTGAACCCTCGGGTGAGGGTGGCCCAGAGGCCATCGAGGACGTCGGCGATTACCAGATATACAACTCGGCCCATGACGTCGTGCAGCGGGCCGAGGAACTGTACCCCCTCCAGAGGCGTCGCTATCTGCGCACGCTTCTGGATGAGCAGATCGCGGCCCAGGCAGTGAGTCCCTTCGCGATTGCGCGACGGCTCCGTCGTCTCTTCCAGGGCGTCGAACGCGATGGATGGCGCTCGGGTGAAGAAGAAGGCGTGCTCGACGCTGCCCGGCTTGGTCAGGTCATTGCCAATCCAATGAACCGTGCCGTGTTCCGTCAGGAGCGGTACCGGCCGACGGCACCGGCAGTCGTGATGTTCCTGCTGGACAACAGCGGATCGATGAAACGGCAGCGTCACGAGACACTCGCCGTTCTGGTGGACACCCTCTCCCGGGCCCTCGACCTGGCTGGCGCCAAGAGCGAAATTCTCGGGTTCACGACGGCGAGCTGGAACGGCGGCGAGCCAAGAAACGAGTGGCGGCGTGCCGGCGAACCGGCAGGGCCGGGTCGACTCGCCGAGACCAGCCACATCATCTACAAGGACGCCGACACCTCCTGGAAGCGAAGTCGCCTCGCAGTGGCGTCGCTGATGCGCACCCAGCACTTCCGGGAAAGCGTCGACGGTGAGGCGATCATCTGGGCCTACCGTCGGCTGATGGAGCGGCCGGAGCCTCGCCGTCTCCTCGTCATCCTGAGTGACGGGGCACCAACCGAGGCGGCCACGCGCTACGCGAACGATGGCGCGTATCTCGAGCGACATCTGCGGGACGTCGTGCATTTCATCGAGCGGGAAGGTGCCATTGAGATTGGAGCGATCTCGGTCGACGAGCCGGTCGACTCACTGTTCATGCGATCGGTCGAAATGGATCTCGCCGGCACACTCACCCTCGGCGAGTACGGATTGCTCGAGACGCTCTTCGGCGGCCGTCGCTAAATCAGCACGGCCAATCGGTGGCCCACGTCGCAACGATTCCTTGGGATTGGAACCGGCGATCAGATGGTCCAGGTGTCGGTGGCGATGGCGACGAGGCGGTGGCCTGACTCGGTTGGTTCGAATCCGAGGCGAAGGGTCGCCCAGTCAAAGTCACCCTGATCACCCTCACTGCCGCCGAAGTGGAACTCGATGATTGTGGCCTCGGGGAAGACCTCGGCCATGTTGTCGATCGTGTTCGAGAACCGTAGACGGGTATCGACGGCCACACGCTCGGTCTGGGTCAGCGCCGGCGACATTGCGTACGTCGAGAAGAACTCGGCGACGGTCATCTCGATCGGTTCCCCCTGACCATCGGTGAAGCCCCAAAGCAGGACCGAATCATACGCGTTCCACAGGTCGACCAGCTGGTCATCTGGGGAAAAGAACGCTTCCGCGGAAACCCGAACCAGTGAACCGCCCTGCCCAGCGACCACATCTGCCAGGCGTTGATGCGCACTGTTTCGTGAGAGCGCTTCCCGGACGTCGAACGCGGCCATCATCAGGCTTGCCGGCGGCAGTGCTTCGGACTCCACCTCCGTGATGAACGCCTCGTTCACCCACCCTTCAACGCCCTCACCGCCGACGTCGGCAACCTTCACCCAGATGTCGCCGTCGACGTCGACAGGCGCATCGTCGAGCAGCTGCATCCCCACCAGAAATGGAGAGAGCGTCGCAACGATGTCGCCCGTGACGCCAGGGGTCGCCCGGACGTTGAGCGTGTCGTCGTTGGCCACGTTGATCACCGCGAACGGATCGCCCGAATCTTCGACTGGAACAGCAACCGAAGCGTCGCCGCAGCACCGGGCCTTGGCTGCTGCGAACTGTGGAACCGAGCCGTCGGCCGGCGAGCTGCTCGAAGCGATGACGATGAGGTTGGAGTCGATCGGGTTTGCGATGAGCTCGGCTGTTCCGGCGAAGGGCTGGACGTCGAACGCTCCGCCCATTCCGAACCCGGCTGCGACTTCGCGATAGGACTCGTCGTGCACACGGATCTCGATCGTTGCCTCGAACCCGTTTCCGGCTCCGGCCACATTGACGATGGCACCACCGTCGGGGCCGGCCGCAACCGACACGTCGTCGATCATGACCCGCTCAGACTCTGCCGAGAGGATTCCCCAGGCCGCACAATCGACGACACCGGGGTCGATGCGGGCGAAGTTCAGGATCGTGCCACCTTCCATCACGAATCCGTCCTCGCCCTTGCTGTGCACGAGCAGTTGGCGGTTCATCGGGTCGCTGGCATCGCCGAGCTCGGTGAAGGTCGGCTCGGCATCGCCGAGAAGATTGGACATGAAGTTCTCGCCAATCTGCTCGACGCTCTGGCAGCCATCCTCGTACCAGGAGAGCGTTGGCGACGGAAAGAGCCACGGGAACCAGCCATCGTCGCCAACCTGCAAGACGCCGACCTCGTCCTCGGAAGGACTGGGTGTGGTCGTGGGAGCAATCGTGGTTGTTTCGTCGACGACCGTGGTCGTTGGCGCCGTGTTGTCGGTCGAGGTCTGCGACGGGGTGCTTGCACACGCGGAGGCACCAACCACGAGGATCATGGCGATCGTCATACGGCGAATGCGTGAGACGGTCAGGTCGAAGCCGGGGGAGTGGTCGTGGTGCAACATGGCTTCACGATGGCAGCCATCCGACCTGCCGTCACTCGGGGGCTCACCCCACTGGACATCGGCTGGTTCGCAGCGGGCAGCAGCGGCAGGATCAGACGGAAACCCGAGCCGTTTCTGAGCCGCTGTTCTTCATCGACAGGAACCGCCGCGACCTGCACGTCACGTCGCCTCGGGGCGTGCACCAACAGCTTCCACGTCCTCAGCGGGGGCAGCCATAAGGCTTTCCTGGATCGGATCCAGCTGCTGAGCCAGCGTCGAGAACAACCCCGAGTGTTCTTCGTCGTCTTCGTCCCGTCGCTGTGGCTCGTCGCGGGTGGACATCGCCAGCAGAATGCTGCCGACCACCGCCGCGATGGCCGAGGCGGCCAGGATGCCCATCTTTGCCTGCACCACCAGTGCTTCGTCCACGTAGGCCAGGGCCGAGATGAACAGTGCGACCGTGAAACCGATACCGGCGAGCGTGGCCACGGCCACGATCTGCATCCAGGTCACACCTGGCGGCAGGCTGCACAAGCCGGACCGCACCGAAAGGAAGGTGGCGGCCGAGATACCCACGGCCTTTCCGACCACGAGGCCGGCGATGATGCCGAGGGTCACGAGCGAGGTGCTCGCGTCACGGATGCCGTCGGCGCTGAGCACGATTCCTGCGTTCGCCAGAGCGAAGACCGGGATGATGATGAAGCTCGTGAAGGGGTGGAGCAGGGTTTGCAGTCGTTCGGCCACGGGAACGCTTTCCCGGACGTACAGGTCGACGTGGCGATAGCGGTGGCCATCGAGCTGATCGGCACCAACTGCGCTCAAGATGCTGTGCGGCTCGATGTCGCGCTGCAGCGGCCGTGCCGGAGTCATGAGGCCGAGCGCCACGCCAGCGATCGTTGCATGCACACCAGACTCGAGCGTGGCGAACCAGCAGATGGTTCCGAGCACCACGTAGATCGGTGTGTACCAGACCTTCGCACGCTGCAGCATGCCCATCACCACGAGCAGGCCACCGGCTGCCGCCAGCCATCCGAACGCAATGCCGGTGGAGTAGAAGATGGCGATCACGGCAATGGCGCCGATGTCGTCGACGATCGCCAGGGTGAGCAGGAAGATCTTCAGCTGCGTCGGGACCTTTGAACCCCGGAGGGCGACGATTCCCACAGCGAACGCGATGTCGGTGGCCATGGGAATACCCCAACCATCGGCATCGGGAGCTGAGCGGGTGATCGCCAGGAACACCAGGGCTGGAACAACCATGCCGCCAACAGCAGCGAAGGCCGGCAGCATGGCCGCCCGAGGATCCCGTAGCTCACCTGTTGTCAGTTCACGCTTGATTTCCAGGCCGACCACGAAGAAGAAGATCGCCATCAGGCCATCGTTTACCCAGTGGGCCAGTGATTCGTCGATGTGGAAGCTGCCCACCTCGAACCCGATGTGCACATGCAGCAAATCGTCGTAGGACGCAGACCACGGCGAGTTCGCCCAGATGAGCGCGATGGCCGTGGCAATGATGAGGAGGATGCCCGACGCCGACTCGATCGCCAGGAACCGGGCGACGGGTCGCCCGACCCGTCGAGCCAGCCGTCGATCCTGGCCCAGCCAGGTGAGATCAGATACTTCTGTTGAGTGTGCGCCCGCCATGTGTCAGTCCTCCGCCAGACCGAAGAGCGCACCGCCATGATCCGCTCTGTCCAGAAATCTTCGGAACGCAAAGTGGCGACTTGAGCAGAATCGTCCAATGGTGCGTCCGACTCACGGCCGGCTCCGGGGTGGGTGTTACCGCCGCTTTTGCTCCAAGGCGAGCCAGAGCTGGTCCAGCCAGAGGACCTGTTCGGCGGGGTTGATCGGGATCTCGCCGCGTGGGATTCGTGTGGCCGACACGGTGATCTCGGCATCCGCAGGAATGCGGGTAGCCAGGTGCTTGAGCCGCGGGACAGCGTCCAGCCCCTCGTGGTCGACGAGGACGACATCGGCTTCCGGGAGCGCCGCCAACAGGGCCAACACGCCGCCGGGGCGTGGGGGAAGAAGATGGGTGAGGTCGGCCAGACGGGACGCTCGGAGCGGGTCATCCGTGCGCATCCGTTCCATGATCCGCTCCAGGCGAGCCGGACCGAACAAGCGACCCTCCGGGTAGATGATGAATGCCGATTGCTCATCAGCTCCTGCGGTCATCGCCGAGATCGCCGCCCGCGCTGCCGTGCCGTCATCGCGGGGGATGAACACGGAACCGAGCCGTCCGTAGATCAGGTCGAAACCGGGGTCGGCGAGCAGTTCGGCCATGATCACGCCACTCGGTCGCAAGCCTGCGCGGGCGCACAGGATGCCGGGCAATGAACTGTCGAAGATGCTGACGTGTCTGCTGAGGACGATCACCGGACCGGGGGCAGCGGCGGCGAGGCTGGTTTCATCTATGGTGACCGTGAGCCGCAGCAGCTTCTCGGCCCGCCGAGTCAGCGTTTCGACCGACCAGGTCTGCAGCTGTTCGTGGCGTTGCAACGACTTGGGTGAGCTCAATCGGGTGCCGAACCCAGCGGCAATCCACAGGAATGGTGCTGCGAGAATCTCGATCGTGTCGTTCACGAGGTACTGCAGAACGAACGCGTACAGGCGCAGCGTCGGCAGTCGGCGGCGGAGCCGGGCGAGGTCCCAGGCAATGGCCGCGGGAGCCAGAATCGGGAATCCGAACACGGCGACAGCCGTGGCACCAAGCATGGTGGGGATGGTGCGGATGCGGCGTTGGATGGTTGCGGACCGAGACGATGTCACAGAGCGAAAACGACGCGTGGGGCCGCCGCTATTCCAGCAATCAGCCGACGCGCACGCAACGGTTGCGAAGCTCGCCGATTCCCTCGATCGTCGTCACCATCTCCTGGCCGTTGCTCAGGAACTCCGGAGGGGTGCGGGCGGCTCCCACGCCGCTGGGTGTGCCCGTGGCGATGAGGTCGCCGGGAAGCAGGGTGATGATCGTGGAGAGATCGGCGATGAGCGTGGGAACCGTGAAGACGAGCTCGTCGGTGGACGACTGCTGCTTCACGACGCCGTCAACCGAGGTGGAAACCGCCAGGCCCGACCCGTCGCCCAGCACATCGGTCGTGGTCATGATCGGTCCTACCGGGGTGGTGCCTTCGAAGGTCTTGCCAGCGAGGAACTGTTTGCTGCGTCGCTGCCAGTCCCGCACCGACACGTCGTTCAGAATTGTGTAGCCGGCAATGTGTTGCAGCGCGTTCTCCGCAGCGATGTTCCGGCCGGCGGCGCCGATCACCACACAGAGCTCGACCTCCCAGTCGACGGCCTCCGAAACGGAGGCTGGTGGGAGTGCAATGTCGTCGTTCGCCCCAATAAGCGCGCCGCTGAACTTCGAGAAGTACGTGGGTGCCGTGGGGACATCGTGCCCCATCTCGTTGACGTGCTCGTGGTAGTTCAGCCCGACACAAATGATCTTGTTCGGGAGCGGAACCAGCGGTGCCCACGACGCCCCGGCTGCAGGAACGCGTTCCCCCTGCGCCGACTCGGCAGCGGCGAGTCCGTCGGTGCCCAACAAGGTGCCGACGTCGGGAGCGGCCAGGAGAACGAGCTCGTCTTCCTCCACCCGCACCGCTTGCGTGTGTCCGTCATGACGAAGTGTGCCGATCTGCATCCGCCAAATCTAGCAACCCACGTCCCTTTGGCTTCATGCGACGCCGCGGTGCGGACTACGGTGACGTATGACACCCCCGGCGCATCGGGGCACATGAAGGAGCGAGCATTGGCAGTCACGACCGAAGGATCGATTCTCGGAAACGCAGTGCTACGACGGGAGGATCCGAACCTCCTCGAGGGGTCTGAGCTCTATCTTGACGACATCCCGGCCGAGGGCATGGCCTACGTGCACTTTGTTCGGTCCACGATCGCACACGCCGCCATCGCCGAAATCGACATCTCCGACGCCGAGGGCATGCCCGGCGTCCTCGGCGTGTTTGCGGCGTCGAACACCGAGTTTCCTGCGCTGCCATTTGGGTTTGGTCACCCGGGATTCGGGCGACCGCTCCTGGCTGGTGAGCGCGTGCGCCAGGTCGGCGACATCGTTGCCGCAATCGTTGCCGAGACCCGCGGCCAGGCTGCCGACGCGGCCGAGGCTGTCTTCGTCGACTACGACGAACTTCCTGTTGTCCTCGACATGGAGACGGCGGGCGCCGAGGGAACCGAGCTGCTGTTCCCGGAGACTGGGACCAACGTCTGTTTCCATACCGAACTTGGCGATGAAGACCCGCTGGTGGGTGCCGACCACGTCACCGAACTGAAGATCGAAAGCCAGCGGCTCGCCGGTGTGCCGATCGAACCGAATGGCACCCTTGCCATCCCCGGCGATGACTCGCTCATGGTGTGGACGCCCAGCCAGAACCCGCAGGCCATCGCCGGCCCACTCTCCCAGCTGATTGGCATGGAAATGCCGAACCTTCGCGTCGCCACGCCAAAGGCCATGGGCGGCGGCTTCGGCCCCAAGGCAGGCCTGTACCCTGAGACCGTCATTGTCTCACTGCTGGCGATGCAACTCGACAAGCCGCTCAAGTGGGCGGAAACCCGCAGCGAGAACATGGTCTCCATGTTCCAGGGTCGGGCCATGACGCTCGACGCCAAGATGGGCTTTTCCTCCGACGGGCGGATCACCGGTCTCGACGTCAACGTCATCGCCGACTGCGGGTGCTACCCGAACATCGGTGCAATTCTGACCACGTTCACGCAGACGATGATTCAGGGCGTCTACGACGTTCCGAAGCTGCGGTACTCGGCTGACTCGGTCGTCACCAACACCACTCCCATTGGCGCATACCGCGGCGCCGGGCGTCCCGAAGCCACCCAGATGCTGGAGCGCATCCTGGACATCGCCGCACAGGAGTTGTCGATCGACCCCGCGGAGATTCGCAAGGCCAACTTCATCGCTCCCGAGGCCTTCCCATTCACCACACACAGCGGCGCCAACTACGACAACGGCGAATACGCTGCCGCCCTGGACACGGCGCTTGAGACCGCCGGTTACGGCGAGCTTCGTGCTGAGCAGGAAGCCCGCCGGGCATCCGGTGCAGACAAGCAACTCGGGATCGGCCTGTCCACCTACGTCGAGGTCACGGCACCGGCCGGTCTGTGGGTCGAATACGGCAAGGTCGAGATCACCGATGAGGGCAAGGTCATCGCCCGAGTCGGTACAAGCTCACATGGACAGGGTCACATCACCGCATTCTCCATGATCATCTCCGACAAGCTTGGTGTTCCCATGGAGGACATCACCGTTCTGCAGAGCGACACCGGTGAGGTGCCCAAGGGTGCCGGAACCATGGGCTCCCGCTCCCTGCAGACTGCCGGAAGCGCCGTGTTCGTCGCCTCCGAGACCGTCTTTGAGAAGGCCCAGCAACTTGCAGGGCACCTCCTTGAAGCCGCGCCTGAAGACATCGTGAAGGCCGAAGGTGGCCTGCAGGTTGCCGGTGTGCCCGCCAACACCATCAGCTGGGCCGAGCTGTACGCAGCGTCAAACGACGACGCCCGTCGCCCCGCCGACATGGAGGCCGGGCTGGAGTTCGAGCTCGACTTCGACGGCAGCGACTCCACGTTCCCCTTCGGGGCACACGTCTCGGTGGTCGAAGTCGACATGGCAACGGGCGGAGTCGAGATGATCCGCCACGTGGCGGTCGACGACGCTGGCCGGATTCTGAACCCGATGCTCGTTTCGGGTCAGCAGCACGGCGGCATCGCTCAGGGTGCGGCTCAGGCGCTGTTCGAGGGAGTGCAGTACGACGAGTACGGCAACCCGGTCACGTCGAACCTGGCCGACTACGCCATTCCAGCCGCGTCGGAGTTCATCTCGTTCGAGGCGCAGAACTCCGAGACGCCAACGTTCCGGAACCCGCTCGGTGCCAAGGGCATTGGCGAATCTGGAACCATCGGCTCCACGCCGGCCATCCACAACGCCGTGCTCGATGCGCTTGCACCGAACGGTGTCCGTCACATCGACATGCCGCTGAGCCCACGCAAGGTGTGGGCAGCCATCAACAACTAGGACGCGTCAGCGTTCCGGCGGCGCCCACGCTGGCGTGGTCGTCAGCCGATCCCACAACCGTTGGCTCTCGGTCGGCGCGTCGTCATCCGCCTGATGGTGGATGAGCGACCGATCGAGTACCGACGGGGTGTCGGGCACAACGGACACGTTGGCCACGTCGGTGAGCCAACGGCGAATTCGATCCACCTCGGTTGCGTGGTCGGGACCGGTCAGCGTGTCCTGTCGAACCACGAGCGTCTCCGGGCCGATGAGCGGCAGAACCTGTTCCATGTGCCATCGCCAGAACCTGTGCCCCACGGATGTGGGGAGACGGTTACGGCGGCGCAACGAGGCCACCGACGCCGACGGATGACGCAGCGCAACCACGAGACCGGTCACGTTTCCCGTCGTGGTCCAAGCCGGCGCCGTGATGCAAAAGCGAGGATCCTTCACGAACAGGCCACGAAGTGAATCCCCGAGCTCGGAGGCGTCGTCGGCGGCTGCCTGCAAACGTGCGTCGAGTTGTGTGCCGCTGGGCATGCGCAGATAGCTGACCTGCGAACGAACGGCTGCCAGGCGGCTGGTGGTGCGGTTGTGGCCTGTGATGATTCGGCTGTTGAGGTCCACGGCATCCACCCGCTCGAGGTAGCCGTTCGCGTTCCACTGATCGGCGTCGTACAGCTTGTCGGCCGGTCCGAAATCAGCCCCGAGTGCCTGGAGGACCTGTGCTGTCAGCGAGGTGCCCGATCGGTGCATTCCGGTGACGATGATCATGCAACAGCTTTCTTCGGGGTGGGCGCAAGGCTGGTCGCGGCGGTGAGGACGGTGGCCATGGCCGTGAGCGCGACGAACGGGTGGATCCACCCGACCCGTGTCGATGCCACGAGCACACCGGCAAAGACGGTCAGGGCCACGAAGAGCGCGGCCGTTGTGCGGGCGTCAGCGGCAAGTTCGTCGATGCTCCAGAGAACGGCGATGTACGAAACGAACAATGCTGCACCGCTGATGGCACCGTGGAGGACAAGTCCGATCACGAGTCCCGGATCGAAGGCCAGCTGGACGACAAGGTGAAGGCCGAGCACAACAGGAAGGGCGATTCCCGCAGCGCTCCCCACGACCGAAGGTCGCTTCCGGATCTCCTGCAAGAGCCAGGCGGATGCAAACGTTGCGATGAGGAGCGGGCCGCGTAGCAACGAGGTGGCGATCGCGAAGGCGTCGATGTCGGCCACACGATCCAGCAGCGTGAGTCCGGGAACCACGGCATACCCGGCGACCGCAGGCAGACTCGCCAGGACTCCCGTCCAAACCGAGCGCGGACCTGCGGCATCAGGTCCGGCCGCAGTGCCCCCAGTCTTTTCACTTTCCGCCGAGCTCCATCGCCGTGCCAGCAGCGCAACCGAAACCACGAACGGGGCCACGATGATTGCCGCAGCGAGGCCGACGTCGCCGCCGGGGTCCGCTGCGAGCAACAACACGATCAGTGTCGCGCTGCGGAGGGTGTTCTCCAGGGCGGTGATCACGACGGTGGCGACCCCGTCGTCGGCGGTGGAGAGGAGTCCGCGCATCCGTCCGATCAGCAGGGTTGCGGCCCCGATGCCGGCCATCGCCAACCACCATCGAGGGTGGCCCGGAAACAGTGAGTCTCGGAGCAGCCAGCCGAATGCTCCAGACGCAAGTCCAGCCGCCACGAGGTCTCGGAGCACACGGGGACTTCGCCATGACAGCCGATCGACGGCGCCCTGCACCAGCCCAACCTGCCCGAGCAACGCCTGACACACGCCCCAACAGGCCCACAGATTGACGAGCGCAACCTCATCGTTGCCATCGGTGAGGGCAGCGATGGCAACCAGCCCGGCGAACACCATGGGAAAGTTGATTGTGGTCGCAAACAGACCCACGACAGGGCGAGCCTGCGCATCCGGCGATACGCCCATGGTCAGGGTGTCAGCGGGGGATGTTCGGAGAACCAGTCGGCAAGTTCGCGGTCGGTCGAGCGGTCGACGGCGAAGTAGGCCGGCTTCCCGCGAAGGTGCAGGGCCGACGAGATCGCATACTCGGTGAGCACAACGAGTTGCACCGCAATGACTCCACCGAAGAAGAGCAACGCGGCGAACGTTGATGGCCAGCCAGCGGTCTCTCGGTTCAGGTTGCCGGTGGCCCAGATGAGGAAAAGGCGAGCGCCGAGGATGGCGGCAGCGGTGACACCCACCAGGCCGATTCCGCCGATGAGCCGCAACACCTTCATGTCGCCGGCGGTGAGCGCCCGACGAGCGTGCGAGATCAGACGACGAAGTGAATAGCCGCTTTCGGCGCCCGACTGCACCCGCTGGTCGACGAGATCGAGTTCGATTCGGGTGGCCCGCGTCGTGTACCAGGAGAGTGCAGCATCGAGGTAGGTCTCGTGCGAGGCCGTGGCGGCGGCAGCGCGCGCAACGGGGCCACGCATCACGCGGAAGCTGGAGGCGAGGTTGATCTGGTCAGCGCCCGATACGAGGGCCACCATCTTCTTGGCAATCCGGGATGCGGCATCGCGGAACGCCGAATGTGCCCGTCCAGACGGAGAGCCGTACACCACGTCGAGTCCGTCGGCGACGGCAACGGCGAGGAGCCGGGGAATGAGGTCGGGCGGGTGTTGCAGGTCCTCGTCGAGGCTGACGATCCAATCGCCAGCGGAGTGGAGGATGCCGGCGATCGTGGCTCCGTGTTGTCCGAAGTTGCGGGACAGCGTGACCACCTGCACGAACGAGTGGGCCTCGGCGAGCTCGCTGAGAACCTCGGAGGAAGCATCGCGTGACTCATCGTCGACGAAGATTGCCTCGGACAGGCGCAGCGGCATGTCCTGAGCCTCCAGCTGCTGGCCAAAGCTCGCAAGCGCGTCACACAGGTCGGCGAGGTAGTCCGCACCGGCGTAAACGGGAACGACGACCGAGAGCTGAAGCACCCGGAAACGCTAGCACCGCAACGGACCGGACCCGGGTGAGGGTGTCAGCCGCCGAGTAGCTGGTCGTAGGTGGCCCGAACCCCAGCGGCGAGCGAACGCTGGGGAAGCAGGGGTGATGCGGCAGTCGGGTCGAACACCATGTCGTGATCGTTTGCGGGAGGTCGGTACACGACCGGGACGGCTCGACGGACCACCTTGCGGACCTCGGCGATGACCTCGGTCATGCCGTGCGAGCGCTGGGCGGCGAGCAGGCTGTGTGACCCCACCCCGTGCTCGTCGAGCGAGCGCACCATGGCCTCGGCGACATCGCTGCTGAACACATAGTTGCGCATCGTGGACAGCCGGGCGAAAAGCTTGGTCTCCCGACCGAGCAGCGCGTTCGAAACGAGCAGACCCACAACGCCGGCGCGGCCCCCAGCGGCTGGGGCCCCATACGCCGACGAGACCCGCATGATCCGGGCGTCGGGGTTGTGGCGGAGCACGGCGGTTTCCTCCGCACGTTTTTGCTGGGCGTATGGCGAGTCAAAGGTGGCGAAGTCGCTGGCTGGCTCCGGTGGGCCAAGCGCACCGGCCGAGCTGGCATGGGTGAACCGAAGCGTTGCGTTCAGCTGCGAACCGATCTCCTGGAGCGCCTGGATCTGGCGGGAGAAGTGACGTTCGTGCGCTGCGGTATCGAGGTGTTCCAACTGCATGCCTCCTCGTCCCGCGGTCCAGACGATCTCGATGCGCTCGGATGGAACCGGCGAGAGCAGCGTGTGCAGGTCAGCGCCCAGCTGTTCGGGCGGTGCGGTCCAGTCGTTGCGGATCCATCGTTCGGAGACGTGTTCTCGCAGCCGCAGTCGGTCGCTCACGGCGGTTCCCAGCAGCCCTTCTCCGACGACGACAACGGTACGGGAACCGTTCTGGCCGGTCTGCTGGAAGGCTCGCACGCACCGACCGTAGCAGTGTGCGGCATGGAGGTGACCGTACAAAGTGTTGCATTGGGCTGGGTGGCGGGTACAGTTCGCCCGGTGAGCACGAACGACCTCGACCGCAACAGTCCGCTGCCGCTGTGGGCCCAACTCGAAGCCGAGCTTCGGCGTCGGCTCGATGCGGGGGAGTTCGACGACGGGTTCCCGACCGATGCGCAGCTCGTGAATCGTTACGAAGTGAGCCGACACACCGTCCGTGAAGCGATTCGACATCTGAACAAGACCGGTGTGCTGCGCCGCGAGCGTGGACGCGGGACCGTGGTCAACAAGACCGAGTTCGAGCAACCCATGGGTGGGTTGTACAGCCTGTTCCGCTCCATCGAGGCAAGCGGCGTGTCCCAGACCAGTGAGGTCATCGAGCTCGGTGTGGTCGCACATGCCGAGGCCGCGAATCGGCTTGGGCTTACCGAAGATGCGGAACTCGTGTACCTGGAACGACTTCGCAACGCTGGAGACGTGCCGCTCGCTGTGGACCGCGCCTGGCTTCCGTTGGCCATCGCCGAGCCGCTGCTCGACGCGGACTTCTCGCACACCGCGCTCTACGACGAGCTTGAGAGGACCGCTGGTCTTCGTCCGAATCAGGGCTGGGAACGACTCGCACCGGTGCTGCCGAGCTTCGCCGATCGGGAACGCCTGGGCCTCAGGCGAAACGACGCCGCGTTCTTCCTGGAGCGCCTCGGACAGCACAACGACCAGGTCATCGAATGGCGAACTACCACCATTCGGGGCGACAGATACCGATTTGTGGCGGATTGGTCCACAACATCACGAAATGGACTGCAACTCAACGCGTCAATGTGAGGTAATTGCTGAATTTCCAGTCCTTTTTGCCCAGACGACCGGCCGGATAAATGGCCACGTGTCGTAGGTCACCGGCCCTTCAGCTGAGGAAGTTGGCGTCCGACCTTTACCGTGTGCCAGATATGGATACCGCCAACCAGGCCCATTCTTCGCGTCCGCCAGCCTTCTCCGTGATGTTGCTTGCGCTTGCTGCGATCATCATCTTCGGGGCCACACGCTCCAACGCTCAGGTAGCCCAGGAAGAGGTGGTTGTCGTCGAAGCGGCCGCCCCGCTGCAGACGGGGCCAACCACCGAGGAGCTCGAGTCGGTCATTGCCGAGCAGGAAGCGCTGATTGCCGCCCTTGAAGAGCAGGTGGCAATTGCCCAGCAGGCGACCCTCAAGAGTGAAGACCGCGTCGACACGCAGCGAGAAACCATTCTCAAGTTCCAGCAGTCCGAGGAGTTCGCAACCGCGTCGGCGGAAGCGGCATTCGACGAGTGGCGCATCGGCTACGCCATCGGCGGTGGCCAGAACCTGTCGGCATTCGAGAACATCATCCTTCCGTGCGAGTCCGGTGGTGAGATCGACCCGGACGCGGCCATTGGGCCGACCGACGACTGGGGTCGTGCGCAGATCAACCGACCCACGTGGAAGAACCGCTTCGAGGAGCTCACCGGTTTCGAATTCGAAACGTGGATTCGTGAACCCATCCTCAACGGCTATATGGCCGCCGTGGTCGAGGAAGAACAGACCAACGGATTGAACGCCTGGACCTGCTGGCGCAAGCGCTGAGCCGTCGTTGGCTCAGCCGAGTGACCGCAAGAGGTCCGAGGCGGGCCGCGGCAGCGGGTTGCGCTTGAGCCACACGGCTCGAAGGTTCCGCGAGATCACGAGTCCGTCCACAGCCACCTCGACGAGCTGGCCGGACGCGAGGTCGTCGACCACAGCGAGGCGGCTGATGACCGTTGGCGAGTTTCCGTTGATCACCGCCGAGCGGACCGCCGAGGTCGAGCCGAGCTCAAGGACCGAGTGCGGCGCCGGCATGTTGGCATGGCGGAGCTCGGCTTCGAGCGCTTCTCGGGTGCCAGATCCTTTTTCGCGCATCACAAGCGGGGTTGCTGCAAGCTCGGCCATGGAGACCTGGCGAGCGCCAGCCCACGGATGTCGTGGTGCAACCACAGTGATGAGGTGATCGGTCGCCACCGTCTGTTCCGACATTGCCGGGACGTCGATGGGGCTTTCGATGAACCCCAGGTCGGCTTCGCCCGATTCCAGACGCTGCAAGACCGTGGTGGAATTGGCCACGTCGAGCGCGACGGTGTCGTCGGGGTGGTCGCTCAGAAAGCGGCCGAGCCACGTGGGCAGGAGATACTCGGCGATCGTGTAGCTGGCAGCGATGCGAAGACGACCCTGTTCCTCGGCTTTGAGCGCCGAGAGTCCCGCTTCCAGTTCGCCGGCCGCCCGAAGGATGTTGTCGGCCCATCCGGCAACGACGACGCCCACTGGCGTCGGAACGGAACCGGTGGGGGAACGTTCGAGTAGCTGCACGCCCAGCTGGCGCTCCAGGTTCTTGATTCGGCTGCTTGCCGACGGCTGTGCGATCCCGTGCGCACGGGCGGCGCGGCCGAGACTGCCGAGCTCAACGACCGACGCGTAGAGGTCGAGGGCGGCGAGTTCGGGGAAGCTCGGAGACAAGGGCATGCATAGATCATACCTATGAGGTCATCGGTCAGAGGTGGGTTCTATGACCTCGCGTGACGGACGACACTGTAGGGGTGACAAAACTGGGCTTCCTTCTGGACAGCGACAACTGCATTGGCTGCCACGCCTGCACTGTCGCCTGCAAGAGCGAGCACGATGTGCCGCTCGGCGTCAACCGCACATGGGTCAAATACATCGAGACGGGCACGTTCCCCGATGTTGCCCGCAAGTTCAACGTGATGCGTTGCAACCAGTGCGAGGACGCGCCATGCATGACGATCTGTCCCACCTCGGCGCTGTTCCGAGCCGACAACGGCGTGGTCGACTTCCAGGACGATGACTGCATCGGCTGCAAGAGCTGCATGAACGCCTGCCCATACGACGCGTTGTACATCAACCCCGAGACGAACACGGCGCACAAGTGCAACATGTGCAACCACCGTCTCGAACAGGACCTCGAGCCGTCCTGCCAGGTCGTGTGCCCGACCGAGGCAATCATCATCGGTGACCTGGACGATCCCACGTCGAAGATCAGTCAGATGATCGCCCGAAACGATGTCGCCGTCCGTGCACCCGAGCAGAACACCAAGCCCAAGGTGTTCTACAAGGGCGCCGATCAGGCCGCATTGGACCCGACCCGGACCGCCATCGCCAACGACGGCATGATCTGGGCGGACACGACCGATCAGCATCCGTCGGTGCCGGTCACCCTCGGCAAGAAGCCGATGGACATGGACGGTGTGGTCGCCCGAACCGCGTACACCACCAAGCACAAGCCCACGTGGGGCCAGATGGTCTCCGGCTACCTCGTCACCAAGGCAATCGCCGGCGGCACCATGCTCATCGCTGCGCTGATGGTGCTGCTCGGCCACGCCGACGCCCAGGCATCGGTTGGCATCATGGCTCCAATCGTTGCCCTGCTGTTCCTCGGTATCACGAGCGCTCTGCTCGTCTTCGACCTCAAGCAGCCCACACGCTTCTACTACCTGCTCACCAAGGGCAATTGGACGTCCTGGCTGGTGAAGGGTGCCTATGTGCTCATGGCCTTCGGCGCTGTCAGTGGAGCCTGGTTCATTGCTGGTGTTGCCGAGAGCGAGAGCCTGCTTCGGGCACTCGCGGTTCCCGCTGCACTCACTGGCCTCGCAACCGCTGGCTACACCGCCTTCCTCTTTGCCCAATGTGAAGGTCGCGACCTCTGGCAGACGCCACTCCTGCTTCCGATGCTGATGGCTCGAGCGGTCACCGCCGGCGCCGCAACCTGGCTGATCGCTGACCTGTTCCTCGAGGTGCAGTCGCCCGACGCCGTGCGCTGGTCCCTGATCGGCGGCGTGAGCGCCGTCCTCGCCCTCAGCTGGATGGAAACGGTGAGCCACGGCTCCCGGCACGTCGAACTCGCCGTACACAACATGGTGAAGGGCGAACACGGCTCGCTGTTCTGGGGCGGCATCGCCCTCGGCGCCGTCGTGCCCCTGCTGCTCGGCATCGCTGCCGTCATCGTCGAATCCACGGGCACGGCCGTCGGCCTCGGCGCCATCGCCGGCCTGCTCGCCCTCATCGGCATGTTCCTCTCCGAGACCGCCTTCGTCCGCGCCGGCCAGTCCGTCCCCCTCTCCTGACCCAGTTCCCGAACACGCTCGCCCACTCGCCCTCACCCGATCTGTGGACTGCGGTGGCCGCCATGCGGCCACCAGCGTCCACAGAAACTGAAAGATCGCACGATGACTGAACTGCAGAAGTACCCACCGCTCGAAGACTGGCACGACGTCACCAGCCTCGACGCCAAGGCCTGGCCCACGAAGGTCGAGAAGCACCACACCCTCGTGCCGACCAGCTGCTTCAACTGCGAAGCCGGCTGCGGCCTCACCGCCTGGTTCAACAAGGACACCGGCGAGATCGAGAAGGTCGAGGGCAACCCCGAGCATCCGGCCAGCCGTGGTCGCAACTGCGCCAAGGGCCCGGCGACGCTCAACCAGATCTACGACCCCGAGCGCATCATGTTCCCCATGAAGCGCGTCGGTGAGCGGGGCTCCGGCGGCTGGGAACGCATCAGCTGGGACCAGGCCCTCGAGGAGCTCGGCGAACGCCTGCGTACGGCGATGCAGGAAGACCGCCACAACGAGATCATGTACCACGTCGGCCGCCCCGGCGAAGAGGGCTACACCGATCGCGTGCTCAAGGCATGGGGTGTCGACGGCCACAACAGCCACACCAATATCTGCTCCTCCAACGCCCGCATCGGGTACCAGAGCTGGATGGGCCACGATCGTCCATCGGCCGACTACGCCAACGCCGAGGTCATCTTCCTCATCTCCGCTCACCTGGAGTCGGGTCACTACTTCAACCCGCACGCGCAGCGCATCATCGAAGCGCAGCAGAAGGGCGCCACGGTCATCGTGTGCGACCCGCGTCTGTCGAACACCGGCTCCAAGGCCGACCACTGGCTGCCCACCTGGCCCGGCACCGAGCCGTTCCTGTGCCTGTCGATCATCCACCAGATGCTCGAGGACGACAGCTGGAATAAGGAGTTCGTGGAGCGCTGGGTGAACTGGGAGACCTTCCTCGCCGAAGAGTTCCCCGACATGCCCAACGAGTTCGCCTCGGTCGGCCCGGCCCTCAAGGCGCACTACGCCGAGTACACGCCCGAGAAGGCCGAGCACATCACCGGCATCCCGGCCGAGCAGATCCGCGAAATCGCCGCGGTCATCGGCCGTCACCCAACCAAGTTCGCCTCCCACAACTGGCGTGCTGCGGGCGCCGGCAACATGGGCGGTTGGCAGGTCGCTCGCTGTCTGTTCTTCATCGCCGTCATGACCGGGTCGGTCGCAACCGAGGGCGGCACCTCCGGCAATGGCTGGAACAAGTTCAAGCCTGCAGCCCCGCTGGGTGCACCGGGCATCGAGCGTTGGAACGACCTCGAGTGGCCGAAGGAATTCCCGCTGGCCTACCACGAAATGTCGATCCTGCTTCCGCACTTCCTCAACGAGGGCCGCGGCAAGCTCGACACCTACTTCTCCCGTGTCTACAACCCAATCTGGACCAACCCGGACGGCTTCTCCTGGATGGAAGCGCTGACCGATCCGGAGAAGGTCGAGTGCCACGTGGCGCTCACGCCAACGTGGAACGAGACCGCATGGTTCGCCGACTACGTCCTGCCCATGGGTGTTGGCGCCGAGCGCCACGATGTCGTCAGCTACGAGACGCACCAGGGGCGCTGGATCGCCTTCCGGCAGAGCGTCTTCCGTCGCTACGCCGAGATCCAGGGCGAGGATGTCAACGAGGACTCGCGTACCCACGAGTTCAACCCCGGCGAGGTTTGGGAAGAGAACGAGTTCTGGATCGATCTGAGCTGGGCCATTGACCCCGACGGCTCCATGGGCATCCGTCAGTACTTCGAGTCCGAAGAGCACCCGGGCAAGCCGATCGGTGTGGACGAGTACTACGGCAAGATGTTCACCGAGAACGTCCCCGGCCTCGCCGAGGCCGCCGCCGAAGCCGGTGAGACCCCGCTCGAGTACATGCGCAACCGCGGTTCGTACTCCATCCCCGGCGATCAGGAAACCCCGTACGAGCGCGACATCGACCCATCCGCCGTCGAAGGCTGCGTCAAAGATGAGTCCGGCGTCTACCGCAAGCCCGGAACGGCAGCGATGTGGGACGGCACGCCTGAGGGCCTCGCTGACATCAAGCTTCAGCCGCTCGGCGATGGCTCCCCGGCCATCGAGATCGACGGTGAGCTCAAGGAAGGCTTCGTCACCCCGTCGAAGAAGCTCGAGCTCTACTCGACCACCCTCAAGGACTGGGGCTGGCCCGAATACGCCACACCCAAGTGGATCCCGAGCCACGTGCACTGGGAAGACCTGGACATGGCCGGCAACGAGCGCATCCTGCTCCCGACCTTCCGCATCCCCACGCTCATTCACACCCGCTCGGCCAACAGCAAGTGGCTGAGCGAGATCAGTCACCGGCACCCGCTCTGGCTGCATCCCGAGGATGCTGAGAAGCTCAACATCGAGGAGAACGGCCTGGTCCGCGTGACCACACGAATCGGTCACTTCGTCATCAGCGCATGGCAGACCGAGGGCATCCGCCCAGGCGTTGTCGCGGCCTCGCACCACATGGGTCGCTGGCGCCTCGAAGAGGACAAGGCACGCTCCTGGGGTGCCGGTAAAGCAGATATCAAGTTCCCCGAGCGTGAGCCGGACGAACGTGGTGTCTGGAAGCTGAAGAGGACTGACGGCATTCGCACCTGGGACTCGGACGACGAGGACACGAACCGCATCTGGTGGACCGACACCGGCGTGCACCAGAACCTCACCTTTGCCGTGCAGCCCGACCCGATTTCGGGCATGCAGTGCTGGCATCAGCGGGTCCACGTGACCCCGGCCGAGAAGGGCGATCAGTACGGCGACGTCGTCGTGGATACCAACAAGTCCCGCGAGGCCTACCTGGACTGGCTCAGCAAGACTCGCCCAGCTCCAGGCCCCGGCGGTCTGCGCCGCCCGCTCTGGTACGCCCGTCCACTCAAGCCCACCGCGCCGACCTACCTGAGCCCCGACGCCTGAGCGGTAGCCCCGGCGCCCGGCCTTTCGCAATCGACCGGGCTCCAGTGTCACACCCGGGTGAGAGAATCTGGGCATGGGATATTGGCGAGGTTCGTACGACACCTATACCGACGTTGTCGATGGCGCGCTCGGAGGTCGACCGCTGCGATTTCTTCTGATTTCTGAGCTGGAACGGGCAGCCCGCTCTCGTCGAAACGGCGACGGAACGCTGACCGTGGCGCAGATGGTGAACGTGTTGCAGGCAGCAGGAGCGCAGGTCAACGGGCGGGCCTCGAAGGTGATCTCCGATGCGCTGCGTTGGGAGGTGCTCCGCGGTCGTGTCCGGCGGGTTGGTCGGGGCGTGTATCGCCTGGGTGCCGCGCCGCGTTCGACGATGTCTCGCATCCGTCGGAGAGCCGAGTCTGTTCGGGCCCACTACGCCTGGGTAGTGAATGAACGACTGCTGGGGGTGACTGCCTCGGTAAGCCCAGCGGTTCCACTATCCGCCCCCGGTTCGTTCGCTCTCGGCGCACCCTGAGGTAGACGAGGCCCGGCGGCTGACGGCGGCTGCCAGGAACGTGTTCGTAGGCCTCTGCGGCTCACCCCTTTGGCGCGCCTGTGACTCCCCGGTGGCCCTTCACTCGTCGTTGTACCGCTGTTCTGTACATGACGTCCTCGGTCAACTGGCCACTTTTTGCCACGTTCTGTCTCCCGACGCTGTTTGCGAGCCCGTCGCAGTCACCCCCGGCCCGTGTCATAGCGACATCAACAGTGACAGGGCCCGGTGCCGTTTCAGTTGTCGCTACGACACGGGCGACGGGGTGGTGCCACGGATGGGGGTCGTCGCCTTGTGTTGCAGCACTTCCGAGCAGACCACAGCAGGCGCCCGACTTTCAAGAGGATCTAGGGTGGCCCGATGACCTTTCCGGATTCCGAGATCATCGACCCGCACATCCACCTGTTCGATGTCCACAACACGCCGCGGCCGACGCAGCGATTCGTCCAACTGTTCGGATGGAACGAACGGCTTCTTCGAGCGATGTTGAAGCGGATGTTCCCAAAGCCCACCGTTGCGTTCTTCAGTGAACGTACCAGTCTGGTTTCCGACTACCTGACTCCCGAATACCGCGCCGACTCCGTGACATCGGACGTGGGCAGGTACGTGCACATCGAGGCCGGATGGAAAGACAAAACGCCTATGGATGCTGTGGGGGAGACTGCCTGGCTGGAGTCGCTGGCAGATCCGCCGGCCGCAATCGTGGCCCACGCCGACCTGGCACAAGGAGCTGCGATTTCGTCGGTGCTGGCAGCGCACAGGGCAGCGAGCAGCCGGGTGCGGGGCATCCGGCACATGTTGTCTCACCACCAGGTCGAAGGGGTCATGGACTTTGCCGAGGACGAACACCTCAGCCAGGATCCGGGCTTTCGCGCCGGCTTCGACCAGCTGGCGGAGCATGATCTGTCGTTCGATGCGTGGTGCTACAGCGGGCAGCTCGGGCAGGTCGCCGAGCTCGCAGCGTCGAACTCGAACGTGCCCCTGGTCTTGTGCCATGTGGGCACACCGGTTGGGTGGGCCGGCGAATTCCAGGGCGTTGGAGTGTCAGCCCAGGAACGCGCCCGAATTTCCGACGAGTGGCTCGAAGGGCTGCAGGCTGTTGCCGCCAACGCCCATGCCCACGTCAAGATCTCGGGTCTGCTGATGCCGGCGCTGGGCTTCGGGTACGAGCGGGCCAGCCGGCGCCCGACGGCATCCGAACTCGTGGATCGCTTCGGTCCACTGGTTCGCCCAACCATCGAGGCCTTCGGCGTGGATCGGTGTATGGTCGCCTCGAACTTCCCGGTGGACCGGGTGTCGGCGGACTACAACGTGGTGTTTGATGCGTTGGTGGAGCTCACCAATCAGGATGGTCCGGATGCGCAGGCAAAGATGTTTGGCGGCAACGCTGCGGACTTCTACCGGATCTGAGTGATCGCAGTACCCGGCCCGTCGGCCGCTCAGCTGTTGAGACGGGCTCCGGGCTCGATCGTCGAGGGGCGGTTGTTGAGCTCATCCATGGCGAAGCCGGCCGCGGACTTGTAGCGGGCCATGTAGCTCTCGACCTCGGCCCGGGGAACGACATCGTTGATGTCGTCGAACACCCCGTCGCACCGCTCGTCGACCAGACCGAGGATTCCCACCGGTCCATGACCTCGGTTGCGGAGCACGAGGGCCGACATCGGTTCCAGCAGCTCGGCCTGGAATGCCGACAGGGCATCTGGATCCACCCCGTGAGCCAGGAACTTGGCGCCCATGACCCGGGCATCGACGATCGCCTGGCTCGCGCCGTTGGAGCCGACGGGGTACATCACGTGGGCGGCGTCGCCGATGAGGCATGCTCGCCCGTCGACCCACCGGTCGACGGGGTCACGATCGACCATGGGGAACTCCCAGACTGAGGGAGCACCTGCAACGAGGCCGGGAATGTCGAGCCAGTCGAAGGTCCAGTCTTCGAACGATGGGAGGAAGTCGTCGGTGTCGACCTGTTTGTTCCAGCTGCTGCCGGCGAGTCCGGCGGATGTGTCGACGGTGAGCTCGGCGATCCAGTTCTGGAGCTGCAGCCCGGTATCGGGGTCGGGCCGGGAGATGGGGTAGTGGACAAAGCGTTGCTCGAGCGTGCCGACCAGGGTGAACGACGCACCTGACCGAACCGGCGGGCCAGGGGTCGCGCCCCGCCACAGAATCTGCCCGCCCCATTGCGGCTCCGGCTGGTCGGGGTGCATCTGGGCTCGAACCGCCGAGTGCAACCCGTCGGCGGCGATGAGGACGGAGCCGGCAACTTCGGTGGTGTTCCCGTCGCGGTTGTCGACGTGTGCCACGACTCCGTCGGGAGTGTTGCGGTAGCCGGTAACCCGATGGCCTGTGCGAACAGCTTCCGTGCCGAGCCGGTCGACGGCCGCCCGATAGAGGAGCATCTGCAGTTGACCCCGATGCACCGAGTATTGGGGCCATCGGTAGCCCGCAGACCGGCCGCGCGCTTCGGACCACACGTCGTTCCCGCTGCGCCCTACCAACGCCCACTCTGTCGCCTCGATGCCGATGTCGTCGAGATCATCGGCGAAGCCAAGATCGAACAATTCGCGTACTGCGTTCGGTTGGAGGTTGATGCCAACGCCCAGCGGGGCGACCGTTCGAACGGATTCCAAAACGATGGCCGGTACGCCAACCTGGTGGCACGTGAGCGCCATGGTGAGCCCGGCAATTCCTCCACCAGCGATGAGAACGGTCACGAACCAGACCCTAGCCCCCTGTCCGGATTGTGGGCAGGGGGTGGTGGGACGTCGTTGATTCGCCAGTTCAGGTAGTGGCCGAAATCGGCGACAACCCGTTCGATCTGCAGGAGTTGGCCGGGCTCGAAATCGCCGACGGCGCTGCGTTGGCCGCGTTCACAGATTGCCTTGTCTTCCGGGAGGAAGTCGGGGATTGCGGCAACCGCTGCCGCATTCGTTGCAGCGGTGAGCCAACGTGCCATCGGTCCCTTCTGGCGCTCTGGCGCAGGGGTGGAGAAGGCGCCGCCTGTTCGGACCGTGCAGCGGTCGACGGACAATGGTGTCACCGCCTGCCAAACGAAGCTCCCCGGCGTGAGTACGCCAACAACGCCAGGCGGAAGACTGATGAGTGTGTAGTCGTCCTCTCCTTTGCTCGTGCCACCGGTCGCCGTTGCGTTCGCCGAGCCGCGGATGTAGTACGACTCCTTTGTTGGGCTGTAGGGCTCGAGCGTCTCCGGATGCACCTGGAACAGGTGGTAGCTCTCCATGGCATTGAGGGCTGCGAGTTTCCAGTTGCACTCCCAGATCTCCGTCTCCTGGTGGTTGGGCCAGTGGTGGAGGTCATCGATGCCCCGTTCAGTGAGCAGCGCATCGAGATGTGCGATGCGTGTCTGGAACGGCTCAACGGCATCGCTGAGTGCCACGAAGATGAGGCGGTGCCAGGCTGCCACCTGATGGCGGGGCAGGCAGTGGGCGGCCTTGTCGACCTCGGCCTTCTCAGCGAACGGCACGGAGAGAAGGCGTCCGTCTTCAGCGTAGGTCCAGGCGTGGTAGGGGCACTGGACCCGCTTGCCGTTGGCCGGCTCCTCGACGAGCAACGTGCCGCGATGGGCGCAAAGATTCGACAACGCAGCGAGTGTTCCGTCCTGCTGGCGAACGAGAAGGACCGGTTGGTTGCCGACGGCGACAGGCAACTGGTCGCCGGGGTTCGCGATGGCGTCCTCGGTGGCGACGAAGACCCAGTCTGCGTGCCAGATGTGATCGTGTTCGAGCGCAGCGAGGTGTGCGCTTCGGAACGCGTCGTTGGGAAGGGCGCGGGATGGATCGAAGCTGTAGCTCCTGTCGCTGCTCATCCGGGCAAGCTACTCGGGTCAGCCGAGCACGAGTTGTGCGGTGAGGCCGCCCACGAGGGCCACGGAAAAGACGTAGGCGAAGAAGGTGCCGATGAGGGTGCGGTCGGCGAGCTTGGTGAGGATCACGAATTCGGGGACATTGGCACCTGCTCCGCTGATGGTGAGGGCCACGATTGCGCCGATTCCGACCCCCGCAGTCGTCAGGGAGCTGGCGATTGGTACGAACAGGCTCGTTTGAAAATAGAGCGGCGTGCCAAGGGCCGCTGCGAGCGGAATGGACCAGGTGGCGTTGTTGCCGGTGATCGTGGCCACTGCTTCGGGCGATACGAGTGCCTCGATTGCCAGGCCAATCGCAACGCCTGCAAGAAGGAGTGGGCCAACGGAATTCAGCAAGGCGACTGCCGAGCGAAACGCTCCCCGGCTCTCCTGGCCGAGCCCTTGCCACGGCACGCTGGAACCGCCGCAACTGGACCCGCATGATGGCTGAGCTGCTGCGGCGCCTGCCGGAACGGGGGAGGGGATCGACCGGTCGGCACCCGCGTTCACCAGGAGTTCTTGCGGCAGCGGCTTGAGGTGGCCCTCGATGCCGACGCGCTGCGCAGTCAGGGCGAGCGTCATGGCGGCGATGAATGCAATGACCGTGTAGATGATTGCGGCCTTCGCTCCAACGATCAGGAGTAATGCGCCGAACAGGACCGGATCCAGCACTGGTGCGGCGCTCAGGAAGGCGACGTACCCGGCCGGCGGGACCCCGGCCTGGCGCATGCCGACGAGCATTGGAATGGCCGAATAGGTGCAGAACGGAGTGACGAACCCGATGGCGATTCCCTTCAGGGCAGAAAGGACTGGGGGTCCGCCCATCCATGAGCGCACGCGGTCGTCGCCGAGCCGTCGCTGCACGAGCTGAATGAGAAAGGCGACCCCGAAGAACAAGATGGTGAGTTCCAGAAGGAGCCAGAGCGTGCTGCCGATCACGGTGTTCTCGCGTTGCTGTTCATGATCTCGGCCGCCGCTTGCGGTAGGGCGGTCATGCACGCACCGTTCGCAGTCACGAGCGTGCGGATGCCATCGGACTCCATGAAGACGAATCGGTCTTCGGCAAGGATGGCCAGGTGCCGCGACACGGTCGATTGGCTCTTTCCGATCGCCTCGACGATCTCGCCGACGGTCAACGGCTTGTCGGCGTTTGCAACGAAGCTCAGGACCTGCAGCCGGGTGCTGTCGGCCAGGCAGCGGAACCACTGCGCATAGTTGTCTGCCTGCTCGGGTGAAATGCTCATCGTTTATCGACGATAAACGATGGATGCGGATGATGCAAGCGGCGATCAGCCGGGCGGGACGCTCAGCGGGTCAGGAGGTAGACGGCGAAGGTCGGGACCCAGTGGGAGACCATGTACTCGGGATGTGCTGCCATGGGGAGGCCGGTCTTCGCATGGCGCGCCGCAATGTCCCGGAGTTCCGTCACGGTCGGGTCGTCGTTCGGAAGTGATGTCGCAATCCGCTCAAGCATCCAGGCCCGACTCAGATTCAGTCCTGCCCAAGTGCGTACGACAGGTTGATGGACGTGTCCTGGCCGTAGAGCCGGAGTGACGCTGCCTCGACCTGCTCGCGCAGCTCGGTGTCGTCCAGTCTGACGGCTGCGTCCCACACGAGGCCCAGCGAGAACGCCGACTGGTTGTGCATGCCGCCGCGAACCGGCAGAACAAGGCGTTCGCAGTAGTTGTGGAACTGCGCAATCGCATGGAGTTCCAGCGGGCGGAGGGCGGAGCGCCACAGTCGGGCGTCCGGGCTGTCCCAGGTCTTGAGCTCTCGGCACAAGGTGAGGAGCCAGGCCATTCCGTATGGCATCTCGAACGACGGGCGCTCCTGCACCCATTGCATTTCCACCGCAATGTTCTCGGCGGTGAGGCTGCGGTGCAGCGCGTCGGTGGCGCCGTCGGAGAAGTGTCCGGTGGGGGGTGGGTGCGGAGCGCCCGGACCAGCTGCCAGTGCGAGTGCACCGACGAATGCCAGTCGTAGCAGCCGTAGAACGCGGGGTAGATCGCGCTCGGTCGAATCGGTTCGTCCATGGGGGCCGACAGGGAGAGTCGGATTCCGTTTGGGTACTCGGTCTGAAGTAGCCCCACGGTCTGGGAGGCCAGTCGATCAATCAGTTCTTGTTCGCTGGTCTCCATCACCGAAACTGTAGCGACCGGCTCCACGGCGCCGATGGAGTGGTTGGAGTCGATCACCGCCATGTTGCCGCCACGTTCGATGATGCGGCTTGCTCCATGTTCACGGCCGCGCATGCCGATATCGGGGAAGAACCACTTTGTGTCAGATCGATGTATTCCCCATGCTGCGAGGAATCTTGCACGGTCGTGTGGCTAGCGTGACCCGATGCTCGCCCAGCAGGAACCAACAACCTGGACCGTCGTCATCGTGACCATGGTGTTGGTGGGTCTGATCCTCGTCGCAAGTGGGTTGGCAGTAAGCGTCATCGCGCAGCGCACGGCCGATGGTCGGATCGGTCCCAACGGAATCGCTGGGATTCGCACCCGAGCCACGAACTCGTCGGATGAGGCCTGGCTGGCGGCACATCGTGAGGGGCGGAAGCTCTCCGTGTGGGGAGGCTGGGTCATGGCGCTGTCTGCCCCGGTGGCTGCCGGAGTCGGCGTTCTGGTTGGCGTCGGTCGAAACGCAGACCGGGCCATGCTGGGTTGGGGAATCGCCGTCGGTGTGGGCGCTGTCGCGTCCACAGCGCTCATCGTCACTGGCGCTGTACGCGGTCACCGGGCCGCCGTTGCCGTTCGCGACCACTCCTGATTCTCGGATCCTGAGCGGACGCACAGCCGCCGCTACAGTCCAACCCGTGAGGAACGACGCCCCGCCCACCGATGCCGACCAGCTGCGCTCCGCGCTCGCCCGGCTCGGCGATCTGCCGGCAGACCAGGCGACTTCGCTGCCCGCCGCCTTCTACACGTCGGCGGCGTTTCTGCAGGTGGAGCAGGACGAACTGCTTCGCAGAGAGTGGTTGTGCATCGGGCACCAGGACGAGGTCCGCATGCCTGGCGACTACATCACCACGGAGATCGTGGGAGAACAGCTCCTCGTCACACGATTGGCCGACGGCACCGTGCGGGTGCTGTCGAACGTCTGCCGGCACCGGGGCAACCGGGTGGCCGACGGCAGCGGCTCGGCGAAGCGATTCTCGTGTCCCTATCACCTGTGGACGTACGGAAACGACGGCACCCTGGTGAACGCTCCGCTCATGAACGAACGACCGTCCTTCGACGCCGCAGCATGTTCCCTTCCCGTGTTCACATCCGAGATCTGGAACGGCTGGCTGTTCGTCAACCTCGATGGACAGGCAGGTCCGTTCGCTCAGCGCCTCGCCGGACTCCAGGAAGTCGTGGGCAGCTATCACCCCGACGAACGCTTTCTCGTTTTCCTGGAGGAAGACGAGTGGGCATGCAACTGGAAAGCGCTGTTCGAGAACTTCATGGAGGGCTATCATCTCAGCGCCATCCACCCCGAAACCCTGCATCCCATCACCCCAACGCGGCTGTGCCAGAAGATGGTCTCCGGCGAGGGGTGGACCGGCTATCACGCCTACTACGACCCCAGCTACCCGCCTCGTGGCCCGTTCCATCCGGACCTCACCGAAGACGAGTGCAACAACTCGCCCATGTATGGCGTGTTCCCGAATCTGGTCGTCGGCATGGCCACTAACTTCACCCTGTTCATGTGCCTTCGGCCGGCTGGCGTCGATCGTGTCCGCATCCGTTGGGGCGTGACCGGGCTTGAAGACAGTCCCGATTCGCAATCTGTGAAGGACTACGTGGCGTTGTGCAAGAGCTTCAACGCCGAGGACAAGGTCAAGCTCGAGGTCCTTCAGGAGGCGCTCCAGACACGCTCGTATCACGGGGGTCCGCTCGCTCCCGACCGCTACGAGGGAACCATCTGGGACTTCATCCAGTACCTGGCCCGCCATTTGACGCAGCCCGACCCCGTCGACGACCGGGCGTAGTTCAGGCCGGCGGCGACGCCACAACGGTTGCCTGCATCGCGATGGAATCGCCAAGGCGAACCAGGCCAGGGAAGTGCCGCATCGCGAGGATGCCGTCGATGGTTGCGTGATAGTCGCGAGGTGGAGTGCCCAGGTGTACGGGATCGTGGACCCGGGCAATCACCTGACCCTCGGCGATGAAATCGCCGAGTGCAACGACCCATTCGATGAGCCCGTCGGATTCGCTGGTGATGTAGGCACCCTCCAGCGGTACGTCGAGGTACTGCGTGGGTGCGTCCTCCTGCTCGCCGGCCAGCACACCGGCCTCCTTCAACACGTTTCTGACGCCGCGGAAGGTGATCTCGGCCCAGTCGGGGCGGGTCGTGCCGGTGCCTCCCAGCTCCGTCGTCACGAACGGCGTCCCCGACTCCTCCACGTGGGTGTCCCACATGCCGATCGTGTCGATCTCCACCAGCTTGCAGGTGAAGGGGGCCTTGAACGCCGTGGCGAACCGCCAGCCCTCCGCCTCGGCTGCCCCGTCTTCGAGCACGTGTGTGCACGCCATCGGGACGAACTCGAGGGTCTTGCCGCCATCGTGAATGTCCATGACCAGGTCGGCCATCGGGAGCATGTAACGCGCCATGTAGTCGGCGATCTTCTCGGTGATCGTGCCGTCAGGTCGGCCCGGGAACATGCGGTTGAGGTTGCCCTTGTCGATCGGCGATGTCCGAGTGCCAGCGGCAAACGCCGGCTGGTTCATCGTGGGTACGACGATGATTCGACCAGTCACGTGGCTCAGATCGATGGTGCTCACGAGTCGCATGAGTGCCAGGGGGCCCTGGTATTCGTCGCCATGGTTGCCGCCCGTGAGCAGGATGGTCGGGCCGTCACCATTGCGAATCACCGCGACCGGCACCATCACCGCGCCATATGCCGAACCATCGTGACTGTGTGGCACCTTCAGGTGCCCGGTGTGCAGGCCATCGGTGTCGAACGGAACGGTTGGTGAGACGGGGGAGTCCTGAAGGGTCATGGGAGCAGCTCCGTAGGTCTAGTTCTTGACGAACAGCTTGCGGGGGACGTTGGCCAGCGGCTCGCAGCCGTCTTCGGTGATGAGCAACGATTCGGTGATCTCCATGCCCCAGTCCTCCTGCCAGAGTGCCGGCATGAAGTGAAAGGTCATCCCCGGCCGGAACTCGGTGGTGTCGCCCGGGCGAATGCTGATGTTCCGCTCGCCCCAGTCCGGTGGATAACTGATGCCGATCGAATACCCGGCCCGGCTCTCCTTGTCGTAGCCGTGCGAACGCAGTTCGGTGATGAACGCGGCGTGCATGTCCTCGCAGGTGTTGCCCGGCTTGGCTGCCTTCATGCCCGCATCGATCGACGCGATGAGCGCCGCCTCGGCGTCGAACCACTTCGGCTCGGGGGTGCCCAGGAAGACCGTGCGACACAGCGGCACGTGGTAGTGCTTGTGCACACCGGCAATCTCAAAGAACGTTCCCTTGCCCACCTCGAACGGCTGGTCGTCCCAGGTGAGGTGGGCGGCGGTGGCCTCGATCCCTGTGGCCGCAAGGGGCACGATGGCCGGGTAGTCGCCGCCGTGGTCGGGTGTACCCGTGATGCCGGTGTGGTAGATCTCGGCGATCAGGTCGTTCTTTCGCATCCCCGGTTCCATGCGCTCCAGAATGCGAGCGTGCATGTTCTCGACGATCTCCGCGGCGATGTGCATGTACGCAATTTCCTGCGGCGATTTGATGAGTCGCTGCCAGTTCACCAACGACGTGGCATCGCTGAACGACGCGTCGGGCAAGTGGTCCACCAGCGTCTGGTGGGCCCGCGGCGAGTAGTAGTACCCATCGAGCTCAACGCCGATTCGCAGCGAACCCCAGCCGCGTTCCTGAAGCTTCTCGGCCAGGTGCTCCGACGAATGTCGTTTGGTCGACATCACGAAGTGATCCGGGTACCCAATGATGTCCTCGGCTGGCAGATAGGAGGTTCGCAGTGCGCCGAGCGAGTCCATGTACCGGCCGAACCACAGCGGCCCGCCTGTCGGGCCCACGACAACACACTGCGGTGTGTAGAAGGACCAGCCGTCATAACCGGTGAGCCAAGCCATGTTCGATGGATCCGGAACAACGAGCACATCGATGCCTGCAGCGCTCATGGCTGCTCGGGTGCGCAACAGTCGGTCGGCATATTCGTCCCGGGTGAAGTGCAACGTTGGTTCCATGAGCGGACCCTAGTTCGGTCCTGCGGGGTCACCGAAAGCTGGCGCTGTTGGCGTGGTCACCCTGATTGGCATCTTCGCTGTCATCGGGCTGGCGCTGGCAAACAGCAAGGCAACCGCCCCGGTCTCAGCAATTTGTGGGCTGTCGGTCATCGTGGTCGGCGCAACCTGTGGCTTCGTTGGTCATCCGGTGTCGGCATGGGGCGCCGATGCCGTGCTCGCCGCCGCAGTCGTGGCCGCCAGCGTGGCGGTCATGTCTCGCCGCGCACCCGACGCCGCCTGACTCAGGAACGAATCGGCCTGCAGGAGCCGTCCGCCCCGCGATCGGCTATTGGAGCTGGGTGAAGCGGCCGCCGTCGACGGGGATCGAGACACCGGTGATGTAGTTGGCCTGCTGACTGCAGAGAAATGCAGCGACGGCGCCGAAGTCTGCGGCGTCTCCGATGCGGCCCGTCGGTTGGCTTGCCGTGAGTTCGTCCATTGCGCCTCCATAGATCTGATCGACGCGCGGTGTCAGGTGGAGCCCGGGTTGCACGGTGTTCACCGTGATGCCGTCGCCGACGACTTCGAGTGCAAGCGTCTTGAGGAGCGAGGTGAGTCCGGCCCGTGCAGTGTTCGAGAGGATCAGGTTGGGCATGGGGGTGTGCACGGAAGTCGACGTGATTGCCACGATTCGGCCCCACCGCTGTTCCTGCATTGCCGGAACGACCTTCTTCGTCATGGCGGCCATGGCCACGAGGTTCAGTTCCAGGGCCGAGGCGTAGGCCGAGATATCGGTCTGCGCGAAGTTCCCGGCCGGCGGTCCGCCATTGTTGGTGACGAGGATGTCGACACTCCCGAGTGCAGACGTTGCCGCATCGATGAACTGCTCGGCGCCGGCGGCAGAGGACAGATCGCCGGCGACGCCAACCGCGTTTGGAAGCGTGGCAGCAAGTTCGTCGGCCCGATCCTGTTGGCGGCCATTGACCGCCACCTGACACCCCGCTTCGGCGAGCGCGGTGGCCGTTGCCAGGCCCAACCCCGAAGTTGATGCCGCCACGATTGCCCGCTTGCCAGAGATTCCCAAGTCCATGACGTGAACCTACATCTTCGACGTCGAGGCAACCGTTTCGAAGGCGTCGGCGCTGCAACCGCTGGCACGTGGCCGCCGGCGGTCGTCCCTACCTGTCGAGGAGCGGCAGATCCCCGTAGCTCTCGAAACGATCTTCGAGCCAGCCGTAGCTGGAACGCACCCGATCGGTGGCCGATGTGTCGATGTCGATGTAGCGGAATGCCTCGTCATGGGCGGGGAACCGGAGGGGTGGATTGTCGGCGTCAACCCAGGCGTCGCAGTACAGGGAGTCGCCGAACGCCTCTCCGGCCCGGTTCAGGCTCAGCACCGGCACCTGGTTCTCCATGGCTCGGGTGGTGACGAACGCATGCCAGGAATCGAACGACTCGTCCCGGCCGTAGGCGCCACAGTGCAGAATCACATCGGCGTGTCGGTCGAGCACAAGGGTTCGTGTGAGTTCGGGAAAGCGAATGTCGTAACAGATGATCGGAGCGAATCGAAGCCCCGCACACTCGAAGACGAACAGGTGGTCGCCGGCGCTGAAATACGGCGACTCGGCCGAGAACCCAAAGTTCGCCCGGTGCAGTTTGTCGAAGTGGCCAAGCACCTGTCCTTGTGGCCCGACGGCGACCTGCGAGATTCGATGTGTCTTGCCAGTCCGTCGGGCGATGCCGAATACGACGGTCACGCGTGTCTCGCGGGCGAGGGCCTGGTAGCACTCCACGCTGGGCCCATCGAGCGCTTCGCCCAACACCGCCAGCGAGGCGAAGGCCTCATCGGAGTACGCAATGCTCGACAGCTCGGGAAGGACCACGAGATCGGCTGGCCGCTCCGACAACCGAACCCGTACGGCATCGGCCGTTCGCCGTACGTGGCGATCGCGTCCGTCCGCCGTCGTCATCGGTGGCACGAGGACCTGGCAGGCCAGGACCGTTGCTCTGCTCACTGTGGCGTGCAGCTGCGACGGCCTCGGGTGGTGCATGCGCAGGAGCCGTTCTCGTCCATTGTCCGCAGACCATAGCGCCCCACTTCCGTCCGTCTGACGCATGTTGCCTGGAAGCAGATGACAAAATGCCGAGGTTCGGAACTCCATGAAAGCGTTTCTCTCTCCAATGCCCTCACGCCCCCGGCTCGCCCAGTTCCTCCTCGCCGTCGCATGCTCGCTGTTCGTTGCCGCCTGCGGCGGGTCCGAAGAGGCCGAACAGCCCCGAGTTGCCTCGGTCGACGATCTCGCAACCACCACAACCCAGGCTGCCACCGATACCGAGACAGTCGACGCTGAGCCCGAGGTCCTGGAATCGTCCACGACCACCACCGAGGCCGAGTCCGAGTCCGAGGAAATGAGCCCGATCGAGGAGCAGGAACTTGCGTTGCTCGACCTTTCGGCCTGTATGCGCGAGGAGGGGATCGATGAGTTCCCCGACGTCGCTGTGGACAACGAGGGCGCGATCGATGTTGCCAGCGTTCTGCAGTCTGGGGTCGACGTCCAAAGTGCCGAGTTCGGCGATGCGCTCGACGTCTGCGACGACAATGTCGAAGACATCACCTTCGGTGCGGCCGCCGTTCCCGATCCGACGGAGATCATCGAGCAGCTCTACGGGTTCACTCAGTGTCTTCGGGACGAGGGCATCGACGCCGGCGACGTCACACTCCCGGAACTCCTCACGCGCCAGTCCAATGTGCCGGCCGACGTGGGCAGCCGTGATGAGGGCATCGCCTACTTCTTCGAGGTCGACCCCGAGGATCCAGCAGTGATCGCAGCCATTGGCGAATGCGAGGGGGAACTTGTTGGACTCCCCGGAGCCTGAGCTGCGCTGATCGTTCATTCGGTTGATCCCGGCGCTGGCAGCTAGCGTGAGACCATGGCCTCCGCCGCCGTTACCTCGAGTGATCTCACGTACGAATACGCGCCAGGGGTCGGAGCGGTCGGTCTCGATCTCCACGTGCCAACCGGGACTGTCTACGGCTTTCTCGGGCCGAATGGTGCCGGCAAGTCGACCGCCATTCGGATGCTCACGTCGCTCATCAAGCCGCAACGTGGAAGCGTCTCCGTGCTTGGCATGGACCCATGGTCCGACGGGCCAGCGCTGCATCACCGGCTTGGGGTCCTTGCGTCGGATCAGCCGGCGCCGCGACACCACACCGGTGGGTCGTTGCTCGCACTCATCGCCAAGCTCCGTGAACGCCCCGAGGTGATTCGTCACGGCCACGAATTGGCTGAGCGGCTGCAACTGAATCTTGCGAAGAAGGGGCACGAGCTCTCGTTGGGTAACCGACAGAAGCTTGGTCTTGTCACGGCGCTCGTCCATGAGCCAGATCTGGTCATTCTTGACGAACCCACGAACGGCCTCGATCCGCTGCTGCAGCGAGAGATCGGTCTGGTGCTGCGGGAACTGGCTGATTCGGGACGGACCGTCATGTTGTCTTCGCACTCGCTGCACGATGTCGAAGCGGTCGCCGACCACGTCGGGTTCATTCGAGACGCCGTGCTCGTGGAGCAGCTCCCGCTCGATGCACTCGCTCAACGGGCCGTCCGTCGAGTTCGGTTCCGCTTCGGTGCCCTTACCGTTCCAGCATCGTCCTTCGACGGGGTTCCCAACATCGAACGAGTGGATGTGGCCGACGACGGCGAGGTCATCGTGCAGTACCGGGGTGCCGTTGCCGCTCTGCTCACACGCGCCGGCGAGTTGGGGGCACAGACCATCGAGGCGCACCCGGTCGAGCTGGAGGAAACCTTCCTTGCCCTCTATCGCGGTGAGGGTCACGTGAACGAGGAAACCGCCATGGCTCCACGAGAGGTGGACTGATGCGGACTCTGGCCATCGACCTTCTGCGGTCCCGCCGTGTGCTTCTCCTCGGCGTCTGCGGCGGCCTGTTGCTGGTTTCGATTGGTTACCTGGCGCTCTATCCGAGCTTCGACGACCAGCTGCAAACGTTCGCCGAAGATCTGCCCGACGCCTACAAGGCGCTCATCGGCGATGCAGATCTGGCCAGTCCAGCCGGGTACATCCGAAGTCAGGTGTACAGCCTCATGGCGCCGCTTCTGATCTCGGGCGCGGGTATCGCAGCAGGCTCGAGCCTGGCCCGTTCAGAGCGTGAGAAGACACTGGCAACGTTGGCGGTCCTGCCGCTGAGTCGTCGTCGACTCGCTGGCGCATGGTGGTTGCTCATCGGGCTCATCGTTGGAGTGTGTGGTGTCGCCGCGTTCGTCGGCGTGGTGGTTGGGAGTCCGCTGGCGGGGGCCGACGTTGGCATCGACCGGATCCTGCTCGCCACAATCCCCATGACGGTCCTTGGTGCTCTCGTCGGGACGGTTGCCCTCCTGGTCTCCTCACTCACCGGAACGCCCGGTGCTGCGACCGGAGTCGGATGGCTCACCGTTGCGGCCGCCTTCCTTGCCAACTCTCTTGCCGAACTCCTCGACAGTCTTTCCTGGCTCGGCCGGCTCAGCCCCTGGGCGTGGCATGGCGCCGGCCAGGCCATCACCGGGGATTTCGACGTGTCGTCGTTGCTGCTGCTGGTCGTGAGCAACGCAGTGATCGGGGCGGTGGCGGTAGCCGTGTTCGACCGCCGTAACCTCCACTTGTGAACGTCGACTCCACGACCCCATTCACCACTGGAGCCCACCGATGAGCAGTGAACCCGATTGTCCGATCTGCACCATGCCGGAGCCGCTCATTGCCGAAGACGGCTACGAGTGCGCAACCTGCGGGCACGAGTGGATGGCCGATTTGGACGAGGTCGGCGAGGTCCGTGACTCGAACGGAACACTGCTGGCGAATGGCGACGACGTCGTGATCGTCAAGGATCTCAAGCTCGATGGCAAGACCGGCGGAATCAAGGTCGGCACGAAGGTCAAGTCCATCCGGCTGATCCCCGGTGATCACCCAATCGACGGCAAGGTCGATGGTCGGGGCGTCCTCATCATGGCCGACAAGGTCAAGCGGGCCTGATCGTCAGTTGTAGGCAAACAGCACGTCGGCGAGCGCCTCGAGCGTGCGGGCGTACACGGGAACCACGTCCTTCACGTGCACACCGGCGTTCTGCACGATGTCTGCAGCGACCTGCGTGATTCCGGTCTTGGGATCCAGGTCGTAGGCGTCGAGCCCGTGGGTCACGGCGTTTGCCGCACGGACCACGGCCGACAACGGATCCTCGTTCTGCGGCGGCGTGTGGTGGCCGACGATGGCGATCTGCACCGAAAGCGGGAAGCCCCAGTGCCGGGCGATCGTGCCACCGATGTCGGCGTGCGTCGTTCCGATCGCTTCCAGCTCGAGTTCGTGCATGGGGCGTCCGGTGTCCTTCGCCATTGCCCGCACCCGCATCATCACCGATGCCGGGACGGTGTTGGCGATGACGAGCTTGCCCACATCGTGAATGAGGGCCGCAATACCGGAGCCGGGGGGAACGTCGCGGTTCGAAAGACGGGCGATCTCCTCGGCGGCGATGGACGCCGTGAGCGAGTGATGCCAGAGTTCGTTTGCGTCGAAACCGTAGGGCGGAAGCGACGCAGACATGCGGCCGCTCATCGTGCGGACCATGGCCATGTACAGAACGTCTGCTGCGCCGAGCCGGCCCACGGCCTGCGGCACGTCGACGATGCTCTCGCGACCGCCATACATGGGCGAGTTCGCCTTCTGGAGCACATCGGCACTCAGAACCGGATCGAACTTCACGACCTCAGAAATCTCTTCGAGGCCGGCGTTCTCGTTCGCATTCAACTCGAGGAGGCGCGTCACCGACATGGGCATCGGATCCAGTCGCTCGATCGCCTCAAGAATGGTGTTTGGGCTGAGTGCTGTCTGTGAAGTTGTCATGTTCCCGCCTGGGTTTCTCTCGCCGATACGAAGAAGTTCGGCCAGAGAATGGCGCGCCCTGAGCGGAAAATTGGATCAGTTCGCGATGAGATCCCGCACATCGTCTTCGAGCGAGCCATAGCCGGATGTGCGCCACGAACCGTCGTCGTTGATGTAGACGTATGTTCGCTGCTGGGTCACGCCGAAACGAACCCAGATGTTGCTGTCGGGATCAGGGATGTGTGTGAGCCCGTCGGAGCCGGTGTCCACGACGAACTCCTGCATCTGGGGCTCGCCGGCCAGGCCGGGCACGCCAATGATCTGCACCTGATCTCCGAATTGTTCCTCGACCTCCACGACCGTGGGGGCTTCGCGTTCTCAAAACGGTCACCAGGGTGCCCAGAACCACAACACGACGTCCTGCCCCTGCAGGGTTTGCAGGTCGATCGTCTCGCCATCGAGCGTGGGAAATTCGTCGACGAGAAACGTATTCGCTCCGGTGCTGAGTTCTTCGGCAGACGAACTTCCGCCGCCACATGCGGCCAGCACCAACACCAGCATGGCGACCAACGCGGCGTTTCGGCGGATTCGTCCCGTCGGAGTCATGCGGTGGAAACCGCCCGTGGCGCTGGCGGTATTCCCGGCGCGAGGAGGTCAGGCGAGGGTTTCTCGCCTGAGGTACTTCTCCATGCTCGTGAGGATTGTGGCTGTCAGATGCCGGACCTGTTCATCCGAATGGTCAAGTCCAAGCGCTCGAATGATCGTGTCGAGCCCGGCCGCCTCCGGCGCATGGAACCGGTCGTCTTCAACGTCGGCCTGGTGAACGATCTCGGCGATTCGCCACAGCACCGGGTCGGCCAGCTCGTATGTGCGGAGAATGGTCTCGAATGTCACGTCCTCACGTCGGTGGGTGAGCTCACAACCCATCATGTCGAATGCGGTCGCGTCGGCAGGGACGTCTTCGGGGTCGTCGACGTAGACGAACTCTGCGCTGGGGTCGATGAAGGTGGAGATGAGCCAGGCCGATGCAGCGCGGTCGACGTGAATTCCCGATCGGGTCGCCCACCTCATGGTGTCTCGGCCCCGGTCGTCGATTCTGCAGCGGCCTCTGTGACGTTTCGAGCGAATGCATCGATTGCGAGTCGGGCTCGGTCTCCGCCGTCGGCCCGAAAGTGGTCCCGGCGTTCGATACGCCGATGTGTGCGGCGCCATTTGGAGATGGTTCGCTGATCGGCGGCGGTGGAGGCCGCCACGTCGGTGAGGAGTTCGGCGTATTCGGCGGAACGTTCGCTGCTCATCTGCTGCGCCAGCTCCCGGCTGTTGCGCCGCGAGGCCGGCCGGGCCGTCCACACGATGGCTTCGCCGTCGGACTCGAGAACCTTCGCGGCCACCCACTCCAGCTGCTCTTTCGTCCGAGCGTCGTGGGGCAGCGCAACCAGTCCGTCGCCCACCTGAGCAACCCCGAGGTCCTTCAGCTTTCGCCACACTGCGATACGGGGAGTGGATGGCTCCCGCGGAACCCGATAGCTGAGCAGGACCCACTCCAGTTCAGAATGATCCGGTTGTGATGTAACCATGGTTACAACTATAGTCCGGAAATGGTTCAACGAAAGCAGGATGCGACGGTCCGTCCGACCGGCTACCCGGGCGATGCCATCAGCCGAGGTGACTGGACGGCAGCATGGTCCACGGTTGCAGCCAACAGCTTCGGCGGCCCCGCAGGGCAGATCGCCGTCATGCACGAAGAAATCGTCGTGCGACGTCGGTGGGTGGGGGAGCGGCGCTTCCTTCACGCACTCAATTACTGCATGCTGCTGCCCGGGCCAGAGGCGCAACAGCTGGCCACCTATCTCGGCTGGCTGCTTCGCGGCCCAACCGGCGGCCTCTTCGCCGGGTCGCTCTTCATCCTTCCGGGATTCGTCTCCATCATGGTCCTGAGCATCCTGTTCGCTGCCTACGGCGATCTCACCTGGGTCACCGGCCTGTTCTTCGGTATTTCAGCCGCGGTCATTGCCGTCGTGGCAAGTGCCGTCCTCCGCATCGGCCGTCGGGTCATCAAGAACCCGGTCATGTTGGCCATCGCGGCTGCAGCGTTCGCCGGGATCTTCGTCTTTGAGCTGCCCTTTCCACTGATCGTCGCAGTCGCTGCAGGAATCGGTCTGGTCGGTGGCCGAACCCGACCCGACATCTTCAACCTCATCCAGGGACACGACGAAGCAGACGTCACCGATGACGCCGATGTGCTCATTGGAGACCAGGACGTGACGCTCGGACATCCCACCTGGGGTCGTGCGCTGCGAGTGCTGGGAATCGGTCTGGGGCTGTGGTTCGGGCCGGTTGCCGTCATCGCCACTGTGCTCGGCCGCGATTCGGTCTACTTCGACGTGGCGTGGTTCTTCTCCACCGCCGCCGTCCTCACCTTCGGAGGCGCCTACTCGGTGCTTGCATACATCTCCCAGGAGGCGGTGAACACCTTCGGCTGGCTTGAACCGGGCGAGATGATCAGCGGACTCGGTATGGCCGAAACGACCCCTGGCCCGCTGATCCAGGTCGTGCAGTTCGTCGGGTTCATGGGCCCGTACCGGAACCCGGGTTCGGTGAGTCCACTACAGGCCGGCGTATTCGGAGCGGTCGTCGCCACATGGGTCACCTTCATCCCGTCGTTCCTCTGGATCTTCCTGGGAGCGCCGTTCATCGAACACCTGCGAGGCAAGCCATCGCTGACCTCGGCGTTGTCCACGGTCACGGCTGCGGTCGTTGGCGTCGTGTTGAACCTGGCCATCTGGTTTGCGCTGTTCACACTCTTCGAGACGGTGGAGGAGCACCGGCGGTTCGGTGCCCTGCTCTACGAGCCAGACCCGGCATCGCTGAACGTGGCCGCACTGTGTATCGCCCTTGGAGCGGCCATCGCCATCTTCCGCTTCAAGGTGCCGACCCTGCGAGTCGTCGGCGCCGCCGCCGTGATCGGCATCGCCTACCAATTCCTGCTCGCCTGACCCAAGACCCACACCACGAGAGAGAGACCGCAATGACCACCAACATTCTGTTTCTGTGCCCACACGGCGCAGCCAAGAGCACGGCCGCTGCTGCGTTCCTCGGACGGGAAGCCCATCGTCTTGGGCTCGACCTGCACATCGACAACGCGGGAACCGACCCCGACCCCGTCGTGAACCCCATCGTCGGCGACCGACTCGAAGCCGATCGGCTCCCAGCAGGGCCGACTCCCCGCCGCGTGCAGGCAGCCGATCTCGCAAGCGCCGACGTCATCATCAACATTGGTTGTGCCTGCGACGAACTCCCGACCGACAAGACGCTCCACGACTGGGTCATCCCGAACTTCAGCGACGACCCCGTCGTGGCGTTCGCAGCGGTCGAGTCACACGTGATTGGCCTGGCAACCGGGCTGGCGAGCTGACTGGACGTCAGTCGTTCGGTTGCAGTCGCGACAGGCGGAGGACCGACGCAAGCGCTCCGAGCGCAGCGATCACCGTGATCACCGACGCCCACCAACGATCGCCGGTTCGATCGCTCAAGACACCGGCGACGAACGGCCCGGCAGACCCACACAGAACCAACAGCGAGCCGAAGAACCCCATGGTCGTGCCGAGCGCGTCGCGGTCGAACAGCTCCTCGGCCTTGATCCCCTGCAGCGGGCTGAATGCCCCAATGCCGAACCCTGCGGTGATGGCGAACGCGATGGCCACGGGAAGTGTCCCAGACAATGCGAGCAGAACTCCGCCGCCGGCGACTGCAGCAAAGGCGAGGGCCATAGCCCGATCCGTACCAAGCCGGCGCATGATCGGTCCGATTGGGATGCGTCCGGCGGTTTGCGCAGCCCCGCGGAGACCTGCGACAGCAGCAGCGGTGCCGGCCGGCAGACCAGCGGCGGTCATGACCGGAACCTGGTAGACGAGGATGGTCGCCATTGCGATACCGGCCAGGCCGGACGTGGCCGCGAACCAGCGCCCGGCAGGAGTGCTCACGACATCGGCCAGCACCGCCCGCACCGGCTTGTGGGCTCGTTCCGTTTCTCCAGCAGACGGTAGTGCAACTGCTGCCGCCCAGAACGCGCCCAGGAGCAGAGCGGCAAGGATCCGGACCGTGCTTCGCCACCCGAACAGGTGCTCCAGCCACGACGTGAGCGGCAGGAACACCGCCGATGCGAACGCACCCCAGATCGTCAGCACCAGAATCGCTCGACCCGAATCGTTCGGGTTGAGCCGGACCGCTGTGGTCATGGTGATCGGATAGAACCCCAGGGCGCCGGTGACGCCGAGAGCGACCGCCGTGGATGCCAGGAAGGTCCACGGTCCGGTCGTCCACGATGCCAACACCAGCGAAGATCCTCCGACCGCACCGCCCAGCATGAAGACCATGCGGTGACCGAGGCGGTCCAGGAGCCGACCACCGGCGATTGCGCCAAGGCCCACCAACGTGGTGCCCGCCGAGAAGGACGCCGCAAGGGCGGCCTCCGACCACGACGTATCGAGGCGAATCGGATCCAGCAGGACCCCGAAGGAGTAGTACCAGGATCCGTACGTGCAGATGGTCAGAAGGCCGAGGAGGGCAATCGATCGGTGATCCAACCTGCTCCGATCTTCGGCCATTCTCGAACACTACGGGGCCTCACCTTCGTCCCCGACCATGGGTGACTGGCCCTCAACCCGCCACCGGCTGGGTGGTGGAGACTGTCCCTGAGGACTCAGCGCCAGTTGTCGATTTCCTCCATTCGGTCGAGCTCGGTGAGCCGCTTGGTGATCCAGACCGGAGCTTCTGTCCCTTTGCCGGCCATCGAGGCCTTGGCGTGGTCGCCCGCTTCATCCCAGATGTGGCAGGAGTTGAGGGTGTAGGCGAACGACGTCGCCCGCTCCTCCTCGGTCCATTCCCGGTCGCCGACAACGCCATCTTCCATGTGCGGGAGTTGGCGCATGGAATAGATCGACTGGATGGCCACGGGCGCCATGGCCTTCAGCAGTGCGCCAATGTGTGTGCATCCGTGCTGACGTCCGAATGTGGTGTTCACGAACCGCGTGAACCCCGCAGCGATGGACTGGCCGACCAGTCGCTGATACGCCGACGTGATGCCGGGGCAACCGCTGTGCGGATGGTCTTCGAACGTGACGTCGATCGCCAGAATCTCCATCGAAGGAAAGGCGACCCGGAGGTTCACGGTCATGTCGTGGACCGTGAGCGGTTCCTCGTCGCCGCGGACGAAAAGACCGGCGGGCTTGTCATCCCGGATCCGGCCCTCGAGGCGCATCGTGTTCGCATCGATCCGGTAGGTGGCGATGTCGTACGAGCGGGAATGGATCAGGACCTCGCCAGCGTCGAGGGTCGCCGGGTCATACGTCGTCACATCAGCCATCTCCAATGATGTATCGGGAAGCTGTGGCTTTTGCGAGCTCAGCGTTCGTTTCCCAACGAGTGAAGCACCGTTCGCATGGCGTTCAGCGAGTGCCCAGAGTGCATGGCGGCACAGAAGGGCAGGGCCGCAGCCATGCCGCCAACCAAGGGTTCGAACTCGTCTGCGGCAGCTCGTGGGTTCACCCAGATGATGCGGTTCGCCATGCGGGAAAGCCGGGCCATCTGTCGCTCCATGTCCTCTGGTGGGTCGGTGTCCCAACCGTCGGAGGCGATCAACACGACTGCGCCGCGCATCGTCGTGGACCAGGTCGGATGGCCAAGGATCTGCCGCAGGCTGGTCGCTATCCGGGTGCCGGTGAAGCGGTCATCCACCGGGTCGGACGCCGCAGAAATTGCATCGAGCGGATCGTTGCGGCGGAGCGCAGCCGTGATGCGGGTGGCCTCGGTCGAGAACGCGAAGACTTCGGCATTGGCACGCCCGGTGAGCGCACGCATGACATGCATGTACGGCCGGACGAAGGTCTGCATCGACCCGGAGACATCGGCAATCATGGCGACCTTGCGCGGACGCTGGCTGGCCGTGTTCCACAACAGCTCGGCCGGATCTCCGCCCGTTCTGCGGGCTTTGGCGAGCGTCCTTCTTCGGTCAAGGGTGCCCACTCGGTTCGATCGCCGGACCCGTCGAACCGGCCGAACCGGCCATGTGATTCGGGCACGTTCCAGCCATCGGCCGAGTTCCAGCAGCTCGGCATCGCTCATGGCATCGAATGGTCGATCGGCGACCTCGGCCAGCGACGATGGAAGCAGTTCGGGGAGGACGATCTCGCTGCTCTCCGGGTCATCGCCTTCCGATGACGTCGCCGAGGGGCACTCGCCCACGGGACACCTCCGACCGCTTCGGGGGCGTCGCCCTTGGTTCGGAGCCGCACGCTGAGCTCGTCGTCTTTCGGCGGCAACGGCGGCCCGCCAGACTTGCGGGCATCTCGTCCGGTCGGAAGGGACCCGCCCTCGATCTCGTCGATCAGAACCACCGATCGGGTGTCCGAGGTGTTGCGCAGAGCTG
>CAZFBD010000024.1:46284-56802 GCA_964517125.1 uncultured Acidimicrobiales bacterium
TCGATCTCGTCGATCAGAACCACCGATCGGGTGTCCGAGGTGTTGCGCAGAGCTGCGAGGAGGGGGCGCTCGGTCAGAAGGTCGTTGGTGAACAGGTCGCTTTCGGAGAGCACCTCGCTGGAGGACTCCGCGACACGAATGGCCAGAAGCTGTCGTGCGTAGCTCCATTCGTACAGCGCCTCGTTTGCGGCGATGCCCTCGTAGCACTGCAACCGCAAGAGGTCCGTGCAGACGGCGCTCGCCATGGCCTTGGCCGCTGCGATGTCGACGACACAGATGTAGGCGCCGAACGGGTACGTGAGGTTGTCGGGGTTGTAGCAGATCTGGGCGTCGAGCCCACCCTCGATCTGGGCCTTGTCGCGTGCCTTGCGGGCAACGAGCGCAGCAGCTGCACCGGACACTGGCGTGGACCGGGACCCGTAGGTGCCGAGTCCGAACGGTGTGTTGTCGGTGTCGCCATGCACAACGTCGATGTCCTCGGACGGGATGCCCGTTTCCTCGGCGATGATCTGGGCGAACGTGGTCTCGTGACCCTGCCCCTGCGTCTTCACCGAAAGGCGTACGACGGCCTTGCCGGTTGGGTGGATGCGAAGCTCGCAGCCGTCGGCCATGCCGAGCCCAAGGATGTCCATGTCCTTGCGGGGCCAGCACCGACAGCCTCGGTGAGGAACGACAGGCCGATGCCCATCAGTTCACCACGCTCGCGCTTCTCGGCTTGCTCCTTGCGGAGTTCGTCGTAGCTGGCCATTTCCATGACCATCCGTATCGTGGGCTCGTAGTCGCCCGAATCGTAGACCCAGCCGGTCTTCGTCTCGTACGGGAACTGCTCGGGCTGGATGAAGTTCTTGATCCGGAGCTCGGCAGGATCCATGTCGAGCTCGTAGGCCAGACAGTCGACCAGACGCTACCGATCCCGGGATGGTTTGGTGTTCACGCCGGGTGGTCTGCGACTGGCGTATCGGGCCGTCGAGATGCTCGGTCTGCAGGAGCAGACGCGTCGAGAAATCCACCAGGCGCACGACGGACGACGCCTGCTTCGGATCGCCGCCACGAGCCTGTTCGCTGAGTACGCCGCTCCGGGCCTGATCGAGTTGTTCTCAACCCGGGCCGACGACCTCGAAGTCGAGTTGCTCGTGGAATCGAGCGCCCGGTTCGATGAGCTGCTCATGTCGCATGGCGCCGATGTGGCAATTGGCCCGAAGTCGGCGGCTTCCGCAGCGTTTGCGGTCACGAGCACCGAATTCCTTCGCTACGACGTGATCGGAGTGACAGCCCCGCGCCGGTCCGGAGACGACCTGGCGACGATGTTGTGGTTTCTGGGGCCATCGGCGGTCGAACCATCGGGGGTGTCGCAGTTCGTGCTGGAACGAGTTGGTGTTCCCGAAAGCCAGCAACGGATCTATACAAGCCACGCAGCGGCGGTTGCCGAGGCGCGTAACGGCAACGGGGTGGCCCTGGTCCCGAAGTTCGCGGTGGCCGAAGCGCTCCGTTCGGGGGAACTGATGCGGGTCGAGCGCGCAGATTGTTCGGCCACAGGAACGTGGACCGCGTCGTCGTTGCCAGCCGACCGTTGTTCGCAGGTCGCGAGCGAGCTCGTCCGTTTCGTCTCCACGCCCCGGGCGATTCAGGCGATGTTGTCCGGTTCAGGAACCGGCATCGGCCGGTTCAAGCCACGGGTGCACATCACACTTTGGAGCTGACCCGACGTTGCGGCCCGATTGTCAGTACGGCGACTCGTATGGATCGTTGCGTGCTCCGGGGACAGCGGTGATCTCCACGACCGTTGCGGCAATGCGTCGTTCCCCGGAAGGAAGTTCGTTGTAGGGCAGGTCGGGTTCGATCCACTGCACGTCGGCAATGACCCACGTGTCGTCGTCGAAGGACTGGCCGACATCGTGCAGATCCACCTGCAGAGGAATGCCGTCGGCGGCGCAGCAACTCACCAGGAAGCGAGTGAGGGTGAAGCCTTCGGTGTGGAGCTCGTCGTTGACGACCAGTCCTTCCAGCCGAACGGTCCTGCCCTCAAGGCTCTTCTCCTCGTCCCACACCGCCCGGTTCAGGAAGTCGAAGACTCGCATTTCGACCGGCTCGTCGGAGTCGGCCAATGGCTGGAAGAACTCCTCGGTGCGTGTCGGGGTGTAGGCGTCGACGCGTTCGGCCGCGGCCGCGCCAAGTGCCGTGGGTGCGACGGCGACAAGGACCAGCAGGGGAAGGGCAAGCAGCCAGCCAACTGCCGGACCGCGCTGGCGGCGGGATGACTCAGGGTCGGTGGTCTCTTCACGCCAGCTGGCGATGACTTCGATGATGCCGAAGATCAGCAACGCTGCTGCGGCAAGAATCAGCGGAATCTCCATGCGCTGTTGCACGAAGAAGCCGAAGCCGCCCGAGGCAAGAAGCCTGGCCAGCATTGCTCCGGCGAACACCATGATGATGGCGCGACCTGAACGGTTCACAGGATCACCTGCCCAACGACAACTGCGCTGATCACCGCGATGACCAACGTGACGGGTACGAATCGCATGGCAAACGACCGTCCGAAGATGCCGGCGTGCAGTGCGATGAGTTTGAGGTCGATGACTGGGCCAACCACCAGAAACACCAGACGAGACGTGAGGGAGAACTGCGGCAGGCCGGCAGCCACGAAGGCGTCGGCTTCGGAGCAGATGGAAAGAAGCACGGCGAGACTGGCGAGAACAAGAACGGCGAGGAGCTCGTTGGATGCCACCGCGTCGAGAATGCTGCGGGGAACGACGAGCTGCAGTGTGGCGGCAGCCATGGCGCCAACCACGAGGTACCCGCCGGCGTGGACGAGGTCCTGTGACGCAACGTCGATGAAGCGGCGCCAGCGGTTTATGTCGTCGTGGTCATGATCGTCGATCGTGGAACGAAGAAGGTCGCTGTCGCTCCGGCGTGCCCACCAGATGCCCACGAGCATGGCAGCGAGGAACGAGGCCACGAAACGAGCCAGCACGAGCCGACCGTCGTTTGGGAACGCCACGGCCGTCGAGATCAGCACGACCGGGTTGATCGCTGGGGCGGCGAGCAGAAAGGTCAGGGCCGCAGCTGGCGGTGCGCCGGCGGACACCAGCCGTCCGGCGATGGGGACCGAGCCGCACTCACACCCGGGGAGGGCCATGCCGGCAAGCCCAGCGCTGGGGACGGCAAACACGGTGCGCTTGGGGACGATGCGTTGAACGAGTTCGGGTGAAACGAACGCGGCAATGAGCCCGCTGATACTCACGCCGAGCACAAGGAACGGCAGGGCCTGAATGCACACCGAAACGAACAACGTCGACCACAGCCGGACGTCGGTGCCGTCCAATGCGTCCCACCTGTCGCGGAGCAGCACCGCCACCAGGATGGGCACGAGCAGGATCATGGGCCCGACGGCCACCGAGCCCGAGTTGTGGTCGTGGCCATGCCCGTGATCGTGGTCGTGATTGTCGTGGGCGCCGTCCGAAGCATCGGAGGGTGCAATGAGCTCGGTCAACGGACCTTCTCCTGCGGGGATGTTCGGCGTTCAATCGGCATGTACCGCTCCGATGTTACGCGACCGTCGACCGTGGTTGGGGCCGCGTGTCCTCAACGGTTGGGGCGGGTCGGAGGATCGTGATCGACAACGCGGGAAGCGTGAGCCACAAGGACTGCGGGAAGGCGTTGTGGCGATGTGATGTGGTCGTGTACCGATCGGGGTGATCGTGTCCGGCGCCGCCGAATGCAACGTCGTCGCTGCAGGCGATGACGTCCCAGGCACCTTCCTCGGGGACACCAACCATGACGTCCTCGCGAACCATTGGGGTGTTGTTCATGACGACGGCCACGTGGTCGCCGTGGCCATCGCTTCGCAGGAAGCTCAGAATGCTTCGCTCGTTGTCATCGGCGTCGATCCACGCAAACCCCTCTGGGCTTGTGTCGGCCACGTGAAGGGCGGGAACGTCGCGGTACAGCGCATTGAGCTGGGCAACCCACTGGAGAACACCTTCGTGGGGACCGGTGCCGACAAGGTGCCACGGGAGGCCGGCATCGTGGTTCCATTCGGTCCACGGAGCCAGCTCGCTGCCCATGAACAGGAGCTTCTTGCCAGGAGTCGTGTACTGCCAGCCGAAGAGCAGACGAAGGTTGGCGAAGCGCTGCCAGTCGTCGCCCGGCATCTTTGCGAGCAGCGATCCCTTGCCGTGCACGACCTCGTCGTGACTCAGCGGAAGCACGTAGTTCTCGCTGAACCCGTACATGGCACGGAAGGTGAGTTTGTTGTGATGCCAACGGCGGTGCACCGGGTCTTCTTCGAAGTAGGACAGGCTGTCGTTCATCCAACCCATGTCCCACTTGAAGCCGAAGCCCAGGCCGCCCTGGTCCGTGGGCTTGGTGACCCCGGGCCATGCGGTTGACTCTTCGGCCACGATGAGGATGTCTGGGTGAGCCGAATACATCTCGTGGTTGAGCTGCTGCAGGAACTCGATTGCTTCCAGGTTTTCGCGGCCGCCGTAACGGTTCGGAACCCAGTCGTCACCGCGGCTGTAGTCCCGGTAGAGCATGGATGCCACCGCGTCGACTCGAATGCCATCGATGTGGAAGGCCTCGAGCCAGAAGCGGGCACTGGACAGCAGGAAGCTTCGAACCTCGTGCCGGCCGTAGTTGAAGATCGAGCTCTTCCAGTCGGGGTGGAACCCTTCACGCGGATCTGCGTGTTCGTACAACTGGCTGCCATCGAACGCGTTGAGCGCGAACTCGTCGGTGGGGAAGTGTGAGGGAACCCAGTCCAGGATCACACCCACGCCAGCCTTGTGGAACGCCTCGATGAGCGCCATGAGCTCAAGCGGATCGCCGTACCGGGAGGTGGCGGCGAAGTAGCCGGTGGTCTGGTACCCCCACGACGCATACAGCGGATGCTCGGTGATGGGCAGCAGCTCCACATGGGTGAATCCCATGGTTGCCACATGGTCCACCAGGCCATCGATGTGTTCGGTGTAGGTGAGGAGCCGGTTGGGATTGTTGTCGTCGCGGCGCCACGAACCGAGGTGCACCTCGTAGATGGAGATGGGCTTGTCCCACCGGTTTCGCTCACCACGACCGGCCATCCATTCGGCGTCGTCCCACTCGTGACTGAGGTCGGCGATGACCGACGCCGTGGACGGCGCCTGCTCAGACTTGAACGCGAGCGGGTCGGCCTTTTCGACAATGCGGCCCTGGGCGCCCTCGATGCGGAACTTGTACCGCAGCCCATTGGCGAGGCCGGGAATGAAGACATCCCACACGCCACTGGCTCCGACCGTACGCATGGCGTGACCGGGATGCACCCAACCGTTGAAGTCGCCGATGACGGAGACGGAGCGCGCGTTCGGGGCCCAGACGGCGAACCGGACGCCGCTGACGCCGTCGACGATGTCGAGGCGGCCGCCGAGGCTGTGCCAAAGACGGGTGTGTGATCCTTCGTTGAAGAGGTGCTGATCGTCGGCGCTGAACCACCAACCCGGAGGTGGCCACGACGTGCCAGCGGTCTCGGACCGTGCCCGGTTGAGCGTGGTCATGAAGGTGCAGTGCTCATCGGACCATTCGTCGATCGGGATCGTGGACCGGCCGATCCAGTTCGCCTGTGCATCGTCACCGGGAACATTGATTCGATGCTCGCCGCCCCACAGCTCCTCGATTGGGAGAAGAACCAACGGCGCCTGGCTGTGGCCAAGTCGCTCGAGCAGTTGATGCATCACGGGAGCCGGAAGATCGGGCGTTGATGCGGTGGTGTGCGCGAGTCGTGCGAGATGGTCGCGCAGCTCGTCCTGTTCCTCCGCGGACCACCAGCTGGTCAGGGTGGGCAGATCGTGCGTTCCGAGGGTGGCCACGGTGTTCGAGTCCGGAACGTCGGTCGGGGCGAACTGCGCCACAGACATGCCCAGAATTCCGTGGTGAACCAGCGCCTGCTGCATTCGCTCGGAAACGATCCCCAGGTTCTCGCCGATGAGCGTGCACGAATGGCGGTGGGACATCAGCGTCGCAATGGCCAGCAGCTCCAGCATGGGTTGGTAGACGTAGACCCCGTCGCTTGGGTCGTCGGTGAGCCACCAGAGCCGCTCCAATGACATCACGTGGTCAAGTCGCAGCACATCTGCGTGCAGCATCTGCGCCTCGAGGCTCTCCCGGAAGGTGCGGTGGTGATCGAGCCGCGATGCCTCGGGAACGATGGGGGTGCTTCCCCATTGTTGGCCGTCGGGAAAGGCAGGGTCCGGGGGAGCGCCAATTTGCACACCGTCGGCGAACACGTCCTGCCGGCGCCATTGATCAAAGCTTGTCTGGCTCGCTCCCACCGGAAGGTCGAGGGCGAGGTCGATTCCCTGCTTGCCAAGTTCTGTGCGGAGCTCGGTGAGTTGTTCGGCCACCGCCCACTGCACGAAGCCGTGACGAAGGATCCGGTCCGAATCGAGCGGCAGCGCCACCAGATGGCCGCGTCGGGCATCGTCTGGCCACGTGCGCCAGTCCTGGCCATACATTTCCTGTGCGGCGCGGAACTGCGCCCACTTCGCCACCTCGTGGTTTCGGGCGAGGTGGGTTTCGGCTGCGGTGCGGTACTTGGGTGTGGTCGCGAGCAGTTCGTCGATGGCGGCGTTGGCAGCTGTGGAGTCGGCCTGCGGGTCGCGGGGAGCGTTCAGGTCGATCCGGCGCTCGGGGACACCGAATGCCTCCAGGGCAAGAACCCGTTCATCGAAGAACCGTCGGGAGAGTGGTGAGTATGGGCTGGCTTCCTCCGGTGCTGTCGCAAGAAGCGGCAGGGTCGAGATGACGGACGCTCCACTTTCCGACGCCCAGTGTGCAGCCCGAGCGAGGTGGGTGAGTGCGCCGCCCGTGGACGCGGAGCGGCTCCACAGGCCGCCGGTGTGCGCAGAGATTCCCCAACGAGGGTTGTCGCTGGTGAAATGGTTGAACGCCCGAGTTGGGGCGGAGATCACGAATGCCGTGTGCGTGTGATCGGAGACCTCGATCGTCAGTTCGTGAAAACCGAACTCCAGTCCGTCGACGCGAACGGATCGGTCGGTGATGGTGCCCGTTCGTGGGGGTGGCGCAGCTGCGGGGTCATTCAGGTCGAATGCCGTGATGGTCCACCCGAGACCGTCGGGGCATCCGAGCGGGCTGTCCATCGCCCCTTCCCAGGCGACGAGAACGGTCGGGACGACCTGCGCTTCGCGGCGGCGCCGCTCCACGATGAGCGCGGTCGGAGCGTCGGCAGGGGAGGCGACGTCGTGGCCCATGGCGCGCAGGATGGCGCAGCGGGTTTCGGTCGTTGCGGTGTGTTCCCGACCGTCGTAATCGGTGGTCGTACTTGCGACGCCGACGAGCTGCTCGAGGTCGGCGAGCCGTGTCAGCTCTTCCATCGAGACTCCTGGGGGCGCGGCGGGAGGTGGGGGAGAGGCATACACCTTGAGTCTTGCTGGTTTTGGGGGTGGAGACGGGGAGTCAGATGGTGAGAACGGGTTCGTACAGGTCCAGGTATTCCTGAGCCGGTGCTGCCCATGACCAATCCGCAGTCATTCCCCGTCGCTGGATCGACGCGCGACGTCGGGGATTCGCCCAGCCTCGGACGGCCCGGTGCACGGTGTCGAGAAGCGACATGGCATTCGGGCGGTCGGCCACATAGCCAGTACCGGTACGCGGATGCTGATCGGTGTCGGTGACGGTGTCTCGAAGCCCACCCACGTTGGTCACGACAGGAATCGTGCCGCAGGTCATTGCCTGCATCTGCGTGAGTCCACACGGTTCGAACCGACTCGGCACGAGCAGCATGTCACTGCCGGACACGATCAGGTGTGCGATCTTCTCGTCGTAGCCGGGAAACACGCTGACCTGGTTCGGGTACAGGGCGGCGACATCCTGGGCATGGCGAATGAGTTCGGGCGATCCCGATCCCATGAGGATGAGTCGTGCCGGCATGCTTTCCAGGAAGGGGGCGAGCTCGAGCGCGAGGTCGATGCCCTTTTGGTGCACGAAGCGGGCAACGATGCCAATGACCGGCCCGCGTTCACATTCCAGGCCGGCGACCCGCAGGAGTTCCTTGCGACAGATCTCCTTGCCACTCAGGTCGGTGTGATCGAACGTGAACGGAAGCAGCGGATCCTCGTTGGGATGCCACAGGCCCAGGTCGATGCCGTTGCGGATGCCGATGAGGTCGGTGCCGCGGTCCAGGAGTCGTTGGTGAAGTCCAAAGCCGCCCTCTTCGCTGAGCGCCTCGGAGGCGTAGGACTCGCTGACCATGACGACCTTGTCCGCCAGGCTGATGCCGCCGGCGAGCGGGTTGAAGCGGCCGTACTGCAGGTAGGCCTGCCCCAACGTTCCGAACTGGTCGGCCCAGCCGGCGTCGCAGTCTCCCTGGTAGGCGAGGTTGTGAATCGTCAGTACCGAGCGCATGCCTTCGGGAAGCAGGGCAATGGCGGCGGCCGTATGCCAGTCGTTGCAATGCACCACGTCGGGCTGTTCTTCTCGGGCCAGTTGCGCAACAGCGGTCGAGAAGGTGAAGAAACGCTCGTCGTTGTCGTGCCAGCCTTCGCCGCTGGTCGGGTCGACGTAGGGATTCGGCCGTTCGGAACCGTCGAATCGCAACAGCGTGAGGTTGCCGGCTTCGGGGGTCCAGCCGTGCCGAACCGTGACGGTAGGTACCCAACTCGGCAAGCCGAGGAGGGGGCGTTCGGTGGCGTCCAGTAGCTCGATCAGCCCGTAATCGGGCATGATCACCGAGACCTCGGTACCCATCGATCGAAGGCAGGACACGAGTCCGGCGGACGCTTCGCTGAGTCCACCAACCTTCACGAGTGGGGCGTATTCGGCGGTTGCAAAGAGGACGGAAGTCGAGATCGTGGCAGCGAGGCCCGGGATGCGTCGATCGATTTGCGTTACGGTCACGTGACTCAATCGGGCCGAAATGCCCAAAGATTAACGGTCAGCTTGGTTACGTTTCTGTTTCGGACGTGTCGTCCGGATGTCAGCCGATGCTGACCGACGACGCTCCGCCAACCAGGTCGGTGCCGCCACCGGGGCTGGTCGAATCCACCGTGCGGGCGTCGATGATGATGTCGTTGCCGCTGCCGGTCCGAACGCGGTCTGCGCCGCCGCCGCCATGGGCGGTGTCGTTTCCGTTCTTCCCGAGCAGCGTGTCGTCACCGCGTCCGCCGACCAGGAAGTCGTCGCCGTTGTCACCGTTGAGCTCGTCGGGGCCATCGCCGCCGAACAGCAGGTCGTTGCCGTCGTCGCCGTTGAGACGATCGCCACCAGCAGAGCCATCGAGGATGTCGTTGCCCTCGTCGCCCTCGAGTCGGTCGGCACCGTCGCCGCCGACGAGCACGTCGTTTCCGAGCCGGCCGAGCAGAATGTCGTCGCCGGCGCCGCCGATGAGTCGATCATCGCCGTCATGGCCGCGGAGGATGTCGTCGCCGGTGCCGCCGATGAGGAGATCGTCGCCACCGTTGCCGATGAGTTCGTCGTCGCCTCCGAACCCGCAGATCACGTCATCGCCGGGTGTGCCGGTGAGCACATCGTTGCGGCTGGTGCCGACGATGGTGCATTGCACCGCGCCTGGCGCTTCGCAAACGTCGCCGACGCCGTTGCTGTCGGCGTCTTGTTGGCCGCTGTTGGCTCGAGAAGGACAGTTGTCGGTGACATCGGGTACGCCGTCGGCGTCGAAATCGGCCCCGGGGCCGTCGAGGGAATCGCCATCACAGACATCGGGGATGCCGTCGCGGTCGCCGTCCCGGAGACGCGTGTTCGTTGTGGTCGCGCACGGGTCTGACGAATCGGGAATGCTGTCGCCATCGTCGTTGGGGTCGCACGCATCGGCAGTGCCGTCAGCATCGCTGTCGGTGTCGGTCGGATCGAACGCTGTGCAGGCCTCGCCGACGAGTCCGTCTCCGTCGATGCTGATGGAAACGACCAGTGTGGTGGACACGGTTTGGGCGTCGGAGGTGGCCGTGACGGTGACGTCGTGGTCGCCGGCGGGCAGGCGTCCAGCCTCCATGACCGTTTTCTGGCCGACCGCCACGGTTCCGGCATCGGCGGTCCAGGTCACGACCGCTTCGGTGGCGAACGCTGAGTCGATGTTGGCCACGAGCGGAATCGGGCGTCCAAGGACTCCAACGGTGGAGGCCGCGGTGATGGCCACGAGGTCGAGGGCGGCTTCGGGGACAGGAAGAACGGTGGCGATGGTGGCATCGTCGGTAAGAGCCACGACTGCTGCGGTGCTTTCTGCGAGGAGCGGGCCAAGTGCGACCGCTGCGTCGACGGACGGAGCAACGATCGTGACGGGTGCGTCCAGTTCGGCAACTGCGCTCGCGAACGCTGTGCTCGAAGCGTCGTCGGTGGTGAGGGCGTCGGCGAGGATGATGACCGATTGGTCAGCGGCGTCGTTGCGTTCGCCATCGGCGTAGCGTGAGATCGCTTCGACGAGGTCTGTTGCGCTGAAGGACTCGCCATCGGCGGCCGGCGACAGAGCGCCAATGGCGCCGACGAGCTCGTCGGCAGTCGTTGCCGTGGTCGGGGTGA
>CAZFBD010000025.1:0-2277 GCA_964517125.1 uncultured Acidimicrobiales bacterium
GCCCGCTCTGGAGGCCAAGCTTCGACAATCGGAGTAGAGGCTCCGCAACGGCCGGAAACCCGAGGGTAACCAGCACAGAAGACCCGTTTCCTTCACGTTTTGGAACTTCAGCCCCGACGTCGTGCGATCGAACGAACCGAAGCCGAGCGTAGGCCGAAGGGCCCCCCATCGAACGTGATCCGACCGTCAGACAACCGTCATGCGTTCGTTATCAAGTACCTGGCCAACGCGCCGTTGGAGGGTGGTCGGAACAACAACCGAAACAGCGGGCGGGCTGGGTTGTTGGATCGACACAGGGTTCCCCTTGGTACTGGCGGGTCCAAGGGGAACCCTCCTCTCTCAGCAGGGTTCGTGGCTCCAGGCGGAAGCCACGAACCCTCGCTGGTGAGCACCGGCTATGGTCGGCTGCACATCACCAAGGGGAGACATGGAAACACCACTCGACGGCAAGGTTGCGCTCATCACCGGAGGCTCACGCGGCATCGGCAAAGCCACGGCGCAGACCTACATCGACAACGGCGCGCAGGTCATGATCACCAGCCGCACCGCCGAAACCTGCGAGGAAACCGCAGACGAACTGGGCGACGCCTGCCACTGGACCGCAAGCAACGTCGCCCGAGCCGAAGATGCCGAACGCGTCGTCGCAGAAACCATCAAGACACTTGGCCGGGTGGACATCCTCGTCAACAACGCCGCCACCAACCCCTACGCCGGTCCGGTCATCGACGCCGACGTCGCCCGCTGGGACAAGACATTCGCCGCCAACGTCACCGGCACCCTCGTCTGGAGCCAACAAGCGTGGCACCAATGGATGAAGGACAACGGCGGAAACATCGTGAACATCGCCTCGGTCGGCGGGTTCGTCACCCACCCGCACATCGGGAGCTACAACATCACCAAGACCGCGGTCATGGCCCTCACCCGACAACTGGCCGCCGAGCTCTCCCCGGGCGTGCGCGTGAACGCCGTGGCCCCCGGCCTCGTCAAGACCGACATGGCCCGCTTCCTTTGGGAAGGCGAAGGCGGCGAGCAGGCCGCCAAGGCCTACCCACTGAAACGCCTGGGCGAAGTCGAAGACATCGCCAACGCCGCCCTCTACCTGAGCAGCGAAGCGAGTGGATGGATCACCGGCCACACGATGGTGGTCGACGGTGGCGGACTCGTGAGCTTCGGAGGCGCCTGAGAACGCTCAGCGCTTGGCGCGCTGAGCCTTGAGCTTCTTGCGCTGCTTCCGCAACTTCGTGCGAGCACGGTCCAGCGCGTCGATCTGACCATCGAGGCTCTTGATCTGCTTGTCCAAGTTCTTCTTCGATGCCTTCTTGTTGGCAGGCTTCTTCGAGCCCTTCTTGGCGCCCTTCTTCGACGATGCCTTTGGCTTGGACTTCGACGACTTCACCGCCTTGGATGGCTTGGCTTTCGCAGGCTTCGATTCGACCTTGGCTGCGGGAGCCTTCGTGGGCGCAGCCGCCGTTGCGGGGCCGGCTGGCTTGACCACCGGAGCCGATGCGGTCTTTGCGGCCGGCTTGGCCGCAGCAGCCTTCTTCTTGACGGGCGCAGCTTTCTTTGCGGGAGCCGCCTTCTTGACGGGCGCAGCCTTCTTCGCCGGCGCAGCCACCTTCTTGGCCGGAGCTCCTGCCGCCCGCGCAACCTTGCGAGCATCGGCGATGGCCGCACGTGCGGTCACCATCGACAAGCCCTGCACCTGCGCCAGAACGGCAGGCGTCGTTGCCGCAACATCGCTCACCGACCCCAGTCCCGAAGAGCTCAACCGAGCCGCCAGCGCAGGCCCGATACCGGTGATGTCTGTGAGTTTCGCCATGCCCGAACGGTACCGAACACATGGCCACCGCACCAGACGTCAGCCCGCTGCGCCCTCTACCGGCGACTGACGCACCTGCCGCAACACGCCCAGCCCCGGACCACCCGGAACCAGGACCAGCAGCGCCAGAAACACCAGGGTGCCCACCTGTCCTGCACCGCGATCGACCACCGTCGCGGCAATCGCAACATCGGAATCGGAGTCGATCACCGACGCCAAACCACCAGCCAGCAACTCCCGCAACCCCAAGCCGCCCGGCACGAACCCGATGAGCGCAGCCAACACCTGGCCCAGACTCCACACGATCGACTCGCCAACGTTGGCCAGCTGACGCAACACCCGAACCGCCACATACAAGCGCGCAGCTGACATCACCACGGTGGCCGACTCGATCGCAACCAAACGCTGCGCCACTGGCCAGCCAGCCAACCGCTGCACCCGCAACGACACCACCACCA
>CAZFBD010000025.1:2377-7682 GCA_964517125.1 uncultured Acidimicrobiales bacterium
ACCGTGACATTCAACGCGTCACGCCACCCAAAGTTCGACCCCGCCGTGCTCGCAATCAGCCGAAACTCCGCCGCATTCAAGAACTGCATGGCCGGCGACATGACCAACGCCAGCAGGACCAGATGACCCCAGGACAGCCCGTCGAAGTCGGGCAGCGAGCTGAACGCCCGAACCGCCAACCACACGAACAGGGCCAAGCCAGCCACAAGCAGCAGCGCACGAACCGACCGACGACCAGCCACAGCCCGGGCCGAGCGAAGCGCATCCATCGCCGCTCCCCCGACGCTGCTAGCTTTTCTGCCCATGTCAGGTCCTGAGGGTTCGGTGCGGGATCTCGACATCGTCGCGATCGCCACAACACTTCCCGGCCAAGCCGGCGACGGAACACCCGAGTTCGTCCTCACGCTGGCCGCAGCCATGAAGTCCAGTCGGGTCGTCATCGTAGCTCCGCGCATCCGCAACGGCCGACTCATCGACAGCACCGACGGCGTCGACATCCGGCGAGTCCCCTACGCACGAGCCGGCCGCGAACAGGTAGCCGAGGACGCGATCCTTCCCGCACTGCGCTCCGACCCCCGCCTGCTCCGACAGGTCCCCCGCCTGCTGTTCGGCCTGCTGCAGGAAACCCGTCGGCAACTCAACGAGCGCAAACCCCAGGTGCTTCACGCCCACTGGATTCTGCCCGCCGGCCTGCTTGCCCTTGGCCTCACGCGGCGCTCCAAGACCCCTTACATCGTCACCGCTCACGGCGCCGACGCCTACGCACTCGACGGCAAGGTCGGGCAGGCCCTGAAACGACGCATTCTGCGAAACGCCCTGGCCGTCTACCCCGTGTCCACCGACATCGCAGAACGGCTCACCCCGCTCGCCGGAGACCGCATGGGGCCCACCCTTCCCATGGGCGTCGACTGCGAACGCCTCGCCCACACCGTCGGCCAGCGCACACCCCAAGCCGGAACCGTGCTGTTCGTCGGCCGGCTGAGCGACAAGAAGGGTGTCGACACCCTGCTGCATGCCGTGGCGGCCACACCCGCCGTCACCCAACTCCGCATCGTCGGCGACGGCCCCGACCGCACCGATCTCCAGGAACTCGCCACCACGCTCGGCATCGGCGACCGGGTCCACTTCGCCGGCCACGCCAACCGCACCGCCGTCATGGACGAATACCGCAACGCCCACATCGTGGCCGTGCCGTCGCGCCAAGGAGCGGGCGGCGACCAAGACGGCACACCTGTCGTACTCATGGAAGCCATGGCCATTGGCATCCCCATCGTCGCCACCGCACTCGGCGGCATCGCCGAGCAAGTCACCAACAACAGCACCGGCCTGCTCGTCGACCCCGACGCACCCGACCAACTTGCCGCCGCCCTCGACCAGCTGCTCACCAACGACGAACTCGCCGAACAACTGGGCCGCGCCGCCGCCGACCACGCCCGCACCAGCATCGACATCCACGCCATCGCCAGCCAGATGGAAGCGCACATCCGCAGCCGGCTGGCCGAACGCCACACCGGCTGAGACAACCCGGTGGCCCGGCCACGTCGCCGCAGGCGTGGCCAGGCCAGGGATTGCCGCCGCCGGGATCGAATGTAACCAAGACGCAACTAGTTGCAAAACCGGGCGAGCACCACCATCACCGGCCAACCCGGGCTGTGACAACACGCTCCGCGGTTTCTACACTCGCGACCATGACCCTCGCCAAGAGCGACCGCCACGTCCTGCGCGCCGCCCTCCGACTCCACACCCGCGGCGACACGTCGTTCCACGGCTACCCCCTCACCAAAGAGCTCGCCGGCATCGGAAACAAGATGGCCTACACCACCCTCTACCGTTCACTCGCACGGCTCGAGGACCTGGGCATGCTCACCAGCGAATGGGAATTCCCCGACGGCCGCCAACAACCGCGCCGCATGTACACACTCACCGGCGCCGGCATCACGGCCGCCGCAAACCTGGACGCAGACCCCAACCCCAACGCGGGTCCAGCGCTGAGCGAAACATGACCAGTCCGCTCATCAATACCGTTCACCGCGTCGCCGCCTGGGGAGAACCCGACGCCGACGAACACGTACAACTCTGGAACACCCACCTCGACGACCTCAACGCCGACTCCCCCAACATCAGCCGCGTCGAAACAGCCACCATCATCCTGCGTGCCGTCGCCACCCACCTCTGGCTCCGCCTCACCGGACCACGATCCACCGCACTCCCCGCAGCCCTCACCCTTGGCTTCGCCGCATTCGGGCCCTGGGTCATGTGGCAAACCATGCTCCTCCCAGAAATCCCCGAACCGCTCTGGCTCGCCATGAGCATCGCCCTGGCCGCAAGCGCCGCCGTTCTCGCCGCGTCACCCACACGGCTCCGGCCACGAGCCTTCGCCGCCGCCGCAACCGCCGTCGGCATCAGCGGCCTGACCGCAATCGGGTTCCTCGACGTGATGACCACCACCGACCGCATCGTCTTCGCCGGCTGGATCCTCGTCGCACTTGGCTCCTTCGGCACGTCGGTCGCCGCCGTCACCGTCCACCCCCGCAACCGCGTCATCTTCGACCGAGCCGTCTGGGTCATGGCCGCCGGCGCCTTCCTGCTCGGCATCGGCCACACCGCATGGGCCAGCGAAGGAGCGCTCATCTACTCCGGCATCTTCTCGCTCATCACCGGCTCCACGGCGACCGCCGGACTGCTCAGCCTGCGCTCACTACACTGACCGGCTACTGACGCTGCAGATTCGCCGCAAGGTGATGCTGCAACGGCTGACCAACCGCACCCATGTCGACCGTGTACGACAACGAGTCGCCCTCGACCGACAGGCTCCGCCGAACCGCCGACACCTCCTTCGCTGTGGGGGTCGTCAGCACCGTGGTTGCCGTGAGCACCAACGACTGCGCGGCAACGTCGACCACACCATCGTGCATCTCCACAATGCCGCTCGGCTGCACCGCCACGAACTCCACCCGATCCACGCCAACCGGCCGAAGGTACCCCGACTCGGCATGCAACGGCAGCCCGGTCACCGCATGACGCGTGCGCTGCACATACGAGACGAACGGCTTGCCCACATGCCGAAACTCCACCTGCTCGTTGTACCCAAAGCTCTCGATCGTTGGGTACTCGCCCTGACCCGAACCATGCCACTCGCCAAGCAGCCAGGACAGATGGGCAATGTCGTCATGTACAGCAGGAACCATGCCAGCAGTCTCGCGCTCAACAACGACCGCCGCCCCTTCAGCCGCAACGAGACCAGCGCCACAACCGCACCACCGCCCACCCTCCTACGCTGGAAGACAGGCCCCGAACCGCGAGGAGTCGGCCATGGCGAACGCAGCGCAACCAAACCCTGCCCCCAGCCTGGACCCGCTGCGCGGCCACACACCCGCCGGCAAGTTCCGCACCCTCCTGCGCGGCGCCACCGGACACTGCGCCGTCTGCGGAAACCGCCTCGTCAGCATGCGGTGGACCACCCTCCCCGAAACCTGCAGCAATTGCGGCATCAAACTGGAACGCAAAGAAGGCCAGTTCGTGGGTGCCGTGGGCATCAACACCATCCTCTCGTTCGGCGTCATGCTCTTCGTCCTCCTCGGAGGCATCGCCCTGACCGCCCCCGACATCGCCGTCGGACCCATGGTCGCCACCACCGCACTGGCCGCACTCATCGCTCCGCTCATCCTGCTTCCCATCAGCAAAACCATCTGGAACGCGATCGACCTCATCATGATCCCGGTCGAACCAGGCGAAGCCCCGGGGCTCGAAGCGCAGCTCGCAGAAAAGAAGTAGCGCTCCGCCAGTATCCCCGGCGACCAACCACACGATTCCCCCAGTGGAAGACTGTGCACACCCGGTCGGCAAGGACACCACGTGAACCGCTTCACCAACCGAAGCAACACCACCACCACCGAACAACCCCTCGACGCGGCCCTCCAACTGGCGCGCACCGGCGACCCCCTTGGCTTCAACCAGCTGTTCCATGCCCACGCCGACGCCATCCGCGGCTTCGGCCGGCTCCGAGGCGCACCCGAACCCGACGAGCTGGCCAACACCGTCCTCTTCGACGCGTTCAGGGCGCTCCCCACCTTCGACGGAAACGCATCGGCCTTCCGCTCCTTCATCTTCCGCATCGCCCGAAACAAGATCGTGGACGGACGCCGAGCCGCAGCCAGCCGCCCCCAACCCGCCGGCACCCACGTGACCGACCAGCACATGCCGCCACTGGACGGCGCCGACGCCGACACCCTCCACGCACTCGGCATCGGCCACCTTGCCGACGCCTTCACCGCACTCACCGACGAACAACGCGAACTCATCGTGCTCCGTTTCGTCGTCGACCTTTCCCTCCAGGAGACCGCGGCCACCCTGGGCAAACCCCTCACCGCCGTCAAAGCCATGCAGCGTCGGGCCCTCGCCACACTCCGGCGAACACTTTCCACCGAAGTGGTATCCCAATGACCGGCCCAGACGATTACCGAGATGAGATGAACACCCCGACCCCACGCAGCAACGACGACAACCCGGGTACCGAACCCGAGCTGGACGCGCTGTTTGCCGACCTCCACGGAGCCGCATACGCCGGCACACCCGTGGAACCGGCCGCCGAACTGCACCAGTTCGTGTCCATCGGTCGAACCGACATCTCCGACACCGCCTCCACCGGTGCCGCACACGACCTCGGAGAACTCAACGTGGGCGCAGGCCCTTCTCCGGAGACCTCCAGGAGAACCCCCATGCTCACCACCTTCACCGCGCTGTTCGCATCGGCAACGGGCAAGCTCGTCCTCACCGGAAGCCTGGCCGCAGCCAGCGTCGCCGGCGCCCACACGGCAGGCGTCGTGGACGTACCGCTCCTTCCCGATGTCGACGACGACGCCGTCGTACTCGTCCAAGACGACGACACCACCGCCGTGGCTGCGGCACCGGCACAGACCAGCACGACGACCACCACCGTCGAACCAGCAGCTGAGACCACCACCACCATCGTTGATCTCGACACCGCTGGCCGCGTCACCCTCACCATCAACGGCGAACAGATCGAACTGACCAATGGCGAACTCAACGAGTTCTTCGACGACATCGAAGCCAACGTCGATGCCAACACCGAACAGTGGACAACGGCATCCGAAACCTGCGAAACCGCGTTCGACGGCATCGACGAAGATGCCGTCGACGGAACCAACATCGACGCCCTCCTCGAGTCCATCGACGCCGCCCTCGACACGTGCTTCACCGCCCTGGACGCAGCCGGTCTCACCGGCCCCCTCGCCGGCATCGACCTGTCGGAGATCGACGACATCGACATCGAACTCGACGGCTT
>CAZFBD010000025.1:7782-55914 GCA_964517125.1 uncultured Acidimicrobiales bacterium
TCGCCGGCATCGACCTGTCGGAGATCGACGACATCGACATCGAACTCGACGGCTTGACCGGATTCCCCTTCGATCTCGACGACCTCTTCGACGATCACCACGTTGATGGCCATCACCTCGATCTGGACGACTTCGACATCGAGGACCTGGACCTCGACACGCTCCCCTTCGATCCAACCGACCCCGAGGGACTACGCAACTGGCTCCAGGAACAGGGATTCGACGACCTCGAGGGTCTCAGCGACCTGGAGGGCCTTGGCCTCTCGGACCTCAACAAAGACTGGGATGACTGGCTCGACGAGCTGGAAGACCGCTTCGACGACGACGACTCGGACCACGACGACTATGAGGACGAGGATGAAGAGGACGAAGAGGACGACTGAACCTTCGATCTGAGCCACCCGTCGAGCACTTCCCCAGCGCCAAGTGCTAGACAAATCTCGGCGAATGACACGACCCACAGGCGCGGAGCAGATCATCGTTGACACCTGATGACTACGAGATCCTCTTCGGCCAATCTCCTCCAGCCGTCCCCGCGCCGACGGGTCCGCCCGAACCTCAGGTTCAGCCCGGCAGAAACCTCACGCCCCCGCCCATCCCCCGGCAGAAACACATCCATCCCGTCGTGGACTGGGCCAACCACCACACCCCACCCGAGGAACCACCCCCGAACCACCTGCCGTGGATCCTGAGCGGCGTCGGCGCCGGCATCATCATCGCCACACTCCTCACCATCTTCGTGGTGCGGCCCGGCCAAACCCACTCGGTTGCACCCACCCCCGACACCGAACCAACGGTCGAGGTCGCCGGCACCACCCTCGCCGCACCCACAGGTGAACCGTCCACCAGCCTGCGGAACGAACCCCTCAGCATCGACGACCTGAACCTCGCCCGCACCCAGCTCGACACCGCCACCGTGGCAACCCAGTCGGTCGCCGACACACCGTTCCGCCAAACCGACTACCGGCCCAGCGGCTGGCCCGACACCGACGGCGACTGTCAGAACAACAAGAACGAAGTGCTCATCGCCGAAGCCCGCGGCAACCTGGAACTTCGCTCCGACAGCTGCGCGCCCACCACCGCCCGGTGGATCGACCCCCTCGACGGAACCACCCACACCCACGCCAACACCCTCACCGTCAGCCACCTTGTGCCCCTCGCCGAGGCCCATCGAGCCGGAGCGTGGGAATGGGATGCCGAAACCCGACGAGCATTCGGCGCCGACCTCACCAGTCCGGCCACCCTCGCCGCAATCAGCACGCCCATGCACCTGGGCAAAGGCGACCGCCGCCCCGACCAATGGCGGCCACCGCTCCAACGCGCCTGGTGCGGCTACGCAATCGACTGGATCTCGGTCAAGACCGAGTGGGACCTCACCTTCGTCCAAAACGAAGTCGACGCCCTACGCACCATGCTCGCCACCTGCGAAATGAGCTGACCGGCCCAGTTTCTGCTCAACTGCAGGCCCACAACGATCGATGCCTCAGGCATGCTCGTCAACGCCTACGCCACGCACGTGGATCCGCCAGCGCTCGACTTCCCCCATACGCTGCTCAACCGCCGCGACCGCACCGACCCTGGACTGCACTCCCACCTGTCGGGCATGCTCGGCCAGCTCCTCCAACGTGGCAGCCAGGGCCCGGCCGCAATCCACCAGATACGAACCCACCTGGATCACGTCCAGACCCAGCTCGCATTCGAGGTCGACGACAGCGCCGACCTGGCACCTGTCCGCGACTGGGCCGAACGCTCCAACGCCCTCTTCTTCCTCCCCGACGCATCGCTACGTGACCCTGACTTCCGGGTGCTCTTCCACCCCGAACCCCATCAGGAAGACACCCACGCAACCGTCCCCCACTTCACCCACGGTCAGCAACGCAAGCTCGGCACCATCGCCACCCTCAACGCCTGGGGCGTGCACACCAACGACAACCTGCCCCCACTACCCGCCGACCCCGAAGTCCGCCTACCCGCCACGGGCGACATCATCAACCGCATGGCCACGTTGCTCGCGGTCGCCGTTCGCAGCGAGACCGTCCAGGCCGGAAACCCGTTCACCTGGGACCAGATCGCAGTCACGCTGCCTCGCGCCGTCGTGGCACCAACACCAGCCGAACACCATCACCTCACCACCCCGGAACCCACACCACAAAAGACCACCAACATGTTGTGGCGATACGAATGTGTCCCCGTACTGGCCTGGACGCTCGGCATCGTTCCCGACCTGGCACCGCCAACCCAGACCTGCGACGTTCCCGCCATCACCTCGCTCATCCTCGGCACCAACCTCAACGCATTGGAACGACGAGCCCGCCTTCGCAGCGTGGCCGACATCCTCGACCAGGCCGACCTGATGTACCGACTCCACTGGGCGCTACGAGACGCCCAACTCAACGGGCAACCGGCCCCCGACGGCATCGACGCCAGCGTCATCCTGGAACGCCGATGGACCCTGGAATGGCTGCTCGACCCCACCACGCCATGGGACGAAATCACCCTCAACACCTGACCCCAGCCCTGAACGCAGTCTCTTACCAGCGCTTCAGGAACACCTAAGGGACGCTTTCCGCTCTCTACAGGTTCCTTTGTTTCGAGTTCTCGATAGTGGACTCATCGCCGAACGACGGCGGTGAAAATCCCCCACAAGGAACCAACACAATGAAGAACCTCAAGAACCTCGGATTCATCGGCGCCGGCACCCTCGGTGCAGTCGCAATCACCGTCGGAGCCGCCGGTGTCGCTGGAGCCCAGGACGTCGACCCCGACCTCGTCGAACCAGACGCAGCCGACACGGTCGAGGAAGACACCAACGAAGACAGCAACCGTGGTCGCCGTGGCAACCGTGGCCTCGGCGAAGATCGCATCGCCGCCCTCATCGAAGAAGGAGTCATCACCCAGGATCAAGCAGACGACCTGGACGCAATCCGCACCGCCGTGCAGGAACAGCGTGCAGAAATGCAGGCAGAGAAGCTGGCCGCAATCGCCGACGTCCTCGACATCACCGTCGAAGACCTCGAGGCCGCAAAGGAAGAGGGCCAGTCCCTCGCTGAAATCGCCGGCGACAACGTCGACGCCCTCGTCGACTACTTCGTCGAGCAGAAGACCGAGAAGATCAACGAGAAGGTCGCCGAAGGCGAGCTCACTCAGGAAGAGGCCGACGAGAAGATCGCCGGACTCGAAGAGCGCATCGAAAGCCGCATCGAGAACGGTGGCGGCTTCGGACGCCGCGGCCACGGAAACCGTGGCGCAGCAGTCGACGCCGACGGCGCCGCAGAGGAAGCCGGATTCCAGGGTCGCCGTGGCGCCCCGGCCGGTGACGAACTGACGGCCGCATGAACCAACCACACGCAGGATGACCTGCAAACCGGCGGGCACCCCCACGCCCGCTCTCCTCTCCACGACGAACCCGGCGCCGATTTCCCCTCCTCGGCGCCGGTTTCGTCGTTTTGGCATGCTTGACCGGTGTACGACGACAACAACGACGACTGGGATGACGCCGAGGTGGAACGGTCAGCCATCTGCCCACACTGCGGCGTCAGCACACTGCCACCCGAAACCCCCCACGAACCGCCCATCTGCGAAAACGTCTCGTGCGATTCGTACGGCGAACCCGTGCACACCGACACACCAACCTGGGACTGATCCGTCCGCCGACCGCAGCTTCCACACGGCACACTGCATGCATGGCGAAGCGACCAGTACACGACCTGTGGGCCGACGCCGACTCCCGCATGGTCCAGCCCTACGAAGCCACCAAGACGTACCTGTGCCCGGGCTGCAACCGCGACATTCCGCCCGGCATGGGACACATGGTGGCCATCCCCTTCGAAGCCGCCGACCTACGCCGCCACTGGCACAAGGGCTGTTGGGCCAACCGCAGCCGGCGAGCCCCACTCAGCTGACCGCAATGTCCGAACCCTTCCGACCCCCACGCGGGATCACCGGCTTCAACATCGACGACACCCCCGCCCAACGCCTCGAACGAACCAGCACCTTCGAACGGTGGGCCCACGCCGTCGCCCAATCTTCGGGACAACGTGCAACCACCGTCGCCTCCACCGGCAACTACGACGTCATGCAATTCGACGGCGCCGACCTGTGGCTCCTCCACAACCACCACCTGCCGCTGGTTGCCGCACTCGGTTCAGCCCCAGTGGCCGGCTTCGCCTTCGCCGTCCAATGCGAGTTCATCGACATCGACGTTCCCGCCCACCTCGCCACCTGGGGACCCACCGTCATCCCCGCCAACCACCTCAACCGCGAACTCGAACACGAAGACTGGGCAAACTTCAGCCCACCGGCCCAAGCACACGCCGACAAATTCAAACCAACCCACGTCGGCCACATCGTCTTCAACCACTGGGACTGAGGGCGGCCCCCAGGGCCGACGAACGACCCTGTCAGAGGGGCTTCGTAGTGTCGGCTCCATGTCTCGCCCCACCTCACGCCATCCCTCCCGTCATCGTGTGTTGCAGGCCCAGCTCGAGGGGTCGCGGCAGCGCCTCGCCGATCTGGATCGAGCCAACGGCCCAGATGGATTCGATTCGGGGCGCGTACGCGGCGAGGTGGTCGAGCGAATCGCGCAGCTCGAAGCGCAGCTGGCCGAGTTCATCAGCTAGGCATCGGCCGCCGGTCCTTCGAGTCTCGGCTTTTTGCGTCTGGAGGTAACGTGCTCCGATGACGATGCCGGGCGCTTCCACCACCGATGCGTCGGTGCCTCGGTGGCAGATGCCGAAGTGGCGGGCCTTCAGCGCCATCGCCGTCACCTACATCACGGTCGTCTTCGCCACGGCGTTCAGCTTCCTGGCGCTCCCCGCCATTGCCGACGACTTCGAAGTCACGCTGCGGGCCGTCGGCTGGGTCGTCATCATCGAATCGCTCCTCGTCGCCGCCCTCCTCCTCCCCATGGGCGGCATGGCCGACGCCGTCGGCGACAAGCGGGTCCTCAGCATCGGCATCGGCGTCTTCGGTCTCGGCACACTCTTCGCCGGGCTCGCTCCAACCTTCGCTCTGCTCATCGTCGCCCGAGTCGTCATGGCCCTCGGCAACGCGCTGATCCAATCGGTCGGCACCGGCATGGTCGTCGCCGTGTTCCCAAGCGACGAACGAGGGCTCGCCATGGGAGCACAAACCGCCGCGGTGGCCATCGGATCAGCCGCTGCACCACTGCTCGGAGGCATCGGCCTCTCCATCCTGTCGTGGAACACCATCTTCCTGCTCCTGCTCATCCCCACCGGCCTCTCCCTCCTGGCCGCCCGCACGCTCGTGCCCAACCACCAACTCCGCGCCATCGACACCTCCCGCACCTTCGACTACCGAGGCAGCCTTCTCTCGGCCCTCGCCGTCGCCGTTCTCGTCGTCACCATCAACAACCCGTTCTCGCTCGACTGGATCTCCCCCGGCATCATCGGCGGTGCTGTCCTGGCCAGCGGCCTGCTCGCGGCGTTCATCCGATGGGAACTGCGAACCGAACACCCGATGCTGGAACTCCGCCTCTTCGCCGTCCGAGTCTTCCGCACCGCGGTCACACTCCGCATCCTCGGCTTCCTGGCCGCCACCGTCACGAACCTCATGCTCCCCGTCTACCTGCTCAGCTTCCGTCTGGTCAGCGCCGTCACCGCCGGACTGATCATCGGGTCGGCGGCCATCGGGCTCTTCATCGCCGCACAGATCTCCGGCCGCATGTACGACCGCGTCGGCCCCCGACTACCCACCATGATCGGTCTCGGACTCCAGCTGATCGTCAGCCTCCTGTTCGCCTTCTCCACCGAAAGCACGCCGCTCCTGCTCGTGGGACTCGCCGCCAGCCTCAGCGGCTTCGCGATGGGCATGTGGAACGTGCCCAACAACGGCGCCATGCTCGGCGCCACACCACCCGAATTCCTCGGTGTCGGCGGCGCGTTCACCAACGTCACCCGAACGCTCGGCAACGTGCTCGGCCAGGCAATGGCCGCAGCCGTCGTCGCCGGCGTGATGGTGGCACAAGGATTCGACATTCCCCTCGGCGAGCTCGACGAGAACCCAGCAGCCGGCATGGCGTTCAACGACGGATGGCAGGTCGCGTACCTCATCGCCGCTGGCCTCACCGTCGTTCTCATCGCCTATTCAACCCGGCTCCCCGGCCGCACCGAGTCCGCCGCTCTCACGTGACGGCTCGCCAGGCCGATTGAGCCTGATGGCGAAACTCATCCGGCGTGCACTCACTCTCCTTGCGATCGCCGTGGTGGTGACCGGCTGTGCCGGGGAACCAGACCAACGAGTCCTGTTCGTGGGCAACAGCTACACCCACTTCAACGATCTTCCCGGCACCGTCGAACAGATCACCGACGCGCACGACATGACCATCAGCTGGGACATGATCGCTCCCGGCGGCTCATATCTGGACCAACACGCAATCAACCCCGAGGTCCTCACCGCGATCCAGTCCGGCGAGTTCGACACCGTGATCTTCCAGGAGCAATCCGTCATCACCTCGGTCCCCGACCTGGTCGCGCAGCGCACCCTGCCCGCAGCGCTCAGCCTGGATGCCACCGCCGACTCGGCCGGCGTCCGCGTGATGTGGTTTCAGACCTGGGGACGGCTCAACGGGTTCCCCGACGTCGGCTACACCAACTACACGTCAATGCAAGACGCCATCTCGGCCACCTACAACGACATCGGACGACAGACCGGCGCACTCGTCATCCCGGTCGGCGACACCTGGCGCCGGGTCCTCTCCCAAGGCACCAATATCGGACTGTTCTCCGAGGATGGCTCCCACCCAAGTCCGGCAGGCAGCTACCTGGCCGCACTACAAATCTCCGAAGCCCTCGTGGGCCGCTCCCTCACCAGCGCGCCAGGCGCCAACAACGTCGACGACGACCAGGCCGCCGCACTCCTGGCCGCCATGCGGTAGCAACCACGGCGTCGCACTGGACGAGCGTTCAGTTTCGCCATACATTCACCTCCATGGCTTCCACTGCGGAACGTACGCCCGTCCCCATCGCCACGGTCGAAGCACTCATCGTTTCGGTCCCCGCCAAGGGCAACGCCTTCGCCGAAGGGGAAGAGGAAACGCTGCTCGTACGCATCACCGACGAGAACGGTGTCTACGGCATCGGTGAATCGGTGTGCACCCCCAAGGTTGTGCAGGCAATGATCGAGCAGGAGACCATCCACTTCTGGAGCCAGGGCATCGGCGACCTGCTCGTGGGCGCCGACCCGGTCGAGGCTCGGGCCCTGTACGACCGCATCTATCACGGCAGCTTCTACCACGGCCGCCGCGGCACGTTCATCCAGGCCATGTCGGCAATCGACATCGCCCTCTGGGACCTCGCCGGGAAGCAGCTCGGCGTTCCGGTCTACAAACTGCTCGGCGGCGCCCGCACCGATCGCATCCGCCCCTACGCCACCTGCTACCCGGGCGACATCTACGACGGGCCGGTGACCCCCATCGTCGACGAGATCGCCCGGCAGGCCGAGATCGCCGTCGACCAGGGCATCACCGCCATCAAGGTCCCCGTACTCTTCGGCGACAACACGACGGACAAGCAGATCGTGCAGTTCACCGCCGACTGCCGCCGCATGGTCGGCGACGACATTGTCCTCGCGCTCGACTTCGGCTACCGCTGGTGGGATTGGCACGACGCCGCCTGGACCATGCGCCGAATCGAAGAGCACGACATCCACTTCGCCGAAGCTCCGCTGCGCCACGACGACCTGCACGGTCACGCCCGCCTGGCCGATGTCTCCTCCATTCGCATCGGTGGCGCCGAATTCGCCGCCGGCCGATGGGAGGTGCGCGAGTGGCTCGAGACCGGTGGCGTCTCCCTCGTGCAACCCGGCGTCAGCCGCGCCGGTGGCTTCACCGAGCTCATGCGCATCGCCGAGATGTGTGAGATGTACGGCGCCCAGCTCATGCCCCACAGCTTCGCGACCGGCATCACCGACGTGGCCAACTTCCACCTGCAAGCCGCGTCGCTCACCATCCCAATGGTCGAGTTCCGCAGTTGCCGCCTCGGCCCATCCCGCCTCCGCACCGAACTCGTCTTTCCACCCGAACCGGAAATCATCGACGGCTTTGCCGAGCTCCCCACCGGCGCCGGCCTGGGTGTCGAGCTGAACGAAGATCTGGTCGCCGCGCACACCAAGGTCCGCGGCACGCCGTGACCAACCCGATGGCTCCTCGACGCCGCTGGTTGAGTCCTGCGAAGCGAGGCAGCGGATGATCACCGACCGGCACGACTCCACCGAAGACATCGAGGCGCACAATCCGTTCCTCGGCAACAACCTCGGCATCGACGGGTTGCCCGCGGCGGCCTCCGCATCGATCGGCGAGCGAACGATCGAGGTCTCGTTCGCTGATGGTGTGACGCACAACTTCCACCATCAATGGCTTCGCTTCTCCTGCTACTGCCAGATCTGCGGGAACTGCCTCGTCAACACGAGCGAAGGCGGCATGAGCACCTACGTGGACGGCTTCGCAATCGCCGATGCCATCGCCACCGAAGAACCCGACGCATGGCAGCTGCTCACCACCGTGCCCATCAGCCACATCCGCCGCCACCCCGGCGAGATCGACATGCGCAACCGCGGTCCCCTCATCTCGCTCGACGAGTTCGGCCGGGCCAGCGGCATCCGCTACTTCGACCGAGCCCTCGCACCCTTGGACTGCGCACCCGACCTCATCGAGCCGATGCTGGACGCCATCCGCGCCTTCAACCGCCGCATGGCCGACCCCGCGTTCATCGCCGAAATTCGGGTGGCGCCCGGCAACGGCATGCTCATCGACAACCATCGAGTCATGCACGGACGCACGGCATTCGACCCGACGTCGGGCCGCCACATCCGCCTTTGCCATGTGCCCCGAGACGAATTCCACGGACGCCTCAGAGAGCTCAGCCGCACCCTCGATCCCGCAGGCCACGACCAGCACCTTCCGCAGGGCTCGACCCTCGCATGACCGTCACCCTCGACGATCAGGAACAGCGCTGGCTGAGCGGCGACGAAGGCGCCGCCAAGCAATTGGCGATGCGACTTGTGCTCGCCGCAGCTGAGGTGAGCGGCGCAAGCCGCTTCGTGCCGATCGAGATGGCGCACATCAACTCGTGCCACTACAGCGGCCGGCTCTCGCTCGACTTCGCCGAGTTCCTTCTCGCCGAAGGCGCCACGCTCGCCGTGCCCACCCACACGAACGCCAGCCTCATCTCCTGCTCGTCGCCCCACGTTCGCCCCGAGGAGACCAGCGCCGACGAGGTTGCAGGCGCACGCCGGGTCATGGACATCTACGAACAGCTGGGTTGCTCCACCATGTGGACCTGCGCCCCGTACCAGCAGCCCGAGGGACGGCCGGCGTTCGGCACGCACGTCGTCGGCTCGGAATCGAACGCCGTCGGCTTCACGAACTCGGTGCTGGGTGCCCGCACGAACAAGTACGGCGACCTGCTCGACATCTCCGCCGCCATGGTCGGCCGGGTGCCACTGGCCGGGCTGCACACCGACGCTGGTCGTCGGGCCACGCACGTGTTCGACGTGAGCGGCCTGTCCGCCAGCGAGCTCGCCGATCCGAACCTGCCGCACCTCCTCGGCGTCATCCTCGGCCGCACGGTCGGCACCGGGATCGGGGCGATCGACGGCCTGGCCGCGGCCACCGAGGACGAGCTCAAGGCGATCGCCGCTGGAGCGGCTGCTGCCGGTGGCGTCGATCTCTTCCACGTGGTCGGCATCACGCCGGAAGCATCGACACTGGACGCAGCCACGCAGGGAGCCGAGCCTGAGAAACGCACGGCAGTCGGCAGCACCGACCTTCAGGAGGCTGCGGCGCTGCTCACCACGGCGACCGTCGACGAACCACTCGCCGCCGTGTGTCTCGGCACGCCGCACTTCTCGGTCACCGAGTTCGAAGAAGCGGCGAGCCTCCTCAACAACCGGCACGTGGCCGACGGCGTCACGATGATGATCACCACCAGCCGAGCCGTCGCCGCCGAGCTCGGCCTGCGCGGACTCGACACCGCGCTGACCGACGCCGGGGTCCAGATCGTGCTCGACACCTGCACCTACTACCCGCCCCACCCCACCGGAGTCGACGGCCTCACCATGACCAACTCGGCCAAATGGGCCTACTACGGCCAGGGAATGCTTGGCGTCCCCATCGCCTTCGCCACCCTCGAACAATGCGTTGAATCCGCCATCGCCGGCCGGAGACTCTCATGACCAACGACGCTCACCCCACCAAGACCAACAACGGTGCCTGGCACCATTTGTCCACAAGGTGCCAGGCTCCTTCGCACGAAATCGTTGATTTTTGGTGGTTTCGATGACGGAACCGGTCGCAAAGGTGCCAGGCACCTTTTTGGTGGACGGGGTCTTGCGCGGCGACGTTGTACGGCTCGACGAGGCGCTGAGTTTCTGGGGTGGATTCGACGCGGCGACCGGCCGCATCATCGACCGCAGCCACCCGCAACACGGCCAGTCGCTTGCGGGGAAAGTCGTCGCCATGCCCGGCTCCCGCGGGTCTTCGGGAACCCCTGGCGTGCTCGGCGACGCCATCCGACAGGGCACCGGCCCGGCCGCCATGATCGTGACCAAAGCAGACATCAACCTGGTCGCCGGGGCGCTCACCGCCCAGGCCCTCTACGACATCACCTGCCCGATTCTTCTCGTCGACGACGAGACCTTCACCACCCTGCCCGACCGACTGGACACCCCATGAAACCCGAACGCTGGTCCGACCCGACCAAGAAACTCTTCCCCCACCAGGTGGGCTTCACCGGCCCACCCATGGACTTCGACGCCGCCCCGTCCGACTTCCTCCGCATCAGTCCGCCCACCATCGGCGCCCATGGACGTCTTCTTCATGCGCCCGGGTACAGCCACCAGCTGGACCAGCGGGCCGACAACTTCCACCAGCTCGAGGAGGTCGTGCACTGCTTCTCCAACGCCGGCGCCGACGTGGTCGGCCAGGTGGGCACCAACTGGGTGCACGCCGGCGGACGCGACGTGCATGACATCTGCGAGTTCGTCTTGCAGATGGAGGAGAAGTACGAGACGCCGCTCCACATGGCCGGCCTCACCCTCGTGCAGGCGTGCGAAGAGATGGGCTACGAGAAGGTCGCCCTGAACTCGGTCTACTTCTGGCCGGACTGGCGCGACGGCGTCGTCCGCTTCCTGCGCAGCGCCGGCATCGACGTCGTCTGGTACGGCAACTTCGTCGACCAGGGCTGGTACGACGATCAACAGGTCGTCAACGACCTGACCTGGATCTTCCCCGGCGACCTCGCCCTGAAGTCCTGCCGCCACGCAGTTGAGCAGGCTCCCAACGTGGACGCCGTGCTCGTCAACGGCATGTCCAACTACGTGAACGACGACGGACTACCGCAGCGCTTCGTCAGCCTCGCCGCGGACATCGAAGCCGAGATCGACACCCCCGTCATCGCCGCCGACATCTCCCTCTACTGGCAGATCTACCGCACCCTCGGCGCCAGCCCCGTCGGCCCCCAGGGTTCACTTCTGAGCACCCTCCAATGAACCACACCACTGACACGGATGCTCGGGCGGAAGTCCCGACAACAAAACTGCTCACCCTTTGGGCCACGCCCCGGTCCACCTCGACGGCGTTCGAATGGATGATGCGGCAGCGAGGCGACTTCGCCTGCCACCACGAACCGTGGAACGAGCTCTACTACTACGGCGAAGATCGGGTCAGCGATCGTGATGCCCACGTCGAGGCGAAGCCCGGCCACAACTACACCAGCACCTGGAACGAGCTCAGCGAGGGCGGGCGCAGCGGGCACGTGTTCGTGAAGGACTTCGTCTACTCGGTGGAGCACACGCTCACCGACGAGATGCTCGCCCAGATGACGCATAGCTTCCTGATTCGAGACCCGAAGCGTGTCGTGCAGGGACTGGCCAAGCACTGGCCCGATTGCAGTTGGGAAGAGGTGGGCTTCGAGTCCCTCCACCGGCTCTTCCACCGCATCGCCGACCGGGACGGCACACCACCGCCCGTCATGCACTCAGCCGAACTCCTCGACGACCCGGCGGGAACAGCGCGGGCCTACTGCGAAGCGGTCGGCATTCCGTTCATCGCCGAAGCCCTCGAATGGGAAGCCGGCGATCGCAGCGAAGTCAGCTGGTACGGCGAAGGCACCGGCCCCTGGCACGACAACCTGCGGGAGAGCACCGGCATTCAGAAGCCGAAGACCACCTACCCGCCGCTCGAAGAGAACCCCCGCCTGTTCGAGCTGTACGAACGGGCCGTCCCCCTCTACGACGACCTGCTCAGCCACGCCTTCTCACCCATCTCCTAACCCAAATCTCAAACCGAACACCGAATACCTCGAACACACCGAAAGGCCCCGCCATGGAAATCTCACTTGCAGGCAAGCGTGCATTCGTCACCGCTGGAGGCGACGGCATGGGCCGCACCACCGCCATGACCATGCACAAGCTCGGCGCAGAAGTCTTCACCTGCGACGTCGACCCCAGTGGCCTCGCCACCCTCCCCGAGGGCATCATCACCTGGGAGTGCGACGTCACCGACTCCGACGCACTCGACGCCATCTTCGACGAGATCCTCCCCGGCGGCCTCGACATCATGGTCAACAACGCCGGCGTCGGCGGGCCGACCAAGATGGTCGAAGACGTCACCAATGAGGAATGGGCGCACTGCATGGGCGTGTGCATCGACGCTCAGTTCTATTGCGCTCGCCGGGTTGCCCCGGTCTTCAAGGCGCAGCAGAGCGGCGTGCTCATCAACATGGTGTCGGCCGCCGGCATCCTCGGCTTCCCCGGCCGCTCCCCCTACGTCGCCGCCAAGTGGGCGGTCGCCGGCTTCACCGAAACGCTCGCCATGGAGCTCGGCCCCGACAACATTCGCGTCAACGGCATCGTGCCCGGCAACGTCAACGGCCAGCGCATGGAGAACGTCATCGCCGACCACGCCGCAGCTGAAGGCCTCGACCCCGAAGACGTGCGCCGCATGTACGCCATCGGCACCTCGATGCAGTGCTACGTGGACCCGCAGGAGATCAGCGATCTCATCATGTTCCTGGTGAGCGACTACGGCCGCCACATCTCGGGCCAGATCATCGGCGTCGACGGCAACACCGAAACGCTCTACCCGCGCAGCTGACTCGAGCCTGCGGATTCGCTCAGCGCACCTCGATCGGGTCGAGCACCCTGTCGAGGTAGTCGTTGGCGAACGTGCCAACCGGGTCCATCTGCTGGCGGACCGCTGCAAAGCGATTCCACTCGGGGTAACGGCCGCGCAGGGTGTCGGCAGTCTGATAGTGGAACTTGCCCCAATGCGGGCGGCCGTCGTAGTCGTTCATGATCGCCTCGACGCCGCGGAAGTACTCGTCGAACGCAATGCCCTTGTATCGGTGCACGGCGATCCAGCCGCTCGCTCGCCCCTGCCCGGTCGACAGCGCAATGTCATCTGTCGCCGACACCCGAACCTCCACCGGAAACGATGGCGGATCCGGCAGGGACCCGACCAACGTCTGCACACGACGGAGCGCCTCGGGCACTGCGTCGAGCGGAATGCCGTACTCCATCTCCACGAACCGAACATGGCGAGGCGATGCAAACACCTCGAAGCTGCGCCCCACACGCTCCGACGAGGTCGCCGCAGCCGACAGGGTCTTCAGCACCCGATCACGCGACCCGGGGAACCGACGCACCGTCCGCATCGCTGCCCCGAACGCCAGGTTCTCGAACAACAGCTTCTCGGCCTTCACCCGCCTGGTCGTGAACCGGTTCGGCGTCTCCGTTGTGCGTTCGTTCCGCTTCACCAACGCCCGATGGGTTCCCGGCATCCAGAAGAACTCGGGATGCTCGGCACTTCGAACGAACGCATCCCAATCATCGAGAAGATCGTCAAGCACCTCGACCGACTCCACCGACCGCAGGTTGAATGCGGGCACCGTGTCGAGCTGGACCCGAGTGACGATGCCCAACGCACCCAGACCCACGCGGGCGACCGAGAAGACCTCGGCGTTCTCCTGCGGATCAACCCAGCGAACCTCGCCGGTGCCCGTCACCAGCTCCAGGCCGGTGATCCCCGTCGACAGATTCCCCAAACTCAGACCCGTACCGTGGGTTGCCGTCGCCGTGGCCCCAGCGACAGACTGCACATCGATGTCGCCCAGATTCGGCAACGCCCGACCCAACGCATCGAGCGCAACGTTCAGCTCGCACAATCGCATTCCGGCAGACACCGTGACCCGACCCGAGTCGGCGTCGAACTGCACATCGTCCGGCAGCTCATTCAGGCGGACGAGCACACCGTCGGTCATGGCCGCAGCCGTGAACGAATGCCCGGCTCCAATCGCCTTCACCCGATCCCCCGCTGCCGCCGCTGTCGTGACCCGGTCGGCCAGCGCCTGAACGCTCGCCGGCGAGAACACCTCGTCGGGCCGACACCGCTGATTCCCAGCCCAATTGGCTGTTCCACCGTTTTGCCCCATTTCCACACGCTAGATCCTCGATACTGTCCGACATGACATCTGCGCCCGACTCCGTCCACGACCTGCCCACGCCAGCGCTCCTGGTGGACGAACCCACCTTCAGCACCAACCTCGCAGCCATGGACGCCGTCCACCCGGGCCTGGCCCTGCGCCCTCACGTGAAGGCGTTCAAGAGCACGACGCTCGCGGCCCGGCTCGCAGCGGACAGTCACACAGCGTTCTGCGCCGCAACACCCAGAGAGATCGAAGGCATGGTCGCCGCCGGCCTTGGCGACGACCTTCTCCTCGCCAACGAATCGCTCGATGTTGCCCGCCTGGGCCAGCTGACCGATCGCGCCAACATCACCGTGGCCGTGGACAGCGATGCCACCCTGCAAGCCGCGATCGATGGCGGTATCCGCTCAGTCCTGATCGACGTGGAGGTTGGGCTACCCCGCTGTGGATGTGCGCCCGACGACGCCGCCCGACTGGCTGACGCTGCCCGCTCCGCCGGTCTCGAGGTTCGAGGTGTCATGGGCTACGAGGGTCACCTCATGATGGTGAACGACCGTGCCGAACGGACCGAACGTGTCGGTGCGGCCATGGCCGAACTGCTTCGAGCGCACGAGAACGTCGGCGGCGACATCATCTCCGGCGGCGGAACCGGAACCTTCGACACCAACACCTGGTGCACCGAGATTCAGGCCGGCAGCTACACGCTCATGGACACCCACTACGACGGACTCGACCTGCCGTTCACCGTCGCTGCCAGCGTGCTCGGCACCGTCATCTCCGTCAGCCCGAAAGGCTGGATCGTGATCGATGTTGGGCTCAAATCGCTCGGGATGGACCACGGCGACCCCACCTGGCCCGACGGCGACGTCTTCTTTTGCAGCGACGAACACACCACCCTCGCCCCCCGTGATGGCGTGGCGGGCTGGAGTGTCGGGGACCGAACGCGGCTCCTCCCGGCCCACATCGACCCCACCGTCGCCCGCCACGAAGCCATGTGGTTGGTGGACGACGAGCAGATCGTCGACCGATGGGCCGTCGACCTGCGGCACTGGTGACTCGCAGCCGTACGCTGCACGAGTGTCCAACGCACGTCTCGGCCGGATCGCCGTTCTCACCGCAATCACGTTCTGGGCGGTGGGCAACCTCATCGTCAGAGGCACCGAACTCACCGGCCCACAGATCGCCTTCTGGCGCTACCTGATCGCATCGATCGGCTACGCAGTCGGACACAGCATCTGGGTTGGCCCGCTCCGATGGAAGGACTTCAAGATCGCTGCGCCCGTCGGCATCGCGCTTGCGCTGGAGGTCGCCGCCTTCTTCGTGGCCATCAAGGACACCAGCGTGGCCAACGTGACGATCATTGTTGCGCTCACCCCAGTACCGCTCTTCGGCGTCGCCGCTCGCCGCTTCTCCGAACGCATCTCCTGGCGACTCATCGCCATCACCGTCATGGCGCTTCTCGGAGTGTCGGCGGTCGTCTTCGGGGCGGAGGACTCGGTCGGATGGAACCCGTACGGCGACACCCTCGCCGTCGTCGCCCTCATCTTCTTCACCCTGTACTTCGCGTTCGGGAAGGTCGCCCGTGAGTCGATCTCCGGCATCACGCTGCAAACGCACTCGCTTCTCGCCGGAACCCCGGTCATCTTCATCGTGTTCCTCCTTGACAGCGGCGGCCTGCCGCTGCCGCCGGGAGGCCAATGGCCCTACGTGTTCGGCCTCATCGCCTTTCCAAGCACCGGACACTTCCTCATTGGATGGGCGCACGAACACATCTCACTCACCCTGCTGTCCCTCATGACGCTCGGCGTCCCGGTTCTGTCGGTCATCGGCGCCCGGATCCTCTTCGACGAAACGCTGTCGGCCACACAAGTCGCCGGAATCGCCGTGGTGCTCGTGGTCCTGGCGTTTTCCATCGTCGAGACCTCACGGTTCGAAGAACACGTTCCCGCCGAGGCATAGAGCGCCACGCAGTCCGCCCTGCGGCATGGACCGCCTGCCGCCAAACCCGTACGATCGGAACCGGAACACGTCCACAGGGGGACCCATTCATGACGCTGCAGATCACCACGCTTGCTGAAGCCGGCGCCGAAGTCACCGGTGTCGACGTGACCGCGCTCAGCCCAGAAGACGCCGCTGCAATTCGCCAGGCCTTCGCCGACCACGGGCTCCTCTTCTTCCGCGATCAGGATCTCACCCCGAAGCAGCACATCGCCTTCGCCCTCGAATGGGGCGACATCAACATCAACCGTTTCTTCACCGCCCACGACGATCATCCGCAGATCGCCATGGTGGTCAAGGAACCGGAACAGTCCGGGAACATCGGCGAGGCCTGGCACACCGACCACAGCTACGACGTCGAACCGGCACTGGGCTCAATTCTTGTCGCTCGCGAACTTCCCAATACCGGCGGCGACACGCACTTCGCCAACATGTACGCCGCCTATGAAGCCCTCGACGACCAGACCAAGGAGTTCGTGAACACCCACAACGCTGTCCACTCGGCCCGCCATGCGTTCGGCAACGACGCCGTCTACCGCGACGGTCAGAGCAGCGAAGACTTCGAGGGCCGCTACAGCAACCCCGACGTCGCAGATCAGATGACCGACGTCATCCACCCCATGGTCATCGGCCACCCGCTCAGCGGGAAGCCTGCGCTCTATGTCAACCCCACCTTCACGATCGGCATCGAGGGCATGGAGTGGGCCGAGTCCAGGCCGCACCTGGTGAAGCTCTACGAACATGCGGCGAGCGACGCCTTCGTGCACAAGTTCGCCTGGCGCCCCGGCTCAATCGCATTCTGGGACAACCGGGCCACCTGGCACAGCGCCCAGAACGACTACCACGGTCAGCGGCGCATCATGCACCGCATCACCATCGAAGGCTGCGCGCTCACGCCAGCTGCATGATCTCGCCATCGGCGGTGTCGTCGCCGAACAGTTCGGTCGACCCGACATCGGGGATGGCAGCGGCTCCGGCTTCTGTCGGGTTCGGTGTCTCCACGGCAACGGGTGCTGGCTGCGGTTCCTGAATCGCCAGTCCGATCTGCCGGTAGCGGGCCGAACACCAGCCGAAGGCTATCGCCCAAACCAAGGGCACCCCGACAAGCACTTGGGCATCGGTCACAAAGAACGCCGCACAGAACAGCGTCAGACCGAACGCTGTGCCCATACCCAAGAGGCCACCTCGGTAGACGCTGCGGTCGGCGACGAAATACAACGAGGCCAGGAAGCCCTGCAGCACGATCAGCGCAAGTGCTGTGGCAACCAACAGTCGAGTCTCGTCGATCCACAGCGAGAAGACGGCCAGGATCGCCCCTGCCGCAAGTGCCAGGAGCATGCCCACACTCACCAGCAGCCGCCAGATCGCCTCGACAGTCCGTTCCGAATCGGTGAGCGCACGTTGTTCCATGCCGCACCTTCGCATCGGTCGGTTGGCGGCGCACTGGGGAGCGCTCCCCACACGTCAACCCTGCACGGTCAGCGCAGCGCGAGTACCAGAGCCACGACCTCTTCGGCATACGTAACCCGATTCAGCGTGTGGTCGAGCATCGTGGCTCGAAGAATGATCACTCCCGGCACCGAATCGGCCAGAAAGTCGACCGACGGCGAATTTGGAGCGATCGCGGTGAACAGCTCCCGAAGCCGTGGCGGAAGGTCGCCCATGACCGACTCGACGAACGTGTACGCAGCTCTTCGTGCTCGCGGATGGCGCCAAGGAAACCGGCGATCATTTCGCCCGTACCGACATCGATGATCATGCCCTCGATGAGCTGACGCCACTCCAGGGGTCTGACCCCTAGCGGGTTACGCCGTCGGCGACTGCTGCTGCTGCGACCGCTTCGGCGACCGCGACCGATACGGAACGGTCGAACACCGACGGCACGATGTTTGTCTCGGACAGCTCAGACTCGGGCAGGGCTGCGGCGATGGCATCCGCCGCAGCCAACTTCATGTTCTCCGTGATGTCCGTTGCACGGGCGTCGAGTGCGCCCCGGAAGATCCCGGGAAACGCCAGCACGTTGTTGATCTGGTTCGGATAGTCGCTCCTCCCCGTAGCCATCACCCGCACGATGCCCTCGGCATCTTCAGGCGAAATCTCGGGATCGGGATTCGCCATTGCGAACACGATCGGATCGGCGGCCATCGTGCGAACATCGTCGGCCGACAACACACCCGGCGCACTCACACCCAAGAAGACATCGGCACCAGCGACCACCTCGGCCAACGAACCCTGCAGCCCCCGCTGATTCGTATTCTCCGCAAACCACTGCTTGGACGAATTCAGATCTGCCCGACCGTCGTAAACGGCACCCGAGCGGTCGACACCAACGAGATGCCCCACACCGGCGCCAAGCAGAATCTTGCCAATCGCCACGCCGGCGGCCCCGACTCCGGACAACACGACGGAAATGTCCTCCATGGACTTGCCGACAATCTTCAGTGCATTCCGCAACCCCGCAAGCGTGACGACGGCCGTGCCGTGCTGGTCATCGTGGAAGACCGGAATGTCGAGGTGCTTCTTGAGCTCCTCCTCGACAAAGAACGCTCCCGGAGCTGCGATGTCCTCCAGGTTCACACCACCAAACGTCGGTGCCAGGCGAATGACCGTCTCCACGATCTCCTCGGGGCTCGAGACCGCCAGACAGATCGGAAATGCATCGACGCCAGCGAACTCCTTGAAGAGCAGCGCCTTCCCCTCCATCACCGGCATGGCGGCCTTCGGGCCAATGTCGCCCAGCCCCAGGACGGCCGAGCCATCGCTGACAATGGCGACGGTGTTCTTGCGAATGGTGAGATCGTCGGCGCGAGCCGGTTCCTTCGCAATCGCCGATGAAATGCGGGCGACGCCGGGACTGTATGCCATCGACAGGTCGTCACGATCGCCGACGGGGCACAACGGCAGCACTTCGATCTTTCCGCCGTCGTGCATGGCGAATGTGCGATCCCACCAGTCGATCAGATCGACCGAAGCGAGGTTCCTGACCGCAGCGACGACCCGGTCCTGGTGCGCCTCATCGGAGCAGTTGACGACGATCTCTCGTTCGAGGGTGGGTCCCTTTGCCACGAACCCCTCGATGGCGAAGATGTTGCCACCCGCCTCACCGATGGTCGTCGTGAGTTCACCAAGAACCCCCGGGACGTTCTTCAGGCTCACCCGAAGGCCGATCGAATACTGCGTTGACGTGGGACGAGAGGTCGTGTTCACGTATTAGAGGCTACGAAGCCCCACGACATCCGACCATTCGAGCCGAACAAAGAATTCGAAAACGTTGGACAGCCCACCGCTACGCTCGCCCAATGACCGACCCGTGTTCGCTCTCGTCCTCCTCGCCATCGTTCGGTTGGCTCTCGCCCGTCATCGGCAACCGCTTCAGCAACCACAAGCCCATCGTCGTCTACCAGGCCGAACACATCATCCCGACCGTCAACGACCACTTCGATTCGCTGTGGATCGCCGATCACTTCTATGGCATGGACGCAAAGACCGACCCGTTCATGGAAGCGTGGACGACCATCACCTGGCTCGCCGCCAAGTTCCCCGACCTCATGTTGTGCCATCACGTTCTCGGTCACGGCTACCGACCGCCGGCTCTCACTGCGAAGATGGCAGCGACCCTGCAGGTGTTCTCGGGCAATCGCTTCATGCTCGGAATCGGTGCTGGGTGGCGCGGAGAAGAATACGAGGCGTACGGCTACGACTTCCCCAAGCCGTCGATCCGGTTCGCCCAACTCGAAGAGGTGGTGAAGATCTGCCGGCTCATGTGGACCGAAGACTTCCCCACCTTCAGCGGCGAGCACTATTCGATCGAGGACGCCTGCGCACCGCCCCTGCCAGATGTCGTCCCGCCGGTGTGCATCGGCGCGAACGGCGACAAGGTCGGTCTTCCGCTCACCGGACGCTTGGCCGACATCTGGCATGGCTTCGCGCCCGACGATGATGAGTGGCGCCGCAAGCGTGCGATCGTCGACGCCGCGGCCGCTGGCGCTGGCCGGGACCCCGGAACGATCGCAAGCGCGGTGACCATCGAGAAGCCACTGCCAGAAACCGACGCCGACTCGGCCGAACTCCTCGACGAGATCGGACGCCGCCATGAGTTGGGCGTGCAGCATTTCGTCATGGACTTCGGGCACCCCCTCTCGCCCGAACCGATTCACCGGTTCAACGAGCAGGTCATGGCCCCACTTCGGGGCTGAACGCAGACGCGAAGCGGCGCCCCAGCCAGACCGGAGCGCCGCACACGAAGAACAGGGGTCTGACCCCTGTGGTTAGCGGTTGGCGGGACCTTCGTCGCGGAGAGCCTCGAGATCGGTCATTGCTGCACGCAGCTTGTCGATCCAGGCCGACTCGTTGTCGGCGACCAGACGCACACACCAGGCCAGCGCCTCGCTCCGAGAACGGGCAACACCCGCGTCGATCAGCGTGTCGAGAACCGCACGGTCCTCCAGGTGTAGACGGGTCATCACCGGCACACTCGCCGATGTGAAGGTGCGGTGCTCATCACCACATTCGACCGCCCAGCTGACCTTCCGCAGGTAGTGCGCCTCGGCTCGCTCGGCAATCGAAATTCGTTGCTCACGTGTGTCCTCGCGGAATGCGGCAATCCGCGCACGACCGGCGACACCAACGTCGTCCCCATCGTTCAGTTTCGGAACGGCGAGCGCTCCGGTCACGATGATTTCGTCGCGATCGAACACGACCGAGACCGGACTGATGAACCAGTCATCCGGAAGGTTGCCGGCGAACCAGGCGCTCAGCTCCTCCGTCGTCGTGGGCGTGGGTTCCACCTGACGGCGACCTCGACCCCGGGGGCCTCGACCTCGGCCGGGACCACCGCGACCCCGTCCGCGTCCTTCTTCCGCTGCTGCTGCCATGGCTGCCATCTTTCGTGCACGTGGGCTGTCTGAAAATTCTGTGGATCGCATCAAGCGATCTCCTCTCGATAGTTTGTCATGTTGTAAGTATGTAATCAACATTACGACAGACAACGACGGGTGGTCCCCGAAATTCCCGATCGGTGCGAATTTCTTCAGTGACGACCGTCGGGACGGTTCACAGAGAGCCCTGCTGCTCCAACCACTGCAGAACGGCGGCCCACGCGGCGGCCGATGGATCGATCAGATCGAAGTGTGACGCCGCATCGATACGCGACGTCTGAACGTTGACCGAGTCACTCGACATCTGCGAGAACACCGACGGCACATCGTCATCGGCGCCGCCCGTGATCACAAGTGTGGGAACGCCAACAGCAACCGGCGTGGCCACCACGTAGCGCAACGGCACATCCGCCGGCGACCCACCGAGCAGGTCAACGACCGCCCCATTCCCCAACAGCGAATCGGCCGCAGCAGACAGATCGACAATCGGAGCGAGACCCACCACACTCCGAATGTCGACGACCGGATCGACGACGGGAACGAGCGGATCCCACGCAGAACGAGCAGGAAAGGACGAACGCCCGCCGAGCCACAATGCAAGCTGCCCGCCGGCCGAATGCCCGACGACGCTGACCCGTTCGAGGTCCAGCGGGCGGTCGACGGCGAGAACTGCAAGATGATCGACGGCGTCCTGCACATGGGTAAACGTGTGCGGATACCCACCGAGCCGCTCACCGCTGCGGCCGTATTCGATGTTCCAGACGGCGACACCGCGAGACACGAGATCGTCGGCCAATGACTCCATCAGCGAGGTGTCGCCACCGCGTCGCCGCCAGAATCCACCATGCACGAGCACGACAACCGGGGCATCGGCGGCGACGTTTGGAACAAGAAGCGTCCCAAATGCACTCGGCGCTTCGCCATAGACGATGAGTTCTCCACCCCCAGCAGCACGGGTGTCGTCGACCGACAATCTGGAGAGCGCAAAGACGCCCAGCACTGTCGCCGCGACGACAAGACCGGCCAAGAACACAGCAGACGAGCGACCGCCGGCATCGGGACCCTCCACTGCGCGCATACCAGAGCGTACCCGTACACACAACGAGCATTCCGACCAGCCGATCAGACATTTGCCCAAATAGGGCAAGCTTCCTATCGAAATTCATTTGTGCATACCCGACACCTATTGCGACAGATACCAACGCCCAGGGAGCACACATGATTGCCGACCAGCAGGTGACACACGACCAACTCTGCAATCACTACGGCGAGAGCGCACCATCGATGAGCCTGTGGTCCCGGTACGGCCTGCTCTTCGCCGTGGCCGCATTCATTTTGGTGATCGCCACGTTCGCAGTCATGCCCGGCTGAGTTCGCTTCCGCGAGCAGAATCCGGCAACCTGTTGACGTGACAGGACGGTATGAGGCCTTTGACAGAACTCGATGGGCCACCCTCCGGGAATCCACACCCCTCACCCTGACCGACGCTGACGTCGACGAGTTGCGGGGAATCAACGAGCGGCTGGACCTCGACGAGGTGGTCAACGTCTACCTGCCGCTGTCCCGTCTGCTCAATCTGCACATTGCCGCCACCCAGGGACTGAACTCGGTCACGGACACGTTCCTCGGTTCGGCCCGCGACTCGGTCCCGTACGTGATCGGGGTGGCGGGCAGTGTGGCTGTCGGCAAGAGCACCACCGCACGTGTGCTACGCAGACTGCTGTCCAACTGGCCCGACCATCCCCGGGTCGACCTATTGACCACCGATGGGTTCCTGCACCCCAACGCGGTGCTCGAATCGCGGAACCTGATGAGCCGGAAGGGCTTCCCCGAGAGCTACGACACCGCGGCCCTCATCGAATGCCTGCAGCGCATCAAGTCGGGGCAGCCCGCGCAGGCGCCCGTGTACTCGCACCTGAGCTACGACATCGTCGAGGAACAGACCCAGAACATCGATCGCCCCGATGTGTTGATCGTCGAGGGATTGAACGTGCTGCAGTCGGGTCGAGGGTCCTCGGCGCTGTTCGTCTCCGACTTCTTCGACTTCTCGATCTATGTGGACGCCGAAGAAGAACAGATCAGAACCTGGTATGTGGAACGGTTCCAGACCTTGCGCGAATCCGTGTTCCAGAATCCGGAATCCTATTTCCGAAACTACGCAGAGTTGAACGATGACGAAGCTGCCGAAACCGCCATCGGGATCTGGAACGAAATCAACGCACCAAACCTTCGGCAGAACATCGAACCCACGCGCGTGCGAGCCGACCTGATCCTGACCAAAGGCGCAGAGCACGCAATTGAGCGCATCGAGCTTCGCAAAGGCTGATAGCGCCACTACATGCACTAGGCTGCAGCACAGTGTGTGTACCGGTACGCACACTGTGGGTACGACGACCGATCTTCGATCGCAAGCTATGGCGGTTTTGCGGGCGTTGGTTGTCGCCCCCACAACTTCAACCATCTACCCCGGCGGGGAGACATCACATGGATGACCAACACAAAGCAAAGCTGGCACAGGGACGAAATGACGCCCGGGCTGTCAAGGGCTACCTCGAGTTTCTCGAGAACAACAAGCCCAAAAGAGGTCGCAAGCGGACCCCAGAATCCATTCAAAAACGCTTGGAAAAGATCGAGATCGAACTGCCAGAAGCAGGCTCGCTCCAACGACTCGCCATGCTGCAGGAACAAGAAGACCTCGCAGCCGAGCTCGAAACCATGGGCGAGGTCGTGGACGGAACCGAACTCCGCGCCGCGTTCGTGGAAGCTGCCGCTCGCTACGGCAAGTCAAAGGGCATCAAACGTGCCGCATTCCGCAAGATGGGCGTCGACGCAAAGACCCTCACCGAAGCCGGAGTCTGAACAGCGAATCTGAACGATCGGCCCGGGGTCTTCGCCCCGGGTCGCTTGCTCACGCCCACAATGACCGCTGGTCAACGCTGCGAAGTGGGCCCTCACCAACCTGCACACCATCGTCGTCGAACCGCTGGTGCCTGCGCAGGAGCAGGAACCCGGCCAGCGCCACGATCCACACATGGCCGACCGCCCAGTGCACACGCTGGGTCAGCCCGGCCGGGCCGCCCACACCGAAGAGCGAGAGCAGAAACCACGTGCCCGTGGCGACCGTGAAGGCGCTCATGACGGCACTGAAGCGTCGGAACGGCCCCCAGTCCATCTCGTAGCCGCGTGGCAACCGCACCAACACCTGACGCCAGGTGAACGCCGGGAACGCCATCAGCAGCGCGACCATGCCAAGTGCGGCGACCTTGTGAATCGACTCCCACAGCGACGCCCAACCGCTGGGACACGCGGTGCCGTCCAGCCCCACGCCAGCCGGCGGGCAGATGGGTGACAGCCCAACCACAAGCCACAGGAAGCCGAGCCAGGCGAGTCCCCAGGCCAGAACCTGCGAACCGGGCATGAACTTGCGGACCACTGCGGCGAAGAGCTGCAGACCCACCCAGCCAAAGGCGGTGGCCGCCACGTACCACCAGCGGGTGAGGTCGTGGCGTCCGAGCTCAGAGATGGCGTCGTCCATGTGTGAATAGCCGCCGATTCGCGTCGCCAGGACGAACGCCGAGACGAAGCCCAACACGGTCGCCGCCAGACCGGCCCCGATCAGAACCCGATCCGTCTTCGCCATACGGTCCCCGAATCCGCGCCGCCGATCGTGTCGGGGCGTGCTGATGGTAAGCCCACGCGGTTCGGGCTGGGCAGTGTGCGGCAGCGACCCAACCACGATCCCCACACTGTCGCCCCACGGCGTCCGATCACCCGAGTCTTTGGTCTGCACCAGGTTCGCCCGGTGTGACTCATACCTGTCGTGCAGGCCGGAGACGAGATCGGTGCCGACGTGCAGGGGCGTCTTGGCCACGACCACGAACCAGCCGACCGTGTGCCCGACGACGGCAAAGATGGCGCGCAACATCGGGTACATGAGCAGCTTGTGCCAGCGCGATGGCAGACCGGCTGGGGTGGGACAGAGCGCCTCCACCTTTGCGTGGCAGGTTCCGAGCTGATCCATCGAGAGCAGGCGCGCCCGACCCGTTGCAGCCACGATTCCGGTCCCGATCCCTCGAATCTCTTCGGTCAGCAACACCGAGCGAGCGGCGTTCGCTCCGCTCTCCACAGCGGCCTCCATGCCAGCCACATCGACGGACAACTTCACGAAATCACCGGCGAGGTACATGTTCTCGATCTCCGGAATGTTCGCTGGTGGACGGCTACCCCACGTACCCGCATCGTTCATCGTCAACTGTTCATCGCTGCTCGGCAGCGGAACACACGCAAACAGATGCTTCTCGGGATCGAACCCCAGGTATTCGGCGATCTCGTCGATGAGGAGACGGGCAAACTCCTCGTCCGGAAAGTGATGCACATCGAGCACGTTGCCGGCAACGAACTGCAACACCAGACCGGGCGCACCGTCCAGGTGGTCCGCCCAACCATCCACGCCCGAAATCGGAAAGCCCGTGAGCCCGAACTCGGACTCGATGAGCGAGAAGTGCCGGTTGGTGAACGTCTCGGGCCGCAGGTGCTCCGGATAGCCGTCCACCGAGTCGGGATCGACGAAATAGAGATCCAGAGCACCCATGGGTGCCGTACGAAGCTGCGTCATCCGCGACAAGGGCCGAAGCGTTGCCATGTGGACATCGTCCTTTGCGATCTCCAGCAGGACGTCAGGCGGCAACGCCAGGACCACGTCCAGGTCGTGGACGTCGACGGTCGTGATGGCTGGATCGCTCCCGTTGTCGACAGCTTCACCCGACTCGCCAGCGGTGTCGGACTCGCCAGCGGGCTGCACGAACTCCAGGTGCGTCAGCCAGTCGACGTTGCGGCGGATGGCGGTGAGCTCGGCATGTTCAAACACCACACCGAGATCGCGGCATCCCGCAATGATCGGGTCGATCAGACACGTCTGAAGCGGACCGTTCGCAGGCGTCCACGGGTTTCCGGTGGTCAGCGTGGGTATCCAACGACGAAACATCTGACGCATCGTGTAGGCCGATGTGTGGCGGCTCGGGTTCGCCAGCGCCTTCACGATCAGATCCTGGAGAACCGATGCCCGCTCGGCGCCGTTGTACCAGCGAGTGGAGATGAAGTCCGGAACCGTCATCTCCTCCACGGTTCGACCCGACGACGCGACGAGGCCCATCGAGGTGAGCGCCATGGACAGCGGCGGACCCCACTCCCAGAGCTTCCATTTGTCCTTCGGGATCAGACTCTTCTCGTTCGCGACACGAGACCGGGCCGCAGCATCTCGGGGATCGCCCTCGAAACTCAGGTCCTCGAGCGGCGGCATGAACAAGGCATAGTCGCCGGCTTCGACACTCTTTTGGCCCTTGATCTTCTTGCGAGGGAAGAAGTTCCCCTGCGCTCCCACGTGGTCCACCAGCTGCCAGAGCTCCCAGTACCAATCCGGAAAGATGTGGTACCCCTTGTCGACCGTGGGGTTGAAATCGCTCAGATCTGCCGACGGGTCGTAGGGGTGAATCGGCCGCTTCTGCATCGGCCCAGAGAACGACCGGGCCTTGCCACCAAGGAGCGGTCGGGACTCGTACACCGTGACGTTCCGCCCCGCTCGGGCCAGCCAGAACGCCGCCGTCAACCCGGCAAGGCCTCCGCCGACGATTGCCACGTCCCGATCGGCGATACGCGGGCCGCGTGCCACCACCTGCTGCTGTTCCACCACAAGCCTGTTTCCCTTGCATCGTGCGGGGTTCAGCGCTTCAGCAACGCCCGCTTCGCCAGTCGGACCAGCATCGACACGTTTGCCTGATCATCGATCTGGCCGCGGCTCGCCACCACGTGTTCAAGTGTCGACGCAGGATCGATCCCCGTATTCTGCAACACCTGTCGCCAGGTGGGGTGGTTCCGTTCCAGAGCGTCGCCCAGAATCGATGCCTCTTCCCAGTCGCCCGTCTCAGCGAGCACGTGGGCCAGAAGCGCCAGCACGGCGGGTTCCCACTCGATGCTGTCGCACGCGAGCGTGTGATCGCACAGCACGATTGCGGACTCGATCGCCGCCGGCTGATCGTCGAGGCGGAGTTGCAGCGACGTGTTCACGAACCAGGTGATGACCAGGTTCTGGGTGTCACCGGACTGCTCCAACCCGCGCAGTGCCGCCGCCATCTCGGTGCGGGCCGTCTCGAGGGACCCGATGGAAAGGTGAATGAACGCCGAGTGCGCCGTGGCATACGCACGGACAAGGCTCACCCCTGCCTGAGCGGCCATCTCCTGCAGCTCGGCCGTGAGCCTGTTCGCCTTTTCGTGGTCGCCCTGAAGCAACCGGATCCAGCCCAGGTAGGGATACGACAGCAGAATCCCAAAGCCATCGTCGACAGAACGGAACGCTTCGATTGCCGCTTCCAGGCGTTCGTACGCCCGATCCAGATTCGCCATGTCGAGCAGCCCGAAGTGGCACTGCACCACAACGTTCCGGGCAAGCCAATGGTCGCAATAGCCGACCGAGTCCGGGCGTCCCAGTCCCACGTAGCGAGTACGGGCGTCGATGAACAGTTCGGCGGAGCGTTCGTACCGGCCGCCGAGCGCAGCGGCCATTCCGGCGCCACGGAGCGCGCCAGCCAACACGTTGGGGTCGGCATCATCGGCGGCGTTGAGCACCTGCGTGAACCGCCGGTCGCCCTCGTTGGCATGACCCGAGAGCACCCAGTAGAGCGCCAGATTGCCCGCCATCCGGAGCGCCGTCGTGGGCGAGTCGTGCACGGCGTTGTCGAGCGCAGCCATGAGATTGTCGTGCTCGGCTGAGAACCGAGTCAGCCATGCTGGATCGTGCTGCACGAGGTTGGCTCCGGTTCGGGCGAGCTGTGCGAAGTGGTCGCGGTGCAGCTGTGTCGCCGCGCCGATCTCTTCCACCATGTCCTGTCGGCTTCGGACCGTCTCGCGGATGACCGCCAGCATGCGGAACCGGCCGTCGGCACGACGACGCAGAAGCGACTTCTGCACCAACCCTTCGACGAGATCGAGCACCTCGGCTTCCGGCTGTACGAGGACCGCGGTGATCGCGTCGAGGTCTGCTCCCCCGGCGAACACCGTCATGGCCGCAAGCACGGAACGCTCTTCAGCGCTCAGCAGCGAGACGCTCCAATCCACGGTGGCAGCCAACGTGTGATGCCGGTCAGGACGTTCACGGTCCCGTTGGGCAAGAACGTTCACCAGACCGTCGGCGCGGGCCACCATCTGCTCGGGGGACAGCACGCTGAGCCGGGACGCCGCCAGCTCGATCGCGAGCGGCAGACCTTCGAGCGTTCGGACGATGGCTCGCACGTTCGCGAGTTCGGCTGGCGCAAACGATGCTCCTGCATCGAGGCCGCTCGCCCGATCCAGAAAGAGTTCGACAGCATCGTTGGTGCCCTCGTCGTCATCGGATGGCGGCGTGAGCGGCCCAAGTGGCCACACCCGCTCACTTCGAAGCCCAAGTGCTTCGCGCGATGACGCCAGCACGGCAACGTGCGACGCGTCGGCAGTCAACGCCCGGGCAACGTGCGCAGCTGCGTCGACTGCCTGCTCACAGTTGTCGAGGATGACAAGGGCATCGAGCGAGCGAAGAGCGGCCCCAAGTTCTGCTGGGGTGTTCCCACCCGTGCTCGCCGGCAGTCGCAGCGCACGTCCGACCGCCGAGACGACGTCGTCGACCGATTCACAGGCCTCAAGCTCCACGAACCAAACGCCGTCGGGAAACGCAACCTTCAGATCCTGTGCCACTTCGAGCGAAAGACGCGTCTTCCCCACCCCGCCCGGACCGAGCAAGGTGGTGATGGTCCCACCCCGGACATCACCGGGCAGCGAGGTGCGTTCGTGCTCGCGGCCGAAGAACCGGTTCCCGACCACCGGAAGGTCGTCGCGCCATTCGATGGGCTGATGCACCTCGGGCGTCACGGCGAAGGACTCGGGAGTGAGGACGGTCCATGCATCGATGGGCTCCGGGAGACCCTTCAGCTGCAGCGCCCGCGCATGTGCGAATTCGACCGGCGATCGACTTCCGGACAAGGACCGCACCAGGTCACTGCACACGATCTCGCCTGCAGCGGCGGCACCCTCGAGGCGAGCAGCGATGACCACCGGCAAACCGAACATCTCGCGGCCGCGTTCCACAACGTCGCCGGCCGACAGCCCGCCGCGCATGGCCGGAACCTCGGTGCCGTCGAGATCGATTCGTTCGAGCTCGCACCGGATCGCCGCTGCGGCTCGAAGCGCATTACTCGCTGAGCCGAACGACATGAGGAAGCCGTCGCCATGGTTTGCGACCACTCGGCCCTCTGCAGCCAACACTGCGTCGGCCACCAGGCCCTCGAATCGGACGAGCAATCGGTCGGCTGCATCATCCCCAGCGGAAACGCGAAACGTCGTGGACCCGACGAGGTCGACGAACAACACCACCCGCGTGGCCGAATCGATTGAGGTTCCGCGCACGACCGCGACGGTACCGCGTGCGATGTGCCCGGACCAGATTGGACGGCGTCGACTACATCAGCCCCGTGAAGGCCCCTCGGCCCTTGTGGGCTCGTTCGCCGGTTCGTGGTGGCCACAAACCGCCGCCGCAACCTCGTGCAGGATCTGCCGGCGCAGCGAGATTGGCGCTGGGGACTCCGCCGCTGCCCCCAACGCCCGCTCGACCTCGAGCCCGAACATGTCGCTGGACTCTGAAGTCATCCGACAGAAACCGCGGTGGGTGCGATGGCCGGAATCACCAGAGCATGGAAAGGCGCGTCGTGCCTTCTCCAGCAGCTGTTGGGTTGTTGCATGAGGACGATCGATCAGATGCGCCACCTCGGCCACCGGGCGGCCCTCGAGGTAGCGGAGTGCGAGAACGGCACGTTGTGCCGCCGGAAGGCGGTCCAGGGCATCGAGCACGGCTTCGGGACGCCAGCTGTGGCCAAGGCGGGTCGTCGGTTCGGAGGAGAGCGTGTCGGCCATGTTCGTTGCCGCGGCGGCTGCCTCGGTGCGCCAGTGATCCAGGATGCGACCGCGGGTGCAGGTGAGAAGCCAGGACCGCGAAAGCATTTCTCCGTCGCCGGACTCGAAGGTGTGCAACGCAGAGCGGAAGACCTCGGCCACCACAACGTCGGCGGCCTGCCGGCCAATACGAGCTGCCGCAAAGCCATAGACCAGATCCAGGTGAGCGTCGACAAACTGCTCGAACGCTGCCGCATCTTCCGGGTTCGCTTTCATGTCACCTCCACCTTTCGCTGATCAAATGCTCGATCAACCGCCTGCATGGACCCCAGCCTCGTGTGCTGTTTCAGCGTGACCGAACCAGCCCCGAGGGTCTTCGCACCGGGACACCGGCGGTGTGCGTACCGGGACACAGAGAATCGAGGCGTCATGCACTACCGTCTCGCTGTGACTGCCAGCTATTCCGACGCGCTCTCAAACGAAACGATCGCCGCCATTCGGGACCTGGGAACGACGAGCACCTATCCCGCTCGGGCGTGGGTGTTCTCCGTCGGCGCCGACTCGGGGTCGGTGCTGTTCGTGGAGTCCGGACTGCTGCGCGTCGAACGCCCCACCTCCACCGGACGCACCGTGCTGCTGGAACTGACCTCCGAGGGCGGCACGCTGGGCGAGTTGGGCGCCATCACCGGCGCACCCCGCTCTGCCAGCGTGATCACCGTGGAACCGAGCACGGTCATCACGGTTGGCGCCGACGCATTCAACGATCTCGTCGAGTCCCACCCCGACCTGAACAGGTATGTCATGACGCAGCTGGCCGATCGAATCGTTGCGCTCACCAGTCAGCTCATCGAAGCCTCGGACCGAAGCGCCACCGCTCGGGTCGCCTCACGCCTGGTGGAGCTTCTGGATCGTTCCGCCGTGTCGCACGAGGCCACGCCCACCATCCCCCTGCCGATCTCTCAGCAGGAGCTGGGCCAATGGGCCGGCCTGTCACGTGAGGGCACCGCAAAGGCGCTGCGTGAACTCCGTGAGAGCGGGGTCGTGCTGACCAAACGCATGGAGATCACGCTGCTGAAGCCCGACACGCTTCGGGAACTGGCCCGGACCGCCGGCCGTATCTGATCGTCAGCCGGCCTGAACGTCAGCCAGGAAGTGACGGCAGGGTCCACAGCAACGATGTGAGCCAGAGCTCCTCATTGGGGTTTCGTCCGAGCGAATCGGCGGCGCCGGTGAGCTGCTCATGCACGCCCACGTGCTCCCGTCGCTCCACAACTGGCTCGCGGTAGCGAAGCGCAAGTGTGGCGAGCCCCATGCGCCACTCGTCGGTCCGGTGCAGGCGGGCCTCGCGCTTGTGCCGTGTCTCCATGGCCTTGCGGCCAGAGCCGCGGGTGCCGGTGAGCTCCTCCTGCTCGGCCATTGCTTCGAGCTCGGCTGCATGGCGGGTCTCGAGCGGTTCCTGTGCTTCGTCGATGGCCGATCGAAGCTCGGCGACGATCTCACTGACCGCATGCCCAGATCCATCGAGCCGGGTGGGGGCCGACCACCACAGGTTTCGCCGTTCGGCGAAGGCTTCATCGGACACGAGCAGCTCGGCCCGGCCGACGTCTCCACCGCTTCCCTCGGCTGCAACGAGGGCAGCCTCGTGCGGAACACCCCGAGCGACCAGTGCCTCGACGATTGCCGCCGTGCTGACCGACGGAAAGTCGATGCGGGTGGAGCGGGAGGCAATGGTGATGTGTTCCGGCGGAACTTCCTCGGCCAGCAGGATGAACCTGGTGGACGGCGGCGGTTCCTCGATGGGTTTGAGGAGCTTGGCGGCAGCTTCGGCGGTGGCGTCGTGGAAGCGATCGATGAGGATCACCTTCGCTCCGCCTTCGATCGGCGAACGCGATGCCGCATGCACGATCGCCTCGGCCTCTTCGGTACGGAGGGTGTTTCCTTCGGGCTCGACGACCACCAGGTCGGGATGGTTTTCGGCGGCGGCCAGCCGTCGGGTGCGCTCACGGTCGACCGGATCGCCAACGAGTTCTCCAGCGAGGGCGGCTGCGGCGCGGCGCTTACCCGACCCCCGCGGCCCGACAAACAGATAGGCGTGGACCGGTTCGGTGGCGGCCGCACGCAGCTGTTCCACTGCACGCTCCTGACCAACGACGAGCGCGAACGGGTCGTCGCTGGCAGCTGCTTCGTCGATCACAGCGCGAGCCGATCGGCGACAGCCGCGGAGACTCGGGCGGCAACATCGTCGGGCGACCCCACGCCATCCACGACAACCCAACGATCGGGATGCGCTGCGGCAAAGCCTGCGTACGACTCGCGGACAGCCACCGCAAGATCTGAACCAGCGGACTCGATCCGGTCGAGTTCGTGGCCGAGCCGATCGGTGGCGACGCGTGCAGGCACATCGAGCAGCACCACCAGGTCCGGCACGAGGTCTCCGGTGGCGAACCGGTTCAGCTCCAGAACAGCTTCAACGCCGAGCCCCCGACCAACGCCCTGGTAGGCCAGCGACGATGCCACGTGCCGGTCGGACACCACGTGCTGCCCCGACCGCAACGTTGGTTCGATGAGTTCCGCCACGTGTTGGGCCCGGTCGGCCGCCATGAGCAGCGCCTCGGTACGGTCGGCCAACTCGGGGAAGTCTGGGTCGAGCACGAGTGCCCGGATGCGGCCGCCCACCGGCGTTCCGCCGGGTTCGCGGGTGAGCCGGGCGCCGATGCGGTCGGCCAGCCGTGAAGCCTGCGTGGACTTGCCGCAGCCATCGCCACCTTCAAACACGATGAATCGGCCTCGTTCGGCTCCCGACGATGATTCGCTTCCAGACATGACCAGCCGAACCTACCAAGCCGTATCGGCGGATTCACCACCGCATCCGCCGATACGCTCAGGCGCATGAGTGACGGGACCGAAATCGAGGACGGCCACGACGCCGAACCGTCCTCCGACGGGTCCCGCGGATTTCCCGCAATCGGCGAACTCGACTACATCGGCGGCCTGGTCCGCCGGGCGCTACTCATCGCCCTCGTCGTCATCGCCATCTCGTTCGTCGCCCCGGGCCTCATCACCGACCTTCTTCTCGTTCTGAGCGACGCCGACCGGCTCGGAACCATTCGCCCATTGTGGTTCGTGCTCATGGTTGTCATGGAGGTGCTGAGCTTCCTGTGCATCTGGTGGCTCACCCGCATCGTGCTACCGAAGGTCTCCTGGTTCGTCGCCGGCACCAGCCAGCTCACGGCGAACTCCGTCAGCCGCATCGTTCCCGGCGGCGCAGCCGTGGGCGGCGCGACCCTGTACCGCATGCTGGCCGTGAGCGGCGTCAATCCCACCCAGGCTGGCGGTGCGCTTGCCGCCACGTCGGTGCTGTCCACCGGCGCGCTGGTGGCCATCCCAGCGATCGGCGGCACCATTGCGCTGTTCGGCGCCCCAATCCCCGAGGACATGGCTCCAGTCGCCGTCGCATCGGCCGTGCTGTTCGCACTGCTGGTCCTGGTGGGCGTGCTGGCCATGCGCTGGACCCGTCCGTTGGAGCTCGTCGGTCGCCTGGCCGACAAGATCGCCCGAACGGTCTCGTCCGTGCTCCCCAACCGCAGCTGGACCGTCGAGCCGGCCGACCTCGTCAAGGAACGGGACCGGCTCATCGAGGTCGCCGGGTCCCGATGGCCACAAGCCATGGCCGCCAGCGCCCTCAACTGGATGTTCGACTACCTGGTGCTCGTGGCTGCCCTGTACGCCGTCGATGCCGACCCCCGCCTGAGCCTCGTCATGATCGCCTATGCCGCCGGAGCGGTGCTGGGCATGATCCCCATCACCCCGGGCGGGTTCGGGTTCGTCGAAGTTGGCCTGTTCTTCTTCCTGGTGCTCTCGGGCATCAGTGCGCAGGACGCAACGGTCGCCACGCTTGCCTACCGCGTAGTGTCGTTCTGGCTGCCGCTGGCATCTGGTCCGTTCGCCTGGCTGGCGTTCCGGCGCAGGTATCCACGCCGAACCGCCTGACGATTCAGCTCAGCTGTCGGCGGGCTCCGCGTCGGCTGCCGCAGCCTTGGCGGGGGCCTTCTTCTTGGCCGCAGCCTTCTTCTTCGCTGGCGCCTTCTTCTTGGCCGGGGCCTTCTTCTTGGCGGCAGCCTTCTTCTTCGTGGCCTTCTTCTTCGCCTTCTTCTTGGCGGGGCCGGCAGCCCGACGGATGGCAAGCAGCTCGGCTGCCCGCTCGTCGGTCAGTTCCTCGACCGTGTCGCCCTTGCGAAGCGACGCATTGGTCTCGCCGTCGGTCACGTACGGGCCGAAGCGACCGTCCTTGACCACCATGGCTTTGTCGGTCTCGGGGTCGACGCCCATCTCACGCAGCGGTGGCTTGGCCACCTGACCACGACGGGTCTTGGGCTGCGCCAGGATCTTCAGGCATTCCTCGAGCGTGATCGTGAACAGCTGCTCCTCGGTTTCGAGGCTGCGGCTGTCCTTCTCCTTCTTGAGGTACGGGCCATAGCGGCCGTTCTGCACCGTGATTTCCTGGTTGTCGGCCGGGTCGGCACCAACCACACGCGGCAACGCAAGGAGCTGCAGTGCCTCGTCGAGGGTGATGGTCTCGGTGGTCATGGACTTGAACAGCGACGCCCGCTTGGGCTTGTCTTCGCCGTCGACCATTTCGCCGAGCTGCACGTAGTCGCCGAAGCGACCGGTCATGACGTACACGTCCATGCTCGTGACCGGATCCTGGCCGAGCGATTTCGGACCCTTGGCCGCGTCTTCGATGTACTTGACGGCACGATCGATCGTGAGCTCGTCGGGCGGGATGTCGTCGGGGATGGACGCAGTGTCGCTTTCGCCCCGCTGCACGTAGGGGCCGAACTTACCCACTCGGGCAACGACCATCTCGCCGTCCTCGGTGACACCGAGCGGGATGGAGTTGACGGCGCGAGCGTCGATCTCGCCCAATCGCTCATCGACCTTCGTCTTGAGCCCCAGTGTGTCTTCCTGACCGAAGTAGAACTTCTGCAGCCACGGAATGGCCTCGCCAGTACCGCCGGCGATGGAGTCGAGGTCCTGTTCCATGCGACGGGTGTAGTCGTAGTCGACCAGGTCGGGGAAGTGCTGTTCCAGCAGGCTGACCACGGAGAACGCGGTGAACGACGGGATGAGCGCGGAGCCCTTCTTCCACACGTATTCACGGTCCTGGATGGTGCCCATGATGGAGGCGTACGTGGACGGACGACCGATCTCGAGCTCCGCCATCTTCTTCACGAGCGACGCTTCGGTGTACCGAGCCGGAGGCTGGGTTTCGTGGCCGCTTGCGGCGATGGCGCTGGAGTCGAGCGCATCGGCCACGGCGAGTGCGGGCAGCTGGCCGCCGTCGGCCTCGTCGTTGGCGGCACCGTCGGTGTCTTCGATGTACGCCGCCCGGAATCCCTGGTGGCTGATGATCGTGCCCGAGGCCGAGAACTCGGCGTCGCGGCCGTCGCTTGCCGTGGCCCCAACACGGACCGACACGGTCTCGCCGGTTGCGTCGGTCATCTGCGACGCAACGGTGCGCTTCCAGATGAGTTCGTACACGCGGGCTTCGGACTTCGGAACTTCCTTCGCCACCTGCTCGGGCGTCATGAAGGTGTCGCCGGCGGGACGGATGGCCTCGTGGGCCTCTTGTGCGTTCTTCGACTTCGTGTTGTACACACGAGGCTCGTCCGGGAGGAACTTCTCTCCGAACTGGCTCTTGATGACCGAGCGAGCCGCATCGAGCGCCGTCTGCGACAGCGTGGTCGAGTCGGTACGCATGTAGGTGATGTAGCCCTTTTCGTACAGACCCTGGGCTCCACGCATGGCCATGGCCGAGCTCATTCCGAGCTTGCGGCCGGCCTCCTGCTGATACGTGGAGGTCATGAATGGGGCGGCCGGGCGGCGGCGGTACGGCTTGGGTTCGACCGAGCGGACGGCGAAGTCGGCACCGTCGAGCGCCTGGACCAGACCGTTTGCTCCGGTCTCGTCGAGCACCACAACCGAATCGGCCTTGGCCAGCCGGCCGTCGTCGCCGAAGTCCTTGCCGGACGCCACACGCTTGCCATCGAGCTCGAGCAGCTTGGCGGTGAACGCCTTGGGCTCACCCTTGGCGACCTCACCCTTCACGGCGAACTCGCTCTCCAGGTCCCAGTAGCCGGCCCGGATGAACGCCATGCGCTCACGCTCACGCTCGACCACGATTCGGGTGGCCACAGACTGCACGCGACCGGCCGACAGCCGGGGCATGACCTTCTTCCACAGCACGGGGGACACCTCGTAGCCGTAGAGACGGTCCAGCATGCGGCGAGCTTCCTGCGCATCGACCAGGTGACGGTCCAGCTCACGGGGGCTCTCGAGCGCCTCGAGAATCGCCTTCTTCGTGATCTCGTGGAACACCATGCGCTTCACGGGAACCTGCGGGTTCAGCACCTCGAGCAGATGCCACGCAATGGCCTCTCCCTCGCGATCCTCATCCGTTGCGAGATAGAGCTCGTCGCTCTCCTTCAACATGGACTTCAGCTTCTTGATCTGATCCTTCTTGTCCGGAGAGACCACATAAAGCGGCTTGAAGTCATTGTCGACATCGATGCCCATCCGGCTCCACGACTCGCCCTTGTAGGCGGCGGGAACGTCGGCGGCATTGCGGGGGAGATCCCGAATATGGCCAATCGAAGACTCGACCAGAAAGTCGTCGCCGAGGTACTCGGCAATCTTCTTCGCTTTGGCAGGGCTCTCCACGATCACGAGTGCTGTCACAGCTTCACCTTAGACATGTGCTTCAGAAATCAAACGAGCCACGGGGGGCGACTCACGTCACCTGCGACCGCAGTGTTCGAGGACAGGTGAAGCCGTGAGCGTAGTGCGAACTTCGGCCGGAACCGAGAACCGAGCGGCCCGTGTGATGCGCAGATTGGGCGAATTCACCCCGCTGCGCACCGTGAGTCAGCTGGTCTCGACGAGCTCGTCGGCGGTCTCTTTCGTGGCCCGGGCCAGCAGGAACCCGCCGATCACCGCTGCCAACAGCGAGGCCATCAGGATGCCCATGCGAGCCTGCGTATCGAGCAGTGCGAACTCGTCGCCGTCGAATGCCAGACCGGTGATGAACAACGCCACGGTGAAGCCGATGCCGGCCATCATGGCGACCGCAACCACCATGGACCAGGTCACGTTTCGCGGCAGCGTACAGAGCCCCGACTTCACGGCGATCCACGCAGCAAACGTGACACCGACAGTCTTTCCGACCACGAGTCCCAGGATGATTCCCAGGGTCACGTTCGACGTTGCCGCATCGGAAATGCTCTCGGATGAGAGCGCAATGCCAGCGTTGGCGAGTGCAAAGACCGGCAGGATCACGAAACTCGAGAACGGGTGGATCAGCGTCTCCATGCGCTCCGCCACCGACACCGACTCGCGGACGTAGAGCGACGTCCGCCTGACCTGGCCGGCATTCAGATCGTCGGGGTCCACGACCGTTCCTTCGAGCTCGTCACGATCGACCTTGCTCAACAACGGCGTGGCCGGTGTCAACAAGCCCAGGGCAACACCAGCGATCGTGGCGTGGATGCCCGACTCCAGCACGGCGTACCAGATGATGATGCCCACGATCACGTACAGCGGCGTGTACCAGATCTTCACCTTCTGGGCCACGAAGACCGCCACGAGCAGGCCGATCGCGATGAGCAGCCAGGCCATGTGAATGCTGGCCGTGTAGAAGATGGCGATCACGGCGATGGCGCCAACATCGTCGACGATGGCGAGCGTGAGGAGGAACAGCTTCAGTTCGGTCGGTACCCGCTTGCCCAGCAGCGACATGACACCCAGGGCGAACGCAATGTCGGTGGCCATGGGAATGCCCCAGCCGTCGGCTTCCGGCGATGAGGTGTTCAACAAGAAATAGAGGCCAGCAGGCACGACCATGCCGCCGATGGCGGCGATCGACGGCAGCGCGGCGGCCCGGGGGTCGCGCAACTCGCCGGCGACGAGCTCACGTTTGATCTCCACGCCGACCACGAAGAAGAAGATGGCCATCAGGCCGTCGTTGATGAGGTGCTCGACCGACTCGTCGAGGATGTGCAGGCTGCCGAATTCGATGACGAGGTGCAGGTCGAGCAGATCGTGGTACGAGCCGCTCCACGGCGAGTTCGCCCAGACGAGCGCAATGATGGTTGCGATGACGAGAACGATGCCGGAGGCGGCTTCGATCTCCATGAACTTCAGCACGGGTCGGCCGAGGCGCCGGGCCAGACGCCGGTCGGAGCCGATCCAGGTCAGCTTGGATGGTGGTGGGGCATTGCCGCTCAACGGGAATCCTCTGCTGGTGAAATCGTCGGGGAACAGTCTGGCGGATGGGTGCCATGTCCGGGTCGTCGCGACCCGGATTTTCGCCAAGTGTCGTGCAGGGTGCGATCAGCGGACGACAAGCTCATGGTCAGCTGGGTTCGGCCGAGGTGTCGATGACGAGCCGGACGAGTGTGCCGTCGTCGCCCGTCTCGATGTCGGTGCGGTCAACGAGCCGACGCATGAGTGGAAGGCCAAGGCCGCTCTCGAAGAAGAGTCGGTCGGGCGCTTCGGCGTCGGGCGCTTCGATGACATCGTCGGGGTCGAAGCCGGGCCCGCGGTCGCGGACGGTGACCTCGACCTGATGGTTCACGGTCAGGCAGCGAACCTCGATGCGGCTGTCGGTGCCGTTCAGGTGGTGGGATTCGACCGCGTTGGTGACCGCTTCGGAAACGGCGACACGCAGGTCGTCGATCCGGTCGTCGCGGGAGTCGGGGTCGATCGATGCGGCTGCGGCGAGCACCACGCGCACGAGCGCGACGTAGTCGGATTTGGCGGGGACCCGCAGAATCACTTCGTCGCCGGTGGTCATGTGGTGTTCCCATCGGCGCCAACACCTGCGGTTACAGCCTCGACACGGTCATGCAACGTGAAGATGCGATCGAGGTCGCAGACTTCGAAGATGTGCCGCTGTTCGGCGAGGGGCACAACGAGCTCGAGCGTGCCGCCGCGGGTACGGACACGGCGCAGCAATCCCACGATCACACCGAGCCCGGTGGAGTCGATGAAGTCGCAGCCGGTGAGGTCGAGGACCAGGTCGGTCCAGCCATCGTCGAGCTGCTGTATGGCCGTCGCCCGAAGTGCGGGGGCGCTGGCCATGTCGAGATCTCCGACGACGTGCGTGATCGACCAGTCTCCATTCGTGGTGACGCGGGTCCCGATCTGCACCAACCCACGCTATCCCCGGCCCCTCCCCGCAAGCACACTCACCCCAAAGGTGCCTGGCACCATCATGCGTCAAGGTGCCAGGCACCTTCTGGTGGAACTGGCGCCTGAGACCTCCTGCGTGCGGGTGCGCTAGAACTCCACGGTGACCAGCGCACCCGTCGTTCGAGCAATGAGCCTGATGCTCGTGGCCATGGTGCTCATCCCCGGCATGGATGCGCTGGCGAAGATCCTGAGTGAGGACGGCATGGCCCCGAGCAGCGTGGCGCTGGGCCGGTTCATCGCTCAGCTCATTCTGCTCGTGGGGACCGTGGTGCTGTGGCGCCGCCTTCGGTCCGACAGTCCGGCGCTGCGACCGTCGTCGATGTGGGTGCATCTGGTCCGGGGCGCCTTGCATGGCGGCTCGACACTCGCCTTCTTCGTGGCGGTGAAATACATGCCGCTCGCCGATTCGATCGCGGTGTTCTTCGTGGAACCGATGTTGTTGCTTGCCCTCACCGCCATCTTCCTGCGGGAGCACGTCGGCTGGCCCCGAAGGATCGCTGCGGTGATCGGCTTTGGCGGCTCGCTCCTTGTTGTTCAGCCCAGCTACGAGCTGTTTGGCGCCGTGTCGCTCCTGCCATTGCTTGCTGCGCTGCTGTTCGCCGGATACCTCATCTTCACCCGCCGTTTCGGCGGAGCCGATCACCCGCTCACGATGCAGATCTGGTCGGCCACCGGCGCCGGCATCCTCATCTCGCTGGCGATTCTGGTGGGCGAGACCGTCGAGTTCGAGGACTACAGCTTCACCGCGCCCGACTCGGGCCAGCAGTTCACGCTGCTGGCCATGATTGGGGTCATCTCCGCCATTGCCCATGTGCTGATCGTCATCGCGTTCTCGCTGGCGCCGGCAGCGGTACTCGCCCCCTTCAACTACCTGGAGATCGTCTCGGCAACCGTGTTGGGGTATGTGGTGTTCAACGATTTCCCCGGCGGCCTGCAGTGGCTCGGCATCGGGATCGTGGTCAGCACCGGCCTCTTCATCTTCTTCCGCGAACGACATCTGGAGCGCCAGGACGGCCAGATCCAGTCGCTGATCGACAGTTGATATATCAAAGGTGCCAGGCTCGTTTTGGCGTCAAGGTGCCAGGCACCTTGGGTGTGCCGTGGGCTGTCAGTGGGGGCGCGTAACATGGCGCCATGGCATTGGCAGAGGCTCCGATCGGTGGCGTGACCACGCCGTCACCGACCACGGCAGCGGCCGATGCTGCCTCCGCCGCTGGCCCGTTGCCAGATCACGACCCGGGGCCCACACCTCCCGGCGACACCAGCGCCGACGTCATCGACCTGCGCGATCACGTCGAACTGCTCGACCACGCCGGGTTCGACGCCGTGCTCGATGTCCTCCGCGAAGACGGCCGCGTCGTCCATGTGGAACGCCAGCCACCACGCGAGGCCCGTTACGCCCGCACCCGCGAACCGCTGCAACCCGAGGTCGCCAAACAGCTCGGCGTCGAACAACTGTGGACCCACCAGGCCACGGCCATCGACCTGATCCGTGACGGCGAATCGGTCGTCATCGCCACCGGCACCGCCTCGGGCAAATCCCGCTGCTACCAGATCCCCATCGCCGAAGCCGGGCCCACGAGCACCTCGCTCATGCTCTTCCCCACGAAGGCGCTCGCCCAGGACCAGCTCCGGGCGTTCGCAAGCCTGGGCTTCCCCGGCATCGTGCCCGGTACCTACGACGGCGACTCCACCCCCGAACAGCGCCAATGGGTCCGGTCCACGGCAAACGTCGTGCTCACCAACCCCGAGATGCTCCACGCGGCGCTGCTCCCCGGACACGACCGGTGGTCCACCTTCTTCAGCCGACTGCAGTACGTCGTCATCGACGAGCTCCACGTGTTGCGTGGCGTCTTCGGCACGCACGTGTCCCATGTGCTGCGGCGTCTGCGCCGCCTGTGCGACCACTACGGCGCCAGCCCCACCTTCATCTTCACCTCGGCCACAATTGGCGAACCAGAGCGGTTGGCAACCGAGCTGTGCGGTCTACCGGTCACGGCTGTGAGCAACGACGGTTCGCCACGCGGCGAACGCACCATTGCGCTGCTGAACCCTCCCCTGCTCGACGAAGCCAAGGGTCTGCGCACTTCGGCCAACACCGAAGCCGCCAGCGTGGCGGCACAACTCATGCGCGAAGGCCACCGCACCATCGTGTTCTGCCGAAGCCGCAAGGGCACCGAACTCGTCACCGGCGACATCGATTCCCGCATGCCCAAGGGCCAGGACGGCCAGGTGCGGGCCTACCGGGCCGGATACCTGCCCGGCGAGCGTCGCCAGATCGAACACGAACTCTTCAACGGCTCGCTCAAGGGTGTGGTCGCAACCTCAGCGCTGGAGCTCGGCGTCGATGTCGGCGGCCTCGACGCCTGCGTCCTCAACGGCTTTCCGGGCACGGTCGCCTCCATGTGGCAGCAGATCGGTCGGGCCGGGCGCGGTCAACAGAGTTCGGCGGCCGTGCTCGTGGCTGGCGACGATCAGCTCGATCAGTGGATCATGAGCCACCCCGATGAGCTCCTGCATCGCACTCCCGAGACGGCGGTCATCAACCCCACCAACCCGTTCATCCTGGGCCCGCACCTGGCGTGCGCTGCATTCGAGAAACCCATCGCCCACACCGACGATGCCTACTGGGGAGATTCGCTCGACGAGGGCATCCGCGATCTCGTGCTCGACGACACCATTCTCCTCAAGCCATCCGGCACCGGCACGCCGCTCGCCGTCTATGCCGGAACCGGTCGCCCCAGCCGGCACATCGGCCTGCGCACCGGTAGCGCCAACGAAATCCGCATTGCCAACAAGCGGGGCACGCTCATCGGCACCGTCGACGCATCGCGTGCCTTCTCCGTCGTCCATCCCGGTGCCGTGTACCTGCATCAGGGCCGCCCCTACCGGGTCGTCGACCTGGACATGGACGACCACGTTGCCACGGTCGAGGACGCCGACGGCCTCGAGTACACCCAGGCTCGCACCCGGGTCGACATCACGGTCGTCGACTCCGATGCTGAGGCAATGCTCGGCCCGGTGGGCGTCCATCTGGGAGCGGTCGAGGTCACCAGCCAGGTCACCGGCTTCCAACGACGCGAGGTTCGCAGCCGCCGCATCCTCGCCAACGAAACCCTGGAACTTCCACCGTCCACGCTGCGGACCAGGTCGTTCTGGTACGTCATCCCCACCAGCGTCATCGAACGGGCCGGCGTCGAGGCCGCGCAGGTCCCGGGGGCGTTGCACGCTGCCGAACATGCTGGCATTGGCATGTTGCCGCTGTTCACCATCTGCGACCGTTGGGACGTGGGTGGCGTCTCCACGCCATGGCATGCGGGTGCCGGTGGGCCATGCATCTTCATCTACGACGCTCACCCCGGCGGCTCAGGCATTGCCGAGCTCGGCTTCGCCGAGAAGGACCGGCACCTCGCCGCAACCCGCGATGCCATTCGGGCATGTGCCTGCACCGACGGCTGCCCGTCGTGTGTGCAGTCGCCCAAGTGCGGCAACGGCAATGAGCCGCTCGACAAGCACGCAGCGGTGGCGCTGCTCGACCAGATTCTCGACTGACCCGGCTGGCGCTAGGCGCAGGCCTGCTCCACGCCGTCAACGAACTCGTACAGCAGCGCCCAGGCATCCTCGGTCTGTTCGCCCAGACTGCCGGCGTTCCCGGGGAAGAAGGCCCGGCAACCGGGCGCTTCCTTGTCGTTTGCCAGCAGATCACCCTTGGGAATGAGACCGGCGACCGCAATCGTGTTGTCCCACGTGACGCGACCCCAGATCTCGAGCTCTGGCACCTGCTCATTGGGAGGAATGATGACCACTGGCTTCGGGCGGGCGGTGTTGGTCAGGATGACCTCGCGCTCATCGCCGGTCGGTGGCGTGTAGTCAAGCTGCGCGGTCCGGTCGAGCTTCGGCGGGAACTCGGTGATGCCACCCGCCTGCACGAACATCGACTTCAGCCCGATGATCGTGGCGTCGGTGCCAAAGATGTTCCAGTCGAAGCCTTCGCCCTCGACATCACCAAGCAGGAGCACGGTGTCGCCGCTGTCGGTCACGTTTGCATCGAACACGTCGTCTTCGAACCAGCTCACCACGTACCCGGCATCGAGCAGGTCGGTGTAGAGGCGATTGGTGTTGACGTCGGCCGCGGGGTCTGCCTGTTGCGACACGACGATGAGGAGTCGGCTGCTCGTGCGTCCGGTGAGCACCGTGATGCTGCGGCTCGTCTCGGACTCGTTGCCGTTCACATCGACGGCAGCGACCGCGTAGGAGGCAATGATGCCGGGTTCGATGTCGTCCAGGAACTGCGCATCGGTGGCGCTGAGTTCTTCGGTCACGCCGTCGACCGTGCGACGAACCACGTAGTCGGCCAGTCCGGAGATGTCTCGGGATGGTTCCCATTCGATGGCGACCGAGGCGACTTCGCCTTCGATGATGCGGGGCCGTCCGGGGGTGGTTGGCGGGTTGGAGTCCACGCCGACCTGCGCCGAGACGCTCTCGCTGCGTTCGCTCTTTCCGGCTGGTGCGATTGCGGCGACGTTGTAACTGAAGATCTCGCCGTCCTCGAGGCCGCTGTCGACAAAGCTGTTGCCTGCGACTTCGAAGCGTTCGGTGGTTCCCGTGCGGCCGACGCGGGTGATTTCGTAGCCGGTGACGTCGTCGGAGCGGGAGTCTTCCCATGCCAGTTCGATCGCCCCGTCACTCGTGTTGATCACGGTCAGCCCGATTGGTGGCGTGGGGGTTTCGTCCACCTCGGCGTCCGGGGCAGTCTCGAGGTCCGAGAGTGCAACCGAGTCCGGGGTGGCTTCGGGAGCCAACGTGGTCGTGGTCGAGTTCGTCTCGCCACTGGTGCAGGCTGTGGCAACAAGTGCCAGGAGCAGTGCGGTCGCGATGGTGCGAGCGCGAACAACGGAGAAATCCATGGCGGTCCTATCGGCAAACGGGGGGCGTCGTGTGAATCGGCCGGCTGCAATTCTGGTTGATCGACGGGTAACTGTGGTGGCGCGGCTACGGATTGAGCAGGTCTTCCCGGCGCATGGTGGCGTCGGCGGTGAGCGTGCGTGCTCCGGCGGCGCCGAGCAACGGCACGAACGCCACCTCGGTCCGGACTTCGACCGTCACGAATTCGGCATCCATCGAGACCAGGACCACCGCGGCTCGGTCGCTCGCCCGTGCAACCGCCGCATTCGCTTCTGCGGTGGCGTTCTCCGGTTCGACAGCAGCTGCCCGGGCTCCTTCGCGAGCCATGCGTTCCAGGTCAAGCTGCGTCACCAGCGCCACGCCCAGATGCACGAGCAGCGCCGCACACAGGAACAGCAACGGGAGGACCAGCGCCAGTTCCACAGTGGCCTGCCCCCGATCCTCCCGCAGCCGCCGCATCAGACGTCGCCCAGGATGGAATCGACAACCGAGTCAAACAGCTCGCCGATCTTGCCGGTCCCCGAAGCCCAGGTGACGACGATCAACGCGATCGTCGCGGCCCCAAGCAGGAGCAGAGCGTATTCGACCGTGGACTGCCCCCGGTCGCCTCGTTGACGTAGCCGATCTCGCAGATGCGCAAGCGCGGAGAGGATGGACAGGTGTGCATGGTGCACGACATACATGGTGGTTGTCTCTCGTTGTTCAACAACGGGCCCAAGGCCAAGAACCGGCAGGCTCACTCACCTGCAAGAGCCGAAGCGACACAGCGCTCCGTGCACCAAGGCTCGCGCGCTCACTCCCCCACCGCAACCGATTTCCGCAAAACGCCAGGGGTCAGACCCCGAGAGCCGGTTAGGGGTCTGACCCCGTTTGGTACTTCATGTACCAAACGGGTTTCAGTCGGTCGAGAACGACGGGTGGATGAACGTGCTGTCGGCGAGGGTGAGGATGTCACCACCGTCGAAGCTGGCCACGTCGACGGCGTCGAGCAGGCTCCGGTCGTACGACGCTCGGATCACGTCGACCTCGGACCGCTCCCCCGCCTCCTCGATTTCGAACGTGCCGGTGACGTCGACACCGTTGTGGTCGACTCCCGCTTCCTCAACAGCGAGAAGGATCTGCAGAACATCGAGCCACGCATCGATCTTGATCGACGTGTCGGTGAGGTTGCTGTTCACCGCCCACGTCACGAGCAGGCGGTCGTCACCGTCGAACTCGACCGACGACACGCGATCGATTCCCCGATTCGAGCTCTCCAGCCGATGACGGACGAGACGCTCCACGATCTCGTCGTCGGTGAGCGGCGTGCCAATGTTGTCTACAGCAGTGGTTGTGGTGGTCGGCTCGGCGAAGGCCAGGCTCTCGGGCTCGTGTGGTTCCGACAGAAATGATCCGGCAGCAACGGCGGCAATCGCCACCACGGCAACAAGGCCGGCAAGCTGTCGGCGCATCCGCATACGGGCCGGGCGAACGGCACGACCCCAGCGAGGCGACTCGTCCAGACGGCTCTGAATCTCGGCCAACCGCGTTCCGTCATCCTCGAGCCGCAGGTACGACTCGGTCGCCGCCGACGCCGACGGCGAGGGCGCAGTTGGAGTTGCCGCTGACGGACTCTGCTCGGCCGGAGGTGCAGGTGCTTGTGGAGCGATCGGCGGAGAGGCCTCTGGGACTGGCGCTGCCGAAACCTCACCCTGCCTGGGCACATTCCCGGCGTCTGGCTGCTCTTCGGGAGCTGATGCGGCCGCCGCTTCAAGAGCGGAAACGACGGCAGCTGGGGGCGCAGCCGCGGCCCGCTGTTCGCGCAACCGTTGTGCTCGCTGCTGTACGGATTCGTCGCCCCGGTGTCCCGCCATGGACCGTGCTCCTTCGTTCTCTACACCGTTCCGTCGGTCATGACGGTCGTGCGTTGAACGAAACGGCCTATCCGGCGCGGCGCTCCAGTCGCTGCCAGATACGGCCAGCGACCCAGCCCAGCGAGACACCCAGCAGGTTCGCGATCATGTCGTCCCGGCTGAAGTCCCGCCCTGGCACCGTTCGCTGACGGAACTCGTCGAGCAGACTCAAGGTGAAGAACACCGATGGCCAGAGCGGAACGAATCGCAGAACACGACGATCACCGGTGCCGGCAATTGCGAGGGCTGTGAGCCCGCCATAGAGGACGACGTGGCCGACCTTGTCGAGCCCCGGTGTGCGCAGCAGCTGGTTGAGCGGCCCCGAATCTGCGCCGCCGAACACCGTGGCCCAGAGGGTCAGCGAAACGAGCATCCCGAAGAGCGCGCCATTGCGAAAGCTCGAGGAGTTGGCCGACACGGGTTGCATGCCAACAGCACACCACGCGTGGCCGAAAGACCGCGGAAAGGGTCTTACCTGAACCTCAGGCAGATGCGTCCCACGTGGCGGTCACCGATGCGGGCTTGCGGAAGATGAGTCCTTCCGGGGCCGTCGTGGCCGATGCGTCGAGTGTCAGCCCTGGGAGCAGATCCAGAGCCGCACCAACCGCTGCCAACGTTTCGAGGCGAGCGAGGTGCAGGCCGACACATCCGTGTGGACCCTGTACGAACGTGACGTGTTGCCGCAGATTGTCACGATCGATGTCGAAACGATCGGGGTCGACGAAGACCCCGGCATCGCGGTTGGCTGACAGCAACGAAATCGTGACGAGCTCGCGTTCGGGGATGACCACGCCGCCGATGGAGACATCGCGGGTGGTGTACCGATCGATGACTGCTGCCGCGGGTTCCAGTCGCAACGACTCCTCCATGGCCGGACCCAGCAGCGACCGGTCGGCCAACACCCGTTGGAATACGCCCGGGTTCGATAGCAGATGCCACAGGAGGTTCGCCGTCATGCCTTCGGAGGTCTCGATGGCCCCGAACATGACGACGGCAACTGCGGTCGGTAGCTCTTCGGGCCGCAGAATCTGCTCGGCCGACATGGCAGCGAGCGTCTCCGACGAACCGTCAGCCAGGGTCGCGGCCACGCGCTCATGGATCTGGGCGATGGCATCCTGGCCCTTCGTTCCCACCGGCTCGCCGAGCGTGAGCCCGACGATCGCCTGGGCAATGTGCACGTACCAGTCGAGAACGAGTGATGGGTCCACATTCGACAGACCCAGGAACCGGTTGATCGTGTCGACGGCCATCGGGCCGGCCAACGCCGTTCGCAGTTCGGCACGACCATCGGCAGCGAACCCGGCGACCAGGTCAACTGCGACGACGTGCAGATTCTGCTCGAACCGTTCGCGTATGACGGTCGGCCGGAAGTGACCGGCGAACGCCTGGCGATGACGTTCATGTTCGGGTCCGTCGAGCGAGAGCATCGATTCGCCTATGACGGCACCGGTCGTGAACCGTGGGTCGTCGACAGTGAAGGCGTCGGCGTCGCGCATGGCTTCGACCGCCAGATCCCGTCGGGTGATGAACCAGCCGTTCAGCGCCGGGATCCACGACACCGGTTCTTCGGCCCGCAGTGCCGCAAGCGCCTCATACGGGCTGGAGGTCAGGTCGGCCACGGTGATGGACGCACCAATGGGAAAGTCCTTCGAGCGATCAGCAGCGTCCATGGCGCGCCAACCTATCGAAACCCCGAGTCGGCGGCGCAGCCCTCAGCCCAGGCGAGTGTAGGCCAACGAGTCGTAGCTGATCTGGCCGACAACTCACGTGGGTTGTTGCACGTGTACACCCGACGCCACGACCGACACCGGCCACCGAGTCCTTGACGCATATCGGTCACAGCCCGATCCCGCGCAC
>CAZFBD010000026.1:0-1420 GCA_964517125.1 uncultured Acidimicrobiales bacterium
CGCGACGCCGGCATGTTCCATCACCTGATCACGCTTCCGACGTACCACACGGCTGCGCTGTCCACGGACAACCTGGCCAAGGGCTACTTCGGCAAGGAAGGCATGCTCGCCTACGTTGCCGGTGTACAGCGCCAGGAGATCCGTCAGGGCATCGCCACGGTGAAGCACCAGGACATGGCCGGCTCCAACATGGGCGACGACCACAAGGAGTACTTCTCTGGCGACCAGGCCCTCAAGGCTGGCGGCGGCAAGAACACCATGAACCAATTCTGAGTTGACCACGGGCCAGGCCCGGAACAACAAGAAAGACGAAAGTGCCCCGGCCAATGGCCGGGGCACTCGACGTTCACCCACCGCGCGCAACCGCTCACAATGGGGTCAGACCCCAATGCGGCGACAACGGGTCAGGGGCCAGTGAACGCGGGAGCGGGTATACGCACGAAGGGATCGCCAGCTCCCCAGGAGCGAGGGACGAGCGACGGATGTGGGCCTCCGGCAGTCCGCAGAGGAGGCGGAGCCGACGATTGTCGGCGAGTTACGGCCAGATGCCGCGTTGTTCGAAGACGGTGCCGATTCGGTTGAGGGCGACGGCGTAGGCGGCCTCGCGGCGGCTGCAGGCCAGGCGCTTCTTTTCTTCTTCGATCTGATCTGCGGCTTCCCACAGGTAGCGACGCAGTTCGTCGTCGACCTGGGCGAGACGCCAGCGGGCACTCATCTTGTTCTGGAGCCACTCGAAGTAGGAGACGGTCACACCGCCTGCATTGGCAAGGACGTCCGGAAGGATCTCGATGCCGCGTTCGATGAGGATCCGTTCACCCTCGACGCTCGTTGGTCCGTTCGCACCTTCCACGACGACCGACGCCCGGACCTCTGGCGCACGCTCAGCCGTGATCTGGTTTTCGATTGCGGCGGGCACGAGTATGTCCACGTCGGCGGCGAAGAACTCCTCGACGTTGATCTCGTCGGCGTCGTCGAAGCCACCGACACCGCCCGTGCGTGACGTGTGCTCCCAGAGCTTCTCCGGGTCGATTCCGTGACCGTTCATGATTGCGCCGGTGTGGTCGGCGACGTGTGTCATCGTGACACCCATACGAGCCATGGCTCGGGAGCAATGCTCGCCCACGTTGCCGAACCCCTGGATGGCGGCAGTCGTGCCGCGAAGGTCTCGGTTGATTTGTTCGAAGTGGTGAGCCAGCACAAACGCTGCGCCCTGTCCGGTGGCCTTGTCGCGGCCGACCGAACCGCCGGTCTCGATGGTCTTGCCGGTGACGACCCGACGCGTGTTCTGCCGGTCGCCGTTTCCGCCAGCGTTGAGGTAGGTGTCCATCATCCAGACCATGGCCTGGGCGTTCGAGCCGATGTCGGGAGCGGGGATGTCGTGCTCCGGTCCGATGTTTGAACCGAGCGCATGGGTGAACCG
>CAZFBD010000026.1:1520-19356 GCA_964517125.1 uncultured Acidimicrobiales bacterium
TCGGCGATGGTCGGCGGGTTGGCTGTGGAGAGCGTCAGACCCAGGCCGGGAAGCGCAACCGCTCCAACGACGGGCTCGCCGCCGACGACCATGGCGACATGCACGGCCCAGTCGGTGCGGGGGACTTCGGAGAACTCGCGGGTGCCGTCGACGGGATCGATGATCCACACTCGTTCGGCATCGAGTCGGGCGAGATCATCGGCGCCCTCTTCGGACAAAATGGCATCGTCGGGACGAACCTTGCGGATCTCTTCCATCAGGAACTCGTGCGAACGACGATCGCCTTCATCCTTCAGCGTGCTCGAATCGACACCCTCGGCGGTCAATTCCGCACGGATCTGGACGAGAAGTTCACCCGCTGCGGTCGCGAGGCGTGCCGCTTCAAGATGGTCGTCATGGGTCACAACAGTCATGGGAATTTCCAACCTAGGATTCGTGCCGGACGGGAAGGTACATCGACCAACCAAATCCGACGGAGTGTTTGCTAAGGGTCTGTATCGGCGAGCCGATGAAGACCATGAACATTCGGTGCAGAGGAGCTACCAGCATCATGACCTACGAGCTGTCCCATCTGAGGGAACTCGAAGCGGAATCCATTCACATCATGCGAGAGGTGGCGTCGGAGTTTGAGAACCCCGCGCTCATGTTCTCTGGAGGCAAAGACTCCATCGTGATGTTGCGGCTGGCAGAGAAGGCATTCTCGCCAGCCAAGATTCCGTATCCAGTTCTCCACGTCGACACAGGCCACAACTTCCAGGAAGTCATCGACTTCCGCGACCGTCGCACCGCCGAGGTGGGCGCACGGTTGATCGTGGCCAAGGTGCAGGACACCATCGACGCAGGAAAGGTCGTGGAGGAGACCGGAGCGCGTGCATCGCGTAACCGGCTGCAGACCACGACCCTTCTCGACGCCATCGAGGAGCACCGTTTCGACGCACTCTTCGGCGGCGCCCGCCGAGACGAGGAAAAGGCCCGAGCCAAAGAACGTGTGTATTCGTTCCGCGACGACTTCGGTCAGTGGGACCCCAAGGCCCAACGCCCCGAGCTCTGGAACCTCTACAACGGTCGGATCAAGATGGGTGAGCACATCCGTGTGTTCCCAATCTCCAACTGGACCGAGCTCGACATCTGGCAGTACATCGCCGATGACGGCATCGAGATTCCCTCGATCTACTTCGCCCACAAGCGCGACGTGTTCGAACGAGACGGCATGCTCCTCGCCGCGAACGACTTCGTCGAGCGCATGGAAGGCGAGAACGTGTACGAAGAAGTCGTGCGCTACCGCACCGTCGGAGACATCACCATCACCGGTGCCGTCGAGTCGGGTGCCGACACCGTCGAGAAGATCATCGACGAAGTTGCCGCCACCCGTCAGACCGAACGCGGGGCCACCCGAGCCGACGACCGTGTGTCCGAGGCTGCCATGGAAGACCGCAAGAAAGAGGGTTACTTCTAATGTCCGAGATCCTTCGATTCGCAACAGCGGGCTCCGTCGACGACGGCAAGTCCACCCTCATTGGCCGTCTCCTCTATGACACGAAGTCCATCTTCGAAGATCAGATGGAAGCGGTCGAGAAGACCTCCGAGAAGATGGGCTCCGAGTACGTCAACCTGGCGTTGCTCACCGATGGGCTGCGCGCCGAGCGCGAGCAGGGCATCACCATCGACGTCGCCTATCGCTACTTCGCCACGCCGAAGCGCAAGTTCATCATTGCGGACACACCGGGTCACACCCAGTACACCCGCAACATGGTGACGGGCGCCTCGACCGCCGACGTTGCGCTGATCCTCGTGGACGCCCGCAACGGTGTCATCGAGCAGAGCCGTCGCCACAGCTTCATTGCGTCGCTGCTGCGTATCCCGCACATCGTCGTCTGCGTGAACAAGATGGACCTCGTCGACTACGACGAGGCGGCGTTCAACAAGGTCAAGGAAGAGTTCCGCGAGTTCGCCATGCGCCTCGAGGTTCCCGACCTGTCCTTCATCCCCGTGTCTGCACTCGCCGGTGACAACGTCGTCGACAAGTCTGCAAACATGCCGTGGTACGAAGGTCCGCCGCTGCTGACCCATCTCGAAACGATCCACACCGCGTCCGACCGCAACATGGTCGACGTGCGCTTCCCCGTGCAGTACGTGATCCGTCCCATGAGCGACGAGTACCACGACTACCGCGGATACGCCGGCACCGTTGCCGGTGGTGTGCTCAAGCCGGGCGACGATGTCGTCGTGCTGCCCAGTGGTTTCGAGTCCACGATCAAGTCCATCGACACGTTCGAAGGACCGGTCGACGAGGCATTCGCTCCCATGGCCGTCACCGTCCGTCTGGAAGACGAGATCGACATCAGCCGTGGAGACATGATCTGCCGTCCCAACAACCAGCCGGTCGTCACACAGGACGTCGACGCCATGGTCTGCTGGATGGACGAGACGCAGACGCTGTCGCCTCGCAAGAAGTATGCGATCAAGCACACCACCCGTGCTGCCCGCGTCATGATCAAGGACATCAACTACCGACTCGACATCAACACCCTTCACCGGGATGAGGATGCAACCGAGATCAAGCTCAACGAGATCGGTCGCATCAGCTTCCGTTCGACGCTGCCGCTGTTCATCGACGAGTACCGTCGCAACCGGGAAACCGGCAGCTTCGTGCTCATCGACGAGGCAACCAATGCCACGGTGGCCGCAGGCATGATCCTCGGCGAGACGCAGGGCTGAGCCGAATCGATGGCTGAAGCCACAAGCGAAAACGTCGTCTGGCACGCTGGACACTTCGACCGGGCCGAGCGCTGGAAACACCTCGGCCTGGCCGGAGCGACCATCTGGTTCACGGGACTGTCCGGCTCGGGCAAGTCCACGGTGGCCGTCCAGGTCGAACGACTTCTGGTCGAACGCAAGCAACCCACGTACATGCTGGATGGTGACAATCTCCGTCACGGCATCAACGGGGACCTTGGTTTCACCGCCGAGGACCGCAACGAAAATGTTCGTCGTGTGTCTGAAGTGGCGCGACTGTTCGCCGACGCAGGTGTGATGGCTCTTGTTCCACTGGTCAGCCCGTATCGGGCCGGCCGTGAGCGGGCCCGCGAGATCCACAAGGCGGCCGACGTGCCGTTCTTCGAGGTCTACATGGACACGCCGCTCGATGTGGCCGAGTCCCGGGACCCGAAGGGTCTCTACAAGCTGGCCCGCGCCGGCAAGATCGAGAACTTCACCGGTATTTCCGATCCCTACGAAGCTCCCGTCGACCCGGACCTCGTTCTGGAACCCGGCATGGGCAAGCCAAAGGCCATGGCCGGCATGGTCATCGACATGCTCGGAGAGCACGGCCTGCTGAGCTGAGTCGTTCGCACCTTCCTTCTCCCGACGCCTCAATTCCAAGCAATGGGTGCCGATGGGTAGGTATGGCAAAGACTGCTACAGCTGTGAAAACCGAACCGGTCAAGAAGGTGAGCCGTGCCGTGACACGACTCGTCGAACCGGGTAGCCAGGTCGACTGCATGGAATGCGGCGAACGGGTGAAGTTCCAGGCGAAGATGCGTCACCAGCAGGTGATCTGCAACGTGTACGAGAAGGGAACGTGGCTTCGTGTGGAGCACTTCCACTCCGAGTGCTACAAGACGGCCAAAGAGCCGTTCGGCGCTCCGCTCGACTGAGCGAATCCGTTCTGCCCTCAACCCCATCGATGCGGTCGGGCAATAGTCTGACGTGGTGAGCACCGTACCCCTGACAGTCGGCAAGATCGTCCTTCTCGGACGTGACTACCCCGACTACGGCGCGGTTGCTGCGACCGCTGTTGGTTCGCACGCCGCGGCTGCGATCAGCGTTGGTGCCGACCAGAACTCACCCAGCAAGCAGTTCAAGTACGACCGCACGGTCGACAACGAGGACGCGTGCTGTCTGATGGCTGCGCCCGACTGGGTCGGGATGGCCGTGGCCGACGCCCACTATGGGCCCGAGTCCAGCCATATGCTCATCGAGCGGTTGCACACGATCTGGTCGAAGATTCGGCCAACCGATCTCGATCATCTTGCCCAGATGATCGAATTCCTCCGAAACGGCGAGCCCCCGATGACCGAGTCGGAAACGACACTGATGGTGTCGGTATACGACCGCGCCACTCGCCGGGGCTTCGGAATCTCCTTCGGGGACTCGTCGCTCTCGATCGTTGGCCCGACCCGAAGCGTCTTCCCAGCCAACCCTCACGACCACCAGTTCGTCAGTGCTCACCGTGGCTCGCTGCGACACGGAACGGCCTTCCGCTTCGAAGCCGAGCCCGGCGAGCTGCTGCTTGCGTACACCGATGGTGTGGACGGGTGCCATTACCGTCGTCCGGAAACGTCGGTGCAGGGTCATCACCTGCAGGACATTGGGCGGCGAACCGGGTTCGATGCCCTCGCAACGGTGAACGAGGTGACATCGCTCGCGCTTCGCGGGGTCGACGGGAATCCGGGTGGGCAGGACAACATCGTGATCTGCGCCGCCAACGCCTGAGTCAGGTGTGTTTTCCCACGGTCCAGTCGGCTGGGCCGAGGAGTCTGGTGCCAGTCTCGAGTGGCTCCTCCTCGAGCGTCGTGGCCATTGAATCGTTCCAGCGGTTGAAGACCCCGAACATGCAGACGACACCAAGGATCTCGACGATCTCTTCCTCGTCCCAGTGCTGAGCGAGCGTGTCGTAGATGTCGTCTGTGACCGCATTGGGGACGGACGCTGCTGCCATTGCGAAATCGATCGCCGCCCGTTCCCGGTCGTCGAAGAGGTCGCTGGTTCGGTATTCGTACAGCGCCTCGACCTTCTCGTCCGAAATGCCGTGGCGGGTCGCACTCACCGCGGTGTGGGCCCGACAGTACTGACAGCCGGCCGCAGCCGAGGCAGCGTTCGCGATGAGTCGTTTGGTGCCAAGATCCACTCGACCATCGGGAGCAAAGACGGCCTTGTTGAATTGCACGGTCGCCTTCGCGATGGCCGGTACACGCTGCATGGTGAGCAGGCTTCCGGGCACGAAGCCGAGCGTGTTCACGAAGTGATCCATGGTGGCCCGAAGCTCGGGATCCTCGCACGCTTCGATCGGCAACGGTTCCATACGGGCCATCAGGTCACCGTTCCTTCGTGTGCGTCGAGATCCTTGCGCAGATCGAGGGCCACGTCGACGATCATGTCTTCCTGGCCGCCGACCATGCGGCGTTCGCCCAGCTCCATGAGAATGTCTCGGGTTTCGAGCCCGTACTGTTCCGCCGCAGATTCTGCGTGGCGAAGGAAGCTCGAGTACACGCCGGCGTAGCCGAGTGTGAGTGTCTCCCGGTCGACTCGAACCGGACGGTCCTGCAGCGGACGGACCAGCTCTTCGGCGGCGTCCATGAGCGCTCCGACGTCGGAGCGGTGCGACCAGCCTTCGAGGTTCGCTACGGCGATGAACGCTTCGATCGGACAGTTCCCGGCTCCCGCACCCATTCCGGCGAGTGATGCGTCGACCCGGTAGCAGCCTTCTTCGACGGCAACCACGGAGTTGGACACACCAAAGGTGAGGTTGTGATGGGCGTGAATGCCGATCTGCGTGGTCGGCTGCAATGCGTCTCGATACGCTCGCATGCGGTCGCGGACATCGCCCATGGTGAGCCGGCCGCCAGAGTCGGTGATGTAGACGCAGTGGGCGCCGTAGGACTCCATCAGCACCGCTTGTTGTGCGAGCGGCTCGGGCTCGTTCATGTGCGACATCATCAGGAAGCCTGAGACATCCATGCCCAGGTCCCGTGCCTTTGCGATGTGCTGTGCGGCCACATCGGCCTCGGTACAGTGCGTGGCGACCCGGACCGAGGTGACGCCAAGCGCATGGGCGTGGACCAGGTCGTCGATCGTGCCGATGCCGGGAACAAGCAGCACGGTGAGTGCTGCGTTATCGATGATGGACGCAGCTTCCTCGATCCACTCCCAATCGGTGTGCGCTCCGAAGCCGTAGTTGAAGGACGACCCGCCCAGACCATCGCCGTGGGTGACCTCGATCGCGTCGACACCGGCGGCGTCGAGCGCCCGGCTGATCTCGCGGACGTGTTCGATGCCATAGCGATGGCGAATCGCGTGCATCCCGTCCCGCAGAGTCACGTCCTGGATGTACAGCTCGGTCGTCATGCCGTGATCCTCGAGGCGATCTGCTCGGCGGTCTTGAGCGCTGCGCTCGTCATGATGTCCAGATTCCCGGCATATGGCGGCAGGTAGTGTCCTGCGCCTTCGACCTCGAGGAAGACCGAGATCTTCCAGCCGGTGAACTTCCGGTCGAGGTCGGGGATACGGACCGGGTCGGCGTCGCTGATCTGGTCGACCTGCACCTGCTGCTTGAGGCGGTAGCCGGGAACGTACTGCTCCACCCGCTCGACCATGTCGGCGATGGAGCGACGAAAGTCGTCGGGTTCGCCGGACTGGGTGAGGCAGAAGACCGTGTTGCGCATGATGAGCGGCGGCTCTGCGGGGTTGAGGATGATGATCGCCTTGCCGAGGGCGGCGCCACCAACAACCTCGAGTGCCTTTGCGGTTGTCTCGGTGAATTCGTCGATGTTGGCTCGGGTGCCGGGTCCCGCGCTGCGGGAGGAAACCGAACTCACGATCTCGGCGTACTCGACGGGCGCGACCGCGTTGATTGCGGCGACCATCGGCACCGTGGCCTGACCACCACAGGTCACCATGTTGACGTTCGGTGCATCGAGGTGTTCGTCGAGGTTGACCGGGGGAACCACGTACGGGCCAACGGCGGCCGGAGTCAGGTCGAGGACCCGCTTTCCATGCGCTCGCAGGACATCGTCGTGGCGAAGGTGCGCTCCGGCAGACGTGGCGTCGAAGACCAGTTCGATGTCGGCGAACTCGGGAAGCGCTACGAGACCGTCGATGCCGTCGGATGTGGTCGCAACGCCCTGCTTCTTCGCTCGGGCGAGTCCATCGGACTGCGGGTCGATTCCGCACATTGCGGTGACTTCGACGATGCCCGACGATTGCATCGCCTTGATGAGGAGGTCGGTTCCGATGTTGCCGGATCCGATGATTGCGGCCTTCATGCGGTCTCCAGATGGGTGGTGACCGTTCCCAGGGGTCCGAAGTCGGCGACGACGGTGTTGCCGGGCGAGAGCGGCTTCATGGGGCCGAGGGCACCGGTCATGACCACATCGCCGGCGAGGAGCGGCGTGCCCCGAGAGGCCATCGTGTCGGCCAGCCAGCGGGCCGCGTGGAGCGGATGGCCCAGGCATGCGGCACCTTCGCCCGTCGCCACGGTCTCGCCGTCGATGTCGAGGCGCATGGGAATCGTGCGGAGGTCGACGGCAGACAGGGGAACTGGCCGACCGCCGAGGACATAGAGACCGCAACTTGCGTTGTCGCCGACGGTGTCGACGATGCGGATGTTCCAGTCGGCGATTCGACTGTCCACGATCTCGATCGACGGGAGGGCGTAGGCGGTGGCGGCGATGATGTCTCCGAAGCTGTGTTCTCCCTTGTCGAGGTCGTGTTCGAGCACGAGCGCAACCTCGGCCTCGGCCCGCGGCTGCAACAGCCGGCCCGACTCGATGGGAACACCGTCGCCGTACTCCATGTCGACGAAGAGCGTGCCGTAGTCGGGCTGGTCGACACCGACCTGCTCCATGACGGCCTTCGAGGTGATCCCGATCTTGCGTCCGGCCACACGGCGGCCGCTCTCGATCGCAAGGTTCGTGTTGACCTCTTGGACCGCGTACCCGACATCGATGTCGGTCTCTGTGCCGAGGATCTCGCGGATCGGGGCGCAAATCTCGCCGGTCTCGGCGGCGAGGCGCAACGCAGCAGCGGCGGCCTCGATCGTGGTGGCGTCAGCCATTCTCATCCTTTGCTGCGGCCTCACGCGCCAGCCGCTCTTGTTTGTCCTTCAGGAGTTCTCCACCCGCCATGAAGTCGGTGTTGGGGAACTCGTTGATCCACACGCGCACAGATTCGCGTGGGGCACCAACGTGTTCGTGCATTGCGTCGGTGATGGCGTCCATGAGTGCCTTCTTCGCCGCCGGGTCCCGACCCTGCGCCATGTGGATGTTCACGAGGGGCATGTCAGGCCTTTCCGGTGACGGTCACGGTGCCGAGGTGGCTGTAGCGCGCCGAGGCGACCGTTCCGTCGTTGAGCGGGCGAGCGTCGGTTGCGGCTCCGGCCATCACCAGCCAGCCAGCCTCGAGCTTCTGCCCATGCTTGCCGAGGTGGTTCGCCAGCATGGCCACACACTCGGCCGGGTCGCCAAGCAGTGCAGCGCCGGTGGCAGTGCCCGTGATCTCGCCATCAACCTCGAACACGCAGCCGAGGGTCGTGAGGTCGGCATCACGTGGGGCGATGCCCTCCTCTCCGATGACGACGCGAGCCGCGGACGTGTTGTCGGCGACCACGTCGGTCAGCGTGAAGCTGAACGCCTCGTAGCGGGAGTCGATCACCTCGATGCCCCCGACGACGCTGCTGGTTGCGTCAAGGACATCGTCGGCGGTGACGTCGGGGCCAGCAAGATCCTCGCCCAGGATGAAGACGATCTCCGGTTCGCAGCGCGGGTGGATGAGTTCTCCCAGCGGCGCGATCCCGTCGGCGAGGACCGAGCTCTTTGGCACCCAGCCGTAGACCGGTTCGTTGACACCCATCTGCTCTTGCTTGGCGACGGACGTCAGTCCGAGCTTCGCCCCCGCCAGAACGTCGCCGCGGCCGAGTTGCAGTTCGAGCAGGGCGGCCTGGATTGCGTAAGCGTCGTCGATGGACAGTTCGTCGACCTGTTTGGTGATGGCCTGGACTTCCTTGCGGTCGTCGATACCGGCCAGCAGGTAGCCGGCCCAGAGGCGGTGGTCGATCGTCATCAGGTGTTCGCCAGTCCTTCTCGTGCCTTGGCGGCGTCGATGTGCAGCTGCTTCATCTCGGCAGCGATCGGGCTGAACTTCATGGACCCATTGTCGATCCAGTCGCTCGCAAACTCCGCACCGCGCCCAAACTTTGATCGCTCGAGCGGGAGCTTGATGGCGTCATGGGGCTCTCGCACGACGGCGATCGGGTCCTTGCCGGCCGCAACATCGGTCATGGCGTCCTTGAACATTCGGCGACAGGCAATGACGCCAACGTCGCTCTTGGTGATCTTCTCCCGGGTGCGGTCGGCCACGAGGCCCTGACTGACCCAGGCCATGATGTCCTGCCCCTCGATGTAGTCGACGATGTAGGTGCCGTCGTCGTTCTGCCACTCGATCGGGTAGTCGACGGTGTGCACGTCGTCGGGAAGCTCCGCACCGTCGGGCGCATGGATGGTGTAAAAGATCACGTTCGTGTGGGTGTCGTCCACGGGCACGCGAATCTGCATCTGGTACACGCCGTTGCCGCCGACCCACATCTTGTAGGGGAACACGAGCGGATGGCCGATCTTCCAGTCGTCGGAATTCTCGTCCTGGCCCACGAGCAACCGACGCTTGATGATGCCGTGCTCGAAGTTGTCGAATGCCACCTTCTCGTGCTTGTTGCCGCCGAACGAGCCCGGCATCTCCATACCGGTCTGCTCGGCGATGAACTCGAAGTAGTTCCCATGCAACGCTTCGACGTGATACGGGTCGACCGCGTTCTCCATGATCTGCAGCCAGTTGCAGGGAATGACGGCGTGGCCCATGTCGCGGTGGCCGTGCATCGTGTAGGCCTCGTAGCGGGGGAGCTCCGGGGCCGGGCCCTCGCCAACGTACGCCCAGATCAGTCCGCCAAGCTCCTGGGCTTCGCCGGAACGTACACCACAGTCGGCCCGAAACTTTGGTGAGGAATCGGGTTCGGCCAGGATCTCGAGGCAGTCACCGTTCGTGCCGAACTTCCAACCGTGATAGCCGCAGCGGAGGCCGTCTTCGTCGACGATCCCGTAGACGAGGGAAGCTCCACGATGGGGGCACTTCTCATCGACGATGCCGTAGCCGCCGTCGCGGGTCTTGAACACGGCGAAGTCCTCGCCGAGCAGTCGAGCCCGTTTCACCGGGAACTCGTCGAGTTCACGGGTGAACGCAACGGGGTACCAGTAGTTGCGCAGTACGGCCCCCATTGGTGTTCCGGGACCCACCTGGGTCAGGGCGTCGTTTTCTTCCTGAGTCATCATGGAGTTGGCTCCTGTCTGTACGAGAGATTGTGGGCGCCCCGGTCGTGGCAGATCACCACCGAGGCACCCGGGTATGCATGAGCGTCAGAGGATCGTGACCTTGCCCGATGATCCGTCGACCCGAATCCGGTCGCCGGTCTTGATCTTGTCGGTTCCAAAGCCGGTGCCGGTCACCGCAGGGACGCCGTACTCGCGGCAGACGATGGCAGCGTGGCTCATCATGCCGCCGATGTCGGTGACACAGGCCTGGATCTTCGGGAACACGGGTGCCCAACTGGGCGCCGTGATTGGGGCCACCAGGATCTCGCCCTGCTGCAGATCGTTGACCTCGTCTGGGTTGTGAACGATGCGGGCGATGCCCTCGACCATGCCCGGAGATGCGGCCATACCGGTCAGCTCGTTCTCAGCGCCCTCGTCGGAGCCGAGCCAGTTGTTGACCGACTCCGACGTGATGCCCCACAGCATGATCGTGAACGGTTCGGTGATGACCTCGGGCGGTGCGCCGAGCGCTTTGGGGGCCTGCCACGCGTCGAGCTTGGCGTGGATGGCACGGCGCTTCTCGATGATGGGTGCCCAATGCGCAGCCGATGCGGTTGGAGCATTCACGGCCCAGTTGGCGTAGTAGTCCCAGAGGACTTCGTTGACCTCATCCCGACGGATGAACAACAGATCGTCGGCGCTGTTGAGGAGGCCGTCCTTGGCGAGCGTTGCACCGAGCTCCTTGAGCTTGCGCCAGACCACGGACATGGTCCAGTGCTCGATGTAGAAGTTGTGGTTTTCCACGTACGGGAACACCACCCGCGCCAGGCCGAGCTTGCCGTCGAAGGCTTCGCGGTCCTCATCGCTTCCCAACAGATCGCGGTACTCGGAGACCACCCGATCCCGCTCTTCGCGGATGGCTTCGATCGGTCGGCTGATGTCTTCGCCGGCTTCGATGCGGGCGATGTAGTCCTTGATGAAGGTGTACGGGATGTCGGGATTCTCGACCCAGATCTTGTCGAAGTGGTAGAAGCCGTTGCCCGACGTGAAGTTGAACCACGGGTCCTTGGCTTCGTCCCATGCTGCGTGCCATTGGGCGCCGGCGTCGCCATCGAGCGACACGTTGTTCGGGTCATCGAAGTTGCGGGCGATGCCAAGGTCCACGGCCTTCTGTGCGAGTGCCTTCAGTTCTTCGTTGGGTCGGAAGAGATCGACCTCGACGCCGGCAACCATCTTTGCGATGCCGAGATCGGGGATCGAGGGGAACGCTTCCTTGCAGAAGCCGAAGAAGTCGAGGTACGCCGCGTAGCCCAGGTTCAGGAATTCGAAGTGGTACTGCCAGGCGTGCATGATGAGGTCACGGAAACGGTTGTACTCGCTCATCAGCTTTCCGCCGGAACCAAGCGCGCTGCCGCTGGTGATGACCTCGAGGTCCTCCATTTCGGGGAGCGGGTTGAAGTCGATGGATTCGATGTCGGCGATCGTCGTCTTCACCTTGCCGAGCCAGCTGTCGTAGAGGTCATCCCAGTTGCCGAAGTAGTGGCCGGCGCGCTCCATGAACTGTGGGACGCGAGCTTCGATCTGAGAGGGGTCGACGCCGACAGGGGAGAGGAACGCGTAACCGTAGAGGATGCGGAAGTCGACACCGTCGGCCGGGGGAATCCGGTAGTGGCGGCTGTTCATCTGGCTCAGCGAGGCGAGGGCGGCCTCCATGAACGTGGCGTCCCAGGGGGTGAGCGCCTTGCCCCAGTGCATCGAGTCCCAGAACCAGAAGCGGTTGTCTTCGTAGTCCTTGCGATAGTCGCTGAAGGACGACGAGTACGGATAGAGGTCTTCCCATCCCTCGACCCCTTCTGGCCCCTCGATCTCAAATGGGCTTGGAAAGCTGTTGCTCATTGTTGATTTCCCCCTGGTGTGGCTTTCGCCCTCTGTGGTTGATGTGCAGTTGTGGACTGGGTGGTTGGACGGTGTGGCTAGCTGGACTTCTTGTGGAGCGGCGAAACGAGTGTCGAGACGATCGACGACATGGCGTCGTAGCCGCCGCTGGTGACCGAGGTCTTCGGCTTCTGCGACCACACGGTCTCGGGTCGGCTCTGCAACATGACGACGTTCTCGCCGGCCGGCAGATGCTTGTCGAGTGCCCACTCGACGTCCTGTGGACAGCCATAGTGTTTCTCGGCGCGGCGGGCGAGAATCGCGATCGCCGTGAGATCCTCGTCGGTCACGGCGGGCGTGGTGCGTCGATCGCCGGTGATTTCGAGTTTCTCGACCGTGCCGCCGTCGGTCAGCGTGTATTCGACACCCTTGTCGGAGATCTCCCGCTTGATGACTTCTCGAAGGACCTTGTCGACGAGGAAGTTGTCCGGGGTGACCTCGCCGGAAACGACGGCTTCGCCAAGGCCCCACGATGCGTCGATGGCAACCTGTGACCGGTCGCCGTTGGTGGGGTTCAGTGTGAAGGCCACACCGGACGAGATGGGGTCGATCATCTTCTGCACCCCAACCGACATGGCGATGGCCTGGTGGAGGTAGCCCATCGAGTGGCGGTAGGCGATGGCACGATCGGTGAAGATCGACGACCAGCACTGCCGCATGTGCTCGATCACCGCATCGGCCCCTTGGATCCACAGGTACGTGTCCTGCTGACCGGCGAACGACGCGTCGGGCAGGTCCTCGGCGGTGGCCGAGGAGCGCACGGCGACCGGAAGGTCATCGACTCCGCAATGCTTGCACAGCGCCGCATAGGCCTCACGAACGTCGGCGGCGACGTCGTCGGGGACCGGGACCGCTTCGATCTTGGCCCGGATCTCGTTGGAGATCTTGCGGTTTCCCGCATGGTCGTCGTGATCGATGCTGCGCAGCAGATCGTTGATCTCGTGAACGAGACCTTCGTTCTGCCACATCTGCTCATAGGCGACCGTGGTGACCGCAAACCCCGGTGGCACCGGTAGCTCGGCCATCATCATTTCGCCGAGGCTGGCGTTCTTGCCCCCGACAAACGGTTTGTGCTCGTGGTCGTAGCGGTCGAACCAGACGATGTGTTCGGTCATGGATGCGTCAACCTTTCTTGCGGCGAATGAACGGACGGTTGGGAGTTCCTTCTCCCAGTCGACGATCGGGCAGGATTCGCACACGTCATGCCCCTTCGCCCTGCGCCGGTTGGGTGAACCCGCCCCAGCGGTCGTCGACCTGCCACAAGGGAAGTTCGTCGATCTGTGGGACCTTCACTTCCTGGACTCGGTTGCGGTAGGCGACGGTGGCATCGCGACCGTTGACGGTGTGATCGTCGTCGGCGAGCAGCTTCACCCGCACGTGTTCGGTGTTGTACGGCTCGCCCGGGTCATAGCCCAGCGAGCTCACGGCGAACGCACGGATGCAGCCCGAGTGGGTGGCGATTGCCAGCCGCGCTCCGGGGAACTCGCCGGAGAGACGGTTGATGCCGGCCCAGAAGCGGCGGACGCACATGGCCGGCGGTTCGAAGTGGAGGAGTGGAATGGTGAGCCAATGTTGAATCGGGTCGCCGCCTCCCTGTTGGGTTCGCCAGAAGCGGTCCATCTCGACCACCCACTGGGGTCGGTCGCGTGCGGCCGACCGTTCGAATCCTTCCAGCAGCGCCGAGTACTGGCGGAATGCGGCGGTGACGTCCTTGAGCCCGTCGGGTGCGACGAACTGAAAGTTCCGGAACTCATTGGCGACGGCCGGTTCGACGATGGTGATGTCCTTCTCGTACTGCGCAAGGCCGTCGACCAGACCTCGATGAATCTGCTCGGCCGTTTCGGTCGCCCGGTTGGTGGCGGCATGTCGGAACACGACCGTCTCACCGCTCTTGATCCTGCGGGCCATGGTCTGCCCCCAGCTATGAGCCTGCCAGGCTCCCTGGGGCGTGAGACCAGAATCGGTGGAGTAGCCCTGCGTCTCACCGTGGCGGATGAGATAGACGTCGTTGCGGAGTCCGCGAGCCGAACTTGCAGGCGGTGAGATCTCCTTGTTCCGGTTGTCTTCGGTGAGCGCTTGCTGCGCCGGAAGGGAGGCCCGCTGCCAGAGGGGAGTCTCCGGAGCCACGGCATCGGGGCGTTCGCGAAACTGCCGGAGGTAGAGCGGCGTGGTGTCATCAGCATCGGGCTCGACGACGGCCTCGCGTTCCCGGTAGCGGGCGAGGTACAGGGGAGCGTCGAAGCGATCCTTGGACGTGCCGTTCGTGGAATCGCTCATGAGTGCACCGACATGAATCCGGGATCGACCTGTCCCTTGTAGGTGAAGACGGCCCGTCCCATCTCTGCTTCGGTCCATGTGGTCGGTTCGTCGTCCGGGTCGAACCAGTAGCCGCCCGTGTACACCTCGTTGCGATTTCCGGCCGGGTCGAAGAAGTAGAGGCCGCAGCCGCGGGTGGCGCCATGGCGGGTCGGCCCAGCGTCGATCTCAATGCCGTGATACGCACACACGTCGGCAGCAGTCCGCAGGTCATTCCACTCGTCGACCCAGTAGGCCAGGTGATGGAACCCGCCGTCGGGCCCCGTGAGGAACGCAATGTCGTGGGGGGTGTGTGTGCGTTCGAGGAACGTGCTGAGCTGATGGCCGTCGTCGGCAACGATCTGTTCGGTCAACCGGAATTCGAGCACATCTCGGAAGAACGCCGTGATCCCATCCACGTCTTCGCACAGCAGGAAGATGTGATCGAGGCGGGGTGGATGCATGCCCTTCAATTCCGCCGGCGCCGGGGGCGGGTTGATGAGCGTCAGACCGTTTCCAACCTGGGTTTGGCCGTGTTCGAGTTCGATGACGTGTCCGCTCGGTGCGCTGAACCGCACGATGGTGCCCGAGGCCGGGTTCAGGTCGCCGGGGGCGAAGCGCTCGACGGCGAGGCCAGCGGTTTCGACCCGATCGGAGAGGCGGTCGAGCTCGTCGAGTTCCATCACTTTGAACCCGAGGCTGTTCAGCCCGTACGTGGGAGCTTCCGTGAGGATGAGCGAATGATGCTGATGCTCATCCCAGCCCTTCAGGAAGGAGCGCCCTGCTTCGGTATGGCTCACGACCAGGCCGACGACCTCGGCGTAGTACGCGGTGGCCAGCTGCAGATCCGGCACGCGAACATCCGCATGCGAAAGACGAAGGATGCCGGGAGATGTCACAGGATCACCTTTCGTATTGTGCTGCCGGGGATCTCGACCGGACGTGTCGATGTGTTCACGTGTGCACCGTCGCAAACCGGGTGTTGAGGACCCCTTCGTAGTAGAAGACGGCTCTGCCCTCCTGCTCGTTGGTCCACGTGATGGTGGGGAAGTCCGGGTCGGGCCGGTAGCCGCCGGTGAAGACCTCGTTGCGCGTGCCCATGGGATCGAAGAAGTAGATCGTGTTGCCGCGAGTCAGGCCGTGGCGGGTGGGGCCGACGTCGATGGTCACGCCGTTGTAGGCGAGAATGTCGGCCGCCCGGCGCACGTGGTCCCAGTCATCGAGCCAGAACGAGAAGTGATGGAGGGCGCCGTTCGGTCCCTGCACGAATGCGATGTCGTGTGGCTTGGCCGAACGTTCGAGGAAGGCGATGGTCTGATGGCCGGCGCCGTTCAGGAGCTGTTCGGTCAATCGGAAGTCGAGCACGTCTTGGAAGAAGCGGGCAACGACGGCCACCTCTTCTGCGTGGACGAGCATGTGGTCGATGCGTGGCGGCGCAATTCCGCGGAGGCCGGGGATCATGGGCGGCGGGTTGAGCAGCGGCATGCGGCCGCCCACTTTGTGGACGTCGGCGACCAGTTCCATTTCCTGGCCTGAGGGGAGCTCGAAGCGGATCGATTCGCCCTGTCCGATCTCCTGGCCATCCGGGATCCGCTCGACCGAATGTCCGGCTGCTTCGATGCGGGACTCGAAGTGGTCGAGGTCATCGGCATGGTCGACCTTGAAGGCGAACCGGTCCAATCCAACCCGGGTGTCCTGGCGGACTGCGAGGCAATGGTGGTCCCGTTCATCCCAGCATTTGAAGAAGATTCGGTCGTCGGTTCGCTCGCTGATGTCGAGCCCCAGGACCTCGGTGTAATAGGCGGCGGCCAGTTCGAGATCGGTGACGGTGATGTCGACGTGGCTCAAGCGCAGGATCCCCATGTGCGCAACATATGTCGGACGTCACACCCGGCGACAGGAGTATCCCGTATGGCGGGAAGCTCTCGTGGTGGGTACCTTCGAGGTATGGCAAAGAATCGACTGTCCTCGGTGGCAAATGCTGCCCGAGTACTGAAGTCGTTTTCGCCCGCGCACCCCACCTGGGGGGTGAGCGACCTGGCTCGCCATCTGGAGCTGTCGTCGTCATCGGTGCATCGATTGCTGAGCACGCTCGCCGATGAGGCCGTGCTCGAGCAGGACCCGGAGACCGGTCGCTATCGACTTGGATTGTCGGTGTTCGACATGGCGGCAGCGATGCCTACCCAGCGGACGCTCCATGAAGCGGTACTCGTCTCGATGACCGAACTCCGGAGTCGGACGGGTGAAACGGTGCAGGTCGGCGTGCTGGATGGCCGGCAGGTGGTCTACGTCGAGCGCCTGGACAGTCCGAACACCCTGAGTGTCTTCACCGAGCTCGGTCGACGAGCACACGCCCACTGCACCAGTTCGGGAAAGGCGCTGCTGGCATTCGCCCCCCGAGCACAACGGGAACGGCTGCTCCGGGGCTGGGAGCTCCCGGCCCGAACGGCCTTCACGATCACCGATACCGACCGGCTGCGCACGGATCTCGGACGAGTCCGGCAGCGCGGCTACGCCGAGAACCGGCAGGAGTCGGAGCTGAACGTGGTGTCGGTGGCGGCTCCGATCCGGGACGCATCGGGAGCGGCAGTTGCATCGCTCAGCCTGGCCGGCCCAAGCGAACGCATGGACCCGAACCGGTTGGCGTACGCCGACGCGGTTGTGGCCCTCGCTCGGACCGTCTCCGCCCAGATGGGCTGGACGTCGGCCTGACCATCCCGGCATGCGGGATCACTCCGGTGGCGGTGTTGCCGCTCATCGTATGATCCAGTTCATGACCTCACCTGCGGACATCTCGGTGCTGCTGCTCGACTTCGGGGGCGTCTGCCTGCTGAACCCGGTCGAACTGCACGACCGATGCGAGGAACTCCTGGGTCTTGCTCCCGGGACCCTCGACTGGCTTGGTCCCGTCGACCCCTCCACCGACCCGCTGTGGCAGAACATGGTGGCGGGAACCGGATTGACCGAGCGCGAGTACTGGGCAGCCCGGGCCCAGCAGGTGGGGGAGCTCGGCGGTCGTGAACTCGATACCCGGGCGTACATGACACTGCTCTACGAACCGCCAACACCCGGACTCATCCGGCCCGAGGCCATCGCTGTCGCCGACGAGGCTCGTGCTGTCGGGTTTGGCGTATCCGTGCTCACCAATGACATGCGCGCATTTCACGGGCGGGAATGGGAACACGGAATCGACTTCCTGCAGTCGGTCGATCACATCGTCGACTGCTCCGATACCGACATCCTCAAGCCCGATCCGCGGGCCTTCCAACGAGCGGAGGACATCATTGGCGTACCGCGGAGTCAGATGCTCTTTGTCGACGATCAGCCCGGGAACGTCCAAGGCGCCGTCGATGCCGGGCTGCAGGCGATGTGGTTCGACATCGCCAACGCAGCTGATGCGTGGGCGGAAGTTGCCGGCCGGCTCGGGCTTGCGGGTACCTAGTCGAAACGAACGCTCACCGTTGCAAGGTGCGGACAGGTGAGCTCATAGACACACCCGGCCGCGGCATCGAAGGGGGCTGTCAGGCCGC
>CAZFBD010000026.1:19456-54061 GCA_964517125.1 uncultured Acidimicrobiales bacterium
GCGTTCTCAGATCGACACCATCCAGGCGGGCGAACGAACCAACACGAACTCCGTGCAAGCCCGGTAGACGAGTTCGGGTTCGATCTTGGGATGGATGAAATCGCTGTGTGCGGCGGACGCTCCAACGGCGTTCTTCTCCCACAACGTGCCCCAGTTGGGTCGATCGATGCCGAGTGCATCCCGCATCGCAGCGGACGTCCACCCCAGCTTGTAACCAATCAGCTGTTCTCCGTTCCGTCGACGCAGCGCATCGTTGGCCCGAGCGATGCTTCGGGCGGTCTCCCAGTCGAGTGATGGATCCATCTCGCTGAGAAAGGGAATGGGGACCGCCGTCGCCTCGGCTTCGAGGAGTCGTCTGGCGAGCGTGTCGATCTCGCTCACTCGGAAAACACCCGTTCCCGTACCTGCTGCCAGCTCGTGGCCGGATCGCTCGTGTCGAAGAGCACCGCATCCATCCCGAGCGCCGCGGCGGCGTTCACGTTGTCGGTCTCATCGTCGACGACCACCGTTGCGTTCGCACTCGCCCCCGAAAGGAACAGGCATCGTTGAAACGCCCGCCGATCAGGTTTGAAGATTCGATTGTCGGAACAGGCCACCACGTGGTCGACCTCGCCCAACACCGGATGCGCATCGATCCAGGCGGGATCGAGCTCGTTGCTGAGAATCGCCGTGGTCACACCGGCAGCTCGTGCTGCGCGAACCAGCTCGATCGCTCCCGCACGCTCGACAGGTTCGTCTGGCCGCTCGACGATCTCCGCTGGCGATCTCGTGCAGACACCCGAGAAGTCCAGAATCAAGAGCGCAACGGACGGCATCCGCGGAGACTAGTCAGCGGCTGGCGTCCTCAGCGAACGAGCGGCTTGTACTTGATTCGGCTGGGACCTGCGGCGTCGCCGAGTTCCTTCTTGCGGAAGGTCTCGTACTCGCTGAAGTTGCCCTCGAACCAACGCACCTGTGAATCGCCCTCGAAGGCAAGCACATGGGTGGCGATGCGGTCGAGGAACCAGCGATCGTGGCTGATGACCACGGCACAGCCGGCGTAGGCCTCGAGGGCGTCCTCGAGGGCACGAAGGGTCTCGACGTCGAGGTCATTGGTGGGCTCGTCGAGCAGCAGGACGTTGGCGCCGGACTTGAGCACCTTGGCAAGGTGCACACGGTTGCGTTCACCGCCGGAGAGCACGCCGACCTTCTTCTGCTGGTCGGAACCCTTGAAGTTGAGTGACGCCACGTAGGCCCGGGAGTTGACCTCGCGGCCTCCCACGTCCATGAAATCGTGGTCGCCCGAGATCTCGGCGTAGACCGTCTTCTCGGGATCGAGCGCATCACGTGACTGGTCGACGAAGCCCAGATCCACCGTGGAACCAATGGTGACCGAGCCGCTGTCTGGCTCCTCGGCACCCGTGATCATCTTGAACAACGTGGTCTTGCCGGCACCGTTCGCTCCAATGACGCCGACGATTCCGGCGGGAGGAAGGGAGAAGGAAAGATCCTCGATGAGAAGTCGATCTTCGAAGCCCTTCGACACGTTCTCGAACTCGATGACCTTGTCGCCCAAGCGCTGATTGGCTGGAATCTGAATCTGGAGCTCGGCCGCACGTCCTTCGGCAGCCTTCGCGTCGGCCAGGAGCTTGTCGTACGCCGCCAGACGAGCCTTGCCCTTCGACTGCCGGGCCTTCGGTGCCATACGCACCCACTCGAGCTCGCGGGCGATGGTGCGCTTGCGGGTGTCGTCGGCCTTCTTCTCGGCCTCGATGCGCTCCTGCTTGTTCTCGAGCCATGCGGAGTAGTTGCCCTCGAAGGGGTAACAGCGTCCGTGATCGAGCTCGAGAATCCACTGGGCGGCGTTGTCGAGGAAGTACCGATCGTGGGTGATCGCCACAACGGTGCCCTCGTAGGTCTGCAGGAACCGCTCCAGCCATGCAACCGACTCGGCGTCGAGGTGGTTGGTGGGCTCGTCGAGCAGCAGCAGGTCGGGGCGGGAGAGGAGGAGTCGGGCAAGTGCCACACGGCGACGCTCACCGCCGGAGAGGTTGGTGACCGCTGCGTCGGCGGGCGGCAGGCGCAGCGCGTCCATGGCGATCTCGATGGTGCGCTGGAGGTCCCACGCCTCGGCTGCTTCGATGCGCCGTTCGAGTTCGGCCTGGCGTTCGCCGAGCTTTTCGTAGTCGGCTTCGGGGTCGGACCAGCCAGCCAGAACCTCGTCGTACTCGGTCAGGAGACCGGCGATCTCACCAACGCCGTCCATGACGTTGCCGTGCACGTCCTTGGCCTCGTCGAGCTCGGGTTCCTGGGCCAGCATGCCAACCGTGAACCCGTCGGTGAGACGGGCTTCGCCGGTGTAGTCGTCGTCGAGGCCAGCCATGATGCGCAGCACCGTGGACTTACCGGCCCCGTTGGCCCCCAGAACGCCAATCTTGGCACCGGGGAAGAAGGACAAGCTGACGTCTTTCAAGATGTCCCGGTCGGGCGGGATGAACTTGGACAACTTGTGCATCGTGTAGATGTACTGCGCACTCATGGCGCTGAGGTTATCTGGTTGGACGCATCCAGATGCCCGCCACGGCGAACCATGCGCCGAGAACAAGAATCATCAGGGCGCCGAGGAAGAGCAGCGTGGACGATGAGCCCGTGACCGCAAGGTCGGGATCGTTCTGGTCCTCGTTGATTTCGACCTGTCCTTCGACTTCGACCTCGACGTCGTCAGGGTCCTCGGGAGTCACCGGAGTGTCCTGCGGCTCGTCCTCGTCGTCACCATCGTCCACTGGCTGCTCGTCGCAGTTTGCGGCGTCGTCGGCGTTGGCGGGGTCGTTGTTGTCGGCTGCGGGGTCCTGGTCGGCGCAGGGGTCGGCTTCGTCGCAGTTTGCGGCGTCGTCGGCGTTGGCGGGGTCGTTGTTGTCGGCTCCGGCGTCGTGGTCGGCGCAGGGATCTGCAGGCTCGCAGGGGTCGCCATCGTCGGCGTTGGCCCCATCGTCGGCGCCCTCGCCGCCAGCTGCGTCATCGCACGGGGCCGGCTCGTCGCAGGGGTCGCCAGGTTCACCGTCGTCGGCGCCCTCGCCGCCAGCTGCGTCATCGCACGGGGCCGGCTCGTCGCATGGGTCGCCAGGCTCGACTCCGGGTTCACCGTCGTCGGCGCCCTCGCCCGCGTCTGCATCCTCGCCAGCGTCGTCCTCGTCGGCGCATTCGACCTCGCCCTCGACCTCAACCTCGACCTCGCCAGGCGTGAAGGAGAAATCGATCGACGTGTTCGAACGGACGTCGTCGTAGTTTCCATCGGCGGGGGAGACGTCGTCGGGATCGTCGTCGGGGCCGCCCACTCGGTTCGTTTCGTTGGTGGGCTCGCTCGACGCGTTGTTGGAGAAGTCGCCGTCTTCGCCGCAGTCGCCAATGGTGATCGGGCCCGACGTGATGCCGGCATCGTCGACCAGACCATTGGTGTCGTTGTCGGTGTCGTCATCGGGCGTGGGGCTCACGATGGTTCCGGGAAGGAGCTCGCTCGAGTCGATCTCGTTGCCGGCAACCGTCCAGGTGCCCTGTCCGCCGGGGATCGAGACGGTGTAGGTGCCACAGACCAGACCTTCGAAGAGGTACGAACCGTCGTCGGCGGTGACCGTGGTGGCGATCGGATCGGGGGAGCCGGCACGCCGGAGTTCCACCGTGACGCCGTCGAGGCCGGGCTCGTCGAGGTCGGCCTGGCCGTCTTCGTTGAGGTCCAACCAGACGAGGTTGCCGAGGCGGTACACCGACTGGGCCGTGACCGCGTGGTCGGTGAGCGAGAGGCTTGCACCGAAGCCGTCACCGATGTTCACGGATTGCAACTGGTTGCAGAAGTGCGTGTCGCCGGCAGCGAGCACCGGGTCGGTGGTGGTGAAGGTTTCCGATCCCCACTCTTCGGTGGGGGCCACCCTGGTGGTGACCGGGTTGTCGATGGATCCGCTGGGTGCCGTCGCGGGAATGCCGACGAGGCCGTCGACCACGGGCGCCTCGATTGGGTCGGTGCCGGTCCACCACTGGTAACGCTGCGTGCGTGGCGGGCCATCGCCGCGTCCGGCGTCGATGCCCATGACCCGTGCGGTCACCGAGAGGTTGCGATCGGTGAGGGCCGGAGCGAACTCGGAGCAGATGACGGAGGCGTGGGTTCCGCCGTTGCCGACATCGTCGAAGAAGGTCTCACCCATGAAGGCGAATTCGTTGCCCTCGAGCAGCTCGAGTTCGACCTCGGGCAGGTCGGGGTGTGAGTAGATCACCAGCACGCCAACGCCGTAGAAGCGTCCGCCGTTCTGGTCCAGGCCGCTCATGCTCAGCAGGTTGGCGCCCGGCACGAGCTCCACGCCGGCAGCCGCAAGGTCAGCGACATAGGTGGACTGGGTGAAACCGGGCCATGTCCACGAATAGTCGGTGTCGGCAGTGACCGTGGTCTGGTTGACCTCGATCGATGGATCCGACCAACCCGGGCCTCGGCCCGCCCAGTAGATGAGGGACTCCACGATCTCCGCGCCAGCGGGGATCGACACACTTGCGCCAGCCGTCGTCCGCTCCGGGACGGGGTCGGGGCCGCGATCGGGGTACACGCCCACGTTGGTGTAGACCACCCCGAGATTGCCAACGACACGCTCGCGGACGAAGGACTCGCCTTCGCTCTCGATTGCGGCGGCGGCAGCCATGCCGCCGAGAAGTGTGAGAATGATCAGAAACGTAGCGGCAAAGCCGCGTCGGCTGCAGTGGATCGTGCGCATCAAAAGCCCCTTCAGAGCCGCCCAGTAGGGGAGTCTTCCCCGATCACTCCCAAATGTCCAGCCGCGATCGCAGGTAAATCGCCTCAGGTGGTTCGGCGGTCCACGGCTGGCTCGGGAATAGCTGACAGGACCGTTCCGGTGGGAGCGGCGGCGCCCGACAACATCTGTGCGGTGTGGTCGCCGGGAAGCGAGAACAGTGGTACCGAACCGTCGGGCATGTCGTTCCTGTCGCCGACCGAAAAACCGCCCCGGCGGGCAAGGTCCGTCAGTTGGCGGAACGCCAGATCACCAAAGGCGACCCGGCCTCGCATCTCGAAGTCGTCATCGTCGTCGTCGGGCTTCACCTGGTACAGGTTTGCCCGGCCGAGGTGCTCACTCAGATGGTGTGCAGCATGGCTCGCGAAGTTCTCGTCGTCGGTTAGGAGGATGGCGGTCTTGATGCCCACACCATCGAGCGTGAGATCGAGGTCATGGCTGTCGATGGGTCGGTCGTACGCAAGGAGGCCGCGGGAGAAGGCTGCTCGCTGGACTTCGGTGGAGGTTGACACCATGAGGATCGGCACCTCGGCCGACGCCAACTGATCGGCAAGGTCCACGACGAACCGGTGGTTGCTCACGAGGGCAATGCCGTTCGGCTCGGTCTTGGCGACACGGGTGCGCTTGGCGACGATGGTGGCGGTCAGGCCATACAGGGCGACGGTGACGATGACGGTTGCGAAGACGATTGGCACCAGTTCCGGGAGCGGTTCGCCCTCTTCGGTGAGCGTGCGGCTGAACACGGTTGCGACCGAGGCGGCAACGATGCCTCGGGGAGCCATCCAGGCAAGGAATTGCCGGTCGTTGCGCGGCAGCCCGGAACCGATCGTGGAGATCCACACCGCGATCGGGCGAGCAACGAGGACGAGGACAGCAATGAGGATCAGCGCCTCTGGCATGACGGCAATGAGCTCGTCGAGATCGACCAATGCCCCGAGCACAATGAACAACGTTCCGAGGATCAGATACCCGACGTCCTCGCTGAATGCCGTGAGCTCGTGGTTGGGAACCAGGTGCTGGTTGGCGAGCACGAGGCCGAGCATGGTGGTGGCCATGAGTCCGGCTTCGGGGGCGATGAGGTTGGCCGAGGCAAAGGCCACGATGGCGGCTGCGAGCATTGCCGGGTTCAGCAGATGGTCGGGGATCCAGTGCCGGTGCAGGGCGACCATGGCAAGTCCGGCAACGATCACACCGGCGAGCGCTCCCGCTCCCAGCGTGATGCCGATCTGCAGCGCAGCCTCGGCCGGGTCGGACTCATTCAGCGTGGCGTCGAGCACGACGATGGCGAGCGTTGCACCCACCGGGTCGATCACGATGCCCTCCCAGCGCAGGATGGAGCCGGTTGGTTCGCGCGGGCGGGACAGGTGCAACAACGGAATGACGACCGTTGGGCCGGAAACGACGAGGATTGCGCCGATGAGCGCTGCTCCCGAGGTGGAAACGTCGAACAACAACTGTGCGGCCCCCCAGCCGATCAGCCAGGTGACGAGGGCGCCGACGGTGACGAGCCGGAGTATCACCGATCGCCCATCGGTCAGGCGGTCGATCTTCAGGCCGAGCCCGCCCTCGTACAACAACAGGCCCACCGCAAGCGAGACGACGGGGAACAGCACGTCGGCGCCGAACTCGTCTTCGGGATGGATGATGTCGAACACCGGGCCGACGAGAATGCCACTCGTCAGCAGCAGGAGAACGCCGGGAATGCGAAGCCGGTTTGCGAGCCACTGCCCGCCCACGCCAAGCATGAGGATGATGGCGATGGTGAGCGGAAGTTGGCTCTCGGAAGCAAGAACAGGAAACACAGTCACCTCAGAGGACCGACCGAACAAAACACTGTAGCGAACCCGGTGTTGCGGATGGGTCTACCGCTCGATGTCGGCGATGACGGGAGCGTGATCGCTGGGGAGCTTGCCCTTTCGGGCGTTGCGGTCCACGAACGTGCGCTGGGTTGCTGACCGGATCGATGCACTCGCAAGGATCAGGTCGATCCGCATGCCGAGCCGCTTGTGAAAGGCACCATCGCGGTAGTCCCACCACGAATACAGGCCTGCCTCGTCGTGATGGTCCCGAAACACATCGGTCAGGCCCCATTCGGCAAGGTCGGCGAGCTTCGCCCGTTCCGCATCGGAGACGTGGGTGGCGTTCACATGGGTTTCGGGGGAGTGGACGTCGCGGTCGTCGGGGGCGATGTTGAAATCGCCGACCACGCAGATGTCGTCGGTGGCTGACGTGTTCGTGTCCAGGTCGGTACGAAGCCGGTCGAGCCAACCCAGCTTGTAGGTGTAGTGCTCGTCGTCGATCGACCGACCGTTCGGCACGTAACAGCTGGCGACACGAACCGCGTCGCAGGTGGCCCAGATGATGCGGGCATCACGGTCGGGTTCGCCACCGTCGGCGAAATCGAGGTGAACGTCGTCGAGCCCAACCTTCGACAGGATCGCCACACCGTTCCACTGCCCCTGACCATGGTGAGCCGACTCGTACCCCAGGTCGGCGAACACGTCGTGCGGGAAGTCCTCGTTGGACATCTTGGTCTCCTGCATGCACAGCACATCGGGCTGCAGTTGCGGAAGCCATTCGGTCACCCGATCCATGCGGGCGTTGAGGGAGTTGACGTTCCAGGTGACGATTCGCATATCGGTCATGACCCTAGCGAGTCGACAAACGCCGACCACACTGGCCGGTTCGCTCCAAGTGCACGCGGGTGCGACGCCATTTCGCAAGGCATCTGTCATCAACAACCCGTCAAGCACCACCCCCTCCGTCCGATGGGCACCTAGTCTCAAAGGGTGGTTTCCATGCAGAATGCCGATGCACAACTCGGGGCGAACTCCTGGCTTGTGGACGAGATGTACCGTGACTTCCTTGCCAACCCGGCAAGCGTGTCCGAGAGCTGGCGGGAGTTCTTCAGTGACTACCGGCCGGGGAGTGGAGCGGGAGCGGCCTTTCCTTCGGCGCAGACCCCGCCGCAACCTGCAGCGCCTGCCGCAACGACGCCGGCCCCCCAACCCGCTGCAGCGGCCTCGAACGGCTCGACGCCCGACAAGCCGGCCACGCCACTCCCTGACGATGCCGAACCGCTGCGCGGTGTCTCGGCACGCATCGTCGAAAACATGGAGCTCAGCCTCGAAGTCCCGACAGCCACGAGCTTTCGGGACGTACCCGCACGTCTGCTCGAGGTCAACCGGAAGATCGTCAACGGTCACCTCGGACGTACCCGCGGCGGCAAGATCAGCTTCACCCACCTGATTGGCTACGCCGTCGTTCGCGCCATTGCTGACGCCGTGCCGGCCATGAACAACGGCTTCGTCGAAGACGACGATGGCAAGCCCTACATCCAGCGGCGCGAGGACGTTGGCCTCGGCATCGCCATCGACCTGCCCAAGGCCGATGGATCCCGCACGCTCATGGTGCCGGTCATCAAGGCCGCGAACCGCATGGAATTCGCCGAATTCGTCGATGTCTACGACGATCTGGTTCGCCGCGCCCGCAACGGCAAGATCACGCTGGACGACTTCAGCGGAATCACGGTCAGCCTCACGAATCCCGGTGGCATCGGCACCGTGCAGTCGGTGCCTCGGCTCATGCCGGGTCAGGGCGCCATCATTGGTCTCGGCAGCATTGCGTACCCCACGGCCTTCGCCGCAGCCGACCCGGCCAAGCTCGCCGAGATTGGCGTGTCGAAGGTCGTCACGGTCACGTCCACGTACGACCATCGCATCATCCAGGGTGCGGAGAGTGGTCTGTTCCTGCAGAAGGTGCAGGGGCTCCTCATGGGCGAGGACGCGTTCTACGAGCGGGCGTTCGGTTCGCTTGGCGTGCCATATGACGCAGTCGGTTGGCGACGGGACATCAACCCGGTCGACAACGCCGAAGCCGCCGTCGACCGACAGGTCAAGGTCAACAGTCTCGTCAACGCCTACCGGGTCCGTGGCCACCTCATCGCGAACCTCGACCCGCTGGGGCTCATGGAACGCCAGATGCATCCCGAACTGGACCCGGCCAGCTACGGCCTCACCATCTGGGATCTCGAACGCGAATTTGCGATCGATGGACTGCTCGGCCCGAAGGCGGCCGCCGGTCGTTCCCACATGAAGCTCTCGGACATTCTCGGCACCGTCCGCGATGCCTACGCCCGCACCACAGGCGTCGAGTACATGCACATCGCCGATCCGGCCGAAAAGCACTGGATTCAGGAGCATGTCGAGGGGCATCCGTTCGCGCTCGACAGCGAAACCCAGCGCCACATCCTGGGTCGGCTGAACGCGGCCGAGGCACTCGAGAAGTTCCTTGGCACCAAGTACATCGGCCAGAAGCGCTTCGGCATCGAAGGCGCCGAGAGCACCATCCCGGTTCTCGATCGGGTCATCAGCGATGCCGCTGACGCCAACATGGCCGACGTCGTCATCGGGATGGCCCACCGTGGCCGTCTGAACGTACTCGCCAACATCGTGGGCAAGAGCTACAACCAGCTCTTCGAAGAGTTCGAAGGCGCCATCACCCCGGACTCCGTCCAGGGTTCCGGCGACGTCAAGTACCACCTCGGGCAGGAAGGCACCTTCACCTCGCCCGACGGCAACAGCATTCCGGTTGCGCTCGCAGCGAACCCGTCGCACCTCGAGGCCGTTGACCCGGTCGTGCTCGGTATGGCCCGGGCCAAGATGGACCAGATTCCCCGCGACGAGAGCCGCAAGTTCCCGGTCCTGCCAATCCTCATTCACGGCGATGCCGCGTTTGCCGGCCAGGGCGTTGTCACCGAAACGCTGAACCTCAGCCAGATCCGTGGCTACAAGGTGGGTGGCACCATCCACCTCATCATCAACAACCAGCTCGGCTTCACCACGGCACCACACGCCGCCCGGTCCAGCGAATACTCCACCGACGTCGCCAAGCTGGTGCAAGCCCCGATCTTCCACGTGAACGCCGACGATCCTGAGGCCTGCGTCCGGGTGGCGCAGATGGCGTTCGAGTACCGCCAGCAGTTCAACAAGGACGTGGTCATCGACCTCATCGGCTATCGCCGGCACGGCCACAACGAGGGCGACGATCCCAGCTACACCCAGCCGATCATGTACCGGGCCATCGAAGAACGACGCTCGGTCCGCAAGCTCTACACCGAGGCACTGATCAAGCGCGGTGATCTCACGGTCGAGGAAGCCGAGCAGGCGCTCGACGACTTCCGGTCACGGTTGCAGGTGGCGCTCGACTCCACACGCTCCGACGCACCCGATCCCGACTTGGTTGCAGCGCTTCCTCCACAGGCGGTGGGTGTGCTGCCTCCAGCTGCCACGGGTGTGCCCAAGGACGTGCTCGACGGCATCTACGCCAAGATGTCGGAACGCCCCGACGACTTCACGATCCATCCCAAGCTCGGCAAGCAGTTCGCCAACCGCGACCAGATGTACGCCGATGGCTTTGTCGACTGGGCGTTGGGCGAATCGCTCGCGTACGGCACGCTGCTCAATGAGGGCATTTCCGTGCGCCTCGCTGGTCAGGACAGCCGCCGCGGCACCTTCTCGCATCGCCATTCGACCCTGTTCGACTACGAGACCGGCCGAGAGATCGTGCCGCTCGACAACGTGCCCGGCCCCGACGCCAACTTCTGGGCCTACGACTCGCTGCTTTCGGAGTACGCGGCACTCGGCTTCGAGTACGGCTACTCGTTCGAACGTCCCGATGTGCTGACACTGTGGGAAGCCCAGTTCGGCGATTTCGTCAACGGTGCACAGATCGTGATCGACCAGTTCATCATGGCGGCCGAGGACAAGTGGAACCAGCGGTCCGGACTCGTCATGTTGCTCCCACACGGCTACGAGGGGCAGGGTCCCGAGCATTCATCGGCTCGCGTCGAGCGATTCCTTCTGCTCGCCGCAGAAGACAACGTGCAGATCGCAAACGTGACCACCGCGTCACAGTTCTTCCATCTGCTTCGACGCCAGATGCACCGTGACATCCGCAAACCGCTCGTGGTCTTCACCCCGAAATCGCTTCTGCGTGCAAAGACCACGGTGTCGCCCTTGGAGTCGCTGGTCAGTGGAGTGTTCCTCGAGACGCTCGAAGACCCGACTCCACCACCAGCCGACACGGTCACCGACCTCATCTTCGCCACCGGCAAAGTGGCGCTCGACGCCATTGCCCGACGCGACGACATCGGTGCCGGTGCGGTCATCACCCGCGTGGAGCAGATGTACCCGTGGCCAAAGGAGCAGGTTGCCCAGACGGTGGCCGCCTACCCGAACGCCAAGCGCATCATCTGGCTGCAGGAAGAGCCCGAAAACATGGGCGCCTGGAACTTCGTGAAGGGGCGCCTGTACGAAAACCACGGCAACACCCATCTGATCCAGCGTCATTCACGTCCGGAGTCCGGTTCGCCATCGTGTGGATCCGCTCGGGTTCATGCGCAGGAACAAGAACAGCTCCTGCAGGAAGTCCTGCCCGACTGACCGCCGGTTTGGCCGCCTAGGCCGAACCCTCGGCGACAAGTCGACACAGGTCGTCTCCGTATTGGGCGACCTTGATCGGCCCCAGGCCCGGAATGCTCTGCAGATCGGCCGAGGTCGTGGGGCGTTGCGCCGCAATTGCAGCCAGGACGCGGTCGTGGAAGACCACGTGAGCGGGCACGCCGTTCGCCCGCGCCACCGATGAGCGCCAGTCGCTGAGTCTGCCGACGAGCGGATCGTTTTCGTCCAGCACGGGTCCGCTGCCGCCGTCGGGCCGAAGCGCAACCCGTGCCGAGCGCACCTGGCGGGTGGCCTCCTGTAGCCGCTCGGACGTGGTGCGGGTTGGCGTGGCTGCGGCGATCTGATCGAGAAACGGAGATGGAGATCGGCTCGACGTTCGGTCGCCGAACCGGCGCTCGGAGGCCCAGTGGAGCGCAAGCGTCTTGCGAGCTCGGGTGAGCGCCACGTAGACGAGTCGGTGTTCTTCGGCGATCCCTTCGGCCGAGGTTGCGTGCGAGATCGGAACGAGCCCGCGCTCCATGCCGGCCACATGCACGATGTCCCACTCGAGGCCCTTTGCGGCGTGAAAGGTGGTGACATCCACGGCGTTGCGTGCGAAGCCGCCCCCGCCGTCGGCGGTACCCGCCTTCAGGGCCAGAACGAACGACTCCACCGTTGCGTTCGGATCGACCGAGAGGTGGTCTCGGCCCATGCGGATGAACGCATCGAGGGTGCTCCGGCGGTCAGCGTCGGTGGGGGAGACGTCCTCGTCGTGATCGAGGGCTCCAGCGACATCGTCGAGGGCCGGGCCAAGCCGTTGCACGGCCGGTTGCATCGTGTCGAGGGCATCCTGAATCTCGGGGCGCTCCAACAGTCGTTTGTCGGTGCGGGCATTCGTTGGGATGTCGAGTTCTTCGAACATTCCGGCGATCACCACCACCTGGGCGTTGGTGCGGACGAGCACCGCCATGTCGGACCACTTGCGGCGGGAGGACTGGGTGTTGCGCAGTGTCCGAGCAATGGACTCGGCCTCGGCCCGATCGTCGGCGTGCGTGGTGATGGTGGGGGCAGGTCCGCTCGGCTGCGTGGGGATCAGGCGCCCATGGTCGGGGAGGAGTGAGCTGGCCGCCGCAAGGATTTCGGGCGAGGACCGATAGTTCTGATGCAGGGCCACGCCCTCAGCGCCGGGAAAGTGCGATTCGAACTGGTCCAGGTAGCCGGAGTCTGCGCCATTCCAGGCATAGATGGCCTGGCGGCTGTCGCCAACAACGCACAGCTCGGGGGTCGGGCCGGCCAGGATCTTCAACAGCGCGAACTGCAGCGGGTTGACGTCCTGGAACTCGTCCACGAACAGATGCCGAAACTTCCAGCGAAAGGCTGCCGCGGCGTCCTTGTTTCGCTGGAGCATCCGTCCGCAGAGGATGAGGATGTCGTCGAAATCGATGACGTTGCGCTTCGCCTTGGTCGCTTCGTACTGCTCGTACAGATCGGCAATCGTGGTTGGCTCCATGGGGGGAACCCGATCGGCGCGCCGTGCTTCCTGGACGTAGTTCTCGGGGAGGATGCGACGGGCCTTCGCCCACTCGATCTCGGAGATCACGTCGAGCGGTGTCGTCCGGTCGTTCACGTTCGGCAGCATCCGGGAAATGAACGAGTACTTGCGTTCCAGCAACCCGGGTGCCCTCGATCCCTGTTCCTCCCACCGTTGGCGCAGCTGGGCCAGGGCAATCGAGTGGAACGTACCCGCGGCAGCCGATTGACGAAGACCGAGCTGACGGAGCCGCTGATTCAGTTCTCCTGCGGCCTTGCGGGTGAACGTGAGGGCGAGGACCCGGCGTGGGTCCAGTCGATCGGTCGCTGCGCCGTAGGCGATACGTCGGGTGAGGACACGGGTCTTGCCAGAGCCAGCGCCGGCGCGGATCACGAGCAGGGACGCGTCGGACGTGACCGCCTGCAGTTGCTCGGCGTTGAGACCGGCAAGGATCTGATCGGTGGCCCGGTCATTCACACCGCGACCCTACCGATCATCGGCGATTGCCCCCCACCCGCCCGGACCCATAGGCTCCCCGCATGGGATTCCCGCCAGACCTGTTGAGCGACGACGAGGACATCATCGTCGACATGCATCCGCACTGGTGGACGATTGCGCCAATCAGCGCGTTGCTCGCCGCCGTTGTCATCGGCGGGCTCCTGCTGGTCGTCCTTGCGGGGGACGGAACCGGCTGGCTGATCCTGCAGGGCATTGTCGGTCTCGCTGTTCTGGCCACGCTCGTGGCGTTCGGCATTCGCTACGCACGTTGGACCACCACGGAGTTCGTGGTCACGACCGAACGGGTCATCTCGCGCAGCGGGGTGCTGTCGAAGACGGGTATCGAAATCCCCCTCGATCGGATCAACACCGTGTTCTTCAACCAGAGCATCCTGGAACGTGTCGCCGGATCGGGTGATCTGGGCATCGAGTCTGCAGGCGAGGGCGGCCGGCAGACGTTCACGAACGTCCGCAAGCCCAACAAGGTGCAGGCCGAGATCTACGCACAGAAGGAGGCGTTCGAAGATCGTCGGCTCGACCGCATCGGACAGGCCAGCGCAGGCGCCCGTGAGTCGGCAGGTATCCCCGAACAGATCGCGAAGCTCGACGATCTGCGCCGGCAGGGCGTGCTCACCGACGTGGAGTTCGAAACCAAGAAGCAGGAGCTGCTCCGCCGGATGTGAGCTCAGCCCATCCGCATGGGTGTGTGCGGTATGCCGTCGTCGATGAACCCCGGCCCATCGACGTGGAAACCAAGCGACTCGTACCAGGGAACCAGGTGGGTCTGTGCGTCGAGCACGAACGGCCCGTCGCAGCTCTCCACCACGTGACGCATGAGCTTGGCGCCCAACCCCTGCCCCCGGTGCCGCGGGTCGGTGACGACCCGCCCGATTCGGGTGGCCTTCGAGTCCTGCAACGACCGGGCGTACGTTGCGATGTCGTCGTCGATGGCAACCCAATGGTGGAGGGTGCCGGCTTCAGCGTCGCGACCGTCGATGTCGTTGTAGACACAGGCCTGCTCCACGACGAAGACTTCGTTGCGCAAACGGAAGATCTCATGCAGCTCACGAAGGCTGAGGTCAACGAACCTCCGGGCCATGAAATCGAATCTGGACCGGGCGTCGGCAGCGCTCATCGGCCAGACTCTATCTGCGCCACGGACGTACGAAAGAAGGAAAGCGTGCCCGTACTCGAACTCGAAGGTCGATCGATCTACTACGAAACGTTCGGCGATCCAGCCGACCCCACGTTGCTTCTCGTGAGCGGACTGACGTCGCAGCTCACGGCGTGGCCCGAAGGGTTCTGCGAGGCGTTCGTCGACCGCGGCTTCCACGTCGTTCGGTTCGACAACCGGGACTGCGGCCTGTCCACGATCTTCCCGGTCGGGGCCACGTACACACTCTCCGAAATGGCCGATGACGCCGCCCAGCTCCTTACCCACGTGAGTGAGGGGCCGGCACACGTTCTCGGAATCTCCATGGGTGGAATGATCGTGCAGACGCTGGCCGCCGAACGCCCCGAGTTGGTTGCCACCATGACCTCGTACGCATCGTCCACCGGCAACCCCGACGTTGGTCACCCCACCCCAGAGGCGTGGAAACTCCTCATGGCCCCGGCACCAACCAACCGGGCCGAGGCCGTCGCAGCGGGAGTTGCCGGCAAGGAAATGTGGGGCACCAAGGACACGTGGAGCGAAGAAGAGTTCGGCGAGTTCTGCGGCGACAATTGGGACCGCTCCCACCCCGACGGCGGGGGTGAGCGGCAGTTCGCAGCAATCTCAGCCGCCGGAGATCGCAGCGCGCAGGTGGCCACAATCTCGTGCCCGTCGCTCGTCATCCACGGCGACGCCGACACACTCATCAACGTCTCCGGCGGTCAACACACCGCAGAGCTCATCCCAGATTGTGAATACATCGAGGTCGAAGGCATGGGGCACGACATCCCGATCACCGAATGGCCGATGATCGTCTCGGTCGTCACGAACCTCGTCGTTCGTGCTGCAGCAGGAGCACGCTGATGGGCGGTCCGCTCGACGGCGTCCGAGTCATCGAACTCGCCGGGATCGGACCCGGACCATTTGCCGCCATGTTGCTTGCCGACATGGGCGCCGACGTGTTGCGGGTCGACCGCGCCAGCGCCGCCCGAGGTGGCGACCCCGCGGCGCCACCTGCCGATGTGCTCAACCGCAACCGCCAGTCGATCGCCGTCGACATGAAGTCGCCTGACGGAGTCGAAACGGTGCTTCGTCTCGCTGAGCAGGCCGACATCGTCCTCGAAGGCTTCCGCCCCGGCGTCGTCGAACGGCTCGGGGTTGGACCCGAGGCATGCATGGCCCGCAACCCTGCGCTCATTTACGGTCGCATGACCGGGTGGGGACAGGACGGGCCAATGGCGCCTCGAGCCGGTCACGACATCAACTACATCGCGCTCTCCGGAACGCTGTCCATGATTGGTCGGGCGGGCGAGAAGCCGCTGCCTCCCGTGAACCTCGTTGGTGACTTCGGCGGAGGCGGCATGCTGCTGGCATTCGGCGTGCTTGCCGCCCTCACGAACGCACGAACCACAGGAACCGGACAGGTCGTCGACGCCGCCATGGTCGATGGGGCAGCGCTGCTGGCCTCCATGATGTACTCGTTCCAGGCAATGGGAATGTGGGACGGCGGACGTGGCGGCAACATGCTCGACACCGGTGCGCACTTCTACGAGGTCTACGAGACCTCGGACGGCAAATATGTCTCCATCGGAGGCATCGAGCCGCAGTTCTACGCCGAGTTGCTCGAACGCCTGGAGATTGACCCGGCTGCGCTTCCGCCGCAACACGATCGGAACACGTGGCCCGAGGCCAAGGCCATCATCGCTGCCCGTATCGCCGAGCGAACCCGAGACGAGTGGGACACCGTCTTCGCCGACTCCGACGCCTGCTACGCACCGGTTCTTGAGCCGCACGAAGCCATTGTCCATCCGCACAACGTGGCCCGATCCACGTTCGTGAACGTTGCCGGTGTCGACCAACCTGCTCCTGCGCCTCGGTTCAGCGGCACACCAACCGACGTGCCAACACCACCGGCACACCCCGGCCAACACACCGACGAGGCACTTGGCCGTTGGGGGTTCAGCAGCGACGAGGTGCAGCGACTACGCGACGATCAGGCGATCGCCTGACGCAATGCGGGACCTACACGAGGTTCTTGCGTGGGTGGTGGTGTTCGCGAACGCCGTCACCGGCATCTGGGTGCTCACCGCGAACTGGGTGCCGACCGTTGAGTCCAAGCTGATGTGGTGGGCCGTGCATGCGGCACACTTCACGGTTGCACTCCAGCTGACCGTTGGCGCCTACCTGGTGGCCAGCACCGACGTCGAAGTGCAGGAAATCCACATGTTCTACGGATTCCTCACGTTGCTGGCCGTGGGACTGATCATCGGGTACCGCCAACTCAGCCAGTACAAGCACCTGCTCTACGGCGTCGGCGGCCTGTTCATCATGGGACTCGCAATCCGAGCGATGACGATCAGCGCAGTTGTGACTCAGGTGGACTGAAGCACACCCCGAAGGATGCTGCGCCCGCTGTGGGTGGCATCGCCATCGTCAGGCTCGATTGACAGGTCGACGACCGAGTACTCGGCAACATCGACACCGTCGGGCACGGCGAACGAACCGTCAGACTGGACCAGACCCAGTGACACCATGTCGGAAAGGTCTTCCTTGATGAGCCACAGCTCAACCGGCTCCTCGGCCGGCAGCGATTCGGAGAACACGAGCGAGATCTCGGTTGCGTTCGAGTTGACCAGGGCCTCGGCCGTACCGCCGAAGGCTTCGGGAAGCTCGGCGTTGGTGGCTTGGGCAACGAACGATGCCGGTTCTGGCTCGCCCGTGATTGCGGAAATGCCAATCACGGCGACGATGGCTGCAGCCGCCGCAGCCATGGAGAGCTGCCGGCGAGCCCGTCGCTTCGCCCGAGGTGCACGGCGTGTGCGTTCGGCCTCGAGGTCGATGAGTGGGGCTTCGTGTTCGGGCGCGACGTCGTCGGAGATGAGGGTCTCGGTCGTGGCCGTTGGGGCGTCGACGTCGGCCAGACCAGCTTCGATCCGCGTGAACAGGTCGGCCGGTGGGAGATGACGTTCCCGATCCTCGTCGGTGATCGACTGGCCGAGGGCCACCCAATCCTGCAGTTGAATATCAGCCATGGGCATACCCCAGTCCGTGACGAAGCCGTTCGAGGCCCCGGCGAATATCGCTCTTCACGGTGCCAAGCGGTATGCCTGTTCGTGCGGCGATTTCGACATGTGTGAGATCTTCAAAGAACGCCATCGTGATGATGGTCTGACTGCGTTCAGGCAGACCATCGATGGCGTCCACGAGGAGCATGCGCAAGGCAACGTCCTCGAGTTCCCCCGGGTGTTCAACAAACGTCTGTTTGGCCTGTTCGACCCGCCGGTCTTCGCGCCCCCGCGCTCGGAAGTAGTCGACGATCTTGTTGCGCGTGATGCCGGTCAACCACGGAGCAAGCCCACCACGGGCTGGATCGAATCGTTCACGATTCCTCCAGGCAGCGATGAAGACTTCCTGCGTGATGTCAGCAGCGGCAGCGTCGTCGACCGATCGGCGGCACAACGAATACACGAGCGACCCGAAATGGTCGTATGCATCCCGCAGTGTCGACTCGGGACCGGTGGCAAAGCGCTGTTCCAGCGCTGCCACCGCGAGCGAAACTGCGGTGTCCTCGGTTCGGAGTTCGGAAGTGGCCAAAAGTGTCATTCCCCAGCAGTACGTACGCAGATCGCTCTGCAGATGCATGATTCTACGAAAGTTGAGGGGGATGTGTCTGACCACCTCACCAATCTCCTGAAACCCGCCGCCTGGGGGTCCCGTGGCGTGGCGGTGTCAGAGGGTCAGCCCAGGGGTGTGATCAGCATGTTCTCGTAGTGGATGTGCGCCTTGGTTTCGTCGAAGGTCTCCAGGAAGAAGCCGACGTCGCCTGCAGGATGGAACCCGCGTGTGTCGACGGTGGTGATCTCCTGACCGTTGATGGCGAGCTTGATCGTGACCCCGACCATCTCTGCCCGAATCGTGTCGGGACGGTCGGGATCGAAGGCGCTCACGCCGCTCGGGAGCGGCCCTTCGGCAAGCGTCCGGTACGGAAGTTCGTCTTCGTGCAGAAGCTGCCAGGTGCCATTCCTGGGGTTGATGACAAAGGCGTAGAAGTCGATTGGCCGAGCGTTGCCGTAGGCGGTCGGTGCTGCCTCGAGCCCACCGCTCGCCCGGAACACCAGGCCGTATCGGAATTCGCCATCGGGGGTGTCGGTGCTCTCGACGAACACCGATGTCTCGACGGCGACGTTGTCGTAGCTGTAGCCACCGAGGGCCATCACCTGACTGTTGGAGGTTGTGGCTTCAACGTGGTACCAGGTCGGCGCGTGGTAGCCGATGCGCCAGCCGTCCGCGGTGACGTCGAACCAACCCGAGTTGATGTCTTCGAACTGGTCCTCGACGAAGGCGCCGTCGACGGCATCACCCCGAACGATCTGGGCGAGCTCGGTGGGGGCGACAAGGTCGTTGATGAACTGGCCACCGGGCGTGGAGGGATCTGTTTCGTCTGCGGCGCAGCGGAACCCGGTCTGGTCCACGGCTGCCTGGTTGGTCTGCTGGACCACCTGACGGATTGCCGTGCCGATCGATTCATCGACCCGGCCGTTCTCGCCACCCTTGCGGACGACCTGACTGGCCTCGGCGGTCAACTCCAACGGCTCGTCGACCCATTCCCAGACGCCGCCGAGCGTGTCGTGTACGCCAAGCGGGCTGACGTTGTATTCCTCGGTGAGGACGGGCTCCCGGCCCTTTGCATCGAAGTCGATGAGGAGTTCATCGGTGCCCCAGGGGAACACGGCGCCTTCTGCGCCGCGAGCGGCAGCCTCCCATTCGGCTTCGGTTGGAAGACGCTTGCCCAGCGCAGCGCAGTAGGCGCTGGCCCAGGCCCACTCGACCCCGATCACCGGGAACTGCGCCTCGTCATCGATGAACTGCCCGCCGTTCCAGCTGGACGGTGCGGGAGCGCCTTCCAGCTGCACGAACGGAAGGTATGCGGCATTCGTGACTTCGGTGTCGTCGATGTGAAACTCGGCCAGGGTCACGGTGCGCTCACTCAGCGATTCGCGCCCGGACTCGGCAACGCCCACCGGGTAGTCGCCCGCCGGCACGGCAACCATGCCGTCGGCGGATGCGAGCGGAATGGCGACTGCAACCTCCTCGAGGACATCGGCCGCCGAGGGATTGGCCGGTTCGACCGTGGTGCTCGATCCCGTTGCGGCGTCGGCATCGGCCGTTTCGACACCATCGTCGGTGTCGCCGCCGCGAAGGAACAGAAAACCCAGAACGCCCAGAACAAGAACACCCAGGAGGACCTGCACGCCCCGCATGCCGAAGACGTTGCTGTCGTCGTCCTCGGGCGGCTCGGCCGTGAAGGCTGCAGGCGGGGGAGTGCCACCAAATCCAGCCGGCTCCGGTTCTGGTCCCGCTGCCGCCGCGGCCAGCGGGGCGGCTGCAACGGCGGCAGCTGGTTCGACCACCGGAGCGGCTGGGGTTTCGGCCACCGGTTCCGCTGCCGGCACCGCTGCGGGCTGAACGAGGGAACGCGCGGTCATGGCCGCACCCTTCGCAACGGCGTTGCGCGGGTCGGTGTTGAACAGCGTGACACCGGGGCCAACAAGCTCAGCCACGCGTTGTTGGACGAGCGGCACGGCGGTGGAGCCGCCCACCATGAGCACGGCAGCGAGTTCGCTGGGCGCAACTCCCGCCGACTGCAGAACGCGACGGAAGACGCCGACCGATTCGGTGATGGCGTCGTCGATGTACTGCTCGTACTCGCGCCGACCAACCTCGACGTCGGCATTTCCAGCGGGGAGCACCAGCGGGAGGACGGTGTTCTGGTCGACCGAGAGGGTTTCCTTGGCTGCCGTGCACTCGCGTTGGATGGCGAGCGAGGCTCGTTCGAACGCAGCGCCGCCGGCTCCGGCTGACTCGGTCCACGCCGCCCCCAGCTTGCTCTGCACCAGATGCTGCATGGTCAGGTCCAGATCGAGGCCACCGAGGTGCGACTCGCCCGCCGGTGTGCCGACGATCTCGTAGCCGGTCGCCGTACGGCGGAGCACCGCAGCATCGAACGTGCCTCCACCAAGGTCGTAGACGCCAATGAGGTCACCGACGCCGTGCTCGGCCTGGCCGCTGTAGAACGCACCGGCAGCGTGTGGCTCCGTGAGATAGGAGACGTTCGGGACGGTCGTCGACTCGACCGCCCGACGGAAGGCGAGCAGTTGCTTGTCGGACCAGCACGCGGGCTGCGTCAGCACGACCGCATCGGGAATCTCGCCACTACCCGCAATCGCCTGGTCGTATGCCCATTGCAGATGCGCGGCGACCAGGGTTTCGGCCCGAAGGTTCACCCCATCGACGGCGAACGGCATGGACGTCCCCAGACGTCGTTTGATGTCGGTGATCAGCCGGTCGGGCTGCGACGCACCCCGCCGATAGGCCATGTCGCCGTGAATCAGGTTTCCGTCGGGCTCGACGAAGATCATCGCTGGTGGTGCTGCCTGGCGTTCGCCGAGCGACACGACCTCGATGGACCCCGCCCGGGCCCGGGCGACCGACGTGAACGTCGTCCCCAGATCGATTCCAAGTTGATGGCTCATGAACCTGCCTCATCGAGATAGCTGACCGAGAAATCTTCGTAGTGAATGTGCACCTTGGTGGAGTCCATGTCGGACAGCACCACGAGTCCGGCGCCGTTGCCCGTCACCCCAGTGATGCTCCGGGTGGTCACCACTGCACCGTTGAGGCGGAAGGTGAACCGGTCTCCGTCGCGCTCCACCGTGAGCTCGACGTCATCGGGGATGGCCCGAGCCACGTCTTCAAGCAAGGCGTAGGTGCCGTCGGCCTGGCGCTGGCGAACAGCGAACACGTCGTTGCGGGGGTCGACCATGAACGACACGTTGGTCCCCATCTGCTCATGTCCGATGATGATGCCGAACAGGAAGCTGCCGTCGGGGTTGGTGTTGTTTGGTTCCACGAACGCCGTGGCGGTGACCTCGACCGGTCGCCCATCTTCGGCCGCGACCGGGCTGATTGCGATGACTTCGGTGTTCGGCGCCTTCGTTTCGAGATGGAAGAACTCGTTGGGGTGGTAGCCGAACCGGCGGGTCTCTTCGGTCCGTTCGATCCAGCCCGAGGTGGAGTCCGTGAACGAGTCACGAATGAGAACGCCAGCCGGGAGTTCGACCTCGATGGGCTCGTTGGTCACGTCGGGCACGGTGTAGTCGGTTCGGAACACGAGCGGCGTCACCGAGGAGTCGACGTCGTCGGCAGCGCACCGGAATCCGGCCACCGTGAATGCATTGGAACGCTGCGGGTCGACCGGCAGGCGGGTCATGGTCTCGCGCAGGTAGCCGTTCTGCCCGCCGCGCAGGACCCGGAAGTCGGGGTTCACCCGGGCGTCGTAGGTGTCGGCGACCCATTCCCAGGCGTTGCCCACCATGTCGAACGCCCCCACAGGGCTCACGTTCGTTGCGACGGAGCCCACCGGGTAGGTGCCTTCGATGTCGGGCAGGTTGCCTGCGGTGACGTCGTCGCCCCATGGGTAGACCAGAGCGTCGGGGCCCCGAGCGGCGACTTCCCATTCGGCTTCGGATGGCAGGCGCTTGTCGAGTGCCTCGCAGTAGGCGACGGCCCATTCCCAGTTCACGCCAACGACCGGGTGTTCGTTCAGGTCCTCGGCGAATCCGGAGCGACCCCAGGAGGACGGAATTGCCGCCGCAGCCGTGTCGACGAAGGTCTTCCATTGTGCATTGGTCACTTCGGTTGCATCGATGAAGAAGCGCTGCACGTTCACATCGGCCTGCGTGAGCGTTTCGGAGTCATTGGCTTCGGGGCGGTCGGTGCCCAGGCTGTAGAGGCCACCGATCACCTCGACCATGCCATCGGCCGAGGGCGCCGACGATGACGAGGCGGGTGCAGCATCGGCCTCGTAGGAGTCGTCGCCACCACCTTCGTCGTCCTCGGTCACCGTTGCTTCGGCTTCGGCCGTGTCGCCAACGCTCGCAACCTCGGTCTCGTCGCCGTCCCCGCCTCCGCGGGTGAAGAGGAACCCGAGGGCGCCAAAGAGCACCAGGGCGCCGATGGCAGCTGGGATGAACCACGACGGAAGTCCGCCTTCGGACTCGGCCGGGCTGAAGGACGTGGCCTCAGCTGCCGGCGCCGCAACCTGCTGCGGCTCGGGTGCGGAGATTTCGGGAACGGTTGGTTCGGTGACGTCGGGAACGACCTCGGCGGCGACAGGAGCTGGTTCCGGTTCGGGGGCTGGAGCGGGTGCAACGGCCTCGGGGGCAGGCTCGGGGACGGGAGCCACGGGTGGAAGTGTCTGCTCCAACTCTGGAGACGTCGCTGGGGCCGCGGCGACGGTGCTGCTGGAAGCCATGGGTGATTCGCCCGCGGCTGCGACCGCTGCACCACGCGCAATGGCGTACAACGGGTCGACATCGGAAGCCACGACATTTCCGAACCGATGCACGAGCTCCTCGCGAATCAGCGGAATGCGAGACGAGCCGCCGACGAGGACGATTGTGGTGTCACCTCCCTGAACGCCGGCGCTCGAGAGCGCAGACTCCAAGGACGCAATCGAGTCGTCGATCTTTGGTCGAATCATGTTCTCGAACTCGGGACGAGTGAGGGTGAGGGTGGTGTCGACGCCCGGAAGCAGCACGGGAATGGTGACGTCGCGTTCGGTCGAGAGCAGCTCCTTTGCCTCGCTACACGAGCGGCGCAGATGCAGCATTGCGGTCGGGAGCTGCGGATCGTCGAGATTGGACGGCCATTGGTCACCGATTGCTGCCTGGACCCACTGCAGGACGGCCGCGTCGAAATCGACGCCGCCCAGATGCTCGATGCCCGTGGTCTCCCCGAGTTGGTCGAATCCGTCGGAGGTCTTCTGCAGGACGGCGGCGTCGAAGGTTCCTCCGCCGAGGTCGTAGATGGCGAGCGTCGTTCCCACAGGGATGCGCTCTTCGGCGCCATACGCCCACGCTGCGGCTGCGGGTTCGGTCAGACCGGTCGCCGACAGGTCCGACATGCGGAGCGCCTGCTCGAACAGCTCGAGCTTGTAGGGGCCCCAGTTGGCGGGATGGGTCACGACCGTGGACCGCGGCGGGCCCTGTTCACGTTCGATCACTCGCTGCAGCACATGTTCGAGCATGCGGGCGTACAGCTGCTCGGCCGAGAATGGTGAGGTGCGCAAGATGATGGGGGTCGAGTCGCCGAGACGTCGTTTGAACTCTCTGGCCGCACCCTGGGGGTCGGTGACGGATCGGCGATTCGCCGCATCACCAATCAGGATCGAGCCATCGGCCGACAGGTACACGACCGACGGCATCGAATCGGAGATGGACCCCAGTCCGACAACATCGACTGCACCGCTGTCGCGCCGGACCGCCGCAGCGCTGTAACTCGTCCCGATATCGATTCCGAGGTCGTACGACACTTCACTCTCCCGTCGATTGAGGCACTGAGCGCACAGGATTTGTGCGCGAGTTGCGTCAGTTCGTCAGGTATCAGTGTTCTGGAGCCACGTTGGTGCCCCATCGGTGGTTTCCCCTATTGGGTCACCGTTCACGTAGCGTGCCTCGGCCGGCTACCCGGCAATCGCTTCCTCGATGGACAGGCAGTGGCCGGTGTTGAGGTCGACGGCATGGCGGGAACCGGCGAGGAGCGCACAGACTTCGGTCGCTCCTGCGTTGGCGGCTTCCTGAACTGTGAATGGTGTTGCCGGGTTGGGCGTGTCCCAGATGACCCAGTTTCCGGGGCTGGGGCCGTTGACGCCGGCGTTGAGCGGGTTCTCGCCGGCGGATCCGACATTCAGATAGAAGTGAATGTGGTCGGTTGAGGTGTCCGGTATGAAACCGTTGGCCGTGAACGCAATGGCCAGATTGCCGTTGGCGTCTGCGCTGACTGCGTCCATGCACACGTTGGGAATGCCGAGGTCGGCGCACGGGTCCGGGGCCTCGGTGGTCGTGGTGGTGGTTGTCGTCGTCGTGGTGGTCGTGGCTTCGGTGGTGGTTGGGGCCGCGGTGGTTGCCGCCTCGGTTGTGGTCGGCGCCTCTGTGGTGGTCTCTTCGACAGGCGCTTCGGTGGTGGCGGCAGCGGTCTCGACCCCGTCGGACTCGCCGTCGTCGCCTCCGCCGAGGACCACGAACGCCACGATGGCGAGCGCGGCGAGTGCCGCCACTGCGCCCCCGATCAACGGCATCGGCAGGCCCTGCTTCTGCTTGGGAGCAAACTGTGCGCCGCCACCTGATGCGTCGACCATTGGCTCCACCGGAGCGGCTGCAGCGGCGGCCACGGGAGCCGGTTCGGGTGCGGCCACGGGAGCAGGTGTTGGCTCGGGAACGGGTTGTGGCGCCGGTTCGGGCGCTGCGACCACGGGTTCTGGTGCTGGTGCAGGTGCTGGTGTCTGCTGCGGTGGCGAGGAGATGACGGTTTCGTTGGCGGGCGAGGGGTCGGCGGGGCGAACCGGCTCTCCAGCAAGGGGAACCGTTTCGGCTGCCGGTGGCGCGACCGGCGCTGCCTCCGGCGGAGGGGTTGCGGCGACCGGTGCCACGGGTGCGACCGGCGCAGCTGCGGGTTCTGGCGTGACCGGAGCGGTTGCGGCCGGCGTGGCCGACGACGCTGGATGGGGTGCGAGCGCGGCCCCAAGGGCAATGGCGTGCTTCGGGTGCGCGTCGACGGCGACCGGGCGCCCGAGTTCGGAGCCGATCATCTGGGCCACGAGCGGAATCCGTGACGAGCCGCCCACCAGGAGCACGACGGTGACGTCTTCGGGAGTCACGTCGGCCGAGGCGAGCGCACGACGCAGCGCACCAACAGAATCATTGAGTGGGTGGCGAATCATCGCCTCGAACTCGGCGCGGGTCATCCGAATCTCGGTGCGAAGGCCGGGGAGCATCACCGGGATCTCGGTGTCGCTCTCCTCGGAGAGCGCCTCTTTGGCCTCGACACAGCTGGCGCGGAGCTGAGCGATTCCCGCGGCCACGATCGGGTCCGACGCATCGAGATCGGACAGTGCACCGTCGAGAACCTGATCGACGTGACGGAACACGGCGGCGTCGAAGTCGATTCCGCCGAGTCGGTCGATTCCTTCGGGGGTACCCAGAACCTCGAAGCCGTCGGTGGTGCGTCGCAGGATTGCGGCATCGAAGGTTCCGCCGCCGAGGTCGTAGACCGCCACGACCTGTCCGGGGTCGATGCGCTCGTTCTGCGCGTAGTGGATGGCGGCCGCTTCGGGCTCCGTGATGATGTTGACCGGCGGAAGCTGCTCCGTGGGCAGGGCATCGGTGAACACCTTGCGTCGGTGGGCGCTCCAGTTTGCGGGAACGGTCAGGGTGAGGGCATCGGGTGCAGAACCCTGGCGTTCGGACACGATGCGGATGATCGGAGGCAGCTGGTGGGCCATGAGCTGCTCGGCGGCGAACTGCTGCCCGGCGATGATGATGGGAACGGGATCGCCCACGCGGCGCTTGAATTCGCGTGCGGCGCGCAACGGGTCGCCGGATGCCCGGCGTTCGGCGGCCTCGCCGACCAGGATTTCCCCGTCTTCACGTACGTACGCAACCGATGGCACCGACGACGCCCGGTTGCCGAGCGTGACGATGTCGACGCGATCGGTCCGACCAACTGCGGCTGCGCAGTACGTCGTTCCGAGATCCACTCCGAGCTGATACCCCACCAGTTCCGTCCTTTTCCATGTCCCGCCGGTTGTGCCAAAAAGCGGTGCGATTCTGGTGAGAATCATGGCCGCGGCCGAGAACTTAGTCGGCCGGCGCCGGATGCGGGAAGTTGGCTGGCCGCCAACCGATTCCGTCACGAGCGGGGACCCACCGGGGGTTGATCGGTGAACACCCCTATTGCGTTGTGGACGGTCGGAGGTACCGTTTTCGACGTGACCAGCTTTCTGCGTCTCGTGGAAGATCTTCTGCGGGAACCCACCGAGAGGGCGGCGTACGTCGCTGACCCTGCGGGCTACTTGCCCGCTCGCGGTTTTGGCGATTTCGAGCCCGCAGATGTGGAGCTGTCGTTGCAGCTGAGCGCCGATGCTTTCCCGCCGGCTGTTGCCGAGCTGATCGACCCCGCAGCCGGGCTGGACACGATTGTTTCGGTCGATATCGATGCACTTCCCGGACTCTGGAACGGCATCGACAGCGATGAGCTGGCGTTCGAGGAACTCGGCGACCTCGACGACCCCTTTCTGGATGCCGACCAGGTCGATGACGTTGCTTCGGAGGCGTCGGAGACCGGCGAGGTCGACGACGCCTCGAGCCCCGGAATCTCGGATCTCCCCGACGCTGGCCTCCCGGACGCAGCGACAGACCAGGGATTTGTCGAAAATACCGTCGACGATGCCCTCACGCAGCCTCCGGATCCAGATTCTTCCGCTTCGCTCGGTGCCGACGCCGCAGGCTTCGATTCGGATCTCGACGCAGATGGCCTCGACGAGCCTGATTTTTCAGCGCTCGATGCCTTCGATGGGCCAGGATCCGACGTCGACGACGGACTGTTCGAGTAGATCCGGGCATCATGGCCGACGTCGGCCGTGGAACCATTCAAAATGGTGTGACGCGCAGCACCCGATAGCACCCCCGGGGGAATAGGGGTTGTCCCCGATTCCGGGTGAATCGGGGGTCCGTACTCTTGATTTGCAACGAGGAGGAAGCCGACATGGTTGACGAAACAGATCTTGCGAAGATCGGAGACATCCTTTGGGACATCCTGACCGACGAGGTTGTGGACCCCAACGCACAGGAAGACACCGCCGTCGACCTGCTCCAGGATTCGCTGAACGCCATTGAAGATGCGGGCTTCGAAGGGGTCACCCCCGAGGACCTTCAGCAGGCAATTGCGCAGTTGGGCGAGACCCTCACGGCCCAACAGCAGGCACAGCTCGAGCCGCTCCGCGACGCAATCGCCAACCAGCCGGCTCCCGTCGTGAACCAGATCTTCCAACAGGACGCTCCACCCGCTGACCAGGTCACGGTCGTCCGCAACGTCACCCAGGTCACCGAGGTCACCAACGTGACCAACGTGGAGGAAGGTGATCAGTTCGTTGACCAGAGCGTCAACACCACGATTCTCGCCGAGGGCGACGTCGACTTCGATCAGGAAGTGTCCAACACCGCAAATGTGGGCGATGACGGTGCGGTCATCGTCGGTGGCGATCTCGAGGATTCGGCGGTCAACACCGGCCAACTCGACGGCGTGCAGGCGGCGGGCGATGTGTCCATCGAGGACTCGGCCATTGGCGACAACAACGTGCTCGTGAACGATTCAGAGTTCGATGCCCTCGCTGTGGGCGGCGACGCAACGAACGTGGAAGCCGGTGGCGATGCCAATGTCGGCTCGGGCACCCAGGTGGGCATCGAGGCCGCCGGCGACGTGCAGGCAGCGGTCGGAGATGCAAACGAACTCACGGGCGACCAGACTGCAAACGTGAACACGGCGGCACCCGAAGCCCTGATCGAAGAGCCCACCCCCGAGGCGGCGTTCGAGGCACAGGTCGAGGAGCAGGTCACCGAGAGCCTCGAAATGGAGGCCGAAGCAATGGACATGGCGGTGGACGACGCCCCGATCGAACTGGATGCCTGACCTGCATGACGAATGCCCAAACCACAACCGCCACAACGACCACCACCGATGCCAGCGATCTGGCACCGGCGAAGGCAATTCTTCGGCTCGCTGATGCCGCAGACCGACCCGATCTGAACCAGCGAAGCCACGCGGCCGCGAACCGGTTTGCCGATCAGACCTGCACGATCGCGGTCGTCGGCGAGTTCAAGATGGGCAAGAGCTCCATGGTGAACGCGATTGCGAACGCGCCGTTGTGTCCCGTCGATGACGATGTCGCCACGGCGAAGCCGCTGGAGATTCGCAATGCGAACGAGCCCATGGTGGCCGTCGTCTACAAGCTGGACGAGGACGAGACCAAGCGCCGCATGCGTGAGATCGAGTTCGAGCAGATCCCGTCGTACGTCTCGGAACCCCCAACCGCCGACGACGCCGAGAACGTGGCGCTCGTCCGCGTGGGCCTGCCCCGCAAACTGTTCGCCGGAGGCCTGGCGCTCATCGACACCCCGGGCGTCGGTGGTCTCGGTTCAGCCCACACCGCGCTGACCATGAGCGTGCTGCCGTCGGCCGACGCTGTGCTGTTCGTCTCCGACGCGTCGCAGGAACTCACCGCTCCCGAACTCGACTTTCTCGATGTCGTCATCTCGATGTGCCAGCGGGTCACCCTCGTCATGCCGAAGATCGACTTCTATCCGCAGTGGCGCCGCATCGTCGACCTGAACCGCGGTCACCTCGAACGACGCGGCCTCGACATCCCGATCATTCCGGTCTCCACCGTGCTTCGCAAGATGGCGATCGAGTCGAACGACTCCGAGCTGAACGCCGAATCGGGCTACGGCGAACTGATCTCGCACATGCGGGACACGCTTGCGGCGAGCACCCGGTCGTCGGCACGCGAGGAATACGCCTCGAGCCTCCGGGAAATCATTGCCGAGCTGAAACCACAGCTCGAATCCGAACTCGCCGTCCTCGGCGACCCCGAAGAATCGGCCCGTCAGGTCCGCGAGCTCGAGTCACAAAAGGAACGGGCCCAGAACCTTCGGAACCAGGCGTCTCGATGGCAACAGACCCTGTCGGACGGTACGACCGATCTGAACTCCGACGTTGAGCACGATCTCCGAGCGCGTTTCCGGGAGATCGTGAAGGACGCGGAGCTTGCGGTCGAGACGAACGACCCGGCCAAGACCTGGGACGATTTCTCTGCGTGGCTCTCCGACCGGGTGAACACGGCCATCGTGCAGAACTACACGCTGTTGCACCAACGGTCGGTGCAGCTGGGAGAGCGGGTCTCGTCGCACTTCGACGCCGATCATCGGGCGGTCACCGACCGCCTCGAAATCGCCGACCCCACCTCGTTCCGGAGCGCCCCCGAATTTGAAGACTCCGGAATCCACGAAGCCAAGGGCGCCTTCGGAAGCAGCTTCACCATGCTGCGGGGCGGCATGGGCGGCATGGTCATGGTTGGTGTGCTCGGCGCAGCGGCTCCAATCGCGCTCGCCGCATGGGTCGCACCAGCGGTCGCTGGTCTTGTTGGTCGAAAGACGCTGAAGGAAGAGAAGGACCGGTCGCTGTTGCAGCGGCGAATGCAGGCCAAGCAGGCGGTCCGCAAGTACACCGACGAGGCGCAGTTCGTGGCATCGAAAGAAGCACGCGACGGGCTTCGTCACGTGAACCGCCAGCTCCGGGATCATTTCATGGAGCGGGCCGAAGAACTCAGCACGTCAACCTCGGAATCGTTGGCTGCCGCCCAGCAGGCGTTGCGCTCCACGCAGGAGTCCCGCGACAAGCGCATGAAGGTCGTGCAGAACATCCTGGCCGAAGTACCCAAGGTCTCGGCCCAGATCGACGCCATCGCGGCTGGGTGACAACATGACCGATACGCCCCGCCGCTCCCAGTTGCTCACCGACGTCCTGGACCTCGGCCACCAGATCAGCACCGAGGTTCCCTCGCTGCGCAATGACCTGGCCGAGATCACCGACCGGGCCGAGCAGCCGCTGCGCGTCGCCATTGCTGGCAAGGTCAAAGCCGGCAAGTCCACCCTGCTGAACGCGCTCGTGGGCGATGAACTCGCTCCCACCGACGCGGGGGAGTGCACGAAGGTCGTCACGTGGTACCAACACGGACTCGTGTACCGAGTGGAGATGACGACGCACGACGGGGAGACCTCCCAGCTTCCGTTCAAACGTGAAGACGGCGCCATCGACGTCGACCTCGAAGGTCAGGACATCAACCAGATCGAGAAGCTCACCGTCGAGTGGCCGGTGAAGACGCTCGAAGACATGACGCTCATCGACACTCCCGGCATTGCGTCGTTGTCCACCAACATTTCGGCACGAAGCCATTCGTTCCTTGCACCAGACGACGAGAAGTCCACACCTTCGGACGCAGTCATCTACCTGCTGCGCCACCTGCACGCCTCCGACGTGTCGTTCCTCCACAGCTTCCACGAGGACGAATACGCCCAGCCTTCCCCCATCAACTGTGTTGCGGTGCTGTCGCGGGCCGATGAGGTTGCGGCGGGCCGGCTCGACGCCATGAGTTCGGCCGGAAAGATCGCTCGCCGCTATGGCGAGGATGCCCGCTTGCGACGGCTGGTACAGACCGTGATTCCGGTGGCCGGCTTGCTCGCTCAAGCTGGCACAGGGCTCCGGGAGCTCGAGTACCGACGCCTGGTGAAGCTGGCCGAGGCCGGCGAGGCCGAGACCGACCGGCTGATGCTCACCGCCGACCGCTTTGCCGCAGCCCCGACCGACCTGGGTCTCGACGAGGTCCAACGACGAGCCCTCCTCGGACGCCTTGGACTCTTCGGCGTTCGCCTGGCCGTGCACTCCATCCGCACCGGCGATGTCGGCTCCACGGCCAGTCTGGCCACGATGCTGCGCGACGAGAGCGGGATCGATGCACTTCGGACCACGCTGCTCGACGTGTTCGGAGCACGGCGAGACACGCTCAAGGCACGTTCGGCTCTGCTGGCCATGCAGCGGCTGGTGGCAGAACATGACACGTCGGAAGCGCTCGATGCCCGCATCGAACGGACCATTGCCGGGGCCCACGAGTTCACCGAGCTCCGGATTCTCAACGAGATTCGTGCGGGCGGCCTTGATCTGGATCCCGACAGCCTCGCTGAGATCGAACGACTCCTCGGAGGTTCGGGCACGCAGCTCAACCGCCGACTTGGCCTACCCGACGACAGCAGCCCAGAGAAGCAGAAGGCCACGGTGCTCGAAGAGCTCACCCGTTGGCGGGAGCGGGCCGAAAGTCCGTTGTCCGCCCGGCCATTGGCGTCGGCGGCCCGGGTGGCCGTGCGCACGTGCGAGGGAATCTTCGCCGAAATCGCCAGTATCTGAACCGGCGTGCTGCGCTGTCAGCCGGTGAGGTCGGTGCGCAGTGCAGCGAGGAATGCTGCACGTGGTACGCCGGTGGCATCGAGCTTGCGTCGGATGTGTGAGGCGTGGTGTTCGACGGTCTTGGCCGAGATGAACAAGCGGGAGCCGATCTCCTTGTAGGAGTGGCCGTCAAGGATGAGTTCGCCGACTTCGATTTCTCGTTCGGAGAGGCCGGCTGCCGTGCTGGTGTCGCTGTCGTCGGAGGTGTGGGCGCCGCGCAGTTCGCGTGCATGGTTGAGGAGCTGCTTGGCATCGCTCGTGCTCGTCATGCGGATGGCTGCCTGGCCCACGAGGTTGGCTGCGTCCCAGCCGTAGCCGTTCTGTTCCAGCTCGTCGGCTGCTGCCATGACGTCCCGCAGTGTGCATGTGCTGTCGAGAACATCGACCCAGACCGCTGCTGCTTCGATGAGCGGCGTGAGGCGTGGGCCGGTGGGTCCGAGTTCCTTGAGGCCGCGGGCCGCGGAGCGAGCGAGTTCCAGATCGCGGGTTCCAATGGCCGTTTGCACCTGGGACCACAGGAACCGGGCGGTCCACAGCGGCGGATGTCCGATTTCGGAGAGGAACCGTTCGATGCGCTCCTGCAATGTCTGGGCAATGGTCCTGGAGCCGAATCGCCGGGCGAGGATCAGCAATTCTGCGGCAGCGTCGAGCGTGAGTGCGTCGATTGGGGCCAGGGCGACGACCTGGCGGAGCTTGTCGAGCACGGCGGAGCCTGCAGCAACGTCGCCGTTGCGGCGTGCGTGGGCGGCATCTGCGGCCAGGTTCAGCAGGCCGACATAGGGCGAGTCGGTCAGGACCAGAGTCTCACCGGCTGCGGGAGCGCGACCGGTTCGGACCATGAGCCAGTTGTGGAGCGCGTCGCCCGCAGCACCAGAGACCGACGTGCCGGCCGAGGTCAACAACAGTTCGGCCATGTGGAGTTCGCCGGCGGCCAGTGCGGCGACCGCCCCGAGCTCGAACGCATTGACCGGCAGATCGGGAGACACCGGGGCCGACCCGGAGCGGGTCGCCAGTGACCGGATGGCGTTGGTGAGCGATGGGGTGTCGGGGGTGTGCTCGAGTGAGAGCCGAAGCGCGTGGACGGCCTGTTCGAGGAACCCGGCGGCAGGATCGGCGGCGATGGCCCCGCTGTTCGTGGATGGCGTTTGCCCACCAATGAGCAGCGCCGCGTCGTTGAGGGCGTCGACCAGAGACAGCGACCAGCGGGGATGGGTGTCGATGGCCTCGAGCAGCTCGGATGTTTCGGGCCAACGGCCGTGTGCCGCAGCCAAGCGAGCGCTCGCACCAAGCGTGCGGGCATTGCGGGGTTCGGTGCGCAGCACGTCGGCAATGGCCTGATTGGCGCCCTGGTCATCGCCGGCCGCTGCGAGTGCAACCGCACGACGAGCCAGCGTGTCTGCGGCGGGTGCGGTCTGATTCGCCCGGCCATACCAGACAGCGGCTTCGACGGGGTTGGTGTCGAGCAGCGCATCGCCGGCGGCGATCCAGGCTGCGGTTGCGGTGTCGCCGGATGCCGAGGTGGTCCAGAACCGTTCGGCGATCTGGACGGGGTCGGCTCCGCCCCGAATGAGCTCTGCCGCAAGAAGGAGCTCGCCGGCTGCGATGTCGGCGGCATCGAGAATCCGAAGTGCGGCATGGGCCAGCGACGGTGCAACGGCGCCATTGCGCCCCACGAGCCCGTGGGACACGAGGACGGCGCTGTCGTGATCGCCGGACAGCTCGTTTTCCTGAGCGTCGTCGAGCGTGTGTACACAGTGGGCGGCCAGAAGGTGGCGGTTGTCCTCGTCGAGCTGGTTGATCGGGCCGAGGAGGGCGCGTTCCAGACTCATGGGTGCCGGTTCGGGTGTGCCGGCAAGGCGGCCCCGCTCGAGGCTCCCGGCCTGCACCCAGCCGGTCATGATCCGATCGACCAGCAGAGGTTGTCCGAGCGTGAGCGAACGAACCGCATCGAACAAGGTGGCGTCGACCGCTCCGTCCACGTGCTCCGAGAGTGCAGCCCCGAGTTCCTGGTCGGTGAAGGCGCCGAGTTCCACCAGCGCACCCCGGCGCTCTGCGATTTCGACGAGGCGTCCGAGCATCGGCTCGTTGGCCACGGGACGCATGGCCACGCACACATCGAACGCTCGGTTGCGGTCCTCGACAACCCGGAGCAGGTCCATGGCGGCGCTTGGGTCGAGGAAGTGTGCGTCGTCGACGAGGAGGAGTCCGCCCTCGATGGTTTCGGGGATGAGCGTGTCGTTCCCGTACATCGATCCGGCGACGAGGCTGACCTGCTGGCCCCGCTCGGCGCTGCGGCTGGCGAGGTCATCGAGGAGTCGGGTCTTGCCGGACCCTCCGGGCCCGATCACCAGCCCGATCGTCCCGCCGGAGCCTGACGGCTCTGCGTTTCCAATCCGGTCAAGCGCCGGCAACGTGTGCAATCTCGTAGTCCCCACCGAGATCGAACCTATGCACACGGGAACGACCGCTCAAGCGGAAGCGTCAAAAAGATTGACCACCAGTTGTCAAAAAGTCGTGCCAAAAGACTCGTGGTTGTCGTCCGTCATCAACTTGTAACGAAAACGGGCTGGGCCCGGGGAGATTCCCCGGGCCCAGATCGCTGAATTGTGTTTGGTGTAGCCGGTGGCTCAGACGTCGAGATCGATTGCTGAGTGATCGATGTCGGACACCTGCTGCAGTGCCTCGTTGAGGCTGTCGTTCACCGAGTTGTCGACGAAGTCCTCGGAGTTGAGGCTGTCCTCGATGGAGTTGTCGATGAGCGAGTTGTCGGTCAGGGAGTTGTCCGTCAGGGAGTTGTCGGTCAGCGAGTTGTCGGAGTTGTCGTTCTGGCTGTCGGTCAGGGAGTTGTCGGAGTTGTCGTTCAAGCTGTCGTTGATCGAGTTGTCCGAGTTGTCGTTCTGGCTGTTCGTCAGCGAGTTGTCCGTGTTGAACGCATCGTTGATCGAGTTGTCAGAGTTGTCCGAGTTGTCCGAGTTGTCGTTGAAGCTGTCGGTGATGTTCGTGGACGCATCGATGGAGGAGTTGTCCTCGACCGTGTTGAGCACGGAGTTGTCGCCGAAGTTCACTGCAGCTGGACCGCCGCCACCACCGCCACCACCGCTGATGTTGGCGGTCTGATCGCCAGTGACCTCGTTGCCGTCACCCAGGACGTTGACGACGTCGCCGCCACCGGAGTCCACGACGTTCTGCACCCCACCGAGGTTGGCGTTGCCGCCACCATCTGCGGACACCTCGGTGACATCGCCTCCGATGGCCACGTTGCCACTCACGTTGTCGAGGCTGATGTTGCCGTCGCCGACGTTGCCGTCGATGGTCTGGTTG
>CAZFBD010000026.1:54161-55826 GCA_964517125.1 uncultured Acidimicrobiales bacterium
CACGTTGTCGAGGCTGATGTTGCCGTCGCCGACGTTGCCGTCGATGGTCTGGTTGTCGCCACCCTGCACTCCGTCAACGATTCCGGTGTTCGTGGTGCCGGTGATGTTGCCTGCAGTGGCAATAGCGCCGTCGTCGGCCGAGATGTTCTGGGAGTTGTCGGTGACCGTGGTGGTGGTCGTCGTGGTGTTGTTCGAGTTGCTGGTGATCGTGTCGTTGTCCTGGCTGGCGTCGATGTTCACCTCGGTGTCGTTGTCCTCCACCGTGTTGTTGCTGTTGTTGGTGCTGGCATCGAGGTTCAGCTCGGTGTCGTTGTCGTTGACCGTGTCGTTGTCCTGGTTGTTGCTGTTGTTGGTGCTCGCATCCAGGTTCAGCTCGTTGTCGTTGTCCTGGTTGTTGCTGTTGTTGGTGCTCGCATCAGTGATGGTGTCGGTGTCGGTGACCGTGTTGGTGTCCGTGTCGGTCACCGTGGTCTGGTTTGCCTCGACCTCGGTGTTGATGAGGGTCTCGTTGATCGTTTCGGTGACGGTCGTGGTGTTGTCGCTGTTGACATCGTTGTCCATGTCGACATCGGTGAAGCCGGCGACGGTGTTCTTGTCCAATCCGCTCATTACTGTTCTCCTTTGTACGGGTCCCGCCGTTCGCAGGCCTCGTCAATGACAGTACGAACGAAGTCGGGGCGGGGAATCGGGTGCAACCCCTATTTGCCCCGGGGGGCTGTAGGGGTCACGCCGGTCACACCTGGGGGACCGACTTCTCGCACTGGTGGCACTCGACATCGGAACCACAGGTAGACATATCTGAAAGAATGATGGCTGTATTTCTCATTATCTCTTTTCAGAATGTCGATGTTTCGGTAAACACGTAGGAGGTGCAGGCGGCGGATCCGGTCTGTGCTCAACAGGGGGACGTCGATGGCCGATGTGGTCATGGCGTTCAAGGACAGAGGAGACCCAGATGACCGTTGCCGAGCAGTTGGCGAATCAGTTCGGACTGACCACGCCGAACCTCCGAATCGGGCTCAGCCAGGACGAGTTGTTCCACGCTGCGATCGAGAACGATCGTGGCCGCGTCAGCATCGACGGGGGAGACGACGAGCAGAAGGCCTACCCGACCGCCCTCGGCGTCGACGGACCGCTCGTGTACTACACCGACCCAACCTGCACCGGCCGTCCCACCTCTGACACGTTCGCCGTCGGCCGCCCCGAGGTCGTCGAATCCGTCTGGTGGAAGAAGGGCTTCGCTGAGTTCGACCCCGCCAAGTTCGACGCGCTTCTTCCTCGGGTCATCGAGCACCTCAACGAACGCGAATCCACCCTCTACGTCACCGACGTCTTCTGCGGCTGGGATCCCGAATACTCCGAGCCCTACCGGTTCGTTGGCGAGTACGCCACCCACGCCTACTTCTGCAACATCATGTTCCCCCAGGGCGTTCGCGACGACTCCGACCGCGCCGAAGCCGGCTGGACGATCATCAACGTCCCGTCGTTCCGCGCCGACCCCGAGCGCGACGGCACCAACTCCGACCGCGGCGTGATGATGGACATTGCCAACCGCGTCGCTCTGGTGATTGGCCGGGCCGACTACTGCGGTGTGAACAAGAAGACCATGTTCACCGTCATGAACTACGTGCTGCCCCAGAGCGGCCAGCTCACCATGCACTGCTC
>CAZFBD010000027.1:0-53596 GCA_964517125.1 uncultured Acidimicrobiales bacterium
CAACAGACCTGGCCCTAACCCATCGCTCCAGGGACAACCTCCCCGGTCGTCACAGTTAGAGGTCGATGACTGCCTCGGGCGGATCGACCTGCGCAAGCACGGTCCGAGCCCGCGTGATGATGGGGGCGTCGACCATGGTTCCCTCATACGACACCACGCCTCGGCCGTCGGCCTCGGCCGCTTCTGCGGCCGCAAGCAACCCTCGGGCCCAGGCCACCTCTTCGTCCGACGCCGTGAAGGCCGCGTTCGCCAGTGCGGCCTGTGATGGGTGGATGCAGAGCTTGCCCGAGAAGCCCAGATCCCGGGCTTCGGCGGCTTCGCGCTCGAACCGAGCGGTGTCGTTGAAGTCCACCACGACCTGATCGGTGGCGGCGATGCCAGCAAGTCGAGCGGCGATGACAACCTGCGACCGGGCGTACAGCACCTCGGTGTTCGATTCGGTTCGGCGTCCACCGATGTCGGTGATGAAGTCCTCGGCACCGAAATAGACGAAGTCGAGTCCCGCACCGCAGACCTCAATGGCCCGATGCACCCCCGCCACCGATTCGATTCCGCCGCACAGCACACCGTCGCCCAGACCGGCAGCGGCCATGGCTTCCCGGACGTCCTGGACTTCGCGGTCGGCCTCGAGCTTCGGGACGATGAGGCCGTCGGCTGCCGCAGCTGCTGCGGCAGCGACGTCATCGGCGAAGTGGCCGGTACCGATCGAGTTCGTGCGAACGAGCAGCACCATTGTGCCTCGGTCCTCCGCGCCTGGAACAGCATCCGAAATGGCGTCGCGGGCCGCGGACTTACCGGACTCGGGGGTTGCGTCCTCAAGATCGAGGACACCGACATCGGCGCCTGCCGCAGAGAACTTCTGAACGAAGTCCACCCGGTTCGCCGGTCCGAACAGCACGCTTCGTACTCGCATCAACTCAACCTATCCCTTAGCCCGGGTGTCATTGCCCCAAGGTTGGAACGATCGGCACGAGCAGCGAGAATCCTGAGGTGCCATTCGAACCCATGCCTCGCCGATCCCCCGGAGTACTGAGCACCACCGCGTCACGATTCTCAGCGGGAGCGCGCCTCATCGAGGCGCAACGGGAACCCCATGCCGCGTTCTGGGATGCCTGGAACGCCGATGCCGCAGCGGCCGACGGACCGTTGTGGGTGGCCCTTGGAGACTCCAGCTCGCAGGGCATCGGCAGCCCTGACCCGGCCGATGGCTGGGTCCCCCGAATGACCCACAAGCTGCGCGCCGAGACCGGCGATCCGTGGCGATCCATCAACCTGGCAATCACCGGCGCCCAGTTGTCCGATGTGCTGACCCTGCAGCTACCGCGTCTCCTTCATCTGCAGGCCGATGGACAGACCCCCCAGCTCACGAGTCACCTCGCCGGCGCCAACGACCTGCTCGCACCGTTCACATGGCCCGGTACGAAGCGAACCCTGAACGCCGTTCTGGACCAGCTGCCAGCGAACGCGGTGGTCGCCCGTGTCGGCACATCCAACGCCTTGAACGGGTTCATGGGTCGCATGATCAACCGCAACATCGAACGGGCGGCCGAGACTCGACCGTTCCATCTGTTCTGGCCATGGGACTGGCCGGCACGTGACGGATCGGCCGAAGACAAGTGGCACCCGAACCCCACCGGCTACAGCTACATGGTCGATCTCATCTGGCCAAGAATCCAGGACTCCCTGAGCGCGTCGGCCAGCTGATCTTCGGTGGACGTCGCTTCCGACGCGGCGGCCCGGGTCAGCCGTGAGCGGCGGCCAGGAGCTCGTGAAGTTGCCGATGATCCGTCAACGAAGCGGCCACCGGTTCGATCACCCGGGCGTCGGCCACGGTTTGGATGGCCTGCTCAATCGACTTGCGAGCTTCCCTGCCGCGGCGAGCGGCGCCCACGTTCAGGGGAATCCGGCTGACGAAGCCCAGAATCAACCCAAGCAGGACCCCGCCGATGAGCATCGCCGAAGGCAGCGGCATCCACTCGGCCTCGGGTGTCGGCGGAAGCAGCGGTTCGGTCTCGAACTGGAAGAACCCTCCGAGGATGGCAACGACGAGAAGCCACACCAGGCCGACGATCGCGGTCACCGCCAGAATGCGTTGCAGCCACGAGAAGAGCGACCACCACCGCGGCGCCTGACCTGCCTGGACAGCCGCTGAGCCCACGGATGACCGGAGCTCATCAAGCAATGGTTCACGATCGGCCATGGCCACCGTGCGAATGGTGGATGGCCATGGAGCGTCAAGGTCGGCCGACACCGATTCGGCGTAGTCGCGCAGTGCGAGGTCAGCCCGTGGGGCCGATGCCGCCGACCGGCCCGGACCCGGAAGGTCGGCCAGTGGCCGACGCCCCATCCGCCTGATGAAGCGGGTGAACGGCCACCCCATGGCCAGGCTTCCCTGGCGACGGTGATGGGCCGTCGCCACGTTGGCTGCGGACGCACTTCCGGCTGCTGCGCCGAGCCCCGCGATCAGTTCTGTCCGGGTGCGACCCGACGTGTCGCTCGGCGTGCCGCCGCGGCGAAGGTCGGTTGCGGCGGCTCGCACGTCGGCCCCAAGGCGCTCAACCGAAGCGCGGCGATCCTCGACCGCCGCACGAACCACATCGATGAGTCCGTCGAAGCCTTCACCCGTGGTGGCAGAGACCGCCACCACCGTCGGCGACGGCACGCCGTCGAGCTCAATGAGTCGGACCAGGTCGGCCGCTACGTCGCGGCCACCGTCGGGGAGCCGGTCCACTTGGTTCAGCACGAATCGGAGGATCTCCGAATGCCCCGCCAGCGGGGCGATGTACCCGGCGTGAAGCGCTTCGTCGGCGTACTTCTGCGGATCGGTCACCCACACGAGCACGTCGACGAGCTCGACCAGTCGGTCGACCTCCAGCCGATGCTCGACAGCCGTCGAATCGTGGTCGGGTAGGTCGAGTAGAACCAACCCATCGAGTTCTGCGGACGGCGCCCCGACCAGGTGCCGGCGTTGCACATCGAGCCAGTCCAGAAGTGGACCCGCGTCGGCTGCACCCCAGACCGCAGCGTGCGTGACCGACGTCGTTGGTCGACGTACGCCCGAATCCGAAAGTTCTGCGCCAGCGAGCCGGTTGACGATTGACGACTTGCCGGAACCAGTCGCACCAGCGATGGCCACCACCGTGTGATGGGTTCCGTGGCGGAGACGCTCTGCGGACTTGACCACGACATCGGCAGCGGCGTCGACCTCGGCGTCGGGGTAGACCCCGCGGGCGAGCTCGACGGCTTCGCCAAGCGCAGCCACGCGCTCGGCCAGACCGGAATGCGGAAGGTCGTCGACAGCCACCATCAGCGGGTGGCCTGCAGCTCGGCAAGGGCGGTGGAGAGAGCCTCACCAGAGCCGCCCGTGGCGCTCAGGAGTTCGTCGAAACGGATCCGGTCGGTGCTCAGGATCTTCTCGAGACGTGCAAGCAGGTCCTGCCTGGCGTCGCGGGCGAGGTCACGAACGGCCTGCTCCCCGAACACGGCGGTCAGCACGGCCTGCGACACGGCTGCGGTTCCACCAGCCACGGCCGCTTCACCGCCGGTGATGCCGCCGGTCTGCGAGAACACGGCCACCATGAGCGCCACGCCCACCCCGTTGATACCCGTGGAGAGCGTGCGGGCAATGGTGACCCGATCGCCAGCCTGCTCTCGGACCAGGTCGAGGACACCTTGCTCCCACGCAGCGAGTTCGTGTTCGATGGCACGACTGAGTTCGGGAGTCGCCCGATCGATTCCGCGTGGTGCCCCATCGAGGATCTGACGTCCGCCGGGTCGCCCCTCCCATTGTTCGACGACATCGAGGGCAGCACGATCAACCGAATCACGGGTGACAATCAGCAGATTGGACTCGAGCTGTCCGGCCGCCTGCTCGTTCGGAGACTCGGCGTCGGAGAACATGCGTCGTATTCCGTCCCGGAGCCGGCTGACGCCAGCTTCGAGCTTCGACATGAACGCTCCCGTACCCACGAACTCTCGCCACTGATCCAGGACTTCTCCGCGCAGCAGCGTGCCCCGGTCGAGTTCGACGTCGATGTCGATCAACGCCTGTGCGTAGCGCCTGACGGCAACGTCGCGCAGGCCATCGATTCGTTCTGCCTGCTCATCGAGAGCCGTGGCGATTCGCTTGCTCCGCTCCGGGATCGAGTCCAGTGCGCCATCGAGCGTTGCACGAACAAGCTCCTGACGATGCACGCTGTCGGCTGCCAGCTCATGCAGCCAGGAACGGACCGGCGAAACGGCGTCGGTGAGGCGTCCGTCCACGAGTTCGCCCTCGACGATGCTGAACACCTCGGACCCACCCAGCCCGCGATCGGCGAGCATCTCCTCGAAGTGCTCCACGACCTCGGCCTCGTGCCCGTCGGGGATTCGGTTGACCACCACGGCCAGAGCGGCGGACCGTTCCTTGGCCATCCCCAGGTATTCCCATGGCACGGCGTCGGCATAGCGGGCAGCCGTGGTCACGAAGATCCACAGATCGGCGGCGCCGAGGAGCTGGGCGGCAAGATCGTGGTTGGCCACCTCGACCGAATCGATGTCGGGGGCGTCGAGCAGAGCGAGGCCCGCCGGAATGCTGGTGTCGGTGGTGAGACGCAGACCAATGGCGCCAACCTCGGTTTGGCTGGTGGAGCGAGCCAGGCCGGGCAGCACACCTTCGGGGTCGGAGAACCACGCGAGGTCGTCGGGATGACAGATCAGCACGGGCGCCCGTGTCGTGGGACGCAGCACCCCGGCTTGACTGACATCGGACCCGACGATGCTGTTCGTGATGGTGGACTTCCCTGCTCCCGTGGAGCCGCCCAGCACAGCCAACAACGGCGCGTCGACGCGTCGAAGCCGTGGCAACAGATAGTCGTCGATCTGGTCGATCAGTTCCACACGGTCGCGGCGAGCCGCCTCGACCTCGGGCAGGTCGAGGGGGAGGCTGCTCAAATCGAGCACCTCTCGAAGTCGTTCGAGTGCAGAAACCATGGTCATGTCATACCGAGGACGGTTGAGACGGGTCAGCGGTCGCGAAGCTCCCGCCGAAGAATCTTGCCGCTGGCGGACTTCGGGATCTCATCGATGAACTCGACGAGGCGAACCTGCTTGTAGCTGGCCACCTGGCCGGCCACGAACTCCTGCACCTCGGTCCCGGTGGCGGATGCGCCCGGCTTCAGCGTCAGGAACGCCTTGGGGATCTCGCCCGCTTCATCGTCGGGGATACCAATGACGGCAGCGTCGGCGATGGCCGGGTGCGTCAGCAGCAGGCCCTCGAGCTCTGCGGGCGGCACCTGGAAGCCCTTGAACTTGATGAGTTCCTTGATGCGATCGACGATGTAGATATGGCCGTCCGAGTCGAAGTGGGCGACGTCACCGGTGTGAAGCCAACCATCGGCATCGATGGTTTCCGCGGTGGCTTCGGCGTTGTTCAGGTAGCCCTTCATGACCTGCGGGCCACGGATCCAGAGTTCGCCGTCGGCGTCGACATCGCAGTCGTTGCCTTCGGGATCGACGATCCGGCACTCGGTGTTCGAGACGGTGATTCCCGATGAGCCGGAACGGCCTTCACCGGGGATTGTGGCGTGCGATACCGGCGACAGCTCAGTCATGCCGTACCCCTGGATGACCGAGCAACCCAGCCGGGCTTCGGCTTCGTCGCCAAGTTCACCGGAGAGCGGCGCTGCACCCGAGAAAATGACCTTGATGCTGCTGGTGTCGTACTGGTCCACGAGTGGGTGCTTGGCCATGGCGAGAACGATTGGCGGCACGGCGAAGAACCAGGTGACCTTGTGCTCCTGCACGATCGAGAGCGCCTGCTCCAGATCGAACCGGGGCATCGTCACGATGCTCACCCCATTGGCAAGAAGTCCGTTCATGAGGACCTGCATGCCGTAGATGTGGAAGAACGGCAGCACGGCAAGTGCAACGTCGTCGCTGTCGTAACTGAGGACGTGCGCACACTGTTCGATGTTCGCCGTGAGGTTGTCGTGCGACAGGATCACGCCTTTGCTGCGGCCCGTGGTGCCCGACGAATATGGCAGGACCACGGGGGTATCCGAGGTATCGACTGGTACCTGGTTCTCGAGGGGCGGCTCTCCGAGCAGATCGAACATGGAGGGCACACCCTCGACCGGATCGATCGTGAAGATCTCGGTGACGGAGGTGCCTTCGATGGCCTCCTGCGCAACCTCGAGGAACATGGAGATCGTCACCAGGATGGAGGCACCGGAGTCCTCGAGCTGGTGGCGAACTTCGGACGCCGTGTACGTGGGGTTCACGGTGGTCACGGTGCCGCCAGCCCAGGCGGCGCCATGGAAGAACGACGCGTACTCGGGAATGTTCGGCGCCATCAGCGCCAGCGTGGAGCCCGGACCGAACCCTCGGGCGGCCAGTCCACCTGCGAGAAGTTTGATGCCCTCAAACAGCTCGGAGAAGGTTTGGGTTCGTCCGCTTGGGCCGTCGATGATGGCCGGCCGATCGCCGAGTTCATCCACCATGCGGAAGGTGTACTCGGTGATCGAAACGCCCGACGGGAGCTCGACGTCGGGAAGGTTGGAGGTATGGATCATCGGGCATTCGCTTTCGTCGTCAACGACCGAGCGAGCCGCCCGGCTTGCAGATCTTAGGTGCTCCGCTCGCTCTGCGTACCTGTCGCATGTCTCAGATCGAGCACTTGACGGATCACCCGCGGTCCGTCAAAGTGACCTCAGTCACGGAGACGTGACCACGGTCACACAGCGTGCCAAGCGCACGAGGCGGGACCGGCGGTTGCGGAACCTATGGAATGACCACCATCGAGCCGAGGAGGACGTGTTTTGACGCCCACATCCACCAACGCTTCGGTGCGCGGTCCTCTGTGACCATCACGATTGCCACCACGCAATCAATCCAGCCACAACACCTGATCCATTCGAGGCCGAGCCGGTTTCCTCACGTTCTCTCACCAACGGCAATCGCCAAACGGAACGACAGAGAGACGACTCGACAATCGAATCGGATCACCGAGACCCCGCCCATCCGGGCGGGGTTTCGTCATGTCCGGGCCACGACTTCCTGGACGACATCGGCGAGCTGATCGCTGAAGCCGTCGGGAAGCTCATGACCAAGCCCCTCCACGAGTTCCAGCTGGGCGTGCGGCAGTCGATCCACGATCGCCAACGCGTGTTCCACTGCATAGACCGGATCAGCCGTGCCATGCACCACCACCGTCGGCACGTCGACCGTCGCCAGCGACTCGAACCATGACGGGGCCTCCACCACCGCACGTCCGTGTTTCACGCCAGGGCGCCACCAGGCAAGTTCGTCGATCGCGCGTTCTGTGGCGTGTTGGCGATCGAACCCGAACCTCGACCCGGCAAACCACTCCCATTGATCGACGATCCACCGAATTTTCTCGTCGTCGGTCTGCGGTGTTGGACCCAGATGCCGCTGCGCCATTCGTTCCACGAGCCACTCCGCTGGATCGGGAAGCTGTGGGCCCTCACCGGGAGATGTCGACAGAAGCGTGAGTGACCGCACCGTTGTGCCGTGGTGCAACGCCATCAGCTGCGCCACCATGCCACCCATGGATCGTCCGAGCACATGGGCGCGATCCGCCCCGAAGGTTCCAAGCAGGGCCACTGCATCGGCTGCCAGATCCGTCAACGCATAGTCATCGTCAGCAGCCGGACTTCTCCCCACATCTCGGGTGTCAAAACGCAGGACCGGCCCCACATCGGCCACCAGGCGACCGATGAGGCGGTCGGGCCAACGGGAGCTGGGGGCCTCGGCCTCACTCAACAACAGCACCGGATCCGCAGTGCCATCCTCACAATCGGACTCGAACCACTCGGCATGGAGCGTCTGGCCCCCAGCGCCACGAAGACCGGCAAAAGCGGGCTCCGGGGCCCGAAACGAATCTGTCATCAAATGCCCTGTCTGTGCAGCCGATAGATTCTCCATGATGCTGCAACGAATCGGTGCTCAGTTTGCCCGCGGATTCGCCATGGGCGCGTCCGACGTCGTCCCCGGCGTGTCCGGCGGAACAATCGCCCTCATCCTGGGCATCTACAACGGCCTGATCTCAAACATCGGACTTGGGTCCAAGGCGCTCGGCCGCCTGCTTCGCGGCGACGTGGCCGGGTTCACGGAGCGCATGAAGGCGGTCGACTGGCTGTTCCTGCTCCCCCTTGCCGCTGGCCTCGGCACCGCCGTCGCCATCCTTGCCGGCCTCATCGAGACGGCGCTTCACGACTACCCCGAGACGATGGCCGGCCTGTTCTTCGGGCTCGTCATTGGTTCCATCGTGGTCGCCAAGGACCTCTTCGAGAACGCAACCTCCACGCACTGGACCATCATCGCCGTGGTCGGTGTGGTCATGTTCTTCCTGCTCGGGCTGCAGTCGGGCCCCATCGCCGATCCCTCGCCGGTCATGCTCGTGGCGGCTGGCGCTTTTGCCGTGTGCGCCATGATCCTTCCCGGCATCTCCGGTTCGTTCATCCTGCTCATGATCGGCATGTACGCGGCAGTCCTCGGAGCGGTCGACGAACGCGTCATCGGTGACATTGCGCTCGTTGGTGTTGGAGCGATCATCGGCCTGGCACTGTTCTCATCGTTGCTGAACCACCTGCTCGCCGAATACCACGACCTCGTCATGTCGGTACTGATCGGGCTCATGTTCGGGTCATTGCGCGTGCTGTGGCCGTGGCCCAACGGTGTTGGCATCATCGAACGGGAAGCCAACGAAACCATCCCGGGAACCGGCCTCGAGCTCCCAAACGGGGCGCCATGGGTCCTGCCCATCGTGCTCGCCGTGGTGGCCGCTGCTGCGGTCATCGTGATCTCGTCGATGGTTCGGCCATCGGCAGACCGCGAGCCCGCACCCGTTCACTGACGCCGTCAGCGAACGATCTCGAACCAGCCTGAGCCGCGCTCGTCGATCACGAGCGCACGTGCATGCCGTCGGCCTCCGCCGCCGGCCGGCGCCCAGCCGGCAATGGTCAGTCCCGGATGCACGGTCCCTGTGGGCAGGTGCGTGATGATGTCGTCCAGGTCCAGGTCGAGCGGGCCGCCGTCGGAGTGCACGAACTCGCCATCGCGCTCGGCCCAACCACGCCAGTTCGACGCCGAGCGCGGCACACCCCACCAATGATCGCGAACACCGATGCCTTCGAGCTCCCACCGCGCGTCGCCCAACAACACCTCACCGTGCATGCGTCCGACCAAACGGTAGCCATCGGTCCCCGGTGTGGGTGAGGGTCCTGGGGTTCCTTCGGTGTCCCAATCCAGCTCCAACCCAACAGCCACCCGCTCGCCAAAGGCCCCGTCCCACACGTCGGTCGGAGGATCAACGGCAACCCCAAACGCTTCCAGATCGGTGGTCAGATGTTCGAACGGACGGAGCACCGTTGTCTCTGTCCACAATCCCGATGCCCGAAGTTCCATCGAACCGTTGGCTGGCAACGGCACGTCGTCGGCGAGCACGGTGACGAGCGGTCGGCCCAGACCAATGAGCGACGCCCAGTACCAACTCACCCCGTCGGCTGGCCGAATCGTGAGGGTCACGTAGCCACCAATTCCCTCACCGGGGATGACGAACCAGTTGTCCCACACCTCGACCCAGTCCGGATGGCCGGTGGAGGTGTGAAGCCGCTCGGCGCCGATGGGAAGGTTCGAGGTCACACTGTGCAGTGTCGCAGGGCGGCGGGCAGACTGGGCAGATGGAGTCCTTTGCCGCCGCAGCCGCCAACGCACTCGCCAACGTCGATGCCACTGCGCCACCGGCCGACGCGCACCTGGTCCTCGAGCAGAACATCATCGACGGCAACACGGTTGTCGAAACCTGGCACATCCAGATCGCCAATGGCACAGCGCAGGTCATCGACGGACCCGCCGACAACCCCGACGTGACCATGCGCCAGGATCGCAGCACTGCCCTGGCGTTGCAGTCTGGCGAACTCCACACCCAGCAGGCCTTCCTCACCGGTCGGCTGACCATCGACGGAGACATTCCCAAATTGCTCGAACACGGCGACCTCCTCCAGAACCTCCTCCGAGGTGGCGATGCCTGAGATCGGTGAAGTTCGGGCCCACGCCGAGCGCCTCGAGGCCGAGTTCGCCGGCCGGACCCTGGCGCGTTTTCGCCCCATCAGCTTCCATGTTCTGAAGACCTTCAGTCCCGATCCGTCCGACGCTGTCGGACAACAGCTGCAATCCACCGCCACACGAGGCAAGTACCTGTTCCTGCAGTTCGACGACATTGGATTTCTCGTCCATCTCATGCAGGGCGGACGCCTGCGCCCCGACCCCAAGCAGTCGGCCAAGCCGCGCAACGGTCAGGCCCGATGGTCGTTCGACGACGGCTCAGCGTTGCTGCTCACCGAGGCCGGCAACGACAAACGAGCCGGCGTGTGGGTTCTCGCTCCGGGCACCGAGCTGAGCGACGCCGAACCGCTGCAGGGACTCGGCCCCGACGCCGACACCGTGTCGGTCGACGAGCTCGCGTCAATCCTCTCGGAACACTCCATGCGCCTCCACGGCATGCTCCGACGGCAATCGATCATTGCCGGCATCGGCCGCCGGTTGGCCAACGATGTCTGCCACGAAGCCCAACTCTCGCCGTTTGCGAACACCCGCAAGCTCACCAGTGAGCAGGTGGTTTCACTCCATGGCGCCATCGGCGTGTGCATCCAGGCAAGTCTCGACTTCGAGCGGACCCAGACCGAGATCGTCGCGTCGGCCAAGCGGCCGTCTGCGGTACACAACCTGGCCGGCGAACCGTGTCCGCGCTGCGGCGAGGAAATCCGCGAAGTCACCTACACGAAGTATCAGGTGAACTACTGCGCAGCGTGTCAGACCAACGGCAAAGTGCTGGCCGACAACACCACGAGCAAATTCCTGAAGTGACTCAGGGCTTGAGGCCCTCACACGTCACGAGCAGCACGTCGATTCCCGGACCGCCGCGGCAGTTGTCGAAGCGACGCCCGCCTTCGATGACGTCGTCTCCGGCTCGCCCGTCGAGGTTGTCGTCGCCACCGCCGCCGTCGATGTGGTCGGCTCCGCCGCCGCCGATGATGCGGTCACGTCCGCCCTGGCCGAGGAGCATGTCGCCACCGACGCCTCCGGCAATTCGGTCCCGGCCGTTTCCGCCGTCGATCCAGTCGTTTCCGCCCTGACCCAGAAGAATGTCGCGACCGTCGCCACCATAGATCGCGTCGACCCCGGCTCCGCCACAGATGATGTCGTTGCCACCAAGTCCGTAGATGAGATCGTTTCCACCAAGGCCGTGGATGACGTCGTCGCCCGGGGTGCCCTTGATGGTCTCTGCCGCATCGGTTCCGACGATTGTTGGGACGCGGCCTCGGCAGAGTTCCACCGGTGCCTCAACCGCTACCCCAGCAACGTCAGCCTCTGGGGCCTCGGCGTCCTGCACGTTGACAGGTTCCACGGCGTCGGCGACCTCGGCAACTGCAGCAACGGGTGCCGCCGGCTCGGCGGGCGCCACAACCTGAGCGTCGCCAGGCTCATCGTCGGCTGCCGGGTCCTCGAGATCGGGGTCCTGTGGCTCAGCGGCCGCAGGCGGTTCGACCGGAGCGGGGTCTTCGGGCTCAACGGGCTCGGGCGGATCGACCGGAGCGGGGTCTTCAGGCTCCACGACAACCGGCGGATCGGCGGGCTCGGGGTCTTCAGGCTCCACGACAACCGGCGGATCGGCGGGCTCGGGAACTTCGGGCTCTGGCGGATCGACGGGATCCGGAACCTCGGGCTCTGGCGGATCGACGGGATCCGGAACTTCAGGCTCTGGCGGATCGACGGGATCCGGAACTTCAGGCTCTGGTTCAGGTTCCGGAGTGGGGCCCGCAGCCGTGTTGACGGTGCCGCAGGAGACGTCGGTCTGTTGCGCATCGGCGATGCCCCGCACGCTGTAGCTGTGTGTGCCGGTGGGTGGCGTCTCGGTGTAGCCGCCGTCGAGCGCTGAGACCCGATCAAGGAAGATGTTGTTCCGGCGAATGGCGGCGTCGCCCCGGCTGAAGGTCCACTCCACCCGGACCGAGCCACCGTCGAGCACGGCGACCGAGCAGGTGCCCGACGGCGCCGACACCTGGGTGACGTTCCGCCCGGAGACACAGTCGGTCCGGGTCAGCCCCGCCCACTGTGTGTTCGCATCGAACCACTTGATGGAGCCGTACCGGTCGTAGTCCTCGCCGCCCGGAATGCGGATGCTTCCGGCGTTTGCCGGGCAGACGAACCGGAGTTCCTGACGCAGCTCGGTGATGTCGTCGCCGGAGATCGACACGATGCCGCCGTCGTCGTTGTTGAAGAAATCGATCTTGGCCGATTCGTATCCGGACTCCTGGAGCAGCTGCAGCAGATCGGTGAGCCGACCCTGGGTGAAGCCCGGGGTGCAGCAGACGCTCTGGTCGTACACGTGTCCGGAGACTCCGCCTTCGCCTTCGAGCAACGCTGCAAGGAAGTGCGGGTCCCGGACCGCAGCGCGTGTGGCGGAGTCGTCGTTGGGGAGGCTGTCTTTCCAGTCGGCCCAGTCGTAGGGCGCCGGAAGGCGGAAGGTGAGCTTGTCGCGGTTGACCCAGATGGCGCCGTGGTCGATGGCGAGCTGCTCGATGAGCGAACCAGCACCGCTCGGGCCGTTGGCGTTCCACACGCCGTTGTCGTACTTGCCGTCGGCCCAGAGGTAGCCGAGCAGCCGGGCGGTTGCGTCCTGGCTGGGTGTGGCTGCCTGGGCGCTGACGTCGTCTTGTGAGCCGCCGGAGAGCGCGAACCAGCCAAGGATCACTCCCATCAGCAGAATCGCCGCCCTGAACCCTGTCGATACGCGCACGCGTGAACTCTCCTCCGACCGCCAGACGAAGAATAGTCGCATTCCGACGCCGAGCGACAGTCGGAGATCACGTCGGGCGGTTTCACCCAACGTACGTGATGAGCAATCTCACGGAATCGGAGATTCGCAGGCCTTGGAGAAACTGTCGGTACCGCGTCCCCCGACGCAGATGTCGCGATCTCGCCCACCCGCGAGCCGGTCGTCGCCGGCACGACCGTAGAGTCGGTCACGTCCGCCACCACCATCGAGCAGGTCGTCGCCCGGGTCACCGATGAGTCGATCGTTTCCGGACTCGCCAATGAGTGTGTCGTTGCCTGCGCTGCCGGACAATCGATCACGTCCTGAACCGCCTCGCAGCAGGTCCCAGCCCCGGCCGCCAGTCACCGCGTCGCGGCCACCGCCGCCCATCACCCGGTCGGATCCCGCACCGGCACAGATCACGTCGTCGCCTTCGAGCCCGTGGATCGTGTCGTCGCCGCCTCGGGCGTCGATCACGTCGGGGCCCGGGGTGCCCCACAGTGCGTCGGCTCGCTCGGTGCCGATCATGGTCACCTGCCGGTTGCGACAGGTCGGCGGCGCAACCGCCGTCTGCGCATCGATGCTTCCGCACGGGATGGTTCGGAACGCTCCGGCAAACACCACCTGCAGGCGGTACTCGTGTGTGGCCGACGCCGGCCGTTCCTGCCAGCCATCGTCGGCGGCCGACACCTGGGTCCGTGTCTGCCCGTTGCGGATGATGGAGACCCGCCCATGATCGAATGTCCAGGAGACTGTGACTTGGCCGTTCGGATCCAGCTGCAGCACACACTCGCCGTTGGGGGCGGACACGACATCGATTGACTGTCCGGCCACACAATCGGTTCGCACGAGCGTCTCCCACCGTGTGCCATCGCCGAACCATCGGATGTCGCCGTGGGCATCGTGGTCGCCGCCGCCCGGGACGCGGATCGCAGACTCACGGGCCGGACACACAAAGCGAAGGTCCTGCCGGAGGTCGCCGAAGTCGGCAGTCGAGATCGAAACATCTCCGCTGTCCACGTTTCCGGTCTGACGTATCTGGGCGCTCACGTACCCGGTGTCGCTCAACAGGTCTCGCAACTCGGTCATTCGACCGCGGGTGAACCCTGCGGTACAGCACGTGTCCTGGTCATAGATGACTCCGCCCACCTCACCCTCGCCCTCGATCAGGGCGGCGAGGAAGTGCGGGTTCAGCACCGCAGCCCGAGTCGTGGCGTCGTTGTTTGGGAGGCTGTCGGTCCAGTCCTGCCAGTCGTAGGGAGCGGGCAGCCGGAAAACCAGTTCCGCCCGGTCCTCCCACAGACCGCCATGCACCTCGACGAGCTCTTCAAGAACCGAACGGGCTCCGCTTGGAGCCGTCGCGTCCCACACCCCATTGCTGTACGACCCGTCGGCCCACAGGTAGCCGAGCAGGCGAGCGGTCTCAGCCTGCTCCGGGCCGTCGGCCTGGGCGGCCGGGGTCGAGCCCAGCAGAAATCCGGCGGTGAGGACGAGCGCGCAAAATCCGCCGAACCACCGACCGAAGCTCATCCGCAGGAAACGTCGATTCGGTCTGCACCATCACGATGTCGGACGAGGTAGTCATCGTCGATGTCGCCACCGTCGTGGGTGTACGAGGTTGCTCCGTCCAGCGTTGTCAGCCAGTTGCCGTTCACCCGGATGATGCGTCGATCGATGCCGTTGGGCTCGAAGTCGATGCGGACACCATCGGCCACATCGGTGAGGACACAACCAACAACCGCATCGCCTGCCGAACACACGACATCGACGATGTCGCCGTCGACTCGCCGTCGAATGACGAACAGATCGTTGAGCGATCCGGAAACGACGGTGGAACGAGCGCTCAGCGTTTCCACCCACGAGCCGTTCTTGCGGACCACGTAACTCGTATCGTCGAGATCGGCCCATCGCAGCTGCACACCATTGCCCACCGATTCTGCCACACACGTGCCGGGCGCCGGCTCAGGACCGTCGTTCGCTTGGCCGGTGGTGACGGTTCCGCACGACGATTCGGCCTGGGCCGCACCAGCGGTGACACGGATGTCGTAAGACCAGGTTCCGTTGGCTGGCGTCTGTGACCACGATCCGTCCAGAACCGAGACCGATTCGACGAAGTTGTTGTTTCGCCGGATCGAGACCCCACCACGGGTGTACGTCCACGACACGGTGACCCGGCCGTCGTCATTGATCGTGGCGCGGCACGTTCCCTCGGGGGCCGGAGCATCGGCGATTGCCCGGCCACTTTCGCAGTCATTGCGGACCAGCCCGACCCAACGATTGGCGTCGGTGAACCAGCGCAGGTTGCCGTACGTTCCGTAGGACTCGCCACCCGGGATCCGAATGGAGTCGCCATCTGCGGGGCAGACGAACCGATGCGTGCGACGAAGCTTGGCGAAGTCGGAAGACTCCAGCGTGATCTGCCCGCGGTCTGGGGTGGCCCACTGTTCGCGGCGGACGGAACCGAGACCCTTGTCCTCGATCAGCTCACGCAAGCCCTCCAGCCGGCCAACCGTGTACCCGTCATCGGCAGCCTGATCGTAGATGACACCGTCGACGGAGCCCTCGGCTTCCAGAACGGCGGACAGGAAGTGCTGGGTCTTCACCGCCGAGCGGACGTCGGAGGAATCATCGGGAATGCGATCGGTCCACTCATCCCAGTCGTAGGGGTCGGGCAGGCGGAACTGGAGCTTGGATCGGTTCACCCAGGTGCCACCGTGTTGCTGAACAAGGTACTCGATCAGCGTGGAGGTGCCGCTGGGTCCGTTGACGTCCCACACCGAACCGTCCTTTGATCCGTCGGCCCACATGTAGCCGAGGAGCCGGGCGGTGTCGGCCTGCGTGGGCGATGGGTCGGCGGCGTCGGCTGGCCGTCCGGAAAGGCCGATCAACACGACGACTGCTGCAACGAGGCCCAGCGCAGCTACCAGCGCCGCCCGGACGTTCCCGATTTTCTGCATGCCTGGATTCCATTCCGTGACCCGCCCAGCGCAGAAGCTTACCCATCGTGACCGTTGGACGCGCAAACGGCCAGGCCGACCACCAAGGGTCGACCTGGCCGCGTGTTCGCGAAGCGTGATGTGGCCTAGATCAGGCCCAGACCAGCAACGGTGTCGCGCTCGGCGACGAGCTCGTCGTTGCTGGCGTCCATACGGCCCTGGCTGAACTCATCGATCTCGAGGCCCTGCACGATCGTGTACTCGCCGTTGGCGCAGGTGACTGGGAACGAGCTGATGATTCCCTCGGGCACACCGTAGCTGCCGTCGGAAGGAATGCCCATGGACACCCAGTCGCCGTCGGGGGTGCCGAGGGCCCAGTCGTGCATGTGGTCGATGGCGGCGTTCGCAGCAGATGCTGCCGACGACAGGCCGCGAGCCTTGATGATTGCGGCGCCACGCTTTTGCACGGTGGGGATGAAGTCGTTCTCGATCCAGTCCTGATCGTTGATCGCCTCGGCGGCGTTCTGACCCTTGACCTTTGCGTGGAACACGTCGGGGTACTGGGTGGCCGAGTGGTTGCCCCAGATGGTCATGTTGGTGACGTCGTTGACGGTGGTTCCGGTCTTTTGGGCGACCTGGGTCATGGCCCGGTTGTGATCGAGGCGCATCATCGCCGTGAACTGACGGGGGTCCAGGTCGGGCGCTGCCGACTGGGCGATGAGGGCGTTCGTGTTGGCCGGGTTGCCAACGACGAGGATCTTCACGTCGCGGCTTGCAACAGCGTTGATGGCTTTGCCCTGTGGTCCGAAGATCCCGCCATTCGCTTCGAGCAGGTCGGCGCGTTCCATGCCGTCCTTACGGGGCATGGCGCCCACGAGCAGTCCATAGTCGGCGTCGGCGAACGCCACGTTTGCGTCGTCGGTCTGCACGATGCCAGCGAGGAGCGGGAATGCGCAATCGTCGAGTTCCATTGCGACACCCTCGAGGGCGCCGAGCGCCGGGGTGATTTCAAGCATCTGCAGGATGACGGGCTGATCGGCACCGAGCATCTCTCCACTGGCGATGCGGAACAGCAGGCTGTATCCGATCTGACCGGCTGCACCGGTGACTGCTACGCGTACGGGGTCCTTCACAATTGCTCCTCTAGCTGTACGAACTTCGCCTCAAGGGTACTTCGGGCGCGATGGAGCCGGACTGTACCAGTCCTGTCATTGTGTTCTCGGGCTTCGTCGGTGGATCAGACGCCGGGAAGAATGTTCGCCGCGATCCGGATGATCAGACCGATGAGCAACACGAACAGGGTGGGCCGAGGCTCGAGGTCGAGGCCGGTGCGAATCGCTTTGAACGCAATCCACAGAAACCACAGCCCCGCGAAGAAGTTGACGATCGGAATGATTGCCAGCCACAGGGCCACATGGGCAAACCCAATGACGCGGAGCATCTCGCCGAGCGTGGACTCCGCCCCGAAAAACCGGGAACCCACGAAGTGTGTGATGGCCGACCACAACACCCACCCGACGATCGTGGCGAAGAAGCTGGCGATGAGTGCACGTCCGAAGGAGACGTCGGTGTCGGCAAGGCTGTTGGCCAAGCCGGCGCCCACACCAGTGAGCACCGCAGCCACGAGGACCACCATGGCCGCTTGCATCGTGGCGGACTCGTCGTGTTCCACCTCTTCGAAGGTGGCAATGTCGCCTTTGAGCGCGCCAATGAGCCGCGGAACCAGCATGTCGGTGCTACTCGTCCGCTACTGGAACTTGGACAGATTGCCGGAGCGGGAGAGCCAGAAGAGCAGGCCCACGGCGCAGACGGTTCCGAGGATCCATGGCACACCTTCGTTGTCGGGCGGGATGATCCGGCCGACGATGTTGCCGATCACCATGCCGGCCACACCGAGGCCAACGGTCCAGCCGACCGACAGCTCCTGCTTGCCCGGGAGGATTGCGCGAGCAACAAACCCGATGATTCCGCCTGCGATGATTGATCCGATGATGCCGATGATCCAAGCCATGGTGGCACTCCTGTCGATTGTGTTGACCTGAACTCTTGCAGTTCAGGAGCCGTTGGGCCAACCAGCGGCCGATTCGTTGGTTGCCGTCGTCGGGGCCGTGGTCTGGGTGTTTCCAACCCAGTCGGCGTGCAGACCTGCGTAGACCCCGCCGGCGTCGAGCAGTTCGTCGTGCGAACCGACTTCGACGAGTCGCCCGTGGTCCATCACCATCACGAGGTCGGCCCGCTCGGCGGTGGACAGCCGGTGCGCAATGGAGATGGTGGTGCGGCCCCGACTGAGACGCTCGAGGGCTTCGGCCATGCGAACCTCGGTCTCGGGGTCGACCGCGCTCGTGGCCTCGTCGAGAATGAGCAGGCCGGCATTGGCGAGCTGCGCGCGAATGAGCGCAACGAGCTGCCGCTCACCAACAGAGATACCTTCGCCCCGCTCACCGGCTGCGGTCTCGATACCGTCCTGCAGCGACTCGACCCATTCGGCCAGACCGAGCGCTTCGGTCGCTGCGGTGATCTCGTCGGCTGTCGCACCGGGCCGACCGAATCTGATGTTCTCGGCGAGCGATGTGTCGAACAGGAACCCGTCCTGGGGCACCATGCGAATGGTCCGGCTTCGGCTTTGTTCCGACACGTCCCGAAGGTTGACCCCGGCGATCATCACCTGACCGGTGGACGGATCGGCCAGGCGGGCGAGCAGGCGGGCCATGGTCGACTTGCCACTGCCGGTCTCCCCCACGACCGCCACTGACGTTCCGGGCTCCACCGTGAACGACAGATCATGCAGGACGCGGTCGCCGGTCCGATAGGAGAAGTCCACATTGCGGAACTCGATTGAGGGAGGTCCGGCTGGGAGCTCGACACCCGGGTCGGGTTCGACGACGTCGACGGGGATGTCGTGGATCTGCAGGATCTTCCACCAGCCGGCGAGGGCAGTCTGCGTTTGGTCCAGAACCTCGCCGAGCTGCGCGATGGGCTGAATGAGGATGGTGACCAGGAACAGGAAGGCGGTCGCTTCGCCGACGGTCAGGTTGTCGGGTCCAAGCATGACTCCCACCACGGCGACGGCGCCGGTGGCAATGCCGCCGAACAGATCCATGGTGGGGGCCAGGACCGAGAAGAACTTGTGGGCATTGATCTGTGCGTCGACCTGGTCGCGGTTGGCGGCGTTCAGACGCTCGGCAACCTGGTCCTGGTAGCCATAGGCCCGAATGGTCGTGGCACCCGCGACCGCTTCGGAGGTCTGACCCAACGTGTCGGCCGTACGGGTCCGCACCTCGTTGTAGGCCCGCAGCTGTCGCTTCTGAATGAAGCGCAGAATCGGCAGGAGTGGGATGTAGACCACCACCGTCAGCAGCGCCAGCTGCCAGCTGTACACGGCCATGACGGCGAGGGTTCCGAGGATGAGGGCCGAGTCCACGATCCACGCAAGCGCACCCCACTGGGCGAACTGCGCAAGGGTCTCGACGTCGCTCGTGACACGTGCGGTGAGAATGCCCTTCTTGTTGCTCGTGTGCTCGGCCAGGCTCAGGCGTTGGATGTGGTCGAAGGTCCGGACCCGAAGTGCGAGCAACGTGTTCTCGGCAACCTGGATGACCCGCCGATAGGTCACCGTGGTCAGGCCGTAGATGACAATGATCAGGGCTCCGGCCGCCATGGTGGCGCGGGCAACGAAGCCCATGTCCACGTCACCTTCGGCAAAGCCGCCGTCGAGGGTCTGCTGAACAAGAATCGGCAGCACCAATCGGGCGAGCGCACTCAGGAGCGCAAAGACCACCGTAATGCCGAGACCGCGACGCAGCTCCGGGCTCTCGCGCACAGCTCGCCGCAGAATCCGCAGCGCTGGCTGCTGTTCCTCCTCGACGAGTTCCACCGCACCGCGACCGGCCGTCATTGCACACCGGTCCCTTCGTAGGCCTGCACGAGTGTGCGGTACCCCTCGTGCGCAAGGAGCTCGTCATGGCTGCCAACCGCCACGATCCTGCCGTCCTCCAGGTAGGCAACCCGGTCGGCCAACATGATGCTGGACAGCCGGTGGGCGACCATGAGCACGGTGATGCTGTCGTCGGAGTCGGCTGGTCGGAGGCTTCGGAGAATCGCGGCCTCGACCGATGGGTCGACGGCCGATGTGGCGTCGTCCAGCAACAACACCGATGGGGACCGGAACAGCGCTCGAGCCAGGGCCACACGCTGCCGCTGCCCACCAGACAAGCTCACGCCCCGTTCGCCAAGGATCGTCTCGTACCCGTCGGGAGTGTCGACGATGAACTCATGTGCCTGTGCGGCAGCTGCCGCCGCGTGAACCTGTGCGGGGTCGGACCCAGCGCCCATGGTGATGTTCTCCCGGATGGGCTGGGCAAACAGGAAGCTCTCCTGGAACACCATGCTCAACCGTGCGGCCCGGGCCTCGCTGCTCAACTGGGAGTTGGGGACTCCGTCCAGATGAATGGCACCGCCGTCGGGCGCCACGAGTCCGGCGGCGAGCTCGAGCAGCGTGGTCTTTCCACTTCCGGTGGCGCCAACAAGCGCCAGCGTCTCGCCGCCACGGACATGCAGCGTGGCTCCGTCGAGCACGACGTTGTCGCCGTGACTGAAGCGAACCTCGTCGAACCGCAGGTCCAGCGCGCCTGTCCCCAAGGGGTCACTTCCGCCCACCGACTTCGGTGGCATCGCGAGGTCCAGCACCCGGTCGATGCGTTCGAGCGCGATCACTGAGGGCGGCATGCTCTGCAGGAAGAAGCCGACGATGCGGAACGGCAAGGCGAGCACGGTGAACAACGACATGGCTCCAACGACGTCACCGACGGACACACTGCCGTTGTCCACCAGGCGGCCACCGAGCAGCAGAAGCACCACCACACCAAAGTTCGGCAGGGCTTCGAGAAGCGGTTCGAACACGGCACGAAGCCGGCCAACTCGCAACCGCTTGGTTCGCAGATCGTCCGAAGCGTCACGGAGCCGGTCGACCTCGTCGTTGGAGCGACCGAGCGTCTTGACCATCATGACGCCGTCGAAGCTCTCGTGCGCCACGTTCGTGACCGCGGCAACGGCCTGCTGCACTTCTGCAGCCGGCTTCGCAATCCGCTTTGAATACGCCTGATTGATCACGCCGAGGATGGGCAGCAACACAAAGGCCACGAGCCCGAAGATGGGGTGGACCAAGGTGAGGCTGATGACCGCCAGAACCGCCAACACCACCGTGGCAACCGCAAACGCCAGCGGCTTCAGAACAATGCCCGCCACCACCATGTCGTTGTCGGCGTGAGCAAGGAGCTGTCCGGTGGGAACGCTCCGATGAAAGCTGATGGGCTGACGCAGGTACTGCTCGAACAGCTGACCGCGCCACGTCCCTTCCGTGCGGAACTCGGCCATCGCCAGGTAGTAGCGACGCACGATGGCGCCGGCGCCGCGAATGAGCGCCACCAACAACACGATGCCAAAACCGGTGGCGAGCCGACCATCGGTCACCCCATCGCCACCGAGACCCGGGACGATCACGTTGTCCGTGACCCAGGCAACCGCACGACTCAGGGCCACCACCGACACCGCGAAGAGCACCGCTCCGACGATGGCAATGGCGTGCGGCCCAGGATGCGCGCGCATGCTCCGACCGATCAGCCGAAGTCCGCGACGGAACATGGCCTCCTGATTCAGACTGACGGTCGATTGACTCAGGAGTGTGCCCGTTCTGCCGCGGCGACAGTGTTGGAGAGCAGCATGGCAACGGTGAGCGGGCCCACCCCGCCGAGCCGCGGCGTGATCCAGGAGGCAACGTCTTCGACGTCTTCGTTCACGTCGGGGAGCAGCTTGCGACCCTCCCAGCTGATTCCGCCGCTGACGACGATGGCGCCTGGCTTCACCATTTCCTTGGTGATCGTGCCGGGGCGACCCACTGCAGCGATGACGATGTCGGCCTCACGCGTGTACTTGGCGATGTCGGGCACGCCGGTGTGCACCACCGTGGTGGCGGCGTTGGCGCCGGCCTGCTTGGTGGTCATGAGCAGCGCCATCGGGCGGCCGAGCGTGGTGCCGCGGCCGACCACGACCACGTTCTTTCCGGCAACGTCGACGTCGTAGTACTTGAGCATCTCGACGATGCCGGCCGGCGTGCACGGCAGCGGTCCTTCTTCTTGCAGAACGAGCTTGCCCAGGTTCTCGGGGTGCAGGCCATCGGCATCCTTGGCCGGGTCGATCATGGCAAGCGCTGCGGCCGCGTCGAACCCGTCCGGCAGGGGAAGCTGCAGGATGTACCCGTGCACGGTCGGGTCGTTGTTGAACTCGTCGAGCGCGGCAACGAGTGCTTCCTGCCCAGCGTCTGCGGGAATGGACTTGTGGTGCGACGTGATCCCGACGGCTTCGCAGGTCTCGTGCTTCTTCTTCACGTACGAGGCACTGGGACCATCGTCGCCCACAAGGATGGTTCCAAGACCAACCTGGACACCCTTTGCCGTGAGCGCCTCGGCGCGTGAGCGAACGTCTTCGAGCACCGATTCAGCAACCGGGCCACCTGCAAGAAATTGTGCGGTCATGGGCGGAAACCTAGCCCGACGCGCAGCAAAAGACGCACGTTCCCGAGAGCCGTTCGAGACGGAAGCAATGGTGTACCACGGCGTCGGTGACCTAATGTCGGCGACGTGTTCCCCTTCAAGGACGACAATCCCACGACGCGGTTGCCCATCGTGACCCTGGCACTCATCGTCATCAACGTCCTCGTCTACTTTCTGGTGCAACCCATCGAGGTCAGCGCTGGCACCGACTTCACCTTCGAGACCGCGGCCATCCCCGACGAACTCACCAGCGGAGAACCGCTCAGCGAAGCCGAATTCTGCGCAGTCGTCAGCCCGGGCTCGTCAGCCATGAACTCGCTTTCGGTCGCCGACACCGCGTGTCAGAACCCCAGCGCCACAGCTCCGGCGTTTCCCGACAAGAACGTGTGGCTGGGTGCCCTGTACTCCATGTTCATGCACGGCGGCCTCATGCACCTTGGCGGCAACATGTTGTTCCTCTGGGTCTTTGGCAACAACATCGAAGACCACTTGGGGCGCGTGCGCTATCTGGTCTTCTACCTGCTGGCTGGTGTGGCGGCCACCATTGCCCACGTGGTGGGCGACCTCGACTCCATCATTCCGGTGATCGGGGCATCCGGGGCCGTCGCCGGTGTCATGGGCGCATACATCGTGTGGTTCCCATGGGCGCGCATCAAGACGCTGGCCATCATCATGCTCATCGACCTGAAAGCCTGGATCGTCCTGACCTTCTGGTTCGCCAGTCAGTTCTTCATCTCACCGTCCGACGGCGTGGCCTGGCTGGCCCACGTGGGTGGGTTCGTCTTCGGCGCAGTCATTGCTCTTGCGGCCCGAAGCAACGATGGGTTCCGCGACCGACTCTGGGAGCACAAGTACCGCACGCTCAACCCCGGCGCCGCGTGGGATCCCCGCTTCGGTGGGCGCGAGCCGGTGCAGGACGGACGAACCCCAGCGTGGCATCCCGGACAATGACCACCTCACGCTGGCTGCCCGTTCCTCTGGTTGCCCTGGCCACGCTCATTGCGGTGTGGCAGGTGCATGCACGTACCGGCGACGACACCATCATCTGCGACGCCGGCGAATGCGACATTGGCAGTGGCGCCAGCTGGCTCCTCACCGGAATCGCCCTCACCGCACCAACCCTGGTTCACCTGGGCTTTCGCTGGACGGCCCGCCAATACCGCAGCGGAAGACTCGACCCGCTCCGCCGGATCACCGTGCCCGACTACGAGGAGATCCTCGAGATCGCTGCCGTGCTCGTCACCATTGCCATCTCGATCTGGATCGTACGGTCTGGTCCGCACGTCACGCTGGTGCAGGGCGGGTTCCCGAACACCTGGCTCGGCGAATGGCTCGGAACAGCCGAACGCGGCCTCCCTGTGGTGCCAAGCCGAGGGGCATGGTTCGTTGTGGGCGCACTTGTGAGCGCACCCTTCAGCGTGGCGCTGGGTGCAACCGTGGGCCGCGAGTGGTTCGGGCGAAAGCGCCGAAAGCTCGAAGCCGCCGAGGAGCTGGCCGAGTCCGAGCGCTGAAGCCGAGGGTTCCTACGCGGAGAACCCGTCGATCGCAGCGTTGAGCGTGGCGCTCGGCCGCATGGCTGCCGAACCCTGGGCAAGATCGGGGTTGTAATAGCCACCGATGTCCATGGGAGTACCCTGGGCTGCGTTCAGTTCGTCGACGATGACCTGCTCGTTGGTGGTGAGCAACTCTGCCAGCGGGCCGAACCGGGCCGCGAGCTCCACGTCTTCGGTCTGCGCCGCGAGCGCCTGAGCCCAGTACATGGCCACGTAGAAGTGCGAGCCGCGGGTGTCGAGCTCGCCCACACGTCGACTTGGCGACTTGCCGTTGTTCAACAGGCTCTCGGTTGCTGCATCGAGCGCGTCGCCCAGGATGCGAGCCGTGGGGTTGTCGAACGTCTCGGCGAGGTGCTCGAGCGAAACAGCCAGGGCGAGGAACTCGCCAAGTGAGTCCCACCGAAGATGGTTCTCGCCGTTGAACTGCTGCACGTGCTTCGGTGCGGAACCGCCAGCGCCAGTCTCGAACAGGCCGCCACCGTTCATCAGCGGAACGATCGAGAGCATCTTTGCGCTCGTGCCAAGCTCCAGGATGGGGAACAGGTCGGTGTTGTAGTCGCGAAGCACGTTTCCGGTGACGGAGATGGTGTTCTCGCCATTGGCCATGCGCTCCAGCGTGAAACGGGTGGCGTCGGCGACCGACATGATGCGGATGTCGAGGCCGTCGGTGTCGTGCTCGGCGAGGTAGGCATTCACCTTCACGATCAGCTGGGCGTCGTGGGCACGGTCTTCGCTCAGCCAGAAGACGGCCGGCCATCCGGTGGCCTTTGCCCGACCGACGGCCAGCTTCACCCAGTCGCGGATTGGGGCGTCCTTGACCTGGCAGGCCCGCCAGATGTCGCCGGCTTCGACCTGGTGTTCAAACACCACGGCGTCGCTGTCGTTCACAACCCGAACCGTGCCGGCGGCGACGAGCTCGAAGGTCTTGTCGTGCGACCCGTATTCCTCGGCCTTCTGCGCCATGAGGCCGACATTTGGGCTCGTACCCATGGTGGTCGGGTCGAAGGCGCCGTGTTCACGATGGAAGCTGATGGTCTCCTCATACAGCGGGGCGTACGACGAATCGGGAATGACCGTCTTGGCGTCCTGCTGGGCACCCTCGGCGTTCCACATCTGACCCGACGTGCGGATCATCGCCGGCATCGACGCATCGATGATGACGTCGGACGGCACGTGGAGGTTGGTGATTCCCTTGTCGGAGTTCACCATGGCGACGTCGGGCTGGCTGGCGTAGATGGCCTCGATGTCGGCCTCGATCTCGGCACGCTTTTCGGGAGACAACTCGTCGAGGTTGGCCAGCAGGTTTCCGAAGCCGTTGTTGACGTTCACGCCAATGGCATCGAACACGTCGCCGTGCTTGTCGAAGAGCTCACCGAAGAAGACGCGGACAGCGTGCCCGAAGATGATGGGGTCCGAGACCTTCATCATCGTGGCCTTCATGTGCAGCGAGAACAGCACACCCTGTTCCTTGGCGTCGGCGATCTCGTTGGCCAGGAAGGTCTTGAGCGCAGCGGCACTCATGAACGTTGCATCGACGATCTCGCCGTCGAGGACCGGGATGGCGTCCTTGAGGACCGTGACGGTGCCATCGTCGGCGACATGTTCCACGCGGAGGGTTCCGGCCTCGGTCATGGTGGCCGACAGTTCGTTGGACCGGAAGTCCCCTCCGGACATGGTTGCCACGTGGGTCTTCGAGTCGTTCGACCACGCACCCATGGAGTGCGGGTTCTTCTTGGCGTAGTTCTTGACGGCGAGCGGAGCCCGGCGGTCGGAGTTACCCTCGCGAAGGACCGGGTTCACCGCTGACCCCATGACCTTCCCGAAACGACTGCGAAGCGCCTGCTCCTCGACAGTTTCGGGGTCGTCGGGATAGTCGGGGATGTCGTAGCCGGCGGCCTGCAGCTCTTCGATTGCCGCCTTCAGCTGCGGCACCGACGCGCTGATGTTCGGCAGCTTGATGATGTTGGCTTCCGGCTGCTTGGCGAGCTCACCCAGTTCGCTCAGGTAGTCGGGGATCTGCTGCTCGGGCGTGAGACGGTCGGAGAAGTTCGCCAGGATCCGCCCGGCAAGGGAGATGTCGGCGGTCTCGACGACCACGCCGGCGGCGGCCGTGTAGGCCTCGACGATCGGAAGGAACGACAAGGTGGCGAGCGCCGGTGCTTCGTCGGTCCAGGTGTAGATGATCTTGGCAGAATCGCTCATGAAGGGTGCAGCCTCGGTGCGGTGATGAACCAGGGGTTCGGTTTGATGATGGGACGCCATCGGCCCATTTCAGACTACCGACCCCACGCACGACTGTCCGCCTTCTCCGTCCTCAGTCGAGGAACTCCGCAGGATCGCGGCGTCGTCGGTCGACCGTGAGCTTCAGGACATCGGGTCGGCTGTAGTGCCCGGCGGGATCGAAGTTCTGGCGGGCTGCCCGCACCATTCCCAGATCGAGGGTGGCGTGCAGGACACATTCCTCGTGCTTCGCAGCCTCGGCGAGCACCGTTCCTTCGGGGTCGATGATGATCGATCCCCCGCTGGCGAACCGGTTGTGTGTCGCCACCATCTCGTCGCGCAAGGGGAAGTCCTGTGGCAGGTGCTCTTCGCGAAGGACCGCCCCTGCGCTGACCACGAACAGGCGGCCCTCCATCGCCACGAATCGGCTGATCTCATGACTCGTGGCCGGTGACCCCGGCCATGTGGCCACGTGGATCTCCGGGCCCTGCGCATACATGGCAGCCCGCGCCAAGGGCATCCAGTTCTCCCAACAGTTCAGACCGCTGAGGCGGGTGCCGGCGAAGTCGTGCGCCCGAAGTCCGGCGCCGTCGCCGTCGGCCCACATCATTCGTTCGCCGTAGGTGGGCTTGAGCTTGCGATGTACGCCCACGATTCCCGATTCGGGATGGATCGCCACGAGTGTGCAGTGCACCGACCCGCCCGACACCGATCGCTCCGCGACACCCAGATACACGAAGGCTCCGGAGTCTGCGGACGCCTGGACAACCGGGTCGAGATCGCCACGATCGATGACCACGGCCGAGCCCAGGTACTGGCTGAAGGCAGCCTTCTGTTTCGGATCGTCGAAGGTCGAGGCGTCGGTGAAGTCGGCCCACGATGGATATCCGGCAACGAACGTCTCGGGAAACGCAATCAGCTTCGCTCCCCCGGCTGCGGCCTCGTGAATCAGCGTCACCGACTTTTGGATCGTCGCGTCCCGATCAAGAAAGACCGGAGCTGCCTGCACCGCTGCAACGTGCATCATGTCTGCCATGACCCGACCTTACGGGTTTCCGCTACTTGAAGGAACCAACTCACCCAACAAGATAGCGCGTAAAGCGGTCAACTAACCACAACCGGGGCCAGGCCCCACCTGTGATGAGATGGTCACATCCAGTGGTTGAATCACGGTGAACGTGCGCACGTTTGCCTGCCGAAAAGCCGGAATCGCGCGCAAAGCAGTCGGTCAACCACAACAGGGGCCAGGCTCCAGCTGTGGTTAAGTGACCACAGTGTGTGGTCTTCCCGGCGGTCGTGGTGGCCATAATGCAGGCATCGCCTGGGGCAAACACAGCCGCAGCAACGAACGTGGCTCCACCGTCCGACGCCTGCCCGACGGCACCATCGAAATCCGACACCCCACCAGCGCCATCGAAATCTGACGCTCCACCAGCGCCATCCTCACTTGACAGTCACCGGAGAAGCGATCGCGCAATGTGGTGTGCGAAGCTGGACGTATCTTCAGGAGCAGCGTTGCTCACCAGCTGACGGCAGCAGCGTTTGCCGCCGGAGAGGAACCCACTTTGGCTGTCACCGACCTCCCCACATTCATCCGTGCCGATGGCCCGGACAAGGTCACCGGTTCGGGCCGCTACACGGCCGACATGACCCTCACCGGCATGCTCGTCGCCAAGTTCAAATACTCGGCTCACAGTCACGCCCGCATCACGAAGCTCGACGTCAGCGCGGCCCGGGCCATTCCCGGAGTCTTTGCCGTCCTCACGCAGGACGATGTGCCCGACGTGCACTACACCTACGGCATTGCGGACCGCACGCTGTTCGCTCAGGACGTCGTCCGCTTCGAAGGTGAAGTCATCGCCGCCGTCGCCGCAACAACAGCGGCCATCGCCGAGCAGGCGCTCGACGCGATCGTTGTCGAGTACGAGCCGCTTCCCGTCGTCACCGACCTGGCCGCCGCACTCGAGGACGACGCCCAGCTCGTGCACGAGAACTGGGAAGATCTGGCCGCTGGGGACGACATCATCCGCAAGGGCAACCTCGCAACGTTCTCGTCGATCCACAAGGGCGACCCCGACGAGGCGATGGCCCGGGCTGACCACGTCATCACCAGCCGCTACGAAGCCGACGCCAGCCACGCGCTCCCCATCGAACCCCGTGCCATCGTCGCCCAGTGGGAAGGCGACAAGGTCACCATCTGGACCAGCACGCAGGTCCCCTACGACGCCCGCGACGGCGTGTGCGAAACACTCGAGCTTCCCGCCAACCGCGTGCGCATCATCGTGCCGCACCTGGGTGGAGGATTCGGTGGCAAGTGCGGCTTCCACTTCGAAGCCCACATCGCAGCCCTGGCCCAGGCGGCCGCCCGTCCCGTCAAGCTGGTCTTCAGCCGGTACGAGGAGTTCATCGCCCCAGATCGTCGACGCGAGGGCATGATCTTCGACATCACCACCGGCGTGATGGCTGACGGTACGATCGTCGCTCGCACCGGCGAGATCCTCGTGGACAACGGCGCCTACCTGGCCGACTCGGCGTTCTTCCCGCAGGTCGCGGCGATGCACATCGCCGGGCCGTACAAGATGGAGGCGCTGCGCATCGTCTCGTCGCTCGTCTACACGAACAAGCAACCGTCGGGTTCCGTTCGGGCACCAACCGCACCGCAGGGCTGCTGGGCGCTCGAGTCCCACACGGACGAGGTCGCAGCTGCCATCGGCATGGACCCGATCGAATTCCGCCGCCTCAACGTGGTGCGCACGGGCGAGGAGGGCCCAGTTGGCCAGGTCTACGAAGAAATCGGTCTGGTCGACTGTCTCAACCTCGCCGTCGAATCAGCAAGCAGCGTCGAGCTTGGAGAGAACGAAGCGCTCGGTGTTGCTGTCGGGTGGTGGCCATCGTTCGCCGTCCCCACCGGCGCCTTCGCCAAGATGCACGGTGACGGCAGTGTGCAGGTCATCACCGGTGCCCAGGAATGTGGCACCGGTTCGGTGATGACGCTTCGCATGATCGTTGCCGACGAGCTCGGCATTGACCAGACCGACGTGCAGCTGGTTTACCAGGACACCGGCGCCGCACCTGTCGGCCCCGGTGCCACCGGTTCGCAGACGCTGTTCAACCATGGCCGCGCCGTGGAGACGTGCGCCAAGCAGATCGGCGAGCAGCTCCGAGACCTGGCCGCTGGCCATCTTGAAGCCGCGGCAGCCGACATCGTGCTCGGCGACGGCAACGCCTTCGTCGCAGGAACACCAACCAAGTCCGTTTCCATCGTGGAACTCGCCGGTGAGGCCGCCGGCGGCGACCTGCTGCTCGGAGCGGCCTCAGCCGAGGTCCACGAGTATCCCGAGCTTCCATCTGGTGCCTGCGTTGGCGATCAGGGCATGGGTGCATGGATGGCGCCGCAGTTCAGCTGCCACGTCGCCCGAGTCCGCCTCGACCCCGACACCGGTGTCGCCCGCGTTCTCGAGGTGCACACCGCACACGACTCCGGCACGATCCTCAACCCAGTCGGAGCACACGGCCAGATCGAGGGTGGCGTGCTGATGGGTATCGGGCAGGCGCTCACCGAGGGAACGAAGTACGACGAGGACGGCAAACAGCTCAATGCGGCGCTCCTGGAGTACAAGTTGCAGACGATTGCTGATGCACCGTCCATCCACACGCAGTTCGTGGAGATCAACACACCAAACGCCGGCCCCAAGGGTTCCAAGGGGCTGGCCGAGGCTCCGAACGTGGCCACCGCCGGCGCCATCTCCAACGCACTCGCCAAGCTGGCTGGCACCCGCATCCGCCAGATGCCGATGACGAGCGAACGGGTCTGGGAAGCAATGCACGAATCCAACCAAGGAGGTGCGGCATGAGCTTCACCGTCGCAACCAGCCTCGACGAGGCACTCGCCAGCCTGGCCGCTGGCGCCCGTCCCATCGCTGGCGGAACCGACCTCGTGGTCGGCGCCCGGCAGGGCAAGGCGCCTCTTCCCGGCGACATCATCGCCATCGATCGCATCGCCGAGCTGGCAGGTATCGACGCAGGCGCCGAGACCCGCATCGGTTCCGGCGTCACCCACGCCCGGCTGATGGTCGACGAGGCGATCGTGTCCGGCTACACGGCGATCGCCGATGCAGCCGCCCTCGTCGGCTCGCCGGCCACCCGCAACGTCGGCACCCTTGGCGGGAACGTCATGAACGGCTCCCCGGCCATGGACACCGGCGCCCCTCTGGTCGTGCTCGACGCCAAGGCCGAACTTTCGACGACGTCCGGATCACGCCTCGTGTCGATGGACGAACTCTGGGTCGGCCCGGGTCGCACCAGTGCCGAACCGACCGAGTTGTGCACCGCCCTGGTGCTGCCGGCGTTCTCCGGCGGAAGCGCCTATGTGCGTCTTGAATATCGCCGTGCCATGGAGATTGCCGTCGTTGGCGCCGCTGCATCGGTCACCCTCGACGGTGACTCGATCAGCTCCGTCAGGGTGGCGCTCACCGCCGTGGCGCCGACGATCATCGAGGTCACCGGCCTTGAATCGCTCGCCGGCTCCGCACCAGATGAAGCCACACTTGCCGCAGTCGCAGGTGCGGCCGCAGAGCAGTCAACACCAATCAGTGACCTTCGGGCGAGCGATGCCTATCGCCGCCACACCATCGGAGTGATGGCCCGCCGCGCTGTCGAGGCGGCAGCGCGCCGTGCCGCTGGTGAGTCCATCGCCGTCCCTGTCAATCGTGCCCTCGGAATCGGAGCCGCATCATGAGCGATCTGAACGCTGTCAGCCTGAACGTCAACGGTGTGCCGTACGACGTCGCCATCACGACCGACCGGAACCTGTCCGGTGTCATTCGAAATGAGGTCGGCCTCACCGGAACGAAGGAAGGCTGCGACGACTGTGAGTGCGGCGCCTGCATGGTGCTGCTCGATGGTCAGCCGATCAACTCGTGCTCTTACCTTGCCGTTCAGGCGCAGGGCCGGGAAATCACCACGGTCGAAGGTCTGGCCGACGGGACCGACCTGCACCCGCTGCAGGCGAACATCCTCGCCACCGGCGGCGTGCAGTGCGGCTTCTGCACACCCGGCATGCTCATGTCGGCCCAGGCGCTGTTGGAACGTACGCCAGATCCAACGCTCGAGGAGATCAAGATCGGGTTGTCGGGCAACCTCTGCCGGTGCACCGGCTACGCCCGGATTCTCGACGCCGTCTCCGCAACGGCAGTCGAACTCAACGGTGCCTGAGCCAGGCACATCGTCAATCACCGTGGGCCCGTTCGATGCGGTCCTGTTCGACAACGACGGTGTCCTGGTCGACTCGCACGTGCTCGTGGTTGAGGCCTGGTCTGAACTGTCGGACCGTTTCGGGTTGGACTACGAGCGACTTGCCGTCGAACTTGTCGGACGCCGCGCCGAGGACACGTTGAGCCAGTACCTTTCCGGGGAGCAGCTCGCCGCGGCGGTGGAACAGCTCGAACGAATCGAGACCGACATCGCCAACCGGACACCTGCGATGGCTGGCGCAAGCGACTTGCTGGACAGCCTCACCATTCCGTGGACGGTCGTCACGAGCGCAGCGCTGCCATTGGCGCAGGCCCGGTGGGCGGGCGCCGGTCTGCAGATCCCGGAGGCTGTGGTGTCGTCCGAGTCCGTGGCGAACGGCAAGCCCGACCCCGAGCCATACCTGGCTGGTTGCACGCTTCTGGACGTCGACCCGAGCAGCGTGCTCGTCTTCGAGGACGCCCCATCAGGAGGGCAGGCGGCAGTCGCAGCAGGCTGCACGGTCATCGCAGTCGGCGCCGTGCCATGGCACCTCGACCCCGCCGCCCGGGTGAACGACCTCACCCAGGTCCACTTCGACCCCACGACCTCCACCATCACCGTCCAACCCCAGGGGTCAGACTCGTAACTGCCCTTGGGGGTCTGAGCGGTCGGCGGGGCGGTGGCTATTGCGGAGCGATCGCCCATTCGGCGGTCGGGTCGTCGAGTCCGTGTGACGCTTCGATCTTGAGGATGTCGTTGGTGTCGGGCACCACGAACGAAACCCATGCGGTGATGGTCTCACCCGGCTGAATCCCACCCAACGAACCCACAGGACCCTCCACGACGGGCAGCAGTGAACTCCGATGGATCTGACCGACCGTGCCGATCGCCGAGAACTGCGCGGAGAACTGGACGACGTCTGAGCGATTCTCGATGGACACCCGTGCAGCCACGATTCGCTCACCCGGCTCCAATGGAAGGACCGGCGTGGCGGGGTCAGCCACCGCGTGAACGGTCACCCGCAGCACGTCGCCCAGATTGGTGAGGTCGGCGGAATCGCCGAGCGAGACCGCACCAGGGGTACTCAACCGCGACGCCGAAGTCGCAGTCCCGGCGGTCAGGTCGAACGTCCCCTGATCGGGTGAAAAGCCGGCATCCATGGCGACCCGGACACGATCAGGTTGCACACCCTGTGGCACCTCGAACGTCACCCAACCCTGCCGGACATCACCCGGTGCGTGGGAGTAGCAGTCGAGCTGGAGCCCTTCAGCAACCTCGATGAAGTCCGATACGTACTCGGCTCCGTCGCTGCCAATGAGTCGCACGACGTTGAACGTGCAGTCAGAAATGTTGCCAGCCGTCGCAACCGTGGCCACCTGGATGGAGACGAACCGATTGCCTGCGCCCGGAGTGTCGTTGTCGCTTGGTGTTGCCGGATCGGCCACCGAGTGCACGGTCCAGGAGGCAGCCACGCCGCCCGCAGTCAGATCGAGCGTGGAGCCGAGCTGGCCGGCGTTGGCGCCGGTGGACTCGCAGTCGCGACGAATGGTGCGGGATTGCGCATCGACGCAGGAATCCACACCCTCTCGACCGAACAGACGATCGCGCCGCCCGCGACCGCCATCGATGGAGTCGTCTCCCCCACCGCCGATGATGCGGTCGTTGCCACGCTCGCCGAGCAGGATGTCGGCGCCGGCTTCGCCGTTGATCTTGTCGCCTTCATCGCCGCCGAAGATGATGTCGCCGTTCCGTCCACCGAAAATCCGGTCGCGCCCTGGTCCGCCGCACAAGACGTCGCGTCCTCGAAGGCCGCGGATGATGTCGTTCCCCTCCAAGCCGGAGATGACGTCGATTCCATCGGTGCCGGTGAGGACGTCGTCGCCACTGGTGCCGAGGATGGTCACCGCAAGGCCTCCGCAGGTCGGCTGGTCCTGTGCTGCCGCCGGCCCCACCACCGCCAACACACTTGCGGCCATGGCCAGCGTCAGAAGGACCATCGCACGTCGATTCAGCACCACGGGAACCACCTCATGTCGTTGTTGCCCTCTGGAGAATCGCGTGCGGTGTGCAACAACGCAAGCCTGATGCCCATTCTCAACCACGGGTATCCCGAGCAGGACGTGTGAACGCTCCGAGTGGTTGAATGGAGACGTGGAACGGCCGGAACATGCAACTCCCGAGATCGACGCGATTCTTCGCGCCGTCGAGGCCATCTGCCGACCCGGCTCGTTCCTCAATGGCGAGGAGCGGCTGTTCGTCGCACGGGCCGCCCGCGAGTTTCGATTGGGCGAGACGCCCACCAACCCACTCCTGCCCCGAGCGGTGATCGATGCTGTCCGACATCTCGCCGTCGAACCGTGGGCCATCACGGACTCCCACGTGTTCGAGTGGGATGTCGCCGGGCTGCACAAGTTGGCCTACCTGGAGATCGTCTCGATCGTTGCCCGCATGGCGGCGCTCGATGCATGGACCGATGGCGTCGGCATGCCTGCGCCCCGGCTTCCGGTCACCGTCGATCGCGGCTTCCCGATCGCTGTTGTCGACCGCGCCGCACGAACAACGACCGCATGGGTGCCAATCGTTGGGGTGCCCCGAGCAGACACGGCCATGTCCGCCCTCCCCGAGGAGGCGGCTTCCATCGACGATCTTCTTCGGACCCTGTACCTGCCGCCTGAGCTCATCATGGCGACCGATGCGGACTCCGGACGCTTGCTGAGCCGCCCCCAGATCGAGCTCATTGCCGCGCGCACATCGAGCATCAACGAGTGTGTCTATTGACTGTATTCACACGCCTGGATGCTCCGTGAGAGCTCCGCTACCAAAGCCATGCCGTTGGACCTCGGCGCGATCCGGGACTCCACTCGTGACCCGCTCACCCCGTTCGGACCCGAACTGCTTGCCTTCACCGACGCACTGGTCATGCGGGACCCCGACGAGCTCGCGATCGCCCGCGAGGCGCTGGCAATGCAGCTTGGAGATGCAGCAGTGGTTCCGGCCGCCAACGTGGTGGCCACCTTCGAGATGATGAACCGGCTGCTCGATGGGGTTGGGGCGCCGCCCAACCCCAAGTTCATGAACAAAGACGTGTCCATTGGGTTGAACCGCTAGCTCAGCCCTGCGGCCGGTTCTGCACTGCCGCTGGCGGATCGTCTAGAAGGCCCAAGTTCACCGGACGGCGAATGCCTGCGGGTCGAACGCTGTCGCCGCACTGGCCCACCCGCGGATGGACTCGTTGTCGAATGGTCGAACTATACATATTGAACAGCCAGTGTGTATGCGGCAGCCAACGACCTTTAGGCGACCGGCGCGGCCTCCAAGGCTGACGGCAGGTCATCGAGTGAACGCACCAGAACGTCGAGCGAACACTCGATCATGAGGTTGACGGTTTCGTCGGGGAAGCGGCTGCGCCAGTCGGTGTGAATCCCGATCAGGTACTTCCCGTGGGCGTAGGCGTAGCCGACCTCCCATGCCGTGCCATCGTCTGTGGTGACGCCGTTCAGACTGGCCACGACGATGTGCGCCCGGTCGATGCCGTCCCGATCGTTTTCGAAGATCTCGGCCACGTTGTCTGCGGTCTTCGGCGGGTTGTCCCGGTGCGGCAGAAACGTACTGAAGCCAGCGTTCGCCACAACCTGTTCGACGGACTCGATCCACCAACGCTCCCCCTCATCAAACAGGGGTCCGGCAACGTACACGAGCGAGGGTTCGGCCATGTTCAGACCCTAGATGGTCCACCGCTGGCTCGACGTCTCGCTCTGCCATGCGTGGATACGAATCGGGGATGCTTCGATCAGCGTCTGTGTTCCGTCCGGTTCCGCACTCGGATCCCATTCGTAGCGCTCCACAAACAACGGAGCGATCTCCGACCACATCTCCTGATGCCGGGTGGCCCAGGCGTCCACGATCACGACGTCCATCGGGTCGGGCAGAGTGATCGTCACGCTCGGGTTGCCCAGGATGTTGTCCACCTTGACCGAGTTCGACGGCGTCGCGAACCAGATCCGGTTGCCGTGCACGACGTGCCACATCGGCACCGAGTGCGGCCGACCATCCGGACGGGTGGAGGCCAACCAGGTGAACTTCTCATCCGTGAGTCGCTGCATCACCGCGTGAAGCGCCGGATCATCGGGCAGGACCACCGGGGTGATCGTCGACGTGCGGGCCCGGGTGAACCAGTCCCCCGACGGCTCGGGTGTGCGGCCGTCGACGAATGTTGGCGGTGCCCAGTAGACCCAGGCCTCGACCGTGCCGCCGTTCTCGACCGAGACCGTCGCACGTTCACGCGTGTAGAAGGACGGATGCCCCTCGATCACATCGCAGATCGCAAGGCCTTCTTCGCTGATGTCGAACAGCTCACCAACCACGGTGCCCGTGCCGGGGCCAATTCCCGGATAGGCGCCGAAGTCGTACAGCTCGGCATTGGCGAGTTCTGCCCGCTGGCCCGGTCCAACCTCGTCCGCGATGCGATGGTGGTATTTGGTGTCGCCATCGGGCCCGCCAACCGGAGTGCGCAGCGTGCCGTAGACGAAGAGCTGCGGCATGTTCAGCCGACCTCGGCCAGCACCCGATCCAAGGTCTCCACGAACCGGTCGACGGTCCCGTCGATGTCGCCGAGTTTGTCGAGCCCAAACAGGCCGAGACGGAATGTGGAGAAATCGGCGTGCTCTCCGCAGCGGAGGGGAACTCCGCCAGCGATCTGCATGCCCTGGGCGCTGAACGCGGCACCGCTCTTCATCTCGGCCGCACCGGTGTGCGACACGACAACGCCGGGAGCCTCGAATCCGGGTGCAGCGACGCTACGAATGCCGCGTTCGGTGAGCGCGGCGCGGATGCGGGTTCCGAGCTCCGCCTGCGCCGCCTTGACTTCGCTGATGCCGAAGGTGACGGTCTCCTGCATCACGTCGCGGAACACCCGGAGCGATTCGGTGGGCATCGTTGCGTGGTAGGCGTGGCCACCGCCGAGATAGGCGTCCATGATGTCGAGCCACTGGCGAAGGTTCATCGCAAAGCTCGACGACTCCGTCTCGCGGCACCTGGCCACCGCAGCCTCGCTCATCATCACGAGCCCGCAGCAGGGCGGACCGCTCCAGCCTTTCTGTGGTGCGCTGATGAGCACGTCGACGCCGAGCGCCTTCATGTCGAGCCAGATCGTGCCGGACGCGATGCAGTCGATCACGAGCAGGCCGCCAACGTCGTGGATCGCCTCGGCCAGCCCGGCGATGTACTCGTCCGGCAGCATCAGGCCGGCAGACGTCTCCACATGCGGGGCGAACACGACCGACGGCTTGGTCTCGCGAATCCTGGCTTGCACATCGGCGAGCGGAGCGGGACTGAATTGGGCATCCGCGGCGTCGGAGTCCGGCGCTGCCGTCAGGACGTCGACTGAGGCCGCGAAGCCGCCAGCGTCAAAGATCTGGGACCACCGGAAGCTGAACCAGCCGTTGCGTACGACGAGCACGTTCTCACCATCGGCGAACTGACGGGCAACCGACTCCATACCGAACGTGCCGCTGCCCGGAACGACCACGGCCGCATCAGCGTTGTACACCTGACACAGGGTCCCGGAGATGTCTCGCATCACGTCTTGGAACGTGCCCGACATGTGGTTGAGTGCACGCTCGGTGTACACGACCGAGTATTCGAGAAGTTCGTCCATCGTCCGAGCGTAGGCCCGCAGCCTCGATCGCACCGCACCGACGGTGCGTCTATTCATCGGGGGACGACGTGCAAGGGGTTCGAGGCGCCCATCGGTACCCTTGCGACATGTCGACCTTTGCTGAACTCGGTGTTCCCGGTGACCTCGTTGCCGTGCTCGAACGGCAACGAATCGTCACGCCGTTCCCGATTCAGGAAGCCACGATCCCCGATGGCATGTACGGACGCGATGTTCTCGGTCGGGCACCCACCGGATCCGGCAAGACGCTGGCGTTCGGCATTCCCATGGTCGCAAAGCTGGGTGCCGCCGAACCGCAGCATCCGCGGGCGCTCATCCTGTCCCCCACCCGGGAACTCGCCGACCAGATCCGTCGTGAACTCGAACCACTTGCTCACGTACGGGACCGCAACATTCTCGCTCTGTACGGCGGCACGAGCATCGGGCCGCAGATCAACGCATTGAAGGATGGCGCCGACCTGGTGGTCGCCACTCCCGGACGTCTCATGGACCTTCTCGACAAGCGCTGCATCTTCCTGGATGCCGTTCGCTACCTGGTGGTCGACGAAGCCGACCGCATGGCCGACATGGGGTTCCTCCCCGATGTGATCGACATCCTGGACCAGGCGGTGGCCCGCAAGCAGACCGTGTTGTTCTCGGCCACGCTCGGCAAGGAAGTCAAGATCCTTACCGACCGGTACCAGCAGGACCCCGTCACCCACGAGGTCGGAGCCACCGAGCCGGACCTGTCCATGGTCGAGCACCGTTTCGTTCGGACCACCCGTCAGAACAAGATTCCGGTGGCTGCCGAGTTCATCCGCCAGGCCGAGGCGGTCATTGTCTTCTGCCGCACGAAACACGGCGTCGATCGCGTGGCCAAGCAACTCAAGGCCGAGCGGATCCGCACCGGACTCATTCACGGCGATCGTTCGCAGAACCAGCGCGAGAGCGCACTGCATCTGTTCTCCCGCGGCAAGATCGATGTGCTCGTCGCCACCGACGTTGCGGCTCGAGGGATCCACGTCGACGGCGTCGATTGTGTGATCCACTTCGATCCGCCCGAGGACGACAAAGCCTATGTGCATCGGTCCGGACGCACCGCCCGTGCAGGAGCCAGCGGCCAGGTGGTGTCGTTCATCAACAACGACCAGGAGCGCGACATGTGGCGCATGCAGCAGAAGGTCGGCATCGAGGTCGAGCTGGAGGACGCGCCAGAGATCGCCGTCGATCTGGCGCGAGACCGGGCCAGGGCCGAGGAACTCGGCAACAGCCTCGCCGACCGGAAACGATCCGGGACTGGCGAGCGTCCCTACAAGCCGAAGAAGAAGCCCGCAGCGCCGAACACTACTCGGGGCAAGGGCGACAAGCCTCAGTCGAAGCGTTCTTCGGGAAAGCCGAGCAAGCGACGGTCTTCCAGCGCTGGGCCAAAGACCGGAGCCAAGCCATCCGGACGACGTTCGAAGAACCCGCCTCGGGAATCCGGCGGCCGGTCCACGGGCGGACGCAAGTCGGGTGGCGGCCGCAACAGTTCTGGTCGGCGCTCCCGCTGACGGTGAAGTACCGACGTCTTCTTTCACGCATTCTTCTGACCACGGTGTGCCTGGTGGCCTGCAGTTCCGGTGCCGAGGTCGGGTCACAAACATCGACGGCTACTCCGACTACAGCAACCACCGAGCCGGCGCCAACCACGACCCCATCGTCGACCCCAACGACGACGCCCGAGCCTGCATCCACGACCACCGCTGCACAACCAACCACGACCGGACCCGTCTCGAAGACCGGCAGCGACAGCACGACATCCACAACCGGGTCCACGGCTGCTGCGGCCACGACCACCGATCCGCTGGCCACTGCACAGACCTGCACGGCGCTCTGGGACGCCGCCGTTCCTGTCCTTGGCGCAGCGTTGGATGTTCTCAATGACGGACTCGGCGGACTGACGAGCGACCAGGTCCTGGACCTGGCGACCGAACAGATCGACCTCATCTTCGGCCAAATGGAAGCTGTCGACGGTTACCAGAGCTTCACGCAACGACGCGATGAACTGCGTTGCGCAAACGTCACTCCGCTCCCTGCCACCTGCACAGAGCTGCTCGCCGATCTCGCCTCGACGACCCTCAACAACGACCTTCAGGACCAGTGGGGACTCGGCCTGCCGTGCGGGTGACCGGCCTAACGAAATCGGGTCGACCCGAGTAGCGTCAGGCCCTGACCGAAGGAGCACACATGGCGCGCTGGGCAATCATTGGCACGGGGTTCATTTCGCACACCGTCATCGACGCAATCGCCTCGGTCGACGGTTCCACCGTCGAAGTGATCGCTGGGCGGAACCCCGAACGAGTCGCCGAATTCTGCGAACAACACGGAGTCACCCGGGGCGAAACCGACTTCGCTGCCGTCCTTGCCGATCCAGCCGTCGACGTCGTGTACATCGGCCTACCAAACCACGCCCATCACGACCTCGCCCTGGCTGCCGCCGCAGCAGGAAAGCCGGTGCTGTCGGAAAAATCACTGACGACCACAATGGCCACGGCCCACGAGCTGGTTGCAGGAGTGCGAGGCCACGGCACCTTCTTCGTCGAGGGACTCATGTACCTGGCACATCCGCTGTATCGGTGGCTCCTCGAGTTTCTCGAATCCGGTCAGCTCGGCGATCTTCGCTCCGTCAACGGCCGCTATGCGGCCAACATCTGGCAGGTCGTCAACCCGGGCGGCATGGGCACACTGTACAACCTTGGCTGTTACCCGGTGTCGCTACTCCACCTGGTTGTGCAGGCCTGCTGCGGCCAGGATGCCTTTGTGGACCGCACCCTCGTCGGAGCCGGAAACCTGTCGGAACACGACGGCAACGTGGTGGACGCAGCCGTCACCATCAGGTTTGGAAATGGTGTGCTTGCGTCGTTGCAGTCAACCGACAGCTACGGCAACAGCAGCGACTTCTCCATCACGGGAACCGCCGGCGTTCTCCGTTTCGCCACGAATCCCTGGCTTCCAGACACCCGGAACGAACTCATCTTCACACCGTTCGACGGCGAGACCCAGAACATCGCCATCGATGATGCACACGATGCCTTTCATCATCAGATCCTGATGGTCGAAGACTGCATCGCCAACGGGGCCACCGAAGCCGAACGGCCATCGCCTCGCCTACAGGACTCGATCGAGATCATGGAAGTGCTGACCGAGTGGGAAGCCATCTGTCGGGTTTGATGTTGGCGGAGCAGCCACAACCACTCGGCCCTCGCAATGGTGCTCCAAGCCGACGTTACGTAGCCGACGAAAGACTCCGCTCCCTATGCCGAGCTTGATTCCGGGTTGGCGCCGCCGACGGTGGAAGGTCAGGGACGGTCAAAACACCCCGCTCCAGTTGACGTCGCAACCACTGGCAACCTCATTCATCCCCGTCTGAGGGCTGATCGTGTTGCAAACCAGGCTCTCCCACCTTCGAAACGGACATCGTGATTTCCTCAGCAGCCAACCGTCAAACATCGATCAAACGGTCAACGATCCGCGACTGCGCACGTCGAGCGACGCTGATCTCGTTGATCATGGCAATGATCTCAGCGGTGATCCTCACCGCGACCCCCGGCGTTGCCTTCGCCGCCGGTGGCGAACTGCAGATCGGAGACAAGCTCGTCGATCGTGCTACTGCAACTCCCGGAGACTCCGTTGCGTACTCGGTCTCGTGGACCTGCTTCAGCAACCTCGGTCTCGACTGCGACGGAGGTCTCGTCGAAGACGTCATCCCGAGCTACACCGATGTGTTCGGTCAGGTTCGCCAATACGAAGTCAGCGGCATTTCGTCGCCCTCGGGCTGGTCGGCGACGACCGTTGGCGCGGAGCCGAACGCAAAGCTGGTTTGGACAGCCGACGCCTCGGTCACCGCTGGATCGACCGGGCTGATGACGTTCAGCATCACCGTTCCGAACGGCCTGCTGCCTGCAGGAGACACCACGATCACGAACACGGCGTCAGCGTTCGATGATGCGAGCGACACGACGCCGGACACGACCAACCCGGTCGACACAGTCGTCACCACCGGGGCTGCTGCCGCGACCACTACGAAATCGAACGGACTGTCCGAGGTGCTCCTTGGCGACCAGACCACCTACACGGTGACCGTCTGCCCCGGCAATGACGCCGCCCACTTCGGATCCGGGTATGTGGTGACCGACACGGTGCCTGCTGGTGCCACGATCATCGCCGCCTCAGACGGAGGCACAATCGGAGCGAACACTGCAACGTGGACCATCGTCGATGCCACCGATCCTGGCTACGTGGCCAGCACGGGTTGCTTCACTCGCACGATCACTGTCGAATACCCCGCCGGACCGTTCCCAACCGGATCAACGGTCGTGAACAATGTGGCGGTGACCGCTGGTGGCGTCGAAGTGGCGACCGGCAGTGACAGCGACACGATTCGGCCGGCACAGCCAAACATGACGCTCAACAAGTTCGACAACGCCGGCTTGTACGTGCAAGACGGCGACCCGGTTCGTTATGGACTCCAGGTGCGCAACCGGGCCGCTGTTGGCAGCGGCCCAGGTGAGACCGAGCTGGCCGACGTGGTCGTCATCGACGGGCCGTTGCCAGCCGGGTTCCAACTCGACAACGTCGAAGCAGGAACCTGGAACAGTGGTGCGACAGCCACCATCGAGCTTTCCACGAACAACCAATCCTCATGGACGACCCTCGGCACATCCACCGGAGGCTCGAATGTCGACTTCCCGATTGCTGGTGCGGGCGCTGACGCGTCCAATGGAGCTGATCGCTATGTTCGATGGACGTTCGCAGGCAACCAGCCAGTGGACTTCGCCTTCAACGGTGCACTTGAGGGCGTCGTCGACGCTTCGGCTCTGACCGTTCCCCTCCCGACCGATTCCCCGTCGTACGTGACGATGGCGAACTCTGCAACCGCCGATGCAAACGGCGTGACCCCTACCGGAAACGTGCCACTGAACCGCTCCGATACCGAAACGAACCGCATCGAGCAGCCCCAGCCAGCGGCCACCGCCGACAAGACAGTGACCGACTCCACCCTTAGCCCAGACCAGACGGGTACGTTCACGATGACGCCCGGAAACAGCAACGATGCCACGGCCGACCTCGTGGTCAGCGCCGCCAACCCGGTCACGCTCACCGACTGCTTCCCGTCCGTCCTCACCATCGATGCAATCAACTTGAACGGCTGGACGCAAGTTCTCCCAACGCCTGGTGGCCTCACCTGTACCGGCGATCGAAACCCGATGGCGTTCACCTATGCATCGGACCTCACCATTGCTCCTGGCTCGGACATGCCCGCAATCACCATCGATTTCCACGTGCGAGGTCTCGGCGAGCCTGGCGGTCCGCCCTCCCCTCAGACGGTCACGAACGAATTCGACTTCGCCCACGCCGACCTCTATCACGGCAACTTCGACGATTCGACCAACGTCGATATTCTCCTCTCGGCCGAGCTCGACTCGAAGAAGTCGATCGTTGGCTACACCGGTGCCCTGACGCCATGGGACCCAGCCATCGTTGGGCCCGGAGTTTTCCACGGCGGCTTCGACGACTCTGGCAAGTCGGCCGATGTTCCCTACGGGACGTTGCAGAACTCCACTGCGGACACCTACCCCGGTGGACCCGTGACGTACCAGATCGCGGTGTTGAACAGCGGCAATGCTGCAATGCGCGATTTCTCGATCCTCGACACCTTGCCCCACGTCGGTGATACCGGTGTCAAGGCAACAACCAACGATCGCTCGACCGAGTTCGTCGTTGAGCTGACCGGTCCAATCGTGGTTCCGAACGCCGGCTGGACCGTGCAGTACTTCAGCGACGAGAACCCGTGCCGCGCAACGTACGGCAACGCGGCCGGCTGCACCGGCCCAACGCCGATCACGCCAGACGGATCGACAACGCCGTGGTCCGACGTGAAGTCGTTCGAGATCACGCTCGCCGGCACCGGCGATACCTACGCCGCTGGCGACCCTTCCATTCAGACCGGCGATGATGTGTTCGAGGTGGGAGAGGAAATCGTCATCCAGTTCCCTGGTTCGGCGGAGAAGTTCAACGACCCCGAGTACGACAGTGGCGACACGACGGCCTTCCCATACGACGGCCTGCGACCACCGAGCACCGTCGATGACGGTGGTGTTTCGACGCCTTGCGTCGACCACAACTCAGCCGGCCTCGTTCCCGGGGCAACGACCTGTCCGGTCGCTCGCAACTCGTTCGCATACGCAGGTGTTGCATTTGGCCCAGGACTTTCATCCGACACACCACTGTCTTCTGAGCCACCGCAGGTCGAGGTCACGGTCTACGCCCCGCCAAACAATGGTTTGGGAGACGTCGTCTGGTTCGATGCCGACGCCGACGGCGTGCAAGATGCGGGCGAGGCTGGCCTTCCCGGTGCCACCGTCGAGCTGTTCATGGAAGATCCAGGAGACCCTGGCTCGTTCATCGCCGCCGTTGATGCTGATTCGAATCCGGTCGACGCTGTCACGACCGACGCCAATGGCAACTACGTGTTCTTCAATCTCGACGACGGCAACTATCGGGTCCGCTTTACGCCTCCGGCTGGCTATATCGGCACCACGCCGAACGTCGATGGTTCGACGACTGACGTAGCGCCGACCGATGGTTCAGCGCTCGACGGTGCGCCGAACACCAACGACGACAGCGACGCAAGCCCGGTCGCTGGCCAGGACTGGTACGAGACCCCATCGATCAATTTGTTCTCCGGTCCGGCCGATGGCGAGTTCGATCCGACCTGGGATTTCGGTGTGTATATCCCGTTCGCCCTCGGCGACATCGTCTTCTACGACGATGATGGTGACGGCGAGCAAGACCTGGGCGAAGCACCCGTCGTTGGAGCATCGGTGAACCTGCTTCAAGAGGACCCAGCCAACGCCGGCTCGTTCATCGCCGCTGTCGACGCCGACGGAAACACCGTCGCTGCGCAGACGACGGGCGCTGATGGTCGCTACCTGTTCGACTTCTTGTTTCCGGGTAGCTACCGGGTGCAGTTCGATCACAATCAGGCCGGTTATGTCTGGACCCAGGCGGACGCTGCCGCTGTTGACGAAGCCGATGACTCCGATGCCACCTTCGCGGCTCCCGATGACGAGGTCGCAACTTCGGCAACGGTTACCCTGGGAGCGACCGAAGCCCGGAATCGTCTGGTGACCGCAGCCGACGACACGACGTATGCGCCGGTGTGGCCTGGCGGGGTTCGTGCCTCGTATGTCCATCCTGACGTCGATGCTGGGATCTACCGACCGCTCGCCGTTGGCGACTATGTCTGGTTCGACGACGATCGCGACGGTATCCAAGACGCTGGCGACACGCCGGTTGTGGGTGTCACGGTCGAGCTGCTGATGGAGGATCCGGCGAACGCCGGGTCGTTCATTCCAGCGACGGATGCGAGCAGCGTTCTCGTACCGAGCGAGACCACCAACGGAGCGGGCGAGTACCTATTCGACAACCTGCTGGCCGGCACCTACCGAGTGCAATTCTCTGACCTTCCTGCCGGCTACGGGCCGACGGCTCAGTCGAGCGCAAGCTCGACCGCAGCAAACGACTCGAATCCTGATGTCACTGGACTCACTCCGGCGTTCACGCTCGATGTTGGCGAGGCGAACGTGCGGGCCGTTGTACCGGCTGAGGACGGGGTCCTCCTTGCCGCTCACATCAATCCAACCATCGACATGGGTCTCTGGCAGCCTTACGCTGTCGGCGATTATGTCTGGTTCGACGACGATCGCGACGGTATCCAAGGCGCAGGCGAAGACCCGGTTGAGGGCGTCGTTGTCGCCTTGCTTCAAGAGGACCCTGCCAACCCCGGGTCGTTCATCCCTGCGGTCGACATCAACGGCACCGCCATCGACTCGGTCACCACCGACGTCGACGGTCGCTACGTCTTCGATGACCTCGAAACCGGCAACTATCGAGTGCAGTTCACGATTCCTGCCGGCTACACCGTGAGCCCTCAGGCCAGCGGCGCAGACGAAGCAGTCGACTCCAATCCCGACCCGACGACCGGGCTCACACCGGCATTTGCAATCGGCGACGGCGCCCCCAACATGCGGGCGACCACTGTTGCCGATGGTGCAATCAATGCCACCGCAATCAATCCAACAATCGACATGGGCATCTGGCAGCGCTATTCGGTCGGCGACCAGACGTGGATCGATGCCAACGCCGACGGCGTGCGTGATCCGAGCGAATCGCCGGTGGCCGGCATCACCGTCACCTTGCTCGATACAGCAATGGACCCCGTGAACGACGCCGATGGCAACCCGATCGGTTCGGTCACCACCGATGCAAACGGCCGATACGTGTTCGACAACCTCACCGCGGGTGACTACATCGTTGACTTCTCGGATCTTCCGGCGGGATTTGTCTTCACGACGCCGCTGATCGGGGATGCCGCGACCGATTCGAACCCTGCTGCGAGCGGGGCCGATGTCGGCAAGTCGCCTGTCTTCTCGCTCGGGCCCGACAACCCGAATGCACGTCCGGTCGAGCCGAGCGATGGAGTGACCGAGGCCCAACTCATCGACCCTACGATCGATGCCGGCATCTTTGCGCCGGTCGCACTTGGCGACTTTACGTGGATCGATGAAGACCTCGATGGCCTTCAAGATGCTGGCGAGCCTGTGTTCCCAGGGGTGACCGTCACGCTCACCGATGCCGACGGGAACGCAGTCGTTGACTTCGCTGGCGCTGCTGTAGCACCGCAGGTCACTGACGCCGCTGGCGAGTACCTTTTCGACAATCTGACGCCCGGAACCTACCGAGTGCAGTTCACCCTCCCGGCTGGCTACGCCTTCACAACCACGGCTGGAGACGAGCCGGTTGCCGACTCCAACGCCAATCAGGTTTCGGGTATCACCGAAGTCTTCGAGGTGTGGTCGAGTGAGACCGGCAACACTGTGGCTGACGTCGATCCAGCCACCACAGCGATCTTCGTCGATCCGACCATCGACGCCGGAGTCGTTCCGAGGGTTGCGATCAGCGATCGCACGTGGATCGACCGCGATGGCGACGGGGTGCAGGACCCGGGTGAGGACGATCTGCCAGGTGTCCGGGTCGTGTTGCTCAACGCCGACGGCACGCCGGCGACCGATGCGAACGGCGACCCGGTTGCTCCCGTGGTCACCGGCGCCGATGGAGAGTACATCTTCGACAACCTCCTGCCGGGAGAGTACCGGGTCCGGTTTGAACTCCCCGATGGCTACGGATTCACGGTGACCGACGGTGGGGTTGGTGCGGGTGACTCGAATCCCGATCGTTACACGGGCACCACACCTGTGTTCGCCGTAGCGGCCGTGGCCGTGGACAACACGAGCGTCGACAACGACCCCAGCACACTTGCGTTGTTCATCAACAACACGATCGATGCAGGAATCACCGAGCTCGTCGCTGTCGGCAACTACACGTGGCGAGACGACAACGGGAACGGGGTGCAAGACTCGACCGAACAACCGGTTTCCGGCGTGACCGTGGCCCTCTTCGATGGCGCCGGCCAGCCTGCAGTCGACTTCCAGGGCAATCCAGTTGCTCCGGTCGAAACCGATGCAGCCGGACGCTACGTCTTCGACAATTTGTTGCCCGGTGACTACCGAATCACCTTCACCCCCCCAGACCGTTTTTCGCCAACGCCAGCCGGCCAAGGCGTCTCGGCCTCCGGGTCGGACGCCGCCGTAAACACCGGCCAAACTGCAGTCTTCACACTCACAGCGAGTGATGGTGGCGACATGCGCGCCGTCGTGGCAGAAGATGGGCGGCTTGGAGCGCTCTTCATCAACCCGACGATCGACGCTGGCTACGTATCGATCGGCGTGTTGGCCTTCACCGGTCTCGGGCTGTGGAGCAGCTTGGTGGTCGCGTTCGGCCTGCTCCTGACTGGTGTGGCTGCCGCGCTCTTCAGCCGCCGTCGGACAGTTCAGCTCACGGTTGATGCCTGATACGTCTCGCCGATGCGAAGACGAACCGCATGACGCATCGGAGCTCCTGCACCCGGCCTACTAGTGCTTGAAGTGGCGCTCACCGGTCAGGACCATCGCGATCCCGGCCTCGTTCGCCGCAGCGATGACCTCGTCGTCGCGCACCGAACCACCGGGCTGGACCACCGCCGTGCAGCCCGCATCGATTGCCGCTTCGAGCCCGTCCTTGAACGGGAAGAACGCATCGGATGCGCACGCTCCACCGGTGGCGCGGCCCGCGGCCTTTTCGGCCGCGATCAGTCCCGCATCACGGCGATTCTGCTGCCCAGCCCCGATGCCAAACGCCTGGCCATCCTTCGCCAGCACGATCGTGTTCGAGCTCACCCGGGCGGCCACTGACCAGGCGAAGGCCAGGTCGGCCATCTCGCTTGCGGTGGGAGCGCGATCGGTTGCAACGGTCCAGTCGTCAACCTGCGAGAGGAGTCGATCGGCGGTCTGCACGAGCAGGCCACCGTCGATCGAGCGCATGTCCAGGAGCGTCGATGCCGGCGGCATGGCTTCGAGGACCCGCAGGTTCTTCTTCGCCGTGAGGATCTCCATGGCCTCGGGGGTGAAACCGGGGGCCACGATCACCTCGGTGAAGATCTCTGAAAGCGCCGAGGCCAGCTCTGCGGGAACTTCCCGGTTGATTGCGACGATGCCGCCAAATGCAGAGACCGGATCGCAGGCATGGGCTCGGCGGTAGGCCTCGGTGATGTCTTCGTGCGTGGCCGCACCACAGGGATTGGCGTGTTTGATGACCACGGCGGTTGGTTCTGCACCCAGGGCGTAGACAAGCTGCCAGGCCGCCTCGGTGTCGTACAGGTTCAGGAAACTCAGGTCCTTACCGTTGTGCTGGACCGCGTCATCCCACCAGCTGTGTTGACCGGCGAATCGGTAGCGGGCTCCAACCTGGTGTGGGTTCTCGCCATAGCGAAGATCCTGGACTCGGTCGGCAGCCAGGTGGAGTGAATCAGGCAGGGGATCGGTGGCGTCCGACGCTTCATCGGTGTCGTCGAGCCAGCTGACGATCGCGGCGTCGTATGCAGCGGTGTGTGCAAATGCCTTGCGAGCAAGACGGCGCCGGGTCTCGGCCGACAGTCCGCCCTCAGAGATCTCGGCGGCCACCGCGTCGTAGTCCGACGGATCCACGACCACGCCGACGTGAGCGTGGTTCTTTGCCGCAGCTCGCACCATTGTGGGGCCACCGATGTCGATGTTCTCGATGCTCGGATCGGACAGAAACGGGTACAGATTGCCGACGACCAGATCGATCGGGTCGATGCCGTGCGTCTGCAGGTCGGCCTGGTGCTCCGGGTCGTCCCGGTCGGCGAGAATCCCGCCATGGATCTTCGGGTGCAGCGTGACCACACGGTGGCCAAGCATGATCGGTGACCCGGTGTGGTCGGCCACATCGGTGACCGGCAGGCCGGCGTCGGCGATGGCCCGGGCGGTACCTCCGCTGCTCAGCAGCTCCCAACCGGCGTCGACCAGCGCACGGGCGAGGTCGGTGATTCCGGTCTTGTCGAAGACGGACAACAGCGCTTTCATGTGGCTCCTTGCAAGGGTTGATCCAGGATCTTCCCAGCGGCAGCAATGGCGCTGAGGGTGTCGATGTAGAGGCGGCGTTCGACCACTTTGATGCGTTCGTGCAACGTGGATTCCGTGTCGTCCTTCAGAACGGTCACGGCTTCCTGAGCCAGGATCGGGCCGTCGTCCACGACCGGAGTGGCAACGTGAATGGTGCAGCCCGTCACCTTCACGCCGTAGTCGAGCGCATCACGGACCCCGTGCCAGCCAGGGAACGAGGGCAGCAGGGCAGGGTGCGTGTTGATGATGCGGCCGGGCATGGCGTCGAACATCGCCTCGCCCAGAATCGTCCCGAAGCCCGCCATGGCAACCAGGTCGATCGCATGGTTGGCAAGGAGCCCGGCAAGCTCGACCGAGTATGCGTCGCGGTCGAATAACGGCCCGAAGTCGGTGCGTTCCAACAGGATCGATGGGGCGTCGGACGGATCCACGAGCTCCAGTCCCCGACATGGTCGGTCGGCCACGACGAGCGCGATCGGCAGATTGGCCTGCATCATTGCCTCGAGGAGCGTCCCGGAACCCGAGACGAGAACTGCCAACCGCATCGCAGCGGAACTTAACCCGATTCTGTGGTCTCGCCAACGCCGTCGGCAATCACGTCGGGCGGAAGCTCGTCGGTGGCGCCCAGATCGGGGTCCTGGCAGCCGGCCAGGCCGCCGCCACCACCCGACGAACGCAGTCCGAAACTCGGTTCGACGAAGCCGGATCCGGGATCGTCGGTCGAGAACCATCGGACGATCGCATCGGTGATGGCCTGTGCCTCGGCCGTGATGAACTCGCGGGTCTGCAGCAACTCCAGCTCTTCGGGGTTGCCCATGAAACTCATCTCGGCCAGCACGGCCGGCATGGTCGGGGTTCGGACCATGCCATAGAAGTCCTCGCCCGTCGCTGCGTTGGGACGGTAGGTGGCACCAGCGTCGACTCCGGCAAACCAGTCGTCCACGGCGAACGCCCCGAGCTCCTCCAGCGCCTCCTCCCTGAGGAGACCGGCGAATCGCTTCGACTCGGATGAGTCCTGCTGGTAGTAGATCTCGGTGCCTGGAGTGGGTGAGCGAGGCACATTGCTGTCGGTGCCCTGATGGTGGATGGACACGAGAAGGGCGGCGTCCAACTGCTCAGCGATCTCGACCCTGGCCACCAGCGGTACCCGGTGATTGGCGTACCGGGTGAGTGTGGACGTAATGCCCTTTCGGCGGAGCTGGAGCTCGACGAGCGACGCGACCTGCTGATTGAGCGATGCTTCCGAAACACCGTTGTCGGCCACGGCACCGGGTTCACTCCCGCCGTGTCCAGGGTCGACGACAACATGCACACGGTCGATCACGGCCGCGTCGGTGACGAGCGCCAACGCCTGACACGGCGTGCGCACGATCCACCCCTCGGGACGGGTTTCAAGGACCGGCAGCACCACACCAGTGGTGGTCCGAACCGCCCGGGCCACGTTGTCGAAGTCGAGCGCCGGAGCGAGGGTCGAGGTAGTGGTCGTCGTCGGGACCGCCGTGGTGGTGGTCGTTGTCGTTGTGGACGAGGTCGTGGTGGGCGACACGGCGGTCTTTGCCACACCTGCCGAATCGACAGATTCGGGAACCGTGGAGGTGCAGGCAGAAGCCAGACCCATCATCGCCGCCCAGGCGATCAGCAACTTCCGCACCGAACAAGGTTGGCACAGCTGAACAACCGTCCGTTCGACCCCGGGCACAGAAACGGTCTGGCAAGTACCATTTCCATCATGAAGGTATCGAAACTCCCCGGCGTCACTCTCCTGATCGTGGGCCTCGTGCTCATGTTCATCATTCGACCCGTGATCGACGGCTTCCCACTCATCGGTGGTCTGCTGCAGACGATCTCCTTCGTGGTGGGCGCTCTCGGAATCGCCGGCGGCGGCTATCTGATCGTTCGCTCCCTCACCGGTGCCGGCAGGTAGTCGGTGGCCGCAAAGAAGAAGACCCCCGCCCGCCGCGTCACCCTCACCGGCATCAACTCGCACGCATGGGAACACCCAACCGACCGGGCGGCCCTCAGCGCGCTGCGCCAGATTCCCGGCTTCGACAGTCTCCTTCGCAAGGTCGTTGGCGTGTTCGGCGAGAAGAACATCGGCACCGTGTTCAAGGCTGCTGCGGTCGAAGTTGGCCCGGCCCAGTACACCGACATCCACAAGTCGCTCGTGCAGGTGTGCGAAACCCTCGACACCGACGTACCGCCGCTCTACATCTCCCAAACACCCATCGTGAATGCTGGCGCCATTGGCATGGACAACCCGTTCATCGTGCTCAATTCCAGCCTCATCGAGCTCGCCACCCCCGCCGAGGTCGAGGTCGTCCTTGGCCACGAGGTCGGACACATCATGAGCGAACACGCGCTGTACAGAACGCTGCTGGTCCTGCTGTTGCAGTTCGGAGCATCGGGGATGATTCCCGGCGCGGCGATCGTACCGATCACACTGGCGCTCCAGGAGTGGAGCCGAAAGGCCGAGATCTCCTGCGACCGCGCTGGTCTCCTGGCGACCCAGGACCTGGATGCCGCCATGGGCCTGCACGCCGTCATGGCAGGCGGTATTCGCGGCCAGCGCGATGACCTGAACATCGAGGCCTTCCTGGAACAGTCCGATCAGTACCGCGATGCCGGCGGGCTGAGCGCCTACTACCGGTTCATGTCCACCCTCGGCCGGTCCCACCCGTTTCCCGTCATCCGGGTTGCCGAACTGCGCAACTGGGTCGACAGCGGCGACTACTCGGCCATCCTCGACGGCGACTACCTGACGACCCAGGACTCGCGTCCGGTTTCCGACGACGTCAAGGACGCCAGCCGGAACTTCTCCGACAGCGCAGCCAAAGTGTTCGAGGACACCGACCGTTACGTGAACGATGCACTCACGGGGTTCATGAACTCGGCCAAGAAGCTCTTCGAAGACTCGGTGTAACCAGCCCGGGGAATGCACAAGGTTCTTACCGGGTTCTTCCCTACAGCCCGAAAGAAAGGCCCCTCCCCATGAGCACCATCAACATCACCAAAGACCAGTTCGAAGACACCGTCCTCGCCGACGGCATCGTCCTGGTCGACTTCTGGGCCAGCTGGTGCGGCCCGTGCACCTCGTTCGCTCCGGTCTACGAAGCGTCCTCCGAGAAGCACGACAACATCACGTTCGCCAAGGTCGACACCGAAGCCGAACAGGAACTCTCGGGCGGACTCGGCATTCAGTCGATCCCCACGATCATGGCGTTCCGCGACGGCATCCAGGTCTTCTCCCAGCCCGGCGCACTGCCCGAAGCGTCACTCGAAGACCTGATCTCGCAGATCGAAGCCCTCGACATGGAGTCCATCAAGGCCGAGATCGCCCAGCAGCAAGCCGACCACGAACACGGCCCCAGCTGTAGCCACTGACGTTCCCGGGCTTCGCCCTCCAGGGGCCGGATCCGGCGCAACCCGCAGGGTTGCCATCGACACGACCGCCTGCTGCGCTGGCGCACTTCCGTGCCGGCCGGCGGAGCGGGACCGACACGTGGCTCTTAGCTGGCCTTGCGTTGGTCGAAGGCGGTTCGGTAGGCGGTTGGGGTTGTGCCGATCGCTCGTTTGAAGTGCTGGCGAAGGTTCGTGGACGTGCCGAACCCGGCGTGATGTGCAACCTGTTCCACCGTGGCATCGGTGGACTCCAGTAGCCGCCGGGCGCGTGCCAGGCGCTGCAGAATCACCCATTGCTGCGGGGTCTGACCCACGGCGTCCTTGAACCAGCGATGGAACGCCGTGACGCTCATGTTCGCTTCGGCGCAAGGAGCAGGATGGGAATCGCCTCGTGCAGATGGTCTTCGACGAACTGTTGCAGGGCGGCCAGTGACGGAGCCATCGACTGCACCGGTGTCGGCGGGTCCACGAACTGGCGTTGATCGCCCGGTCGATGCGCCGGAAACACGAGGCGTCGGGCGACGATGTTCACCGCGTCCTCGCCGTGGTCGAGCCGCATGAGATGGAGGGCCAGGTCCAGTGCGGCGGCGCTACCTGCGGCCGTGTACACATTTCCATCCTCGACGTACAAGACGTCGGCCTGCAGGTCGACCTTGGGGAAGTTCTCGCGGAGCTGTTCGGCGTAGCGCCAATGTGTCGCGGCCCGCCGTCCATCCAGAATCCCGGCTTCGGCAAGAAGCAGCGAACCGCTGCAGAACGACACCATGCGTGCGCCGTTGCGTTCGGCTGCCTGCAAGACGTCGAGGACCTCGGGGGCTGCCGCCTTCTCTGGCGTTGGGTGACCGGGAACGATCACGGTGTCCATGTCGGCGAGTGCTTCCAGCGGTGCGCTCGGGGTGAGGGTGAAGAAGCCCTGCCGCATTCGGACAGCACCTGGGCCGCACACCTCCAGCTCGTAGGGTCGCCTCGCCAGCTCGGGACGATGCAGGCCAAAGACCTCGGTGCCGACACCCATCTCAAATGGGTTGGTGTCCTGGACCACGAGAACGCCGACATGATGCGACATGCAGGATTCTTTCGACCTACTGCATTTCTACCATCGGCGAAGGGCGCTGCAACCTGCTTTGCTGAAGAGATGGAAGACAAGATCAATCTCGGCGAAGCGCTCCAATCCTTCGAAGATCAGTGGGCGCCCCGCAACGTGGCGACCGTGAATGACTACGACGTTCGGGTTGTCCACATCCAGGGTGAGTTCGTTTGGCACGCACACGACGACACTGATGAGCTGTTTCAGGTTCTTTCCGGCGACGTGCAGATTCACCTGCGCGATCGCACCATCGAGCTTGAGGCCGGCGACATCTACGTCGTGCCGAAGGGCGTCGAGCACAAGCCGGCGTCAGTCGATGGCGCATCGATGCTTCTATTCGAGCCCTCGGGCACGACGAACACCGGATCAACAGATGAGACCCTCCCCGACCACATCCAGACCACGGCAGGAGTCGCACTGTGACCGCCGGAGAGATCCCGCCCCCACCGGGCCAGGCAGATGACACACCCACGAAACCTGAGCCACAAGCCGCAGCCGCGCCCCCACCGGGTCGGGCAGATGACACACCCACGGGACCTGAGCCACAAGCCGCAGCCGCGCCCCCACCGGGCCAGGCAGATGACAAGGAC
>CAZFBD010000027.1:53696-55281 GCA_964517125.1 uncultured Acidimicrobiales bacterium
ACCTGAGCCACAAGCCGCAGCCGCGCCCCCACCGGGCCAGGCAGATGACAAGGACTGGACCTGGGTGTTGGAACGGCCATGCCCGGATTGCGGAGCCGAGGTCGGAGCGCTGACGAGTGCACAGGCGGCGTCGCTGAACCGTTCGAATGCTGCGGCCTGGGCTCAGCTTCTCACCGGGTCCGACAACGTTCATGAACGTCCAGCACCCGACGTCTGGAGTCCCCTCGAGTACGCCGCTCACGTCCGGGACGTCTTCGAGCTGTTCCTCGTCAGGCTTGAACTGATGTTGAACGAGGACAACCCGATCTTCGCCAATTGGAATCCCAACGAGACGGCCGAGGCCGAGCGGTATGACCTGCAGGATCCAAACACCGTGGCTGACCAGCTCACCAAGGCCGCCGAGCTCCTCGCTACCCGATTCGAGAGCCTGTCCGCAGCCCAACTTGAGCGTCCGGGTCGCCGATCGGACGGCGCGGAGTTTTCAGTCCTGAGCTTCGCCCGCTACGAGATCCACGATCCGTTGCATCACCTCTGGGATGTCACGGGGCAGTCCCAGGCACTCACCACGTGATCTGATCGAATACTCGCCAGAGCTTTCGTGCCCGCACGGGGTTGGTCGCTTGGACAAATCCAATACGCCCCTCCAGGTGGGCCCGAAAATGTGGATGGCCCATTCGGTTTGCTGTGGTCGGTCCGTTGAGCGAAGCGTCGTGCAGCTGTGCCCGGAGCTGATCGAGCTCTCTCCGATCGAGGTTCAGGTGGCGGTTGACCGTCAGCCCCGTGAGCACCTGCCGCTGGTGTTGTCCCTGCGACCGAGTCTTGCGGGAGTGCACCACGAATCCCTCTTCGCCAACGATCTGCCTTGCCAGTGCAAGGAAGCGTTTGCCATCCCGACGGAACGTGTCGTCGCCTGACACGGCGAGATCGTCTGCGTATCGGGTGTATGTGGCGTCGAAGCTTCGTGCCAGCGCGGCCAACCGGACGTCGAGCCCGAAGGCTGCAAGGTTTGCGAGTGCCGGTGAGGTCGGAGCCCCTTGCGGAAGATGTGGCCCTCGTAGCATCGCCGCGGTCGTCGCATCGAGGCCCCGATGGCCCGGGTATGCAGACAACACCGAGCCAGGAGCTGTGTTCGTGACAAGGCCGGTCAGCAGATGTGCGACGGCTTCGGGATATCCGGCTGCTCGGAACGTCTGGAAAACGCGTCCGACGGGCACCGAGGCAAAGAACGTACGTAGGTCCAGGCGAAGAACGACGTGCTTGGCCGTGTGCGGAGCAGCAAAGGTCTGGATCGACCGGCCTCGTCGGAATCCATGCGCAGCCTCGTGCGGCGGAATGTTGTCAAGAAGCAGACGCAAGACCCGGCGCTGAAGGTGTTTGAGGTTCTGTTTGGGCGCCTCGACCAGCCGGGCCCCGCCAGAACGTTTGGTTCGCCAGTGGTAGTTGTAGTGCCGCAGATTCTCTTCCGATGCCGTGCGCTCCATCGACCGGACGTCGGCGTACCACTCCAGATACGCCAGGTCGACGTTCAGGAACGTGGCGAGCTGGAGCGGTGTGGCGATCTCCGGAACTGGCCATCGTCGTGCGC
>CAZFBD010000028.1:0-54587 GCA_964517125.1 uncultured Acidimicrobiales bacterium
ATGGTTCTGTCGATTGGCGACGACTGACCCACACCGATGCGGGCGTCCGTCCTAGAGCAGTTCGCGGAGATTGAGCTCGTCGATGGCTCGGGCACAGCCGTTCATCATCGTCGTGCACAGCTCGCGGAGCCGTGGGTCATTGAGATCGACACCGCGGCTGGAGACGATCGGGTAGACGAGGCAGAACAGCGCGGCGACGCGGTAGTCCTCCCACAGCCTTGTGGTGTCGGCTTCGGCCACACCGTTCGAAATCAGGCCGGCGACGTATCGGTCGAACAGCGGTCGTTCCTGTTCGCCAGCCACGTCGGGAAGCAGGCTCTGGGTGATGAAGTAGGCGAGATCGTAGGCACCGGTGCCGAGGCCGGTGAGCTGGAAGTCGAGCAGGACGAGTTTGTCGTTCTCGTCGAAGAAGATGTTGTCGGCCCGGTAGTCGCCATGCGCCACGGTGGTGGGTGAGGTCGACAACGCCACGAGCATGTCGGGTAGCTTGGCAACCCACTGGGGCGCGACTTCGGCGATGGTCGGGTGCACCTCCATCTCGGCTTGGATTTTCTCCCAACCCTCGGCGAAGACGACTGGCAGCACGCCGTTGTAGAGGTCATCGCCAATGCTGAGTGCGGCTCCGCTGGCGACGAACTGCTCGGCGTCTCCCCAGAACTCGGCCTGCCAACGAGCGAGTTCGTCGACGGCTCGCTCGGCATCTTCGACGGCCATTCCCTCGGTCTGGTCAAGCACACGATGACCGCCCATGTCCTCCATGAACAGGTAGTAGCCGGCACCATCGTCAGACACCGCTCCACCGAATCCCTGTGGAACGTGGATCGGGGAGCGACCCGCTAGAGCATCGAAGAACTTCACCTCACGGGAGTACATCTGCAGGACCGCCGACGTGAAGACTGCGGCCTCGTCGAGCGCGGGCAGCTTCAGGACGAGGGACTCGGGAACGTCGGTGCCTTCGAGGTGAAGGCGATAGACCGCGCTACTGACTCCGATACCGACGCCGATGATCTCGGACTCGACACCGGTCACGTTGAGGCCGGTCGCCTCGGCCACCCAGGCGGCCGTGACGTCGTCGATCGATGCGGGAATTGTCGTCATGTCGCCAAGCCTTCGGTTGTGTTGTGGGTCAGTCGTTCGCTCGAAGTCGTGCATTGAGCAGCTCGGTGACCTTGAGGTTCACATCGGGGAACATCTCGATGAGTTTCCGGAACTCTTCGACACCAAACTCCACGAGCACCATTGGGGTCTCCGCAACGACGCTTGCGTTTCGAGGGCGTCGATCGACGATCGCCATCTCTCCAACCATCTGGCCGGCGCCGAGCGATGCCACGTGTTGATCGCTGATGTACACGTTCGCCATCCCCTCGGAGACCACGAAACACGACGTGCCGAACCGGCCCTGTTCAATGAAGGCCTCGCCGGGGGCAACCTCACGCTTCTTCGCAAGCTTCGACACCTGCGACAATTGGTCATCGTTGAAATCGGCAAAGAAGCGAATGTCTCTGAGCCAAGCCGAATCGAGCTTTCCGCTCCTACCAAACATGTGGGTGTCTCCTTCAGTCCTGAGGTCGCCTACAGCGCCGACGACCGGATGGCGGCACGGCGCTGGAGGTAGTCGCCGAGCTGGTTCATCGAGAGAACGGTGAACGTGAGGGCGAGCGATGGCCACAGTACCGGGAGGATGGTCTGGCGGATCTCGCTTCGGCCCTCGTTGATCATGTTGCCCCATGTCGGTTCTGGCAGCTGCACGCTCAGGCCAAGGAACGAGAGGGTTCCCTCAAGCACAATCACATACGCAGACTGCACGAGCGCGTAGGCGATCAACGCCGGGAAGACGTTCGGCAGAATCTCGCGAAACAGGATCGTTGCCTTCTTCGTACCAATGGCCTGGGCGGCGTGCACGAACTCGCGGTTGGAAATGGCCAGAGCGTTGGCACGAGCGATGCGGGTGTAGGCGGGAATCGAGAGGATACCGATGACCAAGCTGATGAGGGCCAGGCTGCGGACCTGGTAGATCGACACCATGGCGAGCAGAAGGATGAGCGGCGGGAACGCGAGGATCACGTCGATTCCCGACATGATCACGGACTCCCAGCGGCCCTTCACGTAGCCGACGAAGGAGCCGAGGATTCCACCCACGAAAATGCCGAAGAGTGCGGCGACACCGGCAACGACCAGCGACACCCAACCACCGTGCACGATTCGGGAGAACGTGTCACGCGACAGAACGTCGGTGCCAAGGAAGTGAGCGGTGCTCGGTGTCTCGGTTCGTGACGCCGTGCCAAACAGGTTTCCTTGGTAGAAGGGGTCCTGAAGGGGAAGTGCCTGCCCGAACAGCTGATCCAGCTTGGCGTAGATGGCGGCACCCACGATGAACACGAGCCAGGCAATGCCGAGCCTCGCCGACCATGGCATCTTGTTCTTGCCGAAGTGCACTTCTTCGGGAGCTACGGCTGCTGCCACGTCTTCAGTGGTCGTCGACTGCATCTGACTCGATGTTTCTTCGATCTGCGTGTCATCCGCGAGTGTCATGGAAGATCAGCCCTTTCGAATTCGTGGGTCGACGGCGATGTAGAGGACGTCGACCAGACTGTTGATGACGACGTACACCGTGGCGATGAACACGGTGATGCCCTGCACCACCAGGATGTCCCGCTGGTTGATTGCGCTGATCAGCCGTGCACCCAGACCCGGGAGCGCAAAGAGGCTTTCAATGACCACCGTTCCGCCTAGCAACACACCGAACTGAATGCCGATGATCGTGATGAGACTCAACGAACTTGGCCGCAGTGCATGTCGCATCAGGATGTATCGATCCTCGAGGCCTTTCGCCCGAGCGGAGAGGACGTAGTTCTCCTTGAGCGTGGAGATCATGTCGGTGCGAATGAGCCGGGTGTAGATGGCGAGTGGTGCCATGGCCAGGGCGGTGGCTGGAAGAATCGCTGTGCGCAAGTTCTCGATGAGACCCTTTTCGCTGATTCGATTCCAGCCGGTCGACGGCAACAGATTGAATCGCACAGTGAGTAACCAGATGAAGAAGATACCGAGAATGAAGTTGGGTATGGAGAGTGCCACTTGCACTCCGGCCGACGACACCTTGTCGGCGGTTCTTCCTTCTCGATAGGCACTCAAGACGCCGAGCGGTACGGCGATGACGACCGCGATGAGCGTCGCGAGAATGGCAAGTTCGGCAGTCACGGGAATCCGGTTTGAGATGGCGTCGGAGACCGGCTGATCGGTGATGTAGGACTTGCCCAGATCGCCCTGAAGGGCGTTGCTCACCCAGTTGAAGTATCGAACGGGCAGTGGGTCGTCAAGGCCGAGCTCAAGACGGATCCGGTCGACGGTGGCCTGATCGCGGGGCGCATCGACCGGAAGAATTGCGTTGACCGGGTCGCCGGGAAGCAGCGTGGTCATGAAGAACGTGAGGAATGACACCGCAAACAACGTGGCAAAGAGCCGCACGAGCCTGGTTCCGATTGCTTTCCACATGCGAGTTGTGTCCTTGGTGTTGGCCGAACGTGTGCTGCCGGCTCGGTGTTACGAGTTGGCATGTCGTTGGACATACCCGATTGCCAACCACCCAGCCGACCGACCCAAAGGGTCGATCGGCTGGGATCGCTGGCGTTCTGAACTACTGGCTGATGGACACCTGGCTCCAACGGCCCTCAGCAGCGGGGAAGCCCACGCCGAGTGTTCCGTCGGGCAGGAGCCAACCGTTCAGGCCGGTGACGTTGTCCGCAGTGGCGATGAGCGTTGCGGTGTGACCCGAGTAGTACAGGGGTACGTCTTCGGCAATCTTGAGCATGACGGCTTCGTAGAGTGCGTAGCGCTCGTCGAAGTCGTCGGTCTGGATTGCGGCACCAAGGTTGCCGAACAGTTCAAGGTCGAAGTAGTTCGGGAAGTTGGTGGGGGTGAAGAGCTCACCCAGGCCGTTTTCAGCGGCGACCGATGGCCGATCGGGTGCGAACTGACGGTTCAGTTCCGTCGACGGATCCTGGTCGCTGCTCCAACGCCAGCAGTGAACACCGTGGGTTCCGAGGAACTCTGGTGGTGCACCAAGTGCGTTGTTGATGTGCGTTTGCTGGTCGAAGTTGGTCAGTTCGACCTCGACGAGTCCGGACTGGGTCCAGAGCTGCTCGGTCACCTGCATGGCAGCCAACAGGCTTGGATCGGGCGGGCACGAAAGCTCGACGCTGATCGAGGTGCCGACGGGCAGGCCGTCGGACCGCTCTGGATCGTCCAGGTATTCCTGCAGGAGCGCCTGGCCACCTTCGTAGTCAAAGGAGGGCCAAGCGGCGGCGACCGTTTCGGAGTACCAGACGGAGTCCGGGCTGAACCACTGCGTACCGGGAAGCGAAATTCCGGTGCCACCGAGCGCTTCGATGACGGCATCCTGGTTGCTCATCATGGTGAGTGCACGACGGACCCGCACGTCGTCGTACGGTGCGACCGCGGTGTTGTACATGCCGCCACCCACGTTGTTGCCCTGGAACTCGTTCAGCGTGATGCCATCGGCTTCGCGAGCGTCACGAATGGTTCCCTGACGCAGGGTCTGCATGGCGTTGACGGTGCCGGAGAGCAGGGAGTCCAAACGAGTTCCCTCATCGGGAATCGGTCGGAACGTGATGCCGTCGAGGTACGGAAGCTGGTTGCCATCGGCGTCGCTCATCCAGTAGTTCTCGTTGCGGACCATCACAGTCTCGTTGTCGAGATCTCGGGTTTCAACGGCGAACGGGCCGGTGCCAACGGGCGCAAGGCTGAAGCCGTCGGGGTCTGCAGCCGCGGCGCCGGGTTCGAACACGAACCCGATCTGGGCACGCTCAACGAATGCCGGGAACGCAGAGTGGGATGCGCCAAGGGTGTAGACGGCCGTGTACTCCTCCGGAGCGGTGACCGACAGGAGCTGTGCAGAGGCGATGACGCCAGCCGACTGTGAGCCTTCCTGTTGGATCGCAAACATGTCGACAAGGCTTTGGGCGTTGAACGGCTCACCGTTGTGGAAGGTGACGCCTTCGCGCAGCTGGAACGTCCACTCGGTGAAGTCCTCGTTCGACTCGAACGACTCGGCCAGCCAGCCGCCGTAGGTGCCATCGGCCCGGAATTCGACGAGCTTGTCGAAGACGGAGACCATCATGTTCAGACACGGTGAGGAGCAAGCGTCTTCCCAGGGGCGAAGGCCGGTGGCCTCGGCCTCGACGCCGAGGGTCACAACGCCGCCGTAGACGCCGGTTTCTCCGTCGTCGACGACCTCGGTGTCGACGTCGCCCTCAGCTTCGGTTCCAGCTTCGGCAACTTCAGGAGCTTCGGTGGTTGCGACCTCTGCGGTCTCGGTGTCCCCTCCGGAATCGCCGCCATCTGCTGAGTCATCACTGCTGCTGCCGCATGCGGCCGCAATCAGTGCAATCGAGAGAAGGAGCGCCAACAATGCGTTGGGCTTCCCTCTCAGCTTCCTTTGGTAGGACATATTTCCCCTCCGGTTTTCTCTTACTTTGTTTTGCGGACTGTGTTGCGGTGCGGCTGATCGTTGGGCGGTCAGCCGGCTATCGGTTCGGTGGCCACGAGCGGGTGGTGGCACGCCACGTAGTGGTCGTCGCTGACCTTGGCCAGTTCGGGCTCGGCCTTCTCGCAGATGTCGGTTGCGTATGGGCAGCGGGTGCGGAAGCGGCAACCCTTGGGCGGGTTGATCGGTGATGGCAGCTCGGTCTCGTCAACGAAGGTCTGATCGACCGAAACGTAGGGATCGGGCACCGGCGTGGACTCGAGCAGGAGCGCCGTGTACGGATGCGCTGGTCGCTCGTAGAGATCGTTCGACTCGGAGACCTCGCACAACTTGCCCAGGTACATGACTGCGACTCGGTCGGAGATGTTCTTCACCACGGCCAGGTCGTGGGCGATGAACACGAGCGTGAGTTCGTACTTCGCCTTCAGATCCTCGAGCATGTTGAGGATCTGGGCCTGTACGGAAACGTCGAGGGCGGAAACCGGCTCGTCGCAGATGATGACCTGCGGTTCGAGCACAAGTGCACGGGCGATGGAGATGCGCTGGCACTGACCGCCCGAGAACTCGTGCGCACGCTTTTCGCGGGCGACCTCGGGGTCGATGCCGACCGCTTCGAGCATTTCGTCTACGGCCTTCACCTGTGCGTCGGTGTCGGACGGTCCCCACACCTTGAGCGGCTCGGCCACGACGTCGCCGACCTTGCGGCGGGGGTTGAGTGACGACACCGGATCCTGAAAGATGATCTGCAGGTCGGTGCGCATCTTGCGAAGCGCTTCGTCTGAAAGCGTGGTGAGGTCGGTGCCGTTGTAGCGCACCGATCCCGACGTGGGTGGTGGCAACTGAATCATTGCCTTGGCCGTGGTTGACTTTCCGCAGCCAGACTCGCCCACAAGGCCGAGTGTCTCGCCCTTGGCGACATCGAGGCTGATGCCGCTCACGGCCTTCACGGTCTCGCCGCCACCCGTTGGAAACTCAACAACGAGGTCTTCGACTCGCAGGATGGTGTCCGATTCGTTGCGCAGGTGCGCCTTGCCTGAGCCCGCCATCAGTTCGACCCCGCTGCAAGGTCCACGATGGATTCGTCGACCACGGCGCCTTCGGCGACGGCCAACGTCTGGGGAAGCCCAGCCGCAAGGTTCTTCTCGAACGCTTCGCGGCTCGCATCGGAGCCAACAGGGAGGTGGCAGGCAAACATGTGTGCTCCCGACGCTTCGGGGAGGTAGGAACCTGTCGGACGCAGTTGCGGTTCCTCTTCGTGACAGATGGGCTGGGCGTACGGACAGCGGGGGCTGAACGAGCAGCCCTTTGGCGGATTGATGAGGTCTGGCGGACGACCGGCGATGGCGGAAAGCCGTGTGTGGTTGCGCTGGCTTGTGCGGGGAATGGCTTTGAGAAGTGCCTCGGTATACGGATTCTGCACGTTTGCGAAGAGCGTCTTGGTCGGCGCCTTCTCCACGATCTTGCCGGCGTACATCACACAGATCTCGTCGGTCCGGCCAGCGACCACGCCGAGGTCGTGGGTGACCAGGACCATGGACATGTTGCGCTCACGCTGCTGCTGGTTGAGCAGGTTGAGGATCTGGTGCTGCACCGTGACGTCGAGTGCGGTGGTGGGTTCGTCGGCAAAGACGATCTTCGGACCGCACGCCAGGGCAATGGCGATGCAGACACGCTGGCGCATTCCGCCCGACAGTTCGTGTGGATAGTTCTCGAAGCGTGCCTCGGCTTCGGGAATCCGCACGCTCCGCAGCAGTTCGATTGCCGTTGCCTGGGCTTCGGACTTCGAGACCCCAACGTGCTTGCGCACGTGTTCGGTGACCTGACGGCCGATCTTGACGACCGGGTTCAGCGAGGTCATTGGGTCCTGGAACACCATCGCCATTTCCAGGCCCCAGATCTTGCGCATTTCCTTCATGGAGAGCGACAGCACGTCCCGGTTCTCGAAGGCAACCGAGCCGGTGTTGTGCACGTTGCTTCCAAGGTTCAGGCGCATGATGGAACGGGCGAGGACGGTCTTGCCCGACCCACTCTCGCCGACGATGCCGATGGTCTTTCCCCGGTCGAGCGAGAAGGAGACGCCATCGACCGCCTTGACCATCCCAGCGGGAAGCGCGAAATGGGTGTGCAGATCCTTGACCTCGAGCAGCGTTTCCGGCGTGCGCTGTGGTGTGGCAAGACCTGCGGGCGATGCCACTGTTTCATTCGTCATTCGCTTAGAACTCGCGTCTCTCTCGTCTCAGCGGCGATGCCGGTGTGCGGCGCGTCGATTGAGCTTCCCCCGTTGCTGTGACTGGCGCCACAGTGACTGGGGTCACGGTAACACAATGGAATCATTGAGATAAATCGCGCGCCGCCGTGTCGGGGCTGCGTCATGATCACGATCGATATCTGGCCGACCTGCGACGGGCTACCAAGCCTGTGGCTGTTCCTGGTGTTCTTCACCGGTGCCGTGCTCGCCTCGCTCATCGATCGTGCGATCGACGGCGAGCTCACGCCGGTTGCCGTCGGCTTCGTCGTGTACTCGAGCGTGGGGCTGTTGTTACAGCTGCGGGGCCGACGAGCACTGTTGCAGAATGAGCCCGTATGACTTCGCGTTTGACCCGTGTCGGCGCGCCTGAGGAGTAGACGAATGCACCATGACGAGCGCCGCCAGGTTGTTGCCGAGTTGCGGGAGGCGATCGGCAACGGCGCCGTACTGACCGACGCCGACGCCGAGCCCTTTCTCATCGACTGGCGAAAGATGTTTGGTGGCGCAGCAACCGCTGTGGTCCGGCCCGGCTCCACCGGCGAGGTGGCAGCGGTGGTTCGCATCTGCGCTGCTCACGGCATTCCCATCGTCTCCCAGGGAGGCAACACCGGCATCTCCGGCGGGTCCGTGCCAGTCGGTGACCAGACGTGCGTTGTGGTGTCCCTCGCTCGGCTCAACAGGATCGAAGCCGTTGACACCGAGCAGTGGACGGCCACCGTGCAGGCCGGGGTGACGGTCCAGGCGTTGCAGGACGCCGCGGCCGCAGCCGACCGTCTGTTCGCCCCCGACTGGGGTGCCAGGGGCACGGCAACGGTGGGCGGTGCAGTGTCGACCGATGCGGGCGGCAACAACGTGCTGCGGTACGGGAACATGCGGGACCAGGTTCTCGGGCTCGAGGTGGTGCTGGCCGATGGTCAGATCTGGGACGGCCTGCGTGCGCTGAGAAAGGACTCGTCAGGGTTCGACCTGAAACACCTGTTCATCGGTTCGGAGGGATCGCTCGGCATCGTCACCCGTGCGGTGGTCAAGCTGCATCCGCCGACCCCGTACTCCGCGTCGGCCATGGTCAGTGTCGCCGGCCTGGAAGAGGCCATTGCCCTCTACGCCCAGATGCGAGCGCTCCTTCCCGACACGATCACGGCATTCGAGCTCATGCCCGAGCTTTGTGTTGCCGCCGTCTGCGACAAACTCGAGATCGCGCATCCGATGGACGCTCCTGGCGAGTTCCACGTGCTGATCAAACTTGCCTCGTCGGTGCCCGTGGAGGAGGACCTGGCCGGTGCGCTCGGCGAAGTGTCCGAGCAGGGCGTGATCCTGGATGCCGTGATCGCCGGTTCGGTCGCGCAGGAGGAACGACTGTGGACGATCCGCGAGGAGCTGCCGGCAGCCACCCTCTTTCCCGAGCTGCACAGCGTGGGATTGAAGGGAGACTCTGCGGTTCCCCTGGATCGTGTGGCCGACTACTACCGCGCCGTCGAAACGATTGCTGCCGAGGTCGTCCCCGGCTCCACGGTCTACGGCTTCGGGCACATCGGCGACGGCAACCTGCACATGAACGTGCTGCCGGCCGACGTGGACGACGTCGAGCGCATGCGGGGCCTGAAGTCCGAGCTCCTCCGCCGCGTCGATGAAGCCACGGTCGCACTCGGCGGAACGCTCTCGGCCGAGCACGGCGTGGGGCAGGACGTGCGTTCCCGGATCCGAGGGCAGAAGTCCGACGTGGAATGGGCGCTGATGAAACGGGTCAAGAACGCACTCGATCCGGCCGCCCTCATGAACCCCGGCAAGGTCCTTCCGGACGGCTGACAAGCGGACAATGACCGTTGCATCGAGGTCGTGGGGAGTTGGGCGATTACGGTCCGGTGGAGATGCAGCCACCAATCGATGGACCTCAGGGTGCGCTGTGGCGCGGTGTCACCTGGCCCTTGCGGGCGGCGGCACCACTTGGGCTGCTCGCCAGACGAGCGGTCACCGGCAACCTCTGGGCGGAGACAGTGACGACACGAGCCGGTCCGATGCCGCTACCTCAGGTGAGCGACGCGCCCGATGTGCAGCCGCCGGAAAGCGGTGCAGGACCAGTGAATCACCGGACCTACCGGGTGGAGATTGTGGATTCGCCCCTCACACCAGAGGCCCTTGTCGAGATGTTCCGGTGCGACCCGAATCGCTTCGTGCCGACGTCCTATGCGACGTTCTCCCCAGATCCGGCACCCGACGGCCTGGCTACGAACGATCGGGCCGAAGTGAAGATCCCTGGACCGTGGGACGGGCCCGTCCGAGTTGCCGCAGTCACCGATACATCGCTTCGCCTTGAGACCCTGGTGGGGCACATGGAGGCGGGCTGGATCGATTTCTCTTGTGCCGAGAGTGACGGAGCGTTGGTCTTCACTATCGAATCGTTCGCCCGTTCCGGCGACCCCGTCTTTGATGCGCTCTACCACAGTGTCGGCATTGCCAAACTCGTGCAGAGTGAGATGTGGGTACAGGTGTTGGAGTCGATCGTTGAGGCGAGCGGTGGCCGTCGACAGGGGCGATTGGCGCTGGAAACGACCATCCATGTCGGGGCGATCACATGACTGTCGACTTTGTGCTTCGAACCACCATTGCGGCACCGCCAGCTCGAGTGTTCTCCGCGTCGCTCGACATCGATGCTCACCTGGCCGCCATGGAGGCCTCGGGTGAGCAAGCAGTAGGCGGCGTGACGAGCGGGCTCATTGGATTGGGTGAGACCGTGACCTGGCAGGCGAAGCACTTCGGCGTCACCTGGAAGATGACCAGCAAGATCACTGAGCTCGAGGAACCCGTGCGCTTTGTCGACGAACAGGTTCGGGGACCGTTCCGTCGATTCCGTCATGAGCACTGCTTCGAGGAGGTCGATGGCGGCACGTTGATGATTGACCGCATCACCTTCGACGCCCCGTTGGGCCCAATGGGTGACCTGGTGGAGAAGCTCGTTCTCGGCGCATACCTTCCGAAACTGATTGAGGAACGCAACGGGTATCTGCGTGACGAACTCGAACGGACCTGACAGCGCCGGAGCAGAGCGCCGCCGTGTGACCGACGGAAATGATCGACGGAGGAACTAAGTAGGGCCAGGCGAGTTCTTTGGTCGGATGCGAGGCCTCTGGAAGAACGGCCAAGGGTTCGGCATCTCGCCAACGGTTACCTCGACCAGACTCGGTCCGTCATGCGAGATCGATGCCCGCAATGCATCTCGTAGTCCGTCAGGCGAGTCGGTCTGCCACGGGCGAACTCCGAAGGACGAAGCGAACTGCTGGAAGTCGGGGTTCTGAAGCGTCGAAGCAATGGTGCGGTCCGCGCCAAACCGTGTCTGTTGGATGCGCTTCACGTTGCCGTACGCACCATCGTTGAAGACCACGATGTTGCAGTTGACGTCGTGCTGTACTGCGGTGGCGAGCTCGGTGGCCGTGAACAGGAAACCACCGTCGCCAACGATGCCCACCACGGGTGCGTCTGCCGCGTAGGCGGCGCCAATGGCAACGGCGGTCGCTGACCCGAGTGTGCCAGCTGCTCCGGTTGTCAGGAAGGTGCGCGGGGCCAGGTGGTCGTACAGCAGATGGGAAGCGAAGCCGATCTGTGTGACGTCTTCTACCAGCACGCCATCGTCGGGCAGCGCCTCGCGGATGGCTGCCGTGAAAGAACGCTGCGGCTGAAGATGTGTGGTGGCTTCGTGGAAGGCAGCCCTTCGAGCGTCGAGGTCTGTAGCGATCGACGGGCGGGCTGTGGGCTCGACCGAGTCGATGAGCGCACGGCACGCGTCATCGGCATCTGCAAGAAGACCGATGGTGGTGATTCCGTGGCGGTTGATCTCGTCAGGATCAATGTTGATCTGGATGAGGTGAAGGTCGGCGTCGTGTCCCCACTGGAGCAGCGGCCATTCGACGCGACTACCGATGCCGAGGACCACGTCGGCGTCGGCCCACAACTCATGCGCCACCGTGAGGGGCACGAAGAGTGGGTGGCTTGTTGGCATGACGCCGTGTCCCTGGCGACGGGTGGTCACCGGAATCTGCAGCTTCTCCGCGAGCTCGATGACAGAGGCGGAGGCACCGTAGGCGCCCGAACCGACGACGATCAGGGGACGTTCCGCTGCCGACAGAAGGGCCGCTGCTTGTTCCACCGCGTCGGTGTTGAGTGGTGGAGCGGTGACCGCTGGCGCGGCGACGGCGCCAGTGGTCGGTGCCGACCAGAGGTTCGCTGGCACCTCGAGGCTCACCGGCCGCGGCACCCCCGAAACGAGCGCATCGATGGCGCTCTGGATGACACCAGCGGCATCGTCTGGTCCTGAGACGGCGAACGCGTTCTTGGTGACCTGCTGGAGCACAGCGGTCTGGTCGCTGAGTTCGTGCAGCACGCCAAAACCCCGACCCTGCACGGGAAGCGGGATCTGGCCGACGATCGCCAACACTCGGGCGAATCCCCAGTAGGCGCTGGTCAACGCTGCACAAGCGTTGAGGATGCCGGGGCCGGGAACCACGCACATTGCGGCCGGCGTTCCGGTGACCTGCGCTGCGCCAAGAGCCATGTACGCGGCGCCTTGTTCGTGGCGCGCAACGATGGGCTTGATGTCGGGTGCGTCGAAGAGGACATCGAAGAAGTCATCGTTCTGGACACCTGGCAGGCAAAAAAGTGTGTCGATTTTTGATTGTCGGAGTCCGTCGATGACCAGCTGGGCGATCGGTGCTGACGTCATGGCAGCATCATCCCATGGCGACCGGCCCCTGGGCTGCACCCGCACCCAGTTGCAATGACCGACGCGGGGAGTGCGAAGTAGGCGAGCCGGCCTCGGGTGGAGCGCACGAAGCTACACCAACCGCGATCATTCGAGGCGAGAACGCCGAGTCGCCCGAAGAAGCCAGGGTTTCGTGTCGGCGGTCGCTGAGGCAGCCCGTCACGCACGAATCGCGGTCGCCTCGGTACGGAAGGTCGATGGTGACACTCCGGTGCGAGTGCGAAAGAACTTGGTGAAGTTGGAAGCTTCGGAGAAGCGAAGCTCTCGAGCGATTGTGGCGATGTCTTCTTCTGACCATGCGAGGCGACGCTGCGCCTCCAGGATCACCCGGGCGTCGATCACGTCCTTCGGTCGCTGCCCGAAGGTTTCTGCCGTGGCCCGTGCGACCGACCGCGTCGATGCTCCGATCTGTTGTGCATGCCAGGAAACGGAGCGTTCGCTGATGTTGGCCTCGATGCTCTCCACGAACGCTGCTCCGAGTTGTTGACCAGGGGTTTCGTGGCCGGCCTGGTTCCCCCAGGCATGTCGGGCGAAGAGCCGCAGGATCACGGCGACAACGGCGGCGGCAATTTCCTTGTCGGCGTTGGACGCAAGGTCATTGGCCATCCATTCCATCTGCTGATGGAGCCGATCCATGTCGTCGCCCATGTGTGCGGTGACCGTCGAGCCGAGGAAACGGTCAAAGAGGGGGAGATCCGGAATGCTCGACGACCGGAAGACCGCTACGTCCGCGTGGAAGTCATCGTGCAGATCCCAGCGTTGCACCTGTCCGGGCCGAATCCAGATGGCCGTCCCTGGTCGCATCTCATGGTCGTCGAAGTCCACCATGTGCTTGCCATGCCCAGCCGAGCAGTACACGAAGACGTGAAACTGAACGAGCTCAACCGGCGGTGTGAACAACGCATCCTTGGCCATGCGTTCGCGCAGTGACGCCCGAATGAATGACGTGTTGGTCACGTTGACCGCCTTGGACAGATTGAGCTCAACGATGTCGTCGTCCATGGGCGAACAGTGTGAACCACAGCGCCGGCAAACCCACGCAGTTGTCCAGTTTTGACAAGTGATCGTCTTGTCATGACCAGAACGTTGCGAACGAACACTTGGGGTCTGTCCCCGATTGTCCCAGGCAGGTTGGTGTCACAGGTCAGCTCTACGTTCGAGGGCATGCCTCGGACTCGACGTCTATGGACTGCGCCAGAAGCTGCTCGACCTCGGCGTCGAGTGGGTCGACTGACTTCGCCTGATCAGTGTCGGGCGAATCGCGCGATCGATCAGGAGGCGCCCGCGACAGCCACGACCGTGACCGCTCCGAGCATGGCGGTGATCGCATCGCGGACTGCCTTGTTCATCATGTCGCCTTCAGTCAGCGGGAAGCCGCTGGCCAACGTCGAGAACGATGCGGACGAGTCGCTTCCGTAGCAGGCGCTTCATGTTGGAACTCCTTGAGTCACCCAACGAGTACACACGATGCGGAGCGCGCTGGACAGGTTCTTCTTGGACACGAGAGGGTCAGGGTGCGACTGGAACGAACGTGTGATGGCCGGTGCAAACGCACAATGGCCCCCGAGGACAATATTCCCGGGGGCCAATGCAATTGGGAGATCAGTCCGCAGGTGCGAAGTTGATGACTGCCTTGAGGTTGTCACCGATGGTGGTTCCGCCGGCGACGGCGATGACGAAGGTGTTGTCATCGATGACGCGGATCGTGGGGACGATGTCCTTGTTGGTGTTGGCGGTGATGACGTAGTCGGTGATGGGTTCGCTCATCGTGATCCAGTACTCGTCGGCGATCGGTGCCGCTGCGGCTTCTTCCTGGGTGAGGCCGGCGCCCTGTCCGACGTAGGTTCCGTAGATGTCGTAGTCGGGGCTGTCGGACCAGTTCATGACGATGCGGTCAGCCTTGAAGTTGATGTTGTAGAAGTAGCTGTCGCCGCTGATCTCGGTCCGGCGGCCACGAATGACTCCGGTGCGCTCGGTGTCGAACGGGGTGACCTCGCCCGCCTGGTTGAAGTTGTTCTGCACGGAGTAGGTCTGGCCGATCAGGCTGTCCTGAGCGTTGTTCTGGGCAGACGCTGACGATGCGAACAGGGCGACTGTTGCGCAGATCATGCTGAATGCCGCGAGGATGCGGAGGGATTTCATGGTGGTTCCTTGTGGTGAATCTCGGGCGTCGTCCGAGGGCGTCCTCCGATTCCACCGGGTGCGGGCGATTGTGAACAGGTCGTTCGCGGACAGATCATGGTCGGAAACGGACATGCACCCTCCACGACCCATCCGGACCCGGATCTCTCCCCTCCGCCTGGTTGAGTAGCGTGGCCCGAATGGAACTCCCGATTGCGGCCTCGGGGCTGACGAAGAGCTTTGGTGACTTCACCGCAGTGGACGGCATCGACCTGCAGGTTGAACCCGGCGAATCCTTCTCGATGCTCGGTCCAAATGGTGCCGGCAAGAGCTCAACCATGCGGATGATCTCCACCGTGAGCCCAGCGACGGCGGGCTCACTGAAGATCTTCGGCCTTGACCCGCAGCGCGACGGTGCAACGATCCGTTCGCGCCTTGGCGTCGTTGCGCAGGAGAACAACCTGGATGCCGAGCTGACCGTGCGCGAAAACATCGTGCTGTACGGCCGCTACTTCGGCCTCAGCTGGAAACAGGCGCGTGCCCGCTCGGACGAGTTGCTCGAGTTCGCGCAGCTCGAGGATCGCGGAAGCGCCCGGGTCAGCTCCCTGTCTGGCGGCATGCAACGGCGACTCGCCATCGCCAGGGCGCTCGTGAACGAACCCGACCTTGTTCTCCTCGATGAGCCAACCACCGGGCTCGACCCTCAGGCCCGACACCTCCTGTGGCAACGGCTCTACGAGCTGAAGGAACGTGGTGTCACCCTCCTCCTCACGACCCACTACATGGACGAAGCCGAACAGCTCAGCGACAGGCTCGTCGTCATGGACCACGGCACGATTGTTGCGCAGGGGTCGCCGTCGGCGTTGATCGCCGAGCATGTTACTCGCGAAGTTCTCGAGGTGCGGTTTCCTGCAGGCACACCCGTCAACCTGCAGGACCTTGGCCTTCGCTTGGAGAAGCTCACCGATCGGACCCTCGTGTATACCGACGACGGCGAAGCCACGATGGCAACCCTTGTGAATTCCGGGCGCACCCCGACCTCCAGCCTGGTCCGCCGAGCAAGTCTTGAAGACGTCTTCTTGGCGCTCACGGGACGAAGGCTGGTGGAGTGATGGTTCTCCTCCACTTCTGGGAGCATCAGCTCTGGCGCCTTCGTTCGTCCTTTCGGGCAACCATCGTGTCCGGCATGATCGGTCCGTTGATGTACCTGCTGGGTATCGGCATCGGTATCGGCTCGCAGGTCGACACCGGCGCTGCCGGCCTTGGGACCGATCGGTACCTCGACTATGTGGGCCCCGGTCTCATGGCCGCTGCGGCCATGCAGCTGGGGTCGGTCGAGAGCCTGTGGTCCACCGGGGCGTCACTGAAGTGGCAGGGCAACTACATCTCTGCGATCGCCACCCCGCTCGGCATTGGGCAGCTGTTCGTTGGGCACGTCGTCTGGATCGGCTTCCGGGCGTTCGTCGGAGCAACCGTGTACCTGGTTGCGCTCTTCGTGTTCGGCATCCCGACCCAGCTGACCACCGCGCTCGCTCCCTTGGCTGCAGCACTGACGGCGACTGCATTTGCCTCCCCGATCTCGGCGTGGACCGGATGGGTCACGTCCGGAGGGCAATCCGACCAGAGCTTTCCGATGATCCTTCGACTGTTCGTTCTGCCCATGTACCTCTTCTCCGGAGCCTTCTACCCGATCGACCAGCTGCCGCTGGTGCTGGAATGGGTGTCTCGGGTGTTGCCTGTCTGGCACGGGGTGGAGCTCGTGCGGGGTCTCACCATCGACACCGGGCTGACGGCGAGCGCCGCTGCCGGCCACACGCTGCTCCTGCTCACCTACACCGTCGTCGGCATGGCGTTCGGCGCCCGAACCTTCACCAAGGCGCTCGGAACATGACGGCTCTTCTTGCACCGTGGCTCCTCGTTGAGCGCAACATGGTCAACTACCGCAACGTGCCGTTCGTGTTGCTCAGCGCAGCGTTCGAACCGTTCATCTTCCTGTTCGGCCTGGGCCTTGGCCTGGGTGAAATCGTGGGTGATGTCCAATGGCACGGAGAGACCCTGACCTACGCTCAGTTCGTCGCTCCCGCATTGGTGGCCAGCAGCGCCATGAACGGTGCGCTGTTCGAGATGTCCTACAACTTCTATTTCAAACTCAAGGAGTCGGGCACCTACGACGCGATCCTCACCACGCCCCTGAACCTGACGAACATCATCGATGGCGAGCTGCTCTGGGCGATGATTCGCGGCGGTCTGTACTCGGTGGTGTTCGTGGTTGCGCTATGGGTCTTCGGCCTGCTCGCCAGCCCATGGGCCGCGGCCATTCCGCTCGTGGCCCTGCTGGTCGGCCTGGCGTTCGCCGGCCTCGCGTCGTACGCCACCACGTTCGTGCGGACCTGGCAGGACTTCGACCTGTTCTTTCTCGTCACGCAGCCGCTGTTTTTGCTGAGCACCACCTTCTTTGCCCTCGACGTGTATCCCGAATGGTGTCGTCCCATTGTTCAGGCCACGCCGCTGTACCACGGGGTCGATCTGATCCGTGACCTCGCTCGCGGCACCCTCGACATCTCAGCGCTGGGTCACCTCGTCTACCTCGTTGCCATGGTCGTCGTGTTTCGGGTGCTCGCGATGCGCCGGCTCACGGTCATGCTGCAGAACTGAACCGTCCCCAAAACGGCGGAAACCCTCTCCCGCGGTGAGTCGGGAGAGGGTCACGCACCACACCGGACGACCAAGGCACGTCCGGCGTGTGTTCTAGATGTCGAGCGGGATCAGCACTCGGCTGATGGTGTGGACAACACCGTTCGACGCATGAATGTTCGAGCCCAGACGACGGATCGTTGCATCGGTGAGGTCGGGGTCGTTGTCGACGAGGGTCCGACCGTCGACGCCGAAGGTGGCGCCATCAAGAAGCGTGGTCACTTCACCGGCTGCACGAGCCTGTTGGAACGTCTGCGCCTCGGGGGAGACGTGGTAGAGGAGCACGTTGGTCAGGACGGGGATCGGGTCGCCGTCGCCGAGGGTGGTGAGTGCAGCCACGATTGCATCGAAGGCACCGGCTTCATCGTTGCCGTCGTAGCCGAGGTCCTGGGCAAGCTTGATGAACGCTGCGTCCTTCGGGGCAAACACGGTGAGCGAGGCGTCGGGATCGGCGACAGCTGCGACGAGGTCGGCTGCGGTGAGTGCAGCGAGCAGCATGTCGTAGTCGTTGGCGTTGGCGTCGAAGCCATCGGCGGACGAAGCAGCAACAACGATCTCATCGATGCGAGGTGCTCCGAGGTCGATCGGACGAAGCACTCGGGTGATTGGGTGGATGATGCCGTTGCTGGTCATGATGTCGGCCTGCGCACGACGGATCTTGGGATCCTTGTTGTCGGGATCAGCGTCGATCAGGGTGCGACCAGACAGTTCGACGGTTGCACCGTCGAGCAGCGTCGGGATGGTGCGAAGTGCCTTGGCCTGAGCAAACGTCGCCTCTGCCGGGACCACGTGGTACAGCAGGATGTTGGTGAGCACCGGGATGGGGTCGCCATCACCAAGGACGGTGAGCTGATCGACCAGGTAGGCCCAGACCTGGGTCTCGTTGCGGGTCGGACCGCGGTAGCCAAGTTCGGTTGCAAGACGGATGAACGCACGATCGTTCGGCGCAAAGACGCTGAGCGAAGCATCGGCGTCAGCGACGGCGCCAACAAGATCGGCGGTGGTCAGTGCCTGCAGGAGGATGTCGAAGTCCTGTGGGTTGCGGTCGAGGCCATCGGCACTCGACACGGCGACGACCGTGTCGGCAATGGTGGCGTCATCCTGGGCGGATGCGGGTGCGGCAATGCTGACGGCGGCCACCATCAGCGCCACGAAGGCGGCGAGCACACGACGTGCTGCGGTGAAAGAGGGGAACTGCATGGGAACTTCTCCTGAAGCGATGTGGATGAATGGTTCAGAGCGGCCGCTCGTACAGGTGGCTTACGAAGACGACGCTGGTTCCAGATGCAGATTTTCAAGAAGCCGCGAAATCGTGGTCAGTGAGGAGAAGCCTGGGGCGACAGTTGGAGAGTGAGGAGGAGCCCTGATCCGATTGAACGCCCTGGAGACTCAGGCTCAGGCGTCGGCGACGGCGACTTCGATGCGGTCCTGGTGCCACTCGGTTGCGGCTTCCAGCGCCTCGCTTGCTTTGCCGACCAGGTCCTTCACCTCGAAGGCGTGTGCCGGGTAACAGGAGACACCGGCCCACACGGTGATGTCGGGCTGCTCTTCGGCCAAGCGGCGCCGAATTCGTTCGACGGTCCAGACCGCTCCGTTCTCGGGCGTGTCTTCGAGCACCAGGGCAAACAGCCCCCTGCTCGTGCGACATGCGGTGTCGGACTCGCGGAGTGTGGCGACCAGGTAGTCGGCGACGACCTGTGCATCGGCCTGGTTGCGGGCTTCGCTTTCGCCCTGCACGACCTGCATGAGCACGACAGCGACGGGCCGAAGGTGGCGACGTGCGGCGGCCACCCGGGCCTCGACGGCGGCCCGGAAGTAGTTCTCGTTGTAGAGGCCGGTGTCGTTGTCGGTGATGGCGTTTCGCGAGGACGTTCCACCCTGCACGCGAACTTCCTCGCGGATCTGTTCCTCGATGCGTTGGGTGCGGTCGGCCTCGTTGCGCTGGGTCGTCGACAGCTCATCGCTGAGCGACCGGACAACCTCTTCGGCCGAGATTCGGGCCTGGACCTGCGAGGTGACGGTGCTTTCCAATTCGGCCAGCTGGCGCCGTTCCATGGCCAGTTGGCGTTCGGTGTCGCGGACCTGTCGGGTGATCACCCAGCCGATCAGGCCGGCACCGAGCGCAGCGACACCGGAGAAGATCCCAAGGAGAGCGCCCTCGAGCGCAGCGAGCACTCCAAGGACGAATCCGGTCAGACCGACCGAAAGACAAACAAGCGCGCGAGGATCCATCACAGGTGCTCAATCGGCGCGTCGGTGCCAGTACTCAAGGACGGATCCTCCGAAAGTGTGTGATCGTCAGCGGATTGGGCCGAAACGGCCTTCTCCAAGGCTCGAAGGTAGTCGCTTCGGGCCATGTCGGTGGCGCCAAGACTCCGGAGATGTGGCGTCATCCACTGGACATCGAACAGCGTGACACCGGTTCGACGCAGGACACTGACGAGGGTGGCAAGAGCTGCCTTGGATGCATCGGTCTCGGTGTGGAACATGCTCTCGCCGGCAAAGAAACCGCCGATGCCCACTCCGTACACCCCGCCCACCAGGTGACCCGAGGCGTTCCAGGCCTCCACCGAGTGGGCCCAGCCCAACCGGTGGAGTTCTCCGTAGGCCTCCATGATCTGCTCGTCGATCCATCCGTGGGGACGGTCGGGGTGCCCGCAGTTGGCCATGACACCCGTGAAGTCAGCATTGACCGTGTACGTGAAGCGCCGCATGGACTTCGTCAACGATCGCGAGACATGGAAGGTGTCGAGCGGAATGATCGCCCGGGGGTCCGGCGACCACCAGGCGATCGGGCCGTTCTCTTCGATCGGCATGGGGAAGAGTCCGCGGGAGTACGCGGCCAGGAGTGTTTCGGGGGCCATGTCGGCCCCGATGCCAACCACGCCGTTCTCATCGGCGGTATCGGCCGGCGGAAAGACCCAGGCCGGGCCGGTCACGATGGCTCCGACGGGTAGCGTGGCACCGTGTCCGCTGCAGACTTTCCGTCGATCCTCACCGATCGTCTCGCACAGTATCGAGCGCGTCTTGGCGAGGCCGATGTCGAGTTCACCGCCGAGTCCGCTCCCACACCGCGTCCAGCCGAAAGCACGGTGCTGCTGCCCGGAGTGCTGCCGGTCGAACAGGCCGATGCCGTTCGCTTCCTGTCTGACCTTCGGACGGCACAGACCGGTGCCGTACGGCTGCGGATCCTGGATGAGGAACATCCGCTGCAATCAGCAGGATCGTCGTGGCCACGAGGACGGTCCCGAACGGCTTCTGGTATCGCCGGACGCCGGTTGATCGAGGCCGTCCGCGCCGCAGGTTGGACGCTTGGCTCGGTGGATCGTTTGACGGCCGACGAAGACTCGTCCCGGCTGTGGGTCGACCTGGAGGCAGTCGACATTGGGGTCATGGTCGATGCGTCAGGCGAACGCGATCGCGACCAGGGGAGCGAGAAGTCCGATGATCAACAGGACGCCGAGGGCAATGATGCAGCCGCGCTGGGTTTGGGGAGACACGACTCAACGTTACCGTGATCGACGTGGCTCTTGTCGTACAGAAATTTGGTGGCACGTCGGTTGCCGATGCTGACCGCATCCGTGACGTCGCCGACCACGTGGCACGCTGCCGCCGCCGCGGTGACGATGTCGTTCTGGTCGTGTCCGCAATGGGCAAGGAGACCGACGTACTCCTTCGCCTCGCCGACGAGGTCTCCAAGACCAAGCCCGGCCGCGAGATGGACCTGCTGATCACCGCCGGTGAGCGAAAGGCCTGTGCGCTCGTGGCGATGGCGCTGGTCGACGCCGGGGTCCCGAGTGCTTCCTTCACCGGTAGCCAGGCGGGCTTCATCACCGATGGCAATCATCGGAACGCCAAGATCCTCGAGATCACCCCAGGCCGCATCAAGGAAGCCATTGCCGAAGGCATGGTCCCGATCGTTGCGGGCTCGCAGGGCGTCTCCATGGACAAGGACGTCACGTTCCTTGGTCGCGGCGGATCCGACACGACCGCAGTTGCTCTGGCCCATGTGCTCGAAGCCGACTCATGCGAGCTCTACACCGACGTCTCCGGCGTGTTCACCACCGATCCACGGGTCGTCAGCGACGCCCGCAAGATGCCGTCCATCAGTTTCGATGAACTGCTCGAGATGACCGCAGTCGGCTGTCCAAAACCCGCAATGCGATCCGTCGAGGTCGCCCGAACCTACCGCGTGCCATTGCACGTTCGTTCTGCATTCACCTGGGAGCCTGGCACCTGGGTGGTCGAGGAGGATCCAGACATGGAACAAGCCGTTGTATCCGCGGTCGTGCCCGATACGTCCGAGGCAAAGGTGACCGTGTGTGGTGTGCCCGACAAGCCGGGTATCGCCGCCGGACTGTTCCGTGCCCTGGCTGATGCCGAGGTGAACGTCGACATGATCGTTCAGAACGTGTCCGACGCCGGCGTCACCGACATCTCGTTCACCGTTCCGAAGGAACAAGCCGAACACGCCTCGCAGATCAGCACCGAACGCATCGCCGACGAGAACTGCACCGTCGAGACCGACGACAGCATCGGGCGCGTCTCACTCGTTGGTGCCGGCATGAAGTCGAACCCGGGCGTTGCGGCCACCATGTTCGAGACGCTCGCAGCCAACGACATCAACATCGAGATGATCTCAACCTCGGCGATCCGCATCAGCTGTGTGGTCCGCGCCGACGACGTCGACGCAGCCACCCAGGTCCTGCACGACGCCTTCAACCTCAGCCAGGCCTGATCGCCCCCAAGCCTGACCCCAGCCAGCCCCAAGAACTCACCAAACCACCCACCGCGCGCAGCCAACCACAACAGGGGCCAGGCCCCACCCGTGAGGTTTCACGCGCGGGCAGTGGCCACTTCAGCAATCAGGCGGCGTTCAACGAAGCTATTCTCACCCACCGCGCGCAGTTGACCACAACAGGGGCCAGGCCCCGGGTGTGAGGGTGGACGCGCGGGGAGTGGTGGGGTTGTTGGTCAGGCTGCGTCGGAGAGTGGCGTGTCGTCGGAGAGGGCTGCGCCGGTTGGGGTGACTGGTAGGCAGTCGCAGCCGACTCGTGGTTCCGGTTCGTTGGGCAGTCGATGACGTCCCACCATTTCCAGCGCACGGGGTCGTTCGACCGGAGGGTTGCGAGCGACCACAAGGAGCGCGGCGCGGACGACGTCCTCGTCCCACTGCTGGTTGGCATGCTCGACGAGTACCTCGAGGGCACGTTTCGTTCCCATGCCATCGCGGTACTGCCGGGTGTTGGCCATGGCGTCGAACGCGTCGCAGACCGAAACGATTCGAGCAGCCAACGGGATCGACTGACCGACCCGACCATCGGGGTAGCCCCTGCCGTCGATTCGCTCATGATGCGCCCGCACGGCTGGGCCGATCTCCTGAAGCGCTGGCGAGGAAGCCACCAGGGATTCGCCATAGATCACGTGACGTTTCATCAATTCGTACTCGTCGTTGGTCAACGAACCCGGCTTCTGCAGAATCTCATCGGGAATCTCGAGCTTTCCGACATCGTGGAGCAGCGCAGCAAGCCCCACGGTCCGGACGGTGCTGGCGTCCAGGCCGAGCTCTTCAGCGATGCCGATCGCCAGTTCGGCTGTGCGGACGACGTGATCCCGCGTGATCGGGTCCTTGGCCTCGAGGTCGGCAACAAACCGATGCACCGTCGGGTCAAGGCCAAGTTCCAATGCGGCGAGCGGATCGGCGACGAGGACCGGGCTGATCACCGACCGTACGTCCGACGTCCTGCGAAGAACGATGATCGCCCCGATCGTGCCAGCGAAGACTCCGCAGATGTCCAGAATGTGTGCGACCCAGAACCCGGCGGAAAGGGGTGCTGCTCCCAGCCAGACAAACGCCGATGCGCCGACGAAGCCGTACCCCATCGAGATCGCCAGTGGCCCGACGGCATCGGCGACGGTGGCGAAGTGCAGGTGCCGATGGCTCAGTCGAACACAGCCGGCAAAGCCAGCCAGGGCGACCAATACCGCCCCTGCTGAACTCGGAGCTGGCAACGGGATTGCATCGGGAAACCACAACATGATGGCTGCGACCGCGAAGACCAGGCCGACACCAACGCGAGCCCAGCGGCTGAACAACCGGTCGGCGTGGCGGAGACGGACCCGTCGAGATCCCAGGAGGGGAGCGGCGAGCAGCAGCGCCGCCGGGATGGACCAGAACACGGCCGACATCGTGGCGGTGTTGTCGCCGTAGAGAACACCCGGTGTGGTGATGCCGTGCACCAACGGGAGTACGGATACCGCCAGGAAGAACAGTCCGGTGTATCCGAGCTCGCTTTCCCTGCGTTTGACCGCCCGGGCGATGACGGCGGTGGAGGTCACGACGCACAGCCCGGCGGCGATGACCACGACCCAGAACAGCAGATCGGCAGTCCCGAAGATGCCTGTCTGCTGGAACATGACCGAGAGAATGAGTTGAACTACCGCAGGCGTCGCCCAGGTCGCCAGCCACAGCAACCGATATCGACTGCGAGGGGGTGAATCTGCTCGCACGAGTCCCCATCGACACGTCTGGGGCCGGACGTGAGCCGTTCGCCCTGAGTCAAAGGGCGCGTGGCTATTTGTCGCTCTGTGTGGCAACAATGGGTGAGTAGGGCGACAGAGAAGAAGGGCTCGATCGAATGGCCGACGGTGGACGACCGTTTGACATCAAACCGACGATCGCGATCTTCGCGTTTTCGGTGTTGCTGTCAGCAGTCCTCATTGCACTGAATTCGGGGCCGTCAGCCGACGAGTTGGCCGATGGCTCTCGCGTCGTCACCAAGGGCGACCCGTCGGCCGAACTCATCGACCCCGCAGAGCAGCTGAGCGACAATGCTCCCCGCCAGTTGGGCTCACCCACAGAGACGACCGCACCGGCAGCAGATCCCGACGTGGAAATCGGCGATGACGTGGTCATCGCAGCTGGCGTGCTCGAGTCCGACGAGCCGGCCACACCAACCACCACCATCGCAACCGAATCTGGCGGCGCAGTCGTTGTTCCCCCAACCACTGGAACCACGATTGCTCCGTCGCCAGCCACGACCCGAGCACCATCCGTTGCCGGTGCAGGCGTGACCCAGACGACGACAACGACGGCTCCGCGGGTCACCACAACAACCACCGCCCCTCGGGTCACCACGACCACGGCGGCTCCCCGCACCACGACGACGACCACCACAACCACAACGGCCGCGCCGACGACCACGACCACGAATGCTCCCGTTCAGGTGAACGGTCGGTACAGCGTGGCGCAGATCATCGACGGAACCATCGGAGCCGGCGACGGCTCGAACCCGAACGAAGAAGCGCCCATGGGCCGCCACGACGCGTCCCTCTACCTGCCGCAGGCGTGGAACTGGGCGCAGGGTCCCACCCGCAACACCGCATGGGGAAACCTGGGAACAGGCGGCTCCAAATACGCCGAGTTCCGTTGCGCCGTCATTCCCGAGAACGGCCACAACCCACCGGTTCCATTCCGGATCAACGTGCGCAACGCTGCGTACTGGCAGTTCGCCAACGACAACTGGAACAAGGGATTCGACGCCAACCTTCTGAAGGGCCACAACGGCGGCTACCTGGGTCAGGCCGGCCAACTGAACAGCGACCCATTCTCCAGCGGCGGTCACGGACAGATTCAGTGGCGTCAGGAGGCCGACGGAAGTTACTCGGCACCATGGAACGCCAACGCGCTGATGATGCACTTCTGGGCTGGCGAGCGCAAGGCTCCGGCAGCCGGCCAGACCGCCGAGTTCCTGACCAGTGAAGTTCGCTTGCAGCAGCCCGACGGTCAGACCGTTGACCTCTCGTCGGTGAAGGTGCTGTTCCAGTGCGGCATCGATTACTACAACACCACAGGTGGCCAGGGAACAAAGGTCCCCGGACCGGGTATTGGCAAGTACCACCGGGTCACCACCTCGTGGACAGCCGGGCTCTGGGTCACCTTGCCAGGTGGCGTTCCAGCCAACTCGACCGCCGACTTCCGGGTTTGGCTCGAAGCGAACCTTCCCCCAGACGTCAGAACCTGATCAGCTCTCTGGCTTCTCCCAGAAGGCCGTGACCAGTCCTTCGAAGGCGATCGCGTAGAGCGTCCATTCGCGCATCTCACCGTTGCGGCCGGTTGGCCGTTCGATTCCGCCACGTCGGAAGGTGTCGCTGAGCCGGTGGACGAGCCCCTCGTTCAGCGCGAACGCTGCGGCCGAGAACTCGTTCAGGGTCAGCGGTGCGATGAGTCGGTACCCGAGCAGCTCGGCGACGGCACCGAACAGATCTGCATAGCTGCGGATCAGGAACTCCTCGCCATCACGAATTGCGTCCATGAGCTCGGAGTCGTCGGCGAAGCGCGTCAACGCAGCCGATCGAAGGGCCACGTAGATGCGCCAGTTCTCGCCCTCCTCCAACCGGAGATGGTTGAAGGTGGTGACGACGCGCGTGAGCTCACGCAACGCGTAGGCATTGTCGTCGGCATCCTCGAGGTCGAGGTCGGCGATGGAGGCAACCGCTTCGCCGTACACACTTTCGGTGTCGGGCAGACCGGTACTTGCCGGAAGCGAGCGGAGGATGTCCAGCACGACCGCCCGGCGGAACTCATCCTGCGGGGTCTGTTCGTCGCTTTGCCAGAGTTTGTAGGCGGATCCGCGGGGGACCTCCGAGTCCGAGATCGCGCCGTCGAGGGTGACGGCATCCAGACCACTGGTCACGCCATGGTTGCGGAGTGATTCCCGAGCAGCTTCAAGCAGGCGGGAACGCACCTCGTCGGGTGGAAATTTGGGCGGACGTCCACGAGAACGATTCGTCACGAGCGAAATGTCTTTCTGTTTGGCCGCCGCCGACCAGGAATCAGCGTGCCAGTTTCTGTACCGTTTCCGCAACTTGCTCGTGTTACGGGCGTGTCAACATACGCTGAGAGAATCGACGCTCGCTGTGGCCCTCGTATCAACTACAGTGATCACCACAACTGAATGTCGCCCACATCGAAGCGAGAGAGCGTCCCGGCTACGGGGCCGCCGAAGGTGCAAGTCAGGTCAGCTGCCCGCTGGTCCGATGAAACTCTCAGGCAAAAGGATCACTTCGATCTGGCGATCTCTGGAAAGCCGTTCTTCACGGAACGCACCGACGGGGCTCAACATCTCTCAGGTCACCAGACAGGGACTCACGGGCACGACGCACTCGGCGTCAACCGTTTGGAGTTCCCCATGACCACACCCAACCTTTCCAGGACCGCTCTGCATTCGTGGCACGTGGCCAACGGCGGTCGTATGGTCGACTTTGCCGGTTGGGAGCTTCCGGTCTTCTACGAGACCGGGGCGCTCGCCGAGCATCACGGCACTCGTGATTCGGTTGGCTTGTTCGACATCGATCACATGGGCCAGATCGCTGTCGACGGTCCGGGCGCCCGTGCAGCGATCGACCGGGTCGTCACGTCGGACATCGCCAGCCTGCAGGTTGGGTCGTCCCGGTATGGGCTGTTGTGCACCGAGGACGGCGGCGTTGTCGATGACCTCTTCGTGTACTGCCTCTCTGAGGATTCGTTTCTGATCGTGGTCAACGCGGCGAACCGGGCCGTGGACCTGGACTGGATCACCACGCATATTGCAGAACGTGCAAGCGTCGTCGACCGGAGCTCGGGCTTGGAGATGGTGGCCGTCCAGGGACCCAATGCGGTCGAGCTGGTGGACCGCGCCGCCGGTGGGGGTATCGCCGACCTCGATCGATTCGCGGCTGGGAGAGCCTCGCTCTTCGGGACCGACGCGATCGTTGGCCGCACCGGCTATACGGGCGAGGACGGTGTCGAGCTGTACCTGGACGGTGGCGTCGTCGACGTTTGGACCGGGCTTCTGGACCTGGCCGAAGCCTCAGGGATCGATGCCATGCCGGTTGGGTTGTCGGCCCGTGACAGCCTGCGATTCGAGCCCGGCTACCCCTTGTACGGCCACGAGCTCTCCCTCGACATCACACCGTTCGAGGCCCGCCTGGGTTGGGCCGTGCACCTGGACGGCGACGACTTCGTCGGTAGGGATGCGTTGTTGGCCAAGAAGGCCGAGGGCCTGACCCGGCGTCTGGAGACCGTCGTGATGGCCGACAAGGGTGTGCCTCGAGAAGGCAGCCCGGTGCTCGACCCCGACGGCAACGAACTCGGACAGGTTGTGTCCGGAATGCTTGCTCCTACCGCTGGGGTCTTTGCCGCCAACGTGTTTCTCCCCCGGAGCCACGGCGACGTGGACACCGAAGTCACGATCGATATTCGCAGCCGCCTCAAGGCGGCAACCGTGGTCAAGCGTCCGCTGTACCGCGTCGGACAATGAGCAGGAAGGCCAACGCCATGAGGTTTGCAGACAGACACAACGGTCCCGACAGTCACGAGCAGGACAAGATGCTCACAACGATCGGCGCCGAATCGCTCGACGAGCTCCTGAGCGAGACGATCCCCCCCGCCATCGCCTTCGGGCGCGCGCTCGACCTTCCCGATGCCCGGTCGGAGGTCGAGGTCCTTGCCGACCTTCGCGAGTTCGCCAACCGCAACGTGCTCGTTCGGTCGCTGATTGGTCAGGGCTATCACGACACGCACACGCCGGCCGTCATTCTGCGGAACATCCTGGAGGACCCGGGCTGGTACACGGCGTACACGCCGTATCAGGCCGAAATAGCCCAGGGTCGACTGGAAGCGTTGCTGAACTACCAGACGATGGTCGCCGACCTGACGGGTCACGAGCTGTCGAATGCGTCGCTTCTGGACGAGGCCACCGCCGCGGCCGAGGCCATGACGATGGCCCGCCGGTTGAAGGGCCGTCGAACCACCGCACATCGGTTCATCGTCTCCGACCAGTGCCATCCTCAGACCCTCGCCGTCCTGGCGACTCGTGCGGAGCCGCTGGGCATCTCACTGGAGATCGGTGCTGTCGATGTCGCGGTGCTCGACGATGACGTCTTTGGCGTGCTGATCCAATACCCGGACACGCTCGGAGCCATCGGCTCCCACGCCGAACTGGCCGGGCGCGTGCACGAAGCTGGCGCCATGCTGGTCGTTGCAACCGACCTGCTTGCGTGCACGGTGCTGCAGCCGCCTGGCGAGTGGGGCGCCGACATCACCGTTGGGTGTTCCCAGCGCTTCGGTGTGCCGCTCGGTGGCGGAGGACCGCACGCAGCGTTCCTTGCGACCTCGGAGAAGAACGCTCGGAGCCTGCCGGGCCGGCTGATCTCGGTCTCTCAGGACTCCGCTGGCCGACCGGCGTTGCGCATGGCGTTGCAGACCCGCGAGCAGCACATTCGCCGTGACTCGGCCACCAGCAACATCTGTACCGCTCAGGTGCTGCTCGCCGTCATTGCTTCGATGTACGGCGTGTACCACGGGCCCGACGGACTCCGCGCAATTGCACATCGCGTGCACGGTCTTGCCGATGCGTTCGCGTCGTCGGCCGAAGGTGCCGGTTACCAGCTCGCGGCGTCAGCGCTGTTCGACACCGTGGTGTTGACCGACGGCCCATCGCTTCAAGAACTTCCAGCGTTGGCGCTCGACGCCGGTTTCAACGTCCGCGCGTTTGCCGATGGCTCGGTGGGAGTCTCGTTCGACGAAACCGTGACCACCGACGAATTGCAGCTGCTGTGTGCAGCCCTGTTCGGCTCCGCTCCGGCGGACGGAATCGCAACTCGGATTCCCGAGTCGTTGCAGCGCACGAGCGACTTCATGACACACCCCGTGTTCAACAGCCATCGATCCGAAACCGAGATGCTCCGCTACATCACGAGCCTCCGCAACAAGGACCTGTCTCTGGCCCACTCCATGATCCCGCTGGGGTCATGCACAATGAAACTGAATGCCACGACCGAGATGATTCCGGTCACGTGGGAAGGCTTTGGTCGCATCCATCCCTACGCTCCGCTGGACCAACAGCAGGGGTACGCCGGTCTCACTGGACGGCTCGAGACCTGGCTCGCAGAGATCACCGGGTTCGCCGCCACATCGCTGCAGCCAAACGCCGGGTCCCAGGGCGAGTACGCCGGGCTGCTGGCGATCAGGGCATGGCATCGCGCCAACGGCGACGCCCACCGGACGGTCTGCCTCATCCCCAACTCTGCGCACGGGACGAACCCGGCGTCGGCGGTCATGGCAGGTATGGAGGTTGTGGCGGTCGAGACCGACGACGACGGAAACATCGATGTCGCCGACCTCACCGCCAAAGCGGAGCTGCATGCCGACTCGCTCGGCGCGCTCATGATCACGTACCCGTCGACGCACGGCGTGTTCGAAGAGTCGATCGAAACCGTGTGTGAGATCGTCCATGCCAACGGCGGACAGGTGTACTTGGATGGAGCGAACCTGAACGCGCAGGTCGGTCTGTCCCGCCCCGGCGACTACGGGGCCGATGTGTGCCACCTGAATCTCCACAAGACCTTCTGCATTCCGCACGGAGGAGGCGGCCCCGGAGTCGGCCCAATCTGCGTCGGCGCACACCTCGCCCCTCACCTACCCGATCTGGAGCCGCGCATTGGTGCCGACTCGGGAATGGTGAGCGCCGCTCCCTGGGGGAGCGCGTCGATTCTGCCAATCAGCTACGCGTACATTGCCATGATGGGGCCCGACGGGTTGGCGGAGGCGAGCCGACTCGCCGTGCTCAACGCCAACTACATCGCGGCGCGGCTCGATCCGCACTTCCCGGTTCTGTATCGGGGAGCGCAGGGGCGAGTCGCACACGAGTGCATCATCGACATTCGGGCCTACAAGGACATCGCCGACGCCGAGGACATCGCGAAGCGCCTCATCGACTACGGCTTTCACGCTCCCACCATGTCGTGGCCGGTTGCGGGGACGCTCATGATCGAGCCGACGGAGAGCGAGTCTCTTGCCGAGATCGATCGGTTCTGCGACGCCCTGATTTCCATCCGAGACGAGATCCGTGCGGTCGAGCAGGGTCACGCCGATCCCGAAGACAACGTCCTGGTCAACGCACCCCACACGGTGGCTGCCGTTACGAGCGACGAATGGTCCCATCCGTACACCCGCACTGAAGCCGCGTACCCGGCACCGTGGCTGAACGGCACGAAGTTCTGGCCAGCTGTGGGTCGGGTCGACAACGCATTCGGCGACCGAAACCTGCAGTGCTCGTGCCCGCCGATGAGCGCCTATGCGTGAGAACGGTTCAGGAAGACCGAGAGCTCTTCCCGTGGCGTGGGGCGCCCGGTGAGGAACCCCTGTACGTAGCCCACTCCTGCGCTGCGCAGCCAGTCCAGTTCCTCTTCGCGTTCGACGCCTTCGGCGACGATCGAGATTCCGTGTTCTGACAGTCCACTGATGATCCCGGCAACGATTGCAGACCGGGCCGAATCCTCGTCGATGTTCGAGATCATCGATCGGTCGATCTTCACAATGTCGATCGGGAGATCGAACAGCAGACCGAGCGGGCTGTAGCCACTTCCGAAGTCGTCGATTGCAACCTTCATGCCGGCTTCGCGCAGCGTGCGCAGGTGGGCGCCGAGCAGAAGCGGGTCGCGGATGGCTGCGGTCTCGGTGATCTCGATGCCGATGCGACTCGGATCGAGCCTGTGGGTCTTGACGAGTTCCAGAATGCGCGTCGCAAAGGTGGAGATCTCGAGCTCTCTCGGAGACACGTTCATGAACACGTCCACGTTCTGTGGAACACCGGGAAGGGCGAGCAGCAGAGCGATCTGTTCCATCGTGGCATCGGTGAGGCCGCTGGCCAGGCCGAACGATTCCAGAAGCGGAACGAACTCGGCTGGACTCACGAACGAACCATCGCTGCGTTGCCAACGAGCGAGTGCCTCGAAGTGGCTCAGCTCGCCTGTCTCCACGCTGAAGATGGGTTGGAAGTGCGAAATGATGTCACCGGATTCCAGTGCGTTCGGGAGTTCGCGAACAAGTTGCGTGGAGCGGTTGAGGCTGCGGTCGTAGCCGGTGGCCGAGCCACGGGTTGTGCGCTTCGCGAGGATCAGCGAGCTGTCGGCTTCAAGTAGCAGCGACTCTGGTGTGCTCTCGGGTACCGAGACGGTGACACCGACGGTTGCGCTCACCTCGTAGGTCTTGCCGCTGATCCGGATGGGCACGCCGATGCGTTCGATCATCGATGTGGCGATCTGGGTGGCGGACTCGAGCGTGATGTCGGGGATGTTCGCGTACGCAACGAACTCGTCGCCACCGAAGCGGATGATCTCGATGGCGTGCTCGCTACTGTTGCTGAGCCGGGCTGCGACGATGCTCAGGATCTGGTCGCCGACCGCATGGCCCCACACGTCGTTCAGCGCTTTGAAGCGATCGAGGTCGAGGTACGCCAGCATCACCGGACCAGCGGAGCGCTGCTTATGGAGCGCACCAGCCAAACGTTCCTCTGCCTGGCGGCGGTTCCAGAGGCCCGTCATCGGGTCTCGTCGGGACTTGATGTCGAGCTCGTCGATGGCGTCGGCGTGGGCGTTCTCCACCCGGCGTCGGTGACGAATCTCGCTGGACGTGACCACAACCAACAGCAGGCTCAAGGCCGTCATGAACGCCGCAATCGCCATGCCGCCGGCGCGACGGAGTTGCAGACGGTTGGCCTCGGCAGCGAACGCATCCTCGAGCCTGTCGGCGCGTTCCTGTGAGTCGCTCAGCGCCAGATTGCTGAGACGCATAGAGTCCTCAAGCGCAGTCGTCCAAGCGTCGGGGTCGGTGGTGTCCAGCAGTTGGGTGGCGATGGCGTCGGCGGGGTCGAGCCCGGTGCCGTCCAGGAACGACGTTGGTCGGTCCAAGCCGACCTGCCCCAGAACGTCGGCCACGCCCGAGAAGTTGGAGAACACGGCGTTGCGCTGGTTGCGTGCGGTGGCCGGAAGCATGGGTTCGGCTGGCAAACCGAGGATGGCGGAACGCTCGGAGGTCACCGCGACGGTGTAGTCGCCCAGTGCCCTGTAGGCGTCCCACTCGAAGGACTCCGCCGACCGAAGGCCGCCACTGTCGGTCGCCAGCCAGCCGGCGCGAAGACTGGGTGGCAGCACGGAAACGGACAGTAACCATCCCGGGGAGAGCGGCTCGCCGACCACCTGGCTGCGCAGGCTGGTCTGGGCGTTGATGAAGCTGGGCTCGATGAGCGACCTGAGCGTCTCCGAGTCCTGCTCCAGGATTTCGGCGATGCCATCGACGATTGGATCCAGGTTGTTGACCGCTTCGGTGATGTCTCGCAACGCAGCCTGGCGTTCGGTTTCGGCGAGTTCGACAATCTGGTCGTTGTCCGGTCGAAGTGAGGCGGCGAACATCGTTGCATCGGCGCCGGCGACAGAGGCGGTCAGCTGCAGCACCCGGTTCTGCTGGGCAAACAGGTTCTGGTTGCGTTGAACGTCGCTCAGTGACTCGCCGTCGCTCGACCACAACATCACCCCAACCAGGAGCAATCCGAGCGACGGAAGCAGACCGAGGACAAGCATGAGGATGGCGCGTGTCTCGTGGGGCCGCGAGGGCGCGTGGCGCTGCGGAGTGCCAGTGGACAAACCACCGTTGAATTCCCGCTCGCCTTGTGAGACCGCCACATCGGGCTGATCGGCTGAACCACCCCAGGAGTTGAGGAAACGTGACCCAGTTCTCGCCCGGTGAGCTTCCGCGTTCGCCATGACGGGCGTACCCTGAGCACATGGCCAACATAGGAATCGTCGGAGCCACCGGCCAGGTCGGTGGCGTCATGCGCACCCTCCTCGAGGATCGGGCGTTCCCGATCGACGAGGTGCGGTTTTTTGCTTCTGCTCGCAGCGCGGGCAAGCAGGTCGAGTTCGCGGGTCGAACCATCACCGTGGAGGATGCAACCACTGCAGACTTCACCGGGATCGACATCGCCATCTTCTCTGCAGGCAAGACGACCTCGATGGCCTTGGCCGAGAAGGTCGCCGAGACCGGCGCCCTGGTCATCGACAATTCATCTGGGTGGCGTATGCACCCCGAGGTGCCGCTTGTGGTACCCGAAGTCAACGCACACGCACTCGATGACATCCCCAAGGGCATCATCGCCAACCCCAACTGCACCACCATGGCTGCCATGCCGGTCCTCAAGCCGCTGCACCAGGCAGCAGGGCTGGAGCGGATGGTCGTGTCCACGTACCAGGCGGCGTCCGGCGCCGGCCTGGCAGGTGTCGACGAGCTCGACGCTCAGGTTCGCAAGGGTGTCGAGAAGCTTCCGAGCCTCACCTACGACGGTGCATCGATCGACTTTGGTGAACCGTCGGCGTTCGTTGACACGCTTGCGTTCAACGCACTTCCGATGTGTGGATCCATCGTCGACGATGGCAGCGAAGAGACCGACGAGGAGCAGAAGCTTCGCAACGAGAGTCGCAAGATTCTCGAGATCCCGAACCTGTTGGTCTCGGGCATCTGCGTGCGCGTTCCCGTGTTCACCGGACACTCGCTGGCAATTTCTGCCGGGTTCCGGGACCACCTCAGCCCGGATCAGGCTCGTGAGATCCTGGCCGACGCCGAAGGTGTGCTCCTGGACAACGTGCCGACACCGCTGAAGTCGGCCGGCATCGATCCTTCGCTCGTTGGTCGGATCCGTCGTGACGAGACCATGGAGAACGGTCTGGCAATGTTCGTGTCGGGCGACAACCTGCGCAAGGGTGCCGCCCTGAACACGATTCAGATTGCGGAAACGCTCCTCGAAAAGGGCCTTGTTTCCTAGCCGAGTCCTCGGAGATCGACGACAAAGATCAGGGTTTCGTTGGGGGCGATGACGCCCCCAGCGCCCTGCGATCCGTAGGCCATCTGCGGTGGAATGGTCAGGCGGCGACGGCCGCCGACCTTCATGCCCTGCACACCCTGGTCCCAGCCGGGAATGACCTGTCCGGCGCCAAGACCGAATGCAAAGGTGTCGTTGCGATTCCACGACGCGTCGAACTCGCGTCCGTTGGACCAGTTGATACCGGCGTAGTCGACCGTGACCTGCATGCCAGCCGCGGCCTCTTGGCCGTCGCCCTCGATGAGGTCTTCAATGACGAGCTCGGTTGGAGGCGGTCCGGACGGAACGGTGATGACGGGTTTGACGTTGGTGTCTTCCATGCAGACGATCGTAACGGTTCCTAGATTGGGTCGATGATGACGCTCGAAGAGGTCCAGTCGCTGATGGAAGATCTGTACGGCGCCGCCGACCGGGAACGCGGGATGCCGGCAACAGTCGCCTGGCTCTGCGAGGAACTGGGCGAGCTCGCCCAAGCCGCCCGCAAGGGAACGCGGGAGCAGCAGCTGCACGAGTTGGGTGATGTGCTCGCCTGGTTGGCGTCGCTCGCGAACCAGCTCGATCTGAGCCTGGACGATGCCATGGCCCGGTACCGGGAGAACCCGCCCTGACCGTGGGTCAGTTCGCGGTATCGGCGACCATGATCCAGTCGAGCGACCGGACGACGGTCTTGGCTGCCGGTTCGACGAGCAGGCGGTTCACCGGCGGAAGCGTGGGCGGAATCCAGAGCTTCCGACGTGCCCACGTGGGCAGCATGGATACGGCAGCCGAGAAGAGGATGGCATAGGGCGCCTGAGCGATGCGGGCGTTGGGCGGGAAGGTGAGCCACCGAACCGTCTCGCGGGCCTGCCGGCCGAACTTGAGCTCAGGTCGGTACGACTGCAACGTGGCATCGAGTTCGGCAACCGATCGTGGGGCCCGGTCAATGCCCATGGCCTCGCCCACGACAGCCATCTCGGCCACGTAGCGGTCGGCCTGTTTGTCGGTGATCGTCGTGGCGCCGAAGCGCTGGAAGCCACGCAGGAACCCGTCGACTTCGGTGGCGTGCACCCAGGCAAGGTTGTGCGAGTCATTGGCTCGGTAGGGCGCCCCGTCGGGGGTATGGCCCTCGACCCGTTCATGGATGGACCGAACCACATCCACGATCTGTTGTGCTTCGGTCGCTGACCCGAAGATCGTGGTTCCCACGAACTGGGCGGTGCGATTGAGCCGTCCGAACGGATCGGACTTGTAGTCGGAGTGGTCGGCCACGCCAGCCATCGTCGGGGGGTGCAGGGTCTGCACCAGGAGCGACTCGATTCCACCAATGATGGTGGACCAGTCGGTGTGGACGATCCACGCCACGCTGTCGGGACCGAACCAACCGTCTTGTGACGGGGACAGGTGCAGGGCCGGCTGGTCCTCGCCGACGATGTAGCCGCGCACGGTACGTTGCAGCTCGCGACGAATGCCCTGGATTGGTGTCAGCTGGTCCTGCGTCATCGGTTCAACCGTACGGGTCGCGTCGTCATCATGACTGATCCATCGGCGTTCAGGCATCCCGTCCGAAGGATCAAGGTTTGGTTCTGGTGTGCCGATCACTCAGCCGGAAGTATTACGGTTGTGTTGCGACGTGTAGGAGGAGGCCGGATGCGAAATCGACCGACCGGTCTTCGAGCGGCGCGTACGACCATCGGCGCAGTCAGTGTCAGCAGCTTTGTGGGAGTCCTGGCATCGTTTGGTCCACTTGCAGCCGACGAACCGCTCACCACCGCCGATGCGGAGCACTCAACCGAACCCGGGGCGGAGCCCACGACCCGAAATGTGGGTGAGCCGGCTCAGACAACGATTCCCGCCGCACTCGCGTCGACCGAGTCCGGTGTTCGCCCGCCGCTGGGGCCCGCCTTCAGCCCGGAATGGCTTCGGGCCCGTCCAGGTCCCACAACCGCCACCACCGTTGTCCCGTCCACCACCGTGGCCCCGACCACGACCGCTGCGGCCGTATCCACGACGGCTGCGCCGGCCGCTCCCACAGTCACGTCAGCCCCAGCCACAACGGCGGCTCCGGCCACCACCGCTGCGCCGACTACCGCTGCGCCCGCAACCACGGCGAGCCCGGCGACGATCGAGGCACCCAGTACGACGGCAGCGCCGGCAACCACCGTCGCCTCCACCACGACGGCTCCCGCCACCACGGCCGCCCCGACCACCACCGTCGCGCCAACCACCACCGTGGCGGGGTCATCGTCCACCACCAGCACGACGCTTCCTCCGCTCACCGGCGGAAGCTGACCATGGCGATCGATCTCACCGAAGGCGAGTTCCGCGCGTTCGGATCGGGTTGTCGGATCGTGTCCGACCTTGGAGCGGCAGCGCTCAACGGTGCGGTTCTTCGCGCAGAGGATCTCGAAGCGAGGTGGAGTCGATTCCGTCCCGACAGCGAGGTCAGCCAATGCAACAGGGCGGCGGGTCGCCCGGTGGCGGTCTCGTCGGCAACCGTCGACCTGTTTGAGCGAGCGAACGCCGCCGCTCGTCGCACCGCTGGCCGATTCAACCCATTGCTGTTGCGCGATCTGAGCGCCCTTGGCTACGACCGCGACCATCGGGCGCTGCCCCCAGCCTCGGGAACGATGCCGCCGGCCGGGCGAGCGGTGCTCGTCGACCGCCCGGTTGAGGTCGTGGACATCGACGCCGATGGTGTGCGGGTTCCCGCCCATGCGGCATTCGATCCTGGAGGTCTCGGGAAGGGGTTGGCTGCTGATCTCCTGCTGTCCGACCTGCTGGACGCCGGAGCAACCTGGGCCTGGGTCTCGTTGGGAGGCGACATGCGTTTCGGCGGCGAGGCACTGGCCGAGACCGGAAGCGCCGTATCGGTCGAGGACCCGTGGTCACCGGGAACGGCAGCCGCCGAGGTCACGGTCTTCGGTGGGGGAGTCGCGTCGAGCAGCACGCTTCGTCGGACGTGGAACGGACCCGACGGCGCCGACCATCACCACCTACTCGATCCGTCGACTCGTCGCCCCTCAACCGGCACCCGGGTTGCGTCGACCGTTCACGCCCGCGACGCCTGGTGGGCCGACGTCGTTGCCAAGTGCTGCCTCATCGACGACACCGTCGATGCCGATCTGATTGTGGAATGGGGATGCGCCGGACTGGTGTTCAACGCAGACCGCACCCTGGAATCGCTTGGGTGGGGTGCCCGCTCGCCCGAGGAGCGCTGACACGTGGACGTCGAGGTCGTGGAACAGATCTGGTGGTTCACCAGCAGGGCTGCCGGCATCGTGGCCTGGGTCCTGCTGAGCCTGTCGGTCCTGGCCGGACTTGCACAGTCGTCTCGGGCGTCTCGGAGCCTTCCCGCCGGATGGACCCTCGACCTCCATCGGTTCCTGTCGATGCTCTCGATCCTCTTCCTGATCGGGCACATCGCAGCGTTGGTCCCGGACAACTTCGTCCACTTCGGATGGGCCGAACTCTTCGTGCCTTATGCATCGCAGTGGCAGCCGGGCGCGGTGGCGTGGGGAATCGTGGCGTTCTGGCTGCTTGTGGTCGTGCAGCTCACCTCGCTCTTTCGAGCCCGCATTCCGCATCGTGTCTGGCGGACGATTCACTTCCTGAGTTTCGCGATCTGGGTGGCAGCAACCGTGCACCTGCTCACCGCCGGAACCGACGCAGGCTCGTGGCCCTTCCGTGCAGCGCAGGTGCTGTTCAGCGCAGCAGTCATCGGCATGACGGCGTATCGAATCGTGGCTTCCCGCCGCAACCGACGATCGTCTGCCGGAACTGCGTCAGCTCGGACGCTGCCGGTCCAGGAATCGGTAGACGTCGACAAGGTCGACGCCGGGGAACGGTGAGAACTCTCGACTCGATGGCGGCAACGCCGTGAGTACATGCGAACGCTGGGCGGCCGACGGCCACGCCACGTCCTGCCAGCGTTCGATCAGGTCCGGATCGGGGGCGGTTGCCGTGGATCGAGCTTCGACGCGGCGAATGGTGTCGCCGCCGCGGAAGTGTTTGGCGAGCTCCGAGGTGGTGCCAACGCTCACCGCATACGGCTTCTTGCTGGCGTCCTCGATGTAGGTGGCGCACCACCAGTCGCCGGCGTCGGTGACCGTGTGCTGATAGTGCAGGAGAAAGCTCTGGCTGGCCTGCCATGCCTGGCGTACGCCCCAGTGCCTGGAGACGCGCATGCCTTCGACGGTGCCCTCGGCGTCGGCCGGATAGTCGATGCCGTCATTCTCGTAGGCCTTGGACACGACGCCATCGGGGTTGCAGCGCAGGAAGTGCACCGGCAGGCCCAAATGCTCGGTGGCCAGGTTCGTGAACCGATGGGCTGCCATCTCGTAGGAGACGTAGAAGGCTTCCTTCAGGTCCTCAATGGAAATGTCGTGTTGCTCGTGACTGCGTCGTAGGAGCTCGACGGCCGGTCCTTCTGGAATGAGTGTGGCGGCGGAGAAGTAGTTGGACTCCACGCGCTGGCGAAGGTATTCGCCGAAGTCTCGGGTGGACGCATGGTCGAGGGCGTAGTGGCCGAGGGTCTGGAGCACCACAGAACGCGCCGTGCGCAGCTCGACTTCCTCGCGCAGTGGGATGTAGATGATGCGATTGCGCTGGTCGGTGATGGACCGTGCGGAGCTCGGCATGCCGCGGGCGCGTTCCAGCTTGAACCCGAAGTGCCCGGCGAGGTCGGTGATGTGCCGTTCGTTCACCGGCCCGGAGCCTGGGTAGCCAATGGCTGCCAAGGCATCGCCGGCGATATTCTCGATCTCGGAGAAGTAGTTGTTGCGATCCCGCATCTCGTGCCGAAGCTCGACGTTTGCCGTGCGGGCTTTGTCCTCGGCCCGAAGACTGCGGCCGCTGTCGGCGGCCGGAATGGCCGACCACAAGGCCAACAGGTGCTCGAGCACGTCGTCGCCCATCTTTGCCGTGGGCTTCAGGTGCGGCAGTCCGAACGCCTGGTAGCGCGGGTCGTTTTGGGCCCGAGCCAGTTCCAACTCGAGCTCCGCCCGTCGATTCGGAGGAGCGGGGTCGACCAGCTCGCCCACGCCGACACCCAGGTGGTCGGCGAGCGAGTTCAGCAGACCGATCTTCGGTTCGACCTTCCCGTTCTCCAATTGGGACAGGTACGGAACGGGACGATCCACGAGTTCGCTGAGCTCCGACAGCGTCATGTCGTGTCGTTTCCGATGGTGACGGACCCGGTGGCCGAGCACACCAAGGTCGAGATCTCCAGCCATGGGGTTCCTCCAGAAGGCAAGATCGTCAATTTTTACCGAATGATGGGCAGTTCTGCGACTTTTCAGTCAAGAAACTCCGTGAAAGTTCCGATGAATGGCCGCATTGTGGATTGTGCAGGCGGATCTGACAGGAGTTCCCATGGCGATGACAGCCCCCACCGTGATGTTCGACGACACCGTTCCCGGTGTCGATCTTGTTGGTGAACCCGGTGCTGGCGAAGCCGAGGCGACACTGCTCAGCACCCGCGCGCTCACGGTCATGGCGTCGGTGCATCGCCGATTCCTTGATCGCCGCAGCACGCTCCTTCGCAATCGCCGGCTCGCACCGGTCACCACGCCCCAAGCCGACGAGCGCTGGACCACCGAAGCCGCACAGAATCACGATCTTCGTCGCGGCCCCGACTTCTGCTTCGCCGAAGGCGCCACGTGGAGCGGACGCCTCGATGGGCAGGCCATGTTGGCCAGTGCCGACGGTGGCACCGGAACCATGCTTGCTCGGGTTCGCGGATGGGATCGCACCGAGAACAGCGTCCTCATCGATGGGCGGGCCGTCTCCGGCGCCGTCTTCGACACCATCGTGGCCCTCCAGCATCAGGCCCGAGCCTTCGAGAACGGCGAGCAGCCGTTCGCCCTGTGCCTCCCCGACATTCGCAACACGGCCGAGGCCCAGTCCTGGGCTGCACTGCTCAACTTGGCACAGGATCGGGTTGGCATTCCCCGCGGCAACGTTCCGGTCGTTCTCTCGATCGAGACCGATGAGGCAGTACGGAACACGTCGTCCATCCTCAATGAGTTCCGCACCAACGGCGTCGGCGTGTGTGTGGCCGACGGCGGTGGCCTCGATGAGGTCGCAGTCAAAGAGATCGCATCGGACCACGGCGTCCGTTGGATCGGCGCCATTCCGTCCTCCATCGCCTGACCGCCCCACGACCTGATCCGGTGCCGGAGGTGCGGCACACTGGAATGGTCCGCACGAAGCGGACCTGGCAGGAGTCTTCATGACCGTGGAGCAACGATCCAGTGGTGAGCGTTCCGACTCGCTACGCACCAAGCGTGAAGTGTTCGCGGTGTTCGTGAACCAGCGCTCTCCGCAGATCCTGCTTGCGGGTACGGCAATCGTCGCCATCGTCCGCGTCGCCATCGGCGGCTGGAGCATCGTGGATCTCGGCATCGTGGCGCTCACGATGGTGCTCACCGGGCCGGTCGAATGGGTGCTCCACCTGGTGCTGCTGCACGCACCGGCCGACTCGATCCGGATGCAACGGTTCGGCACCGGAACCGGCCACCGGCAACATCATCTCGACCCCAACGACGTGGGCTTCATTCTGCTCCGCGGCGTCGATGCCTTCACCTTCCAGCTCATGATCGCGGCCTCGACCGCCGCATGGCTTCCGCTGTCGCTATGGCTGCTGGGTCTGCAGGTCCTGGGACCGTCGGTCACGGGGGTCCTCGCGAGCTTCGTTGCGCTTGCCCACTACGAATGGGTGCATCTGCTGGTGCACACGCGGTACCGGTCGAAGACTCGCTTCTACAAGCGGCTCACTGCGAACCACCGCCTGCACCACTACCGCAACGAACGTTACTGGCTTGGGGTCACCTCGAACGTGGGTGACCGCCTGCTCCGCTCGTACCCGCAGCACAAGTCCGACGTTCCGCTCTCGGAGACCGCACGTCGGCTGAGCTGAGCCGTCGGTCCGGTTCAAGAACGGCGTGTGTCATTTGTCGACTCGCGTGCCGCGTCACGGAAATCAGGGCTAGCGTTTCCCTGTTCGGACGTCACCAAAAGACGTTCGGCTCTCTGGAGGGAGACATCATGAAGAACCTGTTCCGCCTGCTGGCACTCGTGCTGGCATTCGGCCTCGTCGCTGCTGCCTGCGGCTCCGATGCCGCAGAAACCGTGACCGACGCCGCCGAAGACGTCGTCGATGAAGCCGAAGAGGCAATGGAAGACGACAGCGAATTTCTCGTCGATCTTGAAGGCCGCACCATCTCGATCGCCATCGAGAACGCGTACCTGCCGTTCAACTACATCGACGCCGAGACCGGCGAGCCCGGTGGCTGGGACTACGCCGCCATCGACGACATCTGCAGCCGCCTCAACTGCGTTCCCGACTACCAGACCACCGACTGGGACGGCATGATTCTTGCCGTCTCCAACGGTCAGTTCGACGTCGCCGCCGACGGCATCACGATCACCGAAGAGCGCGCCGAGATCGTCGACTTCTCCGATGGCTACATCAACATCGACCAGCGCATCCTCGTGAACACGAGCAACGACGAGATCACCGACCGGGCATCGCTCGAGGCGTCCGACTGTATGGTCGCCATCCAGGGTGGTACCACCAACGAAGCAACCGCCATCGACATCGTCGGCGAAGATCGCCTCACGTACTTCGACGAGTTCGCCTTCGTCGTTCAGTCCGTGATCATCGGCGACAGCTGCGCAACCATCATCGATGAGACCGCAGGTCAGGGTTACGTCGGCGAGAACGCCGAAGACATCGTCCTCGTTGGCGAGAGCCTCTCGGCCGACCAGCTCGGCTTCGTCTTCCCGCAGGGATCTGACCTTGTTGACCCGTTCAACCAGGCGATCGCTGCCATGAAGGCCGACGGCACCATGGAAGCACTCGGACAGGAGTACTTCTCGGGCGCATTCAGCATCACCTACGACGACATCGAGTAATCGGCTGCCGCCTGAATGGGGCGGCAGAGCCAGAACTATGTTTCGATTGCGGGGCACCGGACCACTCCGGTGCCCCGTCTTTCGTTTTGAAGGAGGCTGACATGGCTACTGCGGGATCGGCGGAGGCAGTTCGTCGACCATACGTGCCAAGGAATCGCCGCTCCGAGGATGAAGCGTGGTGGCAGGCCGCTCCCTGGTGGATTGGCATCATCGTTGCCGTCATGTTGGCCATGGGCCTCAAGGTCCTGTTCGACGAGGACTATGACCTGGCGTGGAGCAACATCATCCCCGGTGTCTGGATCACGATCCGAAGCACCATCTACATCTTTCTCATCGCGCTGGTCCTCGGACTGCTTGCCGGTCTCGGGCAGGTCTCGAACAACGTCGTTGCCCGCAACATTGCCCGGGCGTACGTCGAACTGGTGCGAGGCATCCCGATCCTGCCGCTGATCTTTGTCTTGGCGCTGGTGCTCATCCCGGACATCTCGGCTGCAGTTGGTGCCGAGAACAGCGTCCCGAACGACTGGCGGGCAATCCTCGCCCTCTCGCTCATCTACGGCGCGTACATGGCGGAGATTTTCCGCGGCGGCATTCAGTCGGTTGCTCGTGGACAGACCGAGGCGGGCCGTTCGCTCGGGTTGAGCCGCCGTCAAACGATGCGGTCGGTGATCATGCCCCAAGCCGCTCGTTCGATCATTCCGCCGATCGCCAACGACTTCATCGCAATTCTGAAAGACACGTCACTGCTGTCGGTTGTGGGCGTGCTGGAGGTCACCCGACGCACTCGTCAGTACAGCGCCTCGTCGTTCAAGTTCAACGAGGCGTTCTTCACGATGACCTTCATCTACCTGGCACTGGTGTTGACGCTGTCGACGTTGTTGTCGTTCTTTGAATCCTGGATGACACGAGATCGGGCAGGCGAACGATGAGCATGATTTCGGTGCAGGGATTGCACAAGACGTTCAACAAGACCATTCACGCGGTCCGGGGCGTCGATCTCACGGTCGAGCCGGGCGAGGTTGTTGTGGTCGTCGGCCCGAGTGGCTGCGGCAAGTCGACCATGCTGCGATGCATCAACCTTCTCGAGGTGCCCACCGAGGGCGATGTCTCGATCGACGGTGCGGACCTCATGGACAAGAAGACCGACCTGGACCTGGTTCGGGCCGAGGTTGGCATGGTCTTCCAGAGCTTCAATCTGTTCCCGCACCTCACGGTGCTCGGCAACATCATGCTGGCCCAGAAGAAGGTTCGGAAGCGGTCCAAGGACGAGGCCGAAGCAGAGGCTCGACGTCAGCTCGAACGTGTGGGAATCCCTGACAAGGCCGACTCGTACCCTCGCCAGCTCTCGGGTGGTCAGCAGCAGCGTGTGGCCATTGCTCGGTCGTTGGCCATGGGGCCGAAGGTCATGTTGTTCGATGAGCCCACTTCGGCACTTGATCCCGAGATGATCAAGGAAGTCCTCGACGTCATGCTGGAGCTCGCGAACGACGGCATGACCATGGTTGTCGTGACCCACGAGATGGGCTTCGCCCGGGCTGCTGCCGACAGGGTGGTCTTCATGGACGATGGTCAGATCGTGGAGACCGGTACGCCCGAGGAGATCTTCCTGAACCCCACCGAGGATCGGACAAAGAAGTTCCTCTCACAGATTCTGTAGGTGGTCGGTGAAGGCTCGATTCTGAGCTGAAGCCCGCCGGATACGCTGAACGGGTGAGTACTTCCGAGGACACTGCCGAACCGCAGCCGACCGACTTCATCCGCGAGAAGATCGCGGCCGACAACGAGTCCGGAAAGTTCGGTCAGCGCGTCCAAACGCGGTTCCCGCCCGAACCCAACGGCTACCTCCACATCGGTCACGCCAAGTCCATCTGCCTCAACTTCGGCATTGCCGACGACTTCGACGGCCTGTGCAAGCTGCGCTTCGACGACACCAACCCCGAGACCGAAGATCAAGACTTCGTCGACGGCATCATCGAGGACATCGCGTGGCTCGGCTTCGAGCCGAGCGACATCGTCTACGCCTCGGACTACTTCGACCAGCTGTACGCCTGGGCCGAATCCCTGATCGAGCGAGATCTCGCCTACGTCGACGATCAGGATGCTGAGACGATCTCGGAGAACCGTGGCGGGTTCACCACCCCGGGCGTGGACTCGCCCTGGCGCGATCGCACGGTCGAAGAGAATCTGGCGCTCTTCCGAGGGATGCGCAACGGCGAGTTCGCCGATGGCGAGAAGGTGCTCCGCGCCAAGATCGACATGAATCACGAGAACATGCAGATGCGTGACCCGGTGCTCTATCGCATCCGTCGTGTTCATCACCAGCGGACCGGCGACTCGTGGATCATCTTCCCCACGTACGACTGGGCCCATGGTCAGTCCGACGCGATCGAGGCCGTCACCCACTCCATCTGCACACTCGAATTCGACAGCCACCGTCCGCTGTACGACTGGTGCCTCGACAACCTCGAGCTGCCGCACGAGCAGCCAGAACAGACCGAGTTCGCCCGACTGAACCTGACGCACACGGTCACGTCCAAGCGCAAGCTCCGTCAGCTGGTGGAGGACGGCGTGATGTCCGGCTGGGACGATGCGCTCATGCCGACGCTCCGGGGTGTTCGCCGTCGCGGCTACCCGGCTGAGGCGATCCGGGCGTTCATGTCGCACATCGGTGTGGCCAAGACGAACAGCACGCACGACATCGAACTGCTCGAGTCGTTCATCCGGACCGAGCTCAACCGCACGGCGCTGCGGCGTATGGCGGTGCTTCGTCCGCTGAAGGTCGTCATCACCAACTGGCCGGAAGGCCAGGAGGACAATCGCGAGGCGATCAACAATCCGGAAGACGAAGCGGCCGGCACTCGGATGGTGCCGTTCGGCGGCAAGCTCTGGATCGAGCAGGACGACTTCAAGCTCGACCCACCGCCGAAGTACTTCCGCCTCACGCTGGGCCGCGAAGTTCGGCTGCGTGCCGGCTACTTCATCACGGCGAACGACGTGGTCACCGATGGCGACGGCAACGTGGTCGAGGTGCACTGCACGTACGATCCGGAGACCTCCGGCGGCCAGGCGCCCGACGGGCGCAAGGTGAAGTCCACGATCCACTGGGTGTCGGCTGCGCATGCCATCGACGCCACGGTGCATCTGTACGACAGGCTGTTCACCGACCTGCACCCCGGTAGTGACGGCACCGACCCCATGTCGTCGCTCAACCCGAACGCGCGGGAGACACTGACCGGGGCCAAGCTCGAGCCGATCCTCGCCGACGTCGAGCCCGGCCAGGTCGTGCAGTTCGAACGCCTCGGTTACTTCGCCGCCGATCTTGACGATGCCTCGGTCTTCCACCGAACCGTCGGCCTCCGCGACGAATGGGCCAACATCCAAAAGCGCCGCAACAACTAGCCCCAACCACGGAATCTGTGGACGGTGGTGGTCGAATAGCGACCGCTCAGGTCCACAGATCCTCGTAGCGTCAGCGCTTGGGTGGGGATCCGGTTTGCACGAAGTCGAGCGAGGCGGCGACGTTTGCGCCCACGAACCGTTCCAGTCGAGGTGCTGCGGTGAAGCGAGCGGCGGCCAGGAGTGGTTCGACCGAGTCGATCGTCTCGGCCTCCTCAGCTGCGGCCTGGGTCAGTTTGATCACGTGGGCGTGCACGATGAACGAGCCGGCCTGATCTGCGAGGGCAGCATCGATGAGCGCATCGACGGCTTCGGTGCGCTCAGCTGCATGAACCCAACCGAGCGAAGCGCCAACGTCCTTGGAACGAATGGCACGGCCGAAGTCGGTTGCTGGAGTGTCGATGACGGCAGCCTGTGGCACTCCGTGGCGACGTTCTGCTCGACCGCTGTCGAACAGTAGCCAGGTCGCAAACATGGCGAGGCGAGCGGTGTGTGGTCCCGGGTCGTTCTGCCAGGCCCAGCGGACGGCTCGAGACATGGTGAGGGCGTGGGTGATGTCGAGCCACCCGAAGTCCTCGGCTTCGTTGAACTCGACGTCGAGATCGTGGCGAAGCAGCCGGCGGGATGCACCGATGGTCACCGCATCCAACAGGCCTTCCACCCCAGCTCCCTGAAGCACGGCTTCGGCGGCGATCTCGATGGGGGCGGTGTCGGCGACGAGCAGTCGGTCGACGAGATCGTCGTCGTACCATCCGGTCGTGCTCCGGTCCTCGGCTGCAGCGAGCGCACCGAGATCGACCGATTCGATGGAACGCATGGCCTTGCGCATGTAGGGCAGGACGTCTTCGCGGGTCCCCCAACCAATACTGGCCGCCAGATGTGGGAGGAGATCGGGAGCGTGACTCCAACCGATGCGATCGAGGATTTCGAACGCCTTCTGGGTGTAGATGATCCCGTGGCCGTAGTCCAGGTGGTGTTGAGACACGGCATCGATGAATTCATGCCGGAGGTGCGCCGGCTCGGCGCCATCGTGGATCGATGCCACAACCGACGCCATCGCGCCTTCAACATCCTCGGACTCGATCGCGGTTCCGAAGTCGATCGTGGCATCCGGCGCGGGAACGGGGCGTGCGGGACGGTCCCGCGAAACCTCGGAGATCCCCGAAAGCCCCTGCACGAGGGGCAGTGCCTGCTCGTCGCCGGTGCGAATCTCTGACCACGCAAGGCAGTCGGCTGCCGTAGCCATCTCGTGTCCGATGCCCCATTCGTTCTTTGGTGCCCCGATGGCGAGTGCGTCGGCCATGATCTCGGCGGGAGATGCGTCTGCGCGGAGCAGACGGGCGGTGTCTCGGGCGACCTGCCCGACGTAGTGGCGCTCCATTCCAGACCGAAGGCTCGGCCAGAGCGCCTCGCGCTGTTGCTCGTTGGTTGGCTCAGTGACGGAAACCAGCACGTCGTCGCCGTCGATCGTGACGGCGTGGCAGGGGATGGCTTCCTCGCCGCGGACGCACGAACCGTCCCGGACATCGAACTTCCAGTTGTGCCACTGGCAGGTGATGAGTTCGCCATCGAGAGCTCCGGTGGCCATGCCGTAGCCCTGGTGCGGGCAGGCGTTGTCGAGGGCGTGGAGCCCGGACGCGGTGCGGATGACGACGATACGGCGGGTGCCAACGGTGGCCATCTTCATCGTGCCTTCGGTGAAGTCGGCTGTCGCGCCGACGGAGGCGGTGGTGGTGTTGTCGCTCGTGTTCCCTTCCATGAGGAAATCGTAAAACTTCAAGTGCACTTCAAGTCAAGAACAACTTCTCGGTACGGTTGAACCATGGCGTCGAACCGTGGTGATGAGCTCCTTTCCATCAGTGAAGTGGCGGAACGATGCGGCATCGCCACGTCGGCCGTGCGCTACTACGAGTCCCGTGGTTTGGTGACCTCGACCCGTACTCGCGGAAACCAGCGTCGGTTTGCCCGTGAGTCCATTCGTCGAATCTCGTTCATCACGGCTGCCCAGGCAGTCGGTCGTTCGCTGGAGGAGATCACGGACGCACTCGACTCGTTGCCGGCTGGACGAAACCCCACGAATGCGGACTGGAGTCGACTGGCGTCGTCGTGGAGGCCTCGACTGGATGCACAGATCGCTGCGCTGACGAGTCTTCGGGACAAGCTCGATGAGTGCATCGGTTGCGGCTGCCTGTCGCTGGATCGCTGTGCGATCTACAACACCAACGACGAGGTAGCGGTCCGAGGCGTCGGCCCCCGCTACCTCCTCGGCGACGAACCAAGCGCCTGAGCAGACAGACCGAGCGCCAGATCAGGGCAAGGTCGAGCGTCAGAACAGCGCGAGAGGATCGGACCTCCCGAAGATTCAAAAGCTGGCACCAGCCCAGGTATCCCCCAAAAAATCTGGCACCAGCAAGCTTTTCAGAAGGTGCCTGGCACCATTCGCCCTCAAGGTGCCAGGCACCTTTGGTGGGATGGTTGGGGTAACCGCTGGTTTTGCCGGGAGATCTCTTGACTTGAGCGAGTGCTCAATGTACAACTGTATGTATTGAGCAGTTGCTCAATACGACACATGCATTGGAAACGAGAGACATCATGAACTACCTGATTTGGACCTACCTGTTGTACGCCGTCGCGGCGATTGGGCTCACGGCAATCCTTGCCAAGACGCTGTTCACCCACGGAACGATCTTCCTGGAGACGGTCTTCGAGGACCGCCCCGGCATGGCGGCCGCAATCAACCGGCTGCTCGTCACCGGCTTCTACATGCTGAACCTGGGCTACGCCCTGCTCATCTTCCAGACCAACGGCGCGGAGACGGCAATCGATGCCACGGAAGTTCTGGTGACCAAGCTGGGCCTGCTGCTCGTGAGCCTCGGCGTCATTCACTTCGTGAACATGGCCGTCTTCTGGAGAATTCAGCGGCACAACGACACCCGCAACTTCACCCCGGCCATGCCCAGCATGACAATGCCGCCACCTCCAGCCGCCGACACCATGCCGTTCCCGGTCTGAATCCGATGTTCGGACCGAACGACCGGTGGGGACGCCTGCAGGCCGAATGGCCGCCGACTCGGCTCACGGTGATCTATGACGACACGTGTGAGTTGTGCCGGCGGTGTCGACACTGGCTGATGCTGCAGCCGTGCCACGTGGAACTCCGCTTTCTCGCTACGAGCGATCCGGTCGTCCGGGAGCTCTACGGCGACCAGCCCTGGTACAAGGTCGAGCTCATGATCCTGGACGACCTGGGTCGGGGATGGGTCGGCCCGGAGGCCTTCCTGATGTGCCTCTGGGCGACGAAGCGGTGGCGGTCCATGTCGTTCCGGCTCACCGGGACGGCGTTCGCACCATTGGCAGAGCGCTTCTTTCATGCACTTTCGGCCAACCGATCGCTAGTCTCGGGGATGCTCAGCGCACACCACTGCGATGGCGACACGTGCCACGTCGAGGTGGCGGGATGACGATCGGACTCAGCGAGATGGCAGCACCGAAGAAGCGCACGTCGGCCACCGGTGAAGAAACCCAGGCCCGAATCGTCGCTGCCACCATCCGTACGTTGAAGGCCGAGGGGATCAAGGGAACGAGCGCCCGAGCGATTGCCCGAGAGGGCGACTTCAACCAGGCGCTGATCTTCTATCACTTCGGCTCCGTCGACGAACTCGTCATTGCGTCGGTCGCCGAGTTGTCGACCAAACGAATGGCCCGACACCAGGTCCGTCTCGAAGAAGCCGACAAGCTCAGCGATCTCATCCGCATCGCCCGAGTGCTGAACGCCGAGGACCGGGCCGACGACAATATGACCGTGCTGACCCAGGCGTTCGCCGGAGCGGCCGGTGACCCGGAAATGGGCCCCAAGCTCTACGACGAGCTGGAACCCTGGAACCGCATGCTGTCCGAGTCCATCGTGCGGGTGCTCGGGCACTCGCCGATTGCGCAGGCGGTGCCGCACGAGAAGATTGCGCAGGCCATCGGTGCGTTGTTCCTCGGCATCGAGCTGCTCGACGATCTGGATCCGGAACGTGCAAACGCCGAACAGCTCTTCGACACGTTGGAGCCACTGGCGACCATGCTCGAGAATCTGCTCGATTCGCCGCTGCTGCAGGCGCTCAACCAGCAGCCGTCCTGACCAACGTCAGACCGAGCGATGCCAGCTCGCATGGTCTCGCATAGTCTTGCGACATGACTGATGCGATCGATCCGAAGTTCTTCCGACAGGTCATGGGCCAGGTGCCCACCTGTGTGACCGTGGTGACCGCAATGGTCGATGGTGCGCCGCAGGCGATGGTCATTGGCAGCTTCGTGAGCGTGTCCCTGGACCCGCCGCTCGCAGGGTTCTTCTGCACGACCGGTTCGTCGACCTGGGGTGAACTTCGCAAGGCCGACGTGCTCGGAGTCAATGTCCTTGGCGCCGATCAGATCGATGTGAGCAACGCTTGCATGCGCAAGCCCGATGAACGTCTGGACGGCCTCGACTGGGAGATGAGCGGAGGTGCGCCGCGTATTGCTGGGACCACCGCATGGCTGACGCTGACCCCAAACCAGGTCATCGATGCCGGTGACCACGAGTTCGCGCTGTGCAACGTGACCTCCATGGAGGTCCCCGAGGAGCCGAGCGAGCCGGTCATCTTCTACGGCGGCGGCTACCGCACCCTCGCGGAAACCCCCGACGCCGGTTGATGCGAATCGTCCGGAGCGACGGCCACCGGGCGCACTTTCCGTCCGGCGAGCTCTCTGGCGGAGTGCTCGTGCCCCCGTTCGAGTGTCCGGAACGGGTCGAGTACATCGAAGCGGCCCTGGTCGATCGCGGGCTCACCGATGTGACGGCTCCCGAGCCGGTGGAGGATCGATTGCTTGCGGCGGTGCACGATGCCGGGTACCTCGAGTTTCTGCGGACTGGCTGGGATGCCTGGGTCGCCGATGGGCATGCCGGCGACATGATCCCCACATGCTTTCCGGCACGACGGATGGCGCAGCGAGTGCCGGCCGACATCGACGGGATGCTCGGGTACTACGCGTTCGCAGCGGAAACCTCGATCACTGCGGGGACCTGGTCTGCGGCCCACGAGGCCGCATCGATCGCACGCACGGCGCAACGCCTGGTGAGCGGAGGCGAGTCCGTTGCGTTCGGCCTGTGCCGCCCGCCGGGACATCATGCGTCTCGCGACTTCTTCGGCGGCTACTGCTTCCTCAACAACGCTGCGGTGGCAGCGCAGGGGTTCCGTGACGACGGCGCCGAACGGGTGGCCGTCCTCGACGTCGACTTTCACCATGGCAATGGAACCCAGGACATCTTCTGGGATCGCGGCGATGTGTTCTTCGCGTCGATCCATGGGGACCCTCGCAGCGAGTTTCCGCACTTTCTCGGGTTTGCCGATGAGACCGGAGCCGGTGCCGGCGACGGGGCAACCGTCAATCATCCGCTTGCGCCCGGAACCGGGTTCGACGAGTGGGTCGCAGCGCTCGACGACTGCCTCGCCCGAATCGGCGCGCACGGCGTCGATGCGCTCGTGGTGTCGCTGGGCGTCGACACCTACATGGCCGACCCCATCAGTAGCTTCCGACTGGAGTCGAACGACTTCACCACCATGGGCCGCCATATCGGCGCCGCCGGACTTCCCACCGTGTACTGCATGGAGGGCGGGTATGCCGTGGAGGAGATCGGGACGAACACGGTCAATGTGCTCGAGGGTCATCTCGACGGCTGATCGCTGCGGAGCCCAATTGGAGCGGTCGGCGTTGTCACTACGCTGAGCGGCATGCTCCGACAGTTTCACTGGAAGTCAATGACCGCCGACGAGCGGACCTGGTTGCACAACCGAGGCACGTCGCATGAGCTCTCGAATGAGCTTCGGACGTCGATTCGTGGACTTGTTGACGATGTGCGGGAGCGGGGGGACGACGCACTGATCGATGCGTTGGCTCGCTTCGATGGTGTCCAGGTGGATGCCGCTGGCCTCCGGGTGAGCGACGACGAATTCGCTCACGCGCTCGCGACGATCGACCCCGACGTGCACACCGGGATTCGGCAGATGATCGGGAACATTCGTCGCTTCAACGAAGCGCTGCATCGGCGCCGCCAGAGCTGGACCTCGGAGATCGCTCCCGGCCACGTCGTCGGTGAGCGGGTCGGACCGGTCTCCTCGGCGGCCCTCTTCTGCCCGAGCGGAAAGGCGAGCTACCCATCGGTGCTTGCGCAGATTGCGACGCCAGCGGTGGTCGCGGGAGTTCCGCAGCTGACGGTGATCGTGCCGCCCGTTCCCGGGGGTTCGGGCGAGGTCGATGCCGCGGTGCTCACCGTCGCCCATGAACTTGGCATCCGTGAAGTGTTTCGTGTGAACGGTCCTGCCGGAGTGGCAGCTGCGGCGTTCGGGACCGAGTCCATCCCCTCCCACGGCATGGTCGTCGGACCAGGCAGCCCTCCCGTGGCGCTGGCACAGCTGGAGGTGCGCGCCCATGGCGTCGACTCCGTCGTCCTTGGTCCAACCGAGAGCATGGTCGTGGCCGACCGCTCGGTGAACCCCGCGTGGCTTGCCGCCGATCTGTTGAACGAGGCCGAGCACGGCCAGGACTCCACGGTCGTGCTCGTCACCCCCGATCAGTCCGTGATCGACGAGGCGAACATCCACATCGCTGAGCAAGCGGACGCACTGCCGCAGGAACGTCGCGATGCCGCCGCGTCGGCGATGGGCGTCAACGGGGGAGCGATTCTGGTCGACGACATGACCGAAGCGATCCACGTGGCCAACTGGTTCGCGGCCGAACACATTCAGTTCGCCGTGGCCGACCCCTGGGCCACATCGGCCGGCGTCCACCACGCAGGGGAGATCCTGCTCGGCCAGCACACGCCGTTCTCGGCCGGAAACTTCACCCTCGGCGGTCCGGCCGCCCTCCCCACCGGTGGCTTCGCCAACCAGTCGGGTGGTATCACCGTGGAACAGTTCCTGAAGGCGGCTGCGATCGGGAGCCTGAGCCCCTCGGCGCTGCAGGCGGTTGCGAAGAGCACGGTGGCGCTGGCGAACCACGAGGGTTTCCCCGCGCACGCCAACGCCATCACCATTCGCAACAGCTGAAGGTCAGCGGTCAGGGTGTGATGAACACCTTGCCGCGCGGGTCCTTGAGCACGGTCGCCAACGTGTCCATGGCATCGGTGAGCGCCACAGTGGCGCCCACGTCGGTGCTCCACCGGCCATCGCCGAAACGGGCCTGCACCTCGCCGAAGACGCGAAGCTTCTCGTCGAGCGACGCACCCATCAGCCATGGCGTCAGCCAGAATCCGCGGATCTCCTTGAACATGAAGATGAGCTCGCCGGGGTTCGACAGGGGCGGTGTGTCGGGGCTGAGCGATCCGTAGATCAGCCAGGTGCTGTTGCGGCCCATGGCGTTGAAGATCTGGGTGGAGGTGGAGTCGACGACGGCGTCGATGAACATCTGCGGCTTGTGCTCTCGCAGCGCCGCAGCGAGCTGCTCGGCGAAGTCGGGATCGTTCTGATTGAGTACCACTGTGGCACCAAGCTCGGTGAGCATGTCCGTGTGAACGTCGCGGCGCACGATGGCGATGGAGGCCATGTCTTCGTCGCGCGCGAGCGCAATGATGAACTTGGAAACCTGGCTTGCGCCGGCGGTCAGAACAACACCAGGCGAGCCGGCATCCTTCGCCTGAGCGAACATGGCGGCAGCGGTCAACGGGTTGACGATGAAGCCGGCGGCGTCGGGGTCTGCGACCGTGTCCGGCATGGGGATGCACACTGCTGCGTCGGTGATGGCGTGTGTGGCCCAGGTGCCGGAGCCGTTGGGTGTGGCGACGAAGCTGACACGCTGGCCCACGAGCGATGTGGCATAGGGGTCGTCACCAGACGAGATGACGGTGCCGACACCCTCGAACCCGGCCGCCGCTCCGGCGATGCGCGGCTGGCCGTATTCGCCTTTCAGGAAGTGGAGGTCGGACGGGTTGATGGCCGACTGCGTCATCTCCACCAACACCTGCCCGGCTTCGAGTTCAGGAACGGCCACCTCGCCGAGCTCCAGATAGTCGTCGAAGGAGTCGTAATGAATGTGGCCGACCGGTGTGTCGGTGTAGCCGTCGCCCTTCACGAGGAGGGCGGTGAAGGACTCGGGAATCGTGGTCATCCACCGAGCGTAGGCACGCGAAGGGGAGACTCGAAAACATGTCCGGAAACGTGGAGTCCCTGTTGGCGGCAAATCAGGCGTTTTACGACGCGCACGAACAACGCGATCTCGATGCCATGACGGCGTTGTGGTCGGCGGGTGACGACATCGTGTGTGTGCATCCGGGCTGGCGGATCCTGCGAGGTGAGCGTGAGGTGCTGTCGAGTTGGGCGGCCATCTTTGGGGGTGGCGGCCACAACCAGTTCATTCTCACCAACGTCGAGGGCTTCGTTCGTGGTGAGGTGGGCGTGGTGACCTGCGACGAGAACCTCATGGACGGATCCGCCGGAGCCACCATCGCCGCCACGAACGTCTTCGAACTCGTGGACGGGGCATGGTCGTTGCTGACTCACCATGGGTCCCCCGTTGTCCCAATGATGTAGAAGTTCCGGGGTATCTCAACAAAGTGGCCATTGCGTGTCCACTTTGGGATGCTTTGCTGTCTTCATGACTGAACAGACACCACAGATGCCCGCTGCCGACGACCCTCGTTTCGCCTTTGCGAAGGTGACCGATGCCGTTGGCAACCTCATGGAAGCGACCGACGATTCGGCACTCGGGCTACCCACGCCGTGTCCAGACTTCACCGTGAAAGAGCTCCAGGAACACCTGGGTCTCGTCATGCGCCGAGCCGCAGCGGTGGGGCGGGGCGAGCACTTCTCCACCACCCAGCAAGAGGCGCAGGACTCCGGATGGGCCGAGTCCTACCGGGACGCAGCACACGCCGTCATGGAAGCATGGACCGATCCGGCCAAGCTCGGTCAGGACTTCGAAGTTCCGTGGGGCACCATGCCCCGAAGCGGCGTCCTGGTTGCCTACACAGCCGAACTGGCCGTTCACGGCTGGGACCTTGCGACCGCAACGGGGGGGCGACTTCACCATCGACGACGAGCTGCTGCAGGGCGCGCTGTTCGGCGTGAAGTTCATCCCGGCCGAAGGCCGTGATCAGCCCGACATGCCGTTCGGTGAGGTCGTCGACCCCGGCCCCGACGCCCCAGCATTACTGCAAATCGCAGGCTGGATGGGCCGAAGCGTGCTCGACTGACCGTTGCGCCCGGCAATCGTCCGGTTGTCGTCCGGTTGCCGGGCATCGGTTCCTTCAGGATGGACGTGGGT